>JBGSTG010000140.1:0-63429 GCA_041736625.1 Saprospiraceae bacterium | reverse complement strand
GCGAAGACGAAGGTTTTCCATAATTGTATTTTTAAAAATACAAAATTATGGCAAAAGTGTTTAATGTGCAAAACGGTTTTAGGGTAAAAACGTATTTTGGAAAGTACAACATTGGCCCGCCTCAATTCAGCAAGTACATCGGCACAATGGTGTGTCGCGGCGCATGCTGGGGCATGTGCGCTGTGCCGCCGTTCAGGCGGCATTTTTGCACAGCCGGGGTTGGCAGGATTACGTTATTTTATCATCATTTTTTCCAAGTGGCATCCTATTTTTACAAAATAAACTCCTGCAACCAGGTTGGAGAAATCAAGTTGCATTCCGTCGGACAAGACAGTTGTAATGTGAAACACCTTTTGTCCGACAGAATTGAACATTTCTACCTTTCCGATCTCGGAGAAGTCGTTTTTAAAATTCACCATAATCATCCCCGATGAAGGATTGGGACTGAGCATAAACACCGTCTCCGGTTCTTTCCCGCTTTGGTTTACGCAGGGAACGGTTGCCGAAACCAATCCGGGTCTAAATGCCTCAATCGTGTTCATCATCCTGTTCATCTGGCCTTTGGTGAACATTACCATGCACTCGTCATCCACATAGTCCATGAAGTTCATGAACATATTCGCCTTGCTGCAAGACATTTGAGGATGTGCAGGGCAGCCCTTGTACGGTGCGCGTTGCGGAGGAGTATCTTCCACCCCGTCGTCCGTGGTACAATCTTCGTCGTCGCCCCAAGGGTGCAGCAGCCCGAAGTAATGCCCGGCCTCGTGGACGGCCACTCGACCCAGCTTGTAGCGGTTTGAATTATTTTTGCCAAAATATCGTGGGTGAATGACCAGACCTTCCCTGTCTGGGGAGACTTGGCCGGGGTAGGTACCAAAACCACTCACAAAATCACCCGTGTTGGCTACCCAGATATTGAGATAGCGTTGGGTATCCCAGGCATCGCTGCCGCCGCCGGCGGTTGAATACAACGCGCTTTTTGTCCCAATGGCATTTATTTCAGTTTTTACGCTCAATATCCCCGATGTCGGCTCGCCTTGCGGATCGGCTGCAGCAAGGCAGAATCTTATACCTTGTTTTGCGATAAATGCTTCAAATTCTTTTGGCACATTGGACAAATCCGTATTCTCCCCATTAAAGTCCCGATTCAGGGCCTCTATCTGGGAAAAAACGCGCTCGTCGCTGATATTCTCTTCCTGCTTTTGCCAAACGATATGAACCACGACAGAAATTGTAATTTCCGTTCTCTGAAACGCATTCAGATTCCGACTTTTTCCAAAGCTGTCCAAGAGGCGACGGGCATTGGCAACGCGCAGCCCGGCGACAACGTCTTGCTGTTCCAACAGCCACTCGTGTCCGCAAGCGGCGTTTTGCCCGGGTAGCAGCATCCCGGTCGCTATCGTTAGGAAAATGAGCAAACCTGGTTTTATCATTTCAGAATGCTTATGTCTCCATTTCTGACAAATCGCTCCGCCGTGCCGTTGCGAATGAACTCGTATTCCAGTATCCAAACGTACACGCCGTTTGGCATAATTTGCCCTTTGTAGGAGCCGTCCCACCGAACGTACGTTCCCTCCCTGGCAGTATAGATGTTGTTACCCCAACGGTCATAAACAGAAAAGCGCAACATCCGGAGAGGATAATCGCAGCCCGTGAACACCTCCAGTTCATCGTTCCATCCGTCGCCGTCGGGTGAAAAAATATTGGGAACGTAGATGTTGCAGCCGCAGTCTTTTATATCTACGTCAACAGCATAGGTAAACCGCCCACACTCGTTGGTCACGGTAAGGGTATAATTTCCCGATGTTGTCACTTCGATCTCCTTCAACGTGCTACCGTCCGACCATTTGTATTCGCCGATGACAGGGGCGGTAAGCTGCAAAGGCTCGCCCTGGCAGATGGCCGTGTCGGTTGAGAAGGCGCTTGTATCCTCCATGCCCAATATGCGCACCGTGTCGCGCAGGACACACTTTTCCATAATGGCTTCCACGGCGTACAGTCCGGGTTGTTGCACCGTGATTGTGCTGTTCGTGCTGCCTGTGTTCCAGCGGTATGCTGCGTCCAGAAAAGCCGCGTTCAGGGTCTTGCTTTCACCGGTGCACAACAAGAGCGTGTCGGGAAGTGGGTCAAAAACCTGAATCAGCACGTCTTCAACATAGAAATAACTGTTGAACGGGTAGGTGGGGTTGACGAACTCCACCAGCGTTTCCTGTGTGCTTCGGAAATTGCCGATGATGGCGTACCGCTCGCCGCCGCGGGCCGTGTAGCAGCCGCTGATGCGCGTCCAGCCGGCGGTGTCACTGATGACCGTGCCCCGGTTCTCGATTACCGGTTTGAGGGGCAGGGCTTCCGTCGGGCCGAGGGCTTTGTAATAAAACGTGTCCGAAAGAGCCAGCCCCACGGCATCGGTGAAGCCCCAGTAACGGCTTGGGGTCACATCAGGAGAGACGTAAAATTCCAGGTAGTAGGTTTTGCCTTTTTGAAGCGGTTCGATTAAAGGGGCTTCTATGTACTCGCTATTGCCAGTTGTAAAATTCACATTTGTATATACTCCTATGCCCGCAAACCCAGCACCGCTACTTGGCAATTGATAACTATCAGTATACCTCCCTGCAAAAGGAACATTAAAAAATGTTATAGTAGTACAGTTGCTGTATAGGTCTGGAGTCCCATTACTGGCCGTAGTCCAAGGTTGGGCAAATGCTATCTGTCCTACTGCAAATGGACAATTCGTTACCTCATCAAATCCTGGGTTGGGAACAAGATTTTGCCCCATTAGCGGGAAATATGTCAAACACAGCCCAATCGTCAACCATTTTTTCATAACCAAAATGGCCGCTCCCGCACCTTGCAAATGTATGGGGCGAGAGCGGCGGGTTGTTTAAAGGTTATTGATTAACAACCAATTTGTCTGTGAAAATCCGCTTGCCGTCCCGCTCAATGGTCACAGCGTACATACCGTAGCCGATTCCTGATAAGTCCACTTCATTGGAGGCTTTGGCTTTTGAAAGATGAAATTACGGCTTTCTTCACGCAAAAGCCTTCACGCCTTCGCATTTTTAAGTGGTGCGAAGGGGCCACTGGTGGATGAAACCTTAGATGCGGACAAAAAACAGGGATGACACTTTTTGTTTTGCCCGAAAGTCGGGTTTGCTTTTCATCTTGTTTTATTTTTGCTACATCCTATGTTTCGGCAATGAGATGTTTAAAAATGCTTTCATGGCAGGATGATTTTGAAGGTTTGCGCGTACAACATCGGCCTGCCTCACTTCAGCATGTACATCGGCACAACAAGCGTGTCGCGGCGCATTCCTTCTCCCTCTACATAGTCAACTGTTCGAGCTATAAAGTGCCCGATGATCGTGTCCGGATGGACTAACTCGCCGTAAAAATCGAGGAAGTATCTTCTTCGTAGGGTATCGCACATCCCACTTGGACCGCTTCCAACTGTGGTAGGAATAAAACCGCCAAACACGATATAGTGCTTTCCCGGTTCGTTCACGATGTTCATTGTAGACCAATTTGAAGCATTGGGGTCATTTTTGGTAGCCCAACGTGAAAGACGTTGTCCAGAAGGTTGGAAATAAATGTCCGAACCAACTGTTAAAGCGAGCGTATCCAGGCAGAACCAGTCGTCAAATGACGCCATAAACTGACCAGGCCCTACGCACCAGTTACTTTGATTCACCTGATGGGTGCCCTCTTCACATTGGCAAACGCCTTCTATGCATTTACTTCGAAGATCGTAACATGTAGGGCAGGGAATGGCCTCTTGTTTGCTTTCCTTACAAGCCTGAAAAAGTACGAACAATGCAATTCCGATAAGGGTCGGCAATGAGATGTTTAAAAATGCTTTCATGGCAGGATGATTTTGAAGGTTTGCGCGTACAACATTGGCCTGCCTCACTTCAGCATGTACATCGGCACAATGAGCGTGTCGCGGCGCATGCGCGGGCACTCACGTCGCGCCGATGATTAGGAGTCACGGGCGTGCGTGCATTGATGGCAGCACCCTGTTATTTAACATAAAACATATACCATCCAGTAGTTTCTGCTTCGGATTTATTAGAATACGCTAAACTTGAGGCATATTTAAGCATAAAGTAGTTATTTTGATCTGTGTTAGTTAAAACACCCCATATCTGCGCTTTACACTCTGTATTAGGTACGTTAAACGCTTCATATGGATCATTAAAAGGATCTAATGCCAATGCAAAAAGACCTGAATTTTTAAGTATCAAAATAGATTTAAACTTATAGTATCCATTCTCAAAGGTTGGTGTAATTCCATAAACGGAAAATGAACCATATATATTCGACTCCCCTTTGCCTAAAAGTGACTGAAAATCAACTATTTCTGTCGCATATCCATATATCGGATCAATGTCAATTTGGTTACAACCCAACTCAAAATTAAAATCATAGTTATCAAATTGTGCTGTTAGCGTATTTGCCTCATCAGTTAACTCCGTAGGAAAATTCATCTCAACCCACAAAGTGTCACCAACGGAAAAAGTGTCCAACATTGGATAAACGGAGTAAGGGGTTCTAAACTTCAGACCGGTCGGGCAGTCGTCATTTTTACAGGAAAAGCAGTTTCCCTGAAATAAAAAAATAACACCAATCAAAAGGAGAGGCGCAGAAAAAAATGAATGTGACATGGTATGAAGTTTTGACAGATTTTGAAAAAATCGGCCGGAGGAGTGCTTCTGCTCCTCCGGCCATTAACTTATCGGATCAGAATCCGTACGATGCTCTCAAATCTTGCATATCCTGTTGCGTTTGATTTAGAGGCAGCTGGTTCAACAATAAATTGTATTGCTGAGCGGGAGAAATCAGGTTACCATTCATGGTTCCAAAAATGGTTTGGCGGTTGTAGCCACTCACAAAATCTCTGATTCCAGGTCGCTCTGTGACGCCCGTTGGATTTTGAACATTGTTGTCGATTACGTCAAACTGCCATGCGTGGGGGATGTAGCCGCTTATCTCAAATTGACGCTCCAACAATGCGTGATACGTGTTATTTTGAGGAAGACCACCATTGCTGTGGAATTGTCCATATCTCAAATGTGCAGCCCAGGGCCCATTATGGAAGCCCCACATTTCAATCACGGCGCAACGGCCCGATGCGGGGCCGTTATTTCCGTTTCCGTAAGGCTCATCGCCTGAAATTACATTACCAACTACAAACATTATGTTCTCCCACCAGTAATTAAAGCCGACTTGATCGAAATGAATACTATGTGCCAGTTCGTGATACATAATCTCACGTACATCGTCAGCATTAACATTTGTAGCGTTATGCAAATTTAGTACAACATCCGGAGCTGCTATACTTAGCACTGCCCCGGTGAATATCCCCATGCCTGGCCCAGGGTAAACAAAAATCCCAAAAAGAGCACCAACTCCTATAGCCCCTGAGGTAAGTAAAAATTGAGGGATAAACGGCCATTTATCGACCATTGGTGCGGCACCTGTATTATCCTCGCCAATTCCTATAGGTGTGAGCAATAATTTAAGGTTACTTTGCGGAGATGGCAATTGATTCAGGTTACAATACTGCCTAAAATCAAATATTGAATTGTTCATGGTTGCTGCGGCCCAATCTTGGAAGGTCTTTGATCCGATTGAGTTTGTCCAGTTGAACCTGATTTCAATATTATTAAAATTCGGCCCATTTTTCTTCATAATGTAGGTTCGTCTCGGAAAAGTGTAGCCGTTAAGGTCGTCAGCTGTCTCCATCGTCTTTACATTACAGGTATTGCTTTCAAATTTCACCCATATATGAATTTTTCCACTGTATTTTTTGTTGATCTCCCAGCAACCTCGTGAATCGGTAAAGTCCTTACGGTTAAAAACAAGCCCTAAAGCCTTACTTCTGGCGACTATTACTTTTACCTCTTGTACACCCTGCCAGTCAAACGGAGCAGGTAGCAGGTTGTCTCTTACAGTTACACAACCGGAAGGTTTTCTTGTATGATCGGGTGTTGGGCAGTTGCAGGGCACCTGTCCACCCACAATGCCAGGGTCTAACACTTGTGCTCCAGACTCGGGCTCTCCTGCATCGCCTTTATAAGTTTCCAAATCGAAGACAAATGTACAACCATTCAGTAGAGGGTCTGGTTCGTATTCCTCCGGTGCATCAAATTCGTTATTTGTCAAACGAAAAGCTTCCTCAGCCAGGCGAGAATCTTCCGGAACGAGTGCCATATGTTCCAAAATTTCATATTGAACAGGCGGAAAAGCGTAATTAACCGGTACAACCGTATACTGCCAAGTATACATTGGATCGCTTACAGTGGGATCATGATAGCCCTCGCCAATTGTTTCCAGTTCGTGGTCTAATGGAAAATCCCAAAGCTCCAGATTGGATTCCAGCAGGATACGCATATCTTCAAATGAGTTGGGCAAAAATCGGACGTACAGGTAGTTCGGGGCAAGGCAGGTAATGTTGTTTTCGTAAAGGTTGTTGTATGCTTGTTGCATAATTTCAACCTTGTAGGGGTTAGGCAATTGGCTTCCAATTACGGTCTGCCCGTTACCGGCTTCTCTTTCAATACTCGAAGCCTCGCTGTCGAGAGGGTGCCCGGTGTCAGTTGACTCAATTTCCTTCTTACATGACATTATTCCCAGAATCGTTAAAACTGAAAGAATAAACATTGTTTTAGGTGCTAAAGACCAAGTGGTTTGCTTTTCATTGCGTGTTGTTTTCATGAGTTGAATAGAAAAAATGTGCCTACTCTGGACGATTTTCGGCATCCTCGCCCTGATTTTTCGGGTGGTTTCGGGTTTTTCCACCGATGTAGTATAAGTCATCTACGCCCTAAACCAGCCGTTGCTTTGCCGGATAGCGGTCTCTTTGCTGGTGGGCGCGTTTTGTTGGTTATTGCTGCCATCGGTTGCATGGGCGCTGTGTCGCCGTTCAGGCTGCATTTTTGCACAACCGGGGTTGGCACAATTACGTTATTTTATTACCATTTTTTCCAAAAGGCAGGCAATGAGATGTTTAAAAATGCTTTCATGGCAGGATGATTTTGAAGGTTTGCGTGTACAACATTGGCCTGCCTCACTTCAGCATATACATCGGCACAATGAGTGTGTCGCGGCGCATTCCTTCTCCCTCTACATAGTCAACTGTTCGGGCTATAAAGTGCCCGATGATCGTGTCCGGATGGACTAACTCGCCGTAAAAATCGAGGAAGTAACGCCGTCCGAGTGTGTCGCAGAATCCTGTGTGTCCTCCTGTTTGTGGTCTAGTGGGGATGAAGCCACCAGAAACTATGTAATGTTCGCTTGGATTGTTGACGATATACATTGGGAAAAAGTTTGTAATATCTGGTTGATCCGCGTTTGACCAGCTGGCCAGACTCTGGCCTGTGGGCTGATTATACAGATCCGGAATAATAGTAAGGGCAAGTGTATCCAGGCAATACCAGTCATCAAATACGGCAAGGTACTGACCGGGGGATGCGCACCAATAATGGCCATTAATGGGGTAGGTGCCCTCATTGCATTGGCAGGCTCCTTCAATACACGCACTTTGCTGGTCAGGGCATTCGGGGCAGGGAATGGCCTCTTGTTTGCTTTCCTTACAAGCCTGAAAAAGTACGAACAATGCAATTCCGATAAGGGTCGGCAATGAGATGTTTAAAAATGCTTTCATGGCAGGATGATTTTGAAGGTTTGCGCGTAGTGAGGGTTTTGTACACGAAATCGAATAACTGAAAACGGGTATTACTTAACCAATATGCAAATATGCGCCCACCAGAACCGCGCAGTCAAGGGTGTTTATTCCGCTAATCCGGGAAACGGCCGTTTAAATTTCCCGTATGGCTGAACACTTCGCGCAAGTGTTCCGTTTTATTGGAAACTGTTGCAACCCAAGACCATGCCCAACCCGAAATTTCCGTTACAGCGGCGGCTGTTTGATCTGCTGTCGGCCCACTACAAGTCAAAAAATCAATCATGGCTAAAGCAGTATGCGCTTGACCAGGGACTGGCCAAAACGACTGCTTACAACCATGCGGGCGGGCATGTGCCGGTGTCGTTTGATGCGGGCATAAGCTTGATGCAGCGTCATCGGCTGGTTATGCCGGCGTTGCTCTCCTTCGACACAGATGTCGTGCCGGATTGGCACCACCATGCGGAGGCCTCCTCCGACAGCATATCGGCGTTTTTGGATCGGCTATTGCCGCTGATGGTCAATATGGGAAACGAAGCTACCGGTCTGTATCACTTTTGTGAGGACCAGCCCGTATTTTGGCTTAAGCAAATGCGCATCCTGGCGCTGTTCAAATTTTATTTTTGGAAACGGTTCTTATGCAACGACCCGGCATGGCGTATTCCCTTTCAAGAAAATCTGGATGTCCTGGAGCCGTTCCATGGGTATCTGCGCAAAAGCAGGCAACTCAGGGATGCCTTTTTGCAGGCACCGCGAACAGAGTGCTGGTCGGTCGGTATGTTCGACAAGCTGATCGAACAGATACGGTACACGCAAGACGTAGGCGGTTTTGCCGCTGCGCACCTGCCGGGACTTTTGTTGGAGCAGATCGAAGCCCTGGTCTCCAACATGGAAGCGCAAGCCCGACAAGGCGCAAATGATTTCTTTGCCAATCAGCTGTTTGCTACCGGAAATTTCCTGTTTATCCGAAAGACGGACGCAAATTTCCTGGTGATGCTACAAGAATGGCCTGCCGTAATAATTATACAGCCATCCGGAGAGACAAACCATTTGGCGCAAAGAGTCGGCCATCTGATCGAACGCATGCAGCCCATAGGAGGTGGCGCCGAGCGGGAACGAAAGCTGTTTTTTGATCGGGTAAGGAGTCGAGTTGTACTGCGCGAAAACCCGTAATGGGGATGCTGCGGCGCATCGCCGAAATCCTTTACGCCGCACGAGCACGCAGCCCAACCCCTTTCAATACCCAAATCTCACCCCTCACTCCAGGCCGGCCCCACCTGAATCGCCGCCGGCACAAACCCCTTGTAAGCGCCGGCTTTCAGCTTCTCGCCCACGGCGCTGAACGCGTCGAGGGTGACGCGGATGTCCTCGTCGGTGTGCACCGCCGTAGGAATCAGGCGCAGGATGATCATGCCTTTGGGGATCACGGGGTACACCACGATAGAGCAGAACACCCCGTAGTTTTCGCGCATGTCCTTGACGAGCGCCATGGCCTCCTCCACCTCGCCGTGCATGTACACGGGCGTCACGCAGGTGTTGGTGTCGCCGATGTCCATGCCGCGCGACTTGAGTCCGCTTTGGAGTTTGCGGACGTTGTCCCACAGCTTTTCCCGCAGTTCTGGCCGGTTTTTGAGCAGTTCGAAGCGCTTGAGGGCGCCTTCGACGAGCGGCATGGGCAGCGATTTGGCGAAGATCTGGGAGCGCATGTTGTAGCGCAGGAACCGGATGATTTCTTTGGGGCCGGCCACGAAGGCGCCGATGAGGGCCATGCTTTTGGCGAACGTGCTGAAGTAGAGGTCTACGTCGTCGGTCACTCCTTGCTCTTCGGCAGCGCCGGCGCCGGTGGCGCCCAGCATGCCGAAGCCGTGGGCGTCGTCGATGAGCAGGCGGAATCCGTATTGTTCCTTGAGGGCGGCGATTTCGCGCAGTTTGCCCTGGTCGCCGCGCATGCCGAATACCCCTTCGGTGATGACGAGGATGCCGCCCTGTCCGTTCTCGTCGGTCAGGCGTTTGGCGCGGTCGAGGCACTTGACCAGGCTGCCGATGTCGTTGTGGGTGAAGGCAAAGCGCTTGCCCAGGTGCATGCGCAGGGCATCGACAATGCAGGCGTGGCTTTCGGCGTCGTACACCACCACATCGTGGCGGGTGAGCAGGGCGTCGATGACCGACAGGATGCCTTGGTAGCCGTAGTTGAGCAGGTATCCGTCTTCCTTGCCGACAAATTTGGCCAGGCCCTGCTCCAGTTCATTGTGTTTGTTGGTTTCGCCCGACATCATGCGGGCGCCCATCGGGTAGGCAAACCCCCAGCGGGCGGCGGCCTCGGCGTCGGCCTGCCGCACTTCGGGGTGGTTGGCCAGGCCCAGGTAGTTGTTGATGCTCCAGCAGACCACCTCTTTTCCCTGGAAGGTCATGCGGTTGCCGAGTTCGCCTTCCAGTTTGGGAAACATATAGTAACCTTCAGCCACTTCGGCGTATTTGCCGAGCGGCCCGGCCTGATCAAGTATTCTGTCGAAAAGATCCATTATGTAGGATTTCAGCTAAATGACGATGTTCGGCACTAGACCTCCACTTCGGCGAGCGCCCGTGCAGCGCGTTTGACGGATTGTTCCAGCTTCCATTTTTTCCAGTTTTCACCCATGACGGTGTTCATGCCCTTATCAACCAGAAAGTGGCGGGTAATGTTCCAAAGCCCCTTGGCCTGGGTGGCCACGTTGTCGAGCGAACGCAGGCTCAGGGAGAAACCGCCGTCGACGTACACGATATAATGCCACCACATGGACGGGATAAACAGCGTTTCGCCGTGGGTCAGCAGGGTTTCGTAGCCGGTGACTTTTTTCAGTGCGGGGTATTTTTCAAAATCCGGCTGGAGCGGGTTGACGTGGCTCTGCACCGTAAAGGGGTGCTGGTACAGGAATTCGTTCTGCGACTGGTCGAACAAAACGACCTGCTTGCGCGTCTGAAAATGCGTGTGGAACACGTTCGAGCAGTCGATGTCGTAATGCAGGTTGGTCACTGCGCCGGCGCCGCCGAAGAACATGAACGGGTACTTGTCGGCCCACCCGTCGGCGATGGTGGGGTTCGACACATCGGTTATCAGTTCCGGAGCATGCTCAAAAATATTCCACAGGAAGATGCGGTATTCGGTTGGGCCGGACTGGATGAGGTCCAGGTAGTCGCCGAATTTCATCGAGATGCGGCTCTTCATGTAGTCGGGGCCGGGCCTGTGGTAGTCCGGTCCGATGATCGGCACGTCAAGGTGTCCATATTTGGACTGCAGGTACCCAAAGGTCCACTTGTTGGTGGCGGGCCAGTCTTTGGCCAGGTCGGTGAACACGACCGGTCGTTTGGGTTTGAAGTAGTTTTCAATGAACTCTTCGCGGGTGAGGCCTGTCCGGCGGTCGATCGGAAGGAGTTGCATAACGTTGAACTGAATTTGGTGAGAACTTTCGCTTAACAAAGAATGCCGGATTGTTGGGATTGGTTTACGGCGGGTACCTCCTCTTTTTCTTCTCCGGATTCGAGGAATCCCTGTTGAACCATCCATTCGTCGTTGAACACTTTGCTGACGTATTTGCTGCCGTGATCGGCAAAGAGGAGCACGACCACGTCGTCGGGGCGCAAATCCTGTTTGATCTGCTGCAGTCCCTGCAGGGTTGCGCCGCTGGAATAGCCGACGAGCATGCCTTCCTTGCGGGCCAGGGCCCTGGCTTGCAGGGCGCTGTCTTTGTCGGTTACTTTTACAAAGCGGTTGATCAGGTCAAAATCCACGTTGGCCGGAATGATGTTTTTACCGGTACCTTCGATGTTGTACGAATAAATCTCATTTTCATCGTAGATACCCGTTTCGTGGTATTTTTTCAGCACCGATCCGTACGCATCGATACCGATGACTTTCAGGTCGGGATTTTGCTCGCGCAGGTAACGGCCGGTGCCGCACAGGGTGCCGCCGGTGCTCGTGCTGCCGATGAGCCAGGTGATCTTGCCGTCGGTTTGTTCCCAGATCTCGGGCCCGGTGCTCAGGTAGTGCGCTTCGCCGTTTTCGAGGTTAAAATTCTGGTTAACGTAGTAGGCGCCGGGAATATCCCGCGCCAGTTGTTCCGCCCGGCGGTAGTAGGAGTTGGGGTCGTCGGGCTTGGCATCTTTCGGGCACAGAATGACTTCTGCCCCCATGGCTTTGAGGTTGTTGAGCTTGTCCTCCGAAATCTTGTTGGTTACCGTAAGGATGCAGCGATAGCCTTTGATCGCACAAACCATGGCCAGGCTGAACCCCGTGTTGCCGCTCGTGGCGTCTACAACGGTGCCTCCGGGCATGAGTTTGCCCAGGCGCTCTGCGCGTTCCAGCATGTGCAGGGCAATGCGGTCTTTTGCACTTAGACCCGGATTGAATGCCTCCACTTTGGCATATACGGTGGCGGGAATTCCGGATACCACTTGATTCAGACGAATAAGGGGCGTCTTTCCTATGGCTTCTAAGATGTTCTGATAAACCATAAACACCTGGTTGAGGGTGAACGATAGGGGCATCCAAATACACTCTGGCGCCAAGGGACAAAGGTACGTTAAAATTCGGGTACTTTTTTATGTAAATTTGTCAAAGAACTATTAACGAAAAATTTATTTAAGAACGGAATGAAATCCTTAACAAATGTTTATATTTGCCCTGTATTGCGAAATATTCGAAATACAAACAGGTTTTTACCCTTTTCACTAAATCGTCGCGTTATGCTAATCTTGTACGTAACCCTTGGCGCTTTGCTGATGATCCGGGCAGTCCCGTACGTCGCCGCCATTTTTGCTTTCGGCGCCCGCCGTTGAGCCGTTTTTTTGCCGCCCAAAAGAGACCTCCTTGCCCGACGCCCCCCGTCGGGCAATTTTTTTATACCTGCGTCGGGACGCTCAATCCAGGAACCGCCATTTAAACCCAAGTCGGAAAGTGTTGAACAGGTGCGGGTGCCAGGCGGTCTGCTGGAAGGTGGCGTTATTGTCCCACAACAAGGTTCCCAGATTTTCAAAACGAAAGAAAAAGCGGAAGGAGAGTAATTTGAAGTCGACGAATGCGTCGAGCCAGGGGTAGGGATCCTGGGTCAACTGATCGTTCAGATAAAACTGACCGGTAACGGGTTGCCAGGCATCGGGCATAAAATCGCTGTTGATGCGAAAATCAAAGCCGCCCTGAGCGAGCAATTTTTTTTGAAACAACCGGCCCTCGGCGTACAGGGCTGATCGGGAGAACCAGCCCGGCAGCCGCAGCACGTCTTCGCGGTTATTTTGCTGGAGGGTGAATGTCTGGTCGAGTCGCACGAAGCGCCATTTCAGCCGCACGTCGGCGCCCAACTGCAACAGTTGTAGCGGCTCACCGATCTGCCGCGCCAGGCCGTCGGCGTCAAAATAGAGGAAGTTGTTGATCAGGTGTGTGCGGCCAAAGAGACGCAATGGTATTTTGCCAGGAACCTGATAGGCAGCCCAGAGCGTGGTTTCCAGCGGTTTTTCAAAATCGTTTTGCCAAAACGGGCGCCCGCTGACGTTCAGGCGGTGAAATACCCAGGGCGGTGGGTATCGCTGGCTGAGCAACCCGCCTTCGAGGCGTCCGGCGCGCGCAGTTTCGTAGAAGAGCTCCCCCCGAACCTGGTATTCACCCAGGTTGCCGAAAAGTCCAAATTCGCCGGACGCGCGTACCCGCAACCGGTCTGTCGGCGAGAAGGTTAAAGCGCCGGTCAGAAACCAGTTTTGAATAAGGGAGTCGCCGGGTTCCTGATCTACCCGGATACGGTCGTGGCGGAGGCCGGCGGCGAATACGTCGGAAACGCGGCCTTCGCTCCGGTTCTTGTACGTGGTGAGCTGAAAATGATTGTCCAGCCGCCTGATGCCGGTATATTGACGGATCCCGCGCCGGTCGACCATAAAAGTGTCGTAAAAAAGGGTGTCGGCTCCGGGACCGGGATGGGAGAATTTGGCGACCTCCGCGCTGTAGCTGATGTGGTGCCCGGCCTTGAACTGGCGTCCGCTGTTTTTACCGGTAAACCGGTAATAATGGACGTATTGCCCGCGGCGCTCCCCGTAGAGGCTTTGGGCGGTTTCGGTTGCCAGTCGGATGGGGGCATTGATGGGGCCGCTGAACTGGCCGCTGCCAAAATCGGCGTCTTCCGTGAGGCCGCCGTTTTCCTGTTGGCGGAACAGGTTGGAGCAAAAGGACAAAAATCCCTCGTAGCGTTTTCCGAAGGGCATGCGGAGCCCGCCCGCCAGGGAGGCATTCCGGATGCTTTGATACCGGTATTGCCCCACGCCCAGGTTGGTTTGGTACGCCAGGGCAGCGGTGGTGCCGCCGGCGAAGGTGCGCGACAGCACGGCATCCACCGAATTGTCGTTTTGGGTGCGGCCTTGGGTAAAGCCAACCTCGCTGAACGTGCGCGTGTGCTGAAAGTACCGGAGATCCTCGTTGCGCAGGCGGTACAGCCGGAAAGCGTCGAATCCGTGGGTGAACCCGGCCCTGGGGGTGGTTTCATAGAGCATCGGACGCGCCGCCGACCCGTACAGGCCCAAATTGCCCCAGTCCGCCCAGTCGGCCTCCCGGGCCGGGTCGTACATGCGAAACCGGTAGTCGGGCAGGGTGTCGTCGAACAGCAAGCGTTCTTCCGGCGCCATTGCAGTGAGCCAGTACACCGGGGAGGTGTCGACCGGTACCGGTGGGCGGGACAGGGAGTCGGCGGTTTGCGCCCGGGCGTCGGCGGCAAAAAACAAACAGAGCAGAAACAGCGGTATCCGGATGGTCGAATGTCGAACCTTGCGCAATCTCCGCATTCGTTTGCCGGCAGTCATTATCCCTGTTCGATGAGCGCCGGGTTCATGCCCATGGTGGAGAATCCGCCGTCGTGGAAGAGGTTCTGCATGGTGACGAACCGGGTCAGGTCGCTGAACATGGCCACGCAGTAGTCGGCGCAGGCATCGGCGGTTGCGTTGCCCAGGGGCGACATTTTATCGGCGTAGTCGAAAAACTCCTGAAAACCTTTAATGCCCTTACCTGCGGTGGTCATGGTGGGCGACTGTGAAATGGTGTTCACGCGCACTTTTTTGTGCGTACCGTAGTGGTAGCCGAAGCTGCGTGCGAAGGACTCGAGCAGGGCTTTGGACTCGGCCATTTCGTTGTAGTCGGGAAATACGCGCTGGGCGGCGATGTAGGTGAGCGCCACGATGCTGCCGTGTTCGTTGAGGGCGTCGTGCTTGATGAGCGTTTGCATCAGTTTATGGAAGGAGATGGCGCTCACGTCAAAGGTTTTCAGCATCCACTCGTGGTTCAGGTCCGTGTAGGGCTTGCCTTTGCGCACGTTGAGCGACATGCCGATGGAGTGCAGCACAAAGTCGAACGGACCGCCGAAGTGCTCGAGACTTTTTTGCACCAGATTCTCCAGATCTTCCATGGAGGTGGCGTCGGCCGGAATTACGGGCGCTTTACAGGCTTCTGCCAGGGCGTTTATCTCGCCAAAACGCATGGCGACAGGGGCATTGGTAAGCACAATCTGAGCGCCTTCGGCCACTACGTGTTCTGCTACCTTCCAGGCGATGCTCTGGTTGTCTAATGCACCGAAGACGATGCCTTTTTTGCCTTTTAGTATCATAAATTGAATGTTGGATTTCGGAATTCGCCGGGCGCAAGCAACCGCCGACCTTTGGCTTTCGCAAACCGGTAAGGGTGGCAAATATAGGGGTTGGATCGTTTATGATGGCAGGGAGATTTGGAAAGCGTAAAATTGGCCGGTCAGGGCGTGCGGATGAGCCACAACAGAAATTCCTGGTTTTTCCCCTCTTCCGCGTCGGTCGGCGTCATGTCCTGTACGTGAAAACCGGCAACAGTGGCGTAACGTTCCACCTGCTCCAGCGTTTGCCTGCGTACGCGTTCATCGCGTATAACGCCGCCGCTGAAGCGTTTTCGCTCCGCTTGTTCGAACTGGGGTTTGACGAGCGCCACCACCCCGCCGCCGGGCGCCAGCAGGGCGGGCAACACCGGCAGGATGTGGCGCAGGCTGATGAAGGAGGCGTCGACCGCAATCCAGTCGGCCTGTTCACCGAGCATTTCGGGTGTCACGTTGCGGATATCGGTGTTTTCCAGGGAAGTAACCCGGGGGTTGGTCGCCAGCGAGTCGTGCAATTGCCCCGCGCCCACATCTACGGCGTATACTTTTTGCGCGCCGTGCTGCAGCGCACAGTCGGTGAACCCGCCGGTGGAGGCGCCCACGTCGAGCACAACCTTGTGCAGGAAATCCAGTCCAAAGTCCCGGATCGCTTTTTCCAGTTTGTACCCGCCCCGGCTCACATAGCGAAATATCCGGGTGTCGGCTTCCACCCGGTCGTCCGTAGTAATCAGCAGGGAAGGTTTGGTGACCACAGCCCCGTTCACGCGCACGACGCCGGCCTCTATGGCCTGCCGCGCCCGGGTGCGCGATGGGAAAAGTTCGTGTTCTGTCAGCCAGGCATCAAGGCGCATGGTAGCGGGTTTAGGAATGCGGAATGCGGAATGCGGAATAAGGGCGCATGGCATAGGGTTGAGGGGGCAGATGGGAAGTCCATCAGATCCAGTGCTTTCTTTTGAAATAAACCAGCATACCGAGTACGATTGCGGCCATGCCGCCCAGCACGATAAAGTAGGCGTATTGCATGCGCAGTTCGGGCATATAGTCGAAGTTCATGCCGTAAATGCCTACGATAAAAGTGAGCGGTATAAATATGGTGTTGATCACCGTGAGCAGACGCATCACCTCGTTGAGGCGGTTGCCTGCTTCGACCTGCAGGAGGGTTTCGATGTTGGCCAGGTGGTCGCGCAGGTTGTCCACGGCATCCAGGACCTGCGCGACGTGGTCGGTCACATCGCGCAGATAAGGGCGGGTGGAATCGTCGATGAGCACACTTTCACATCGGTTGAGTCGGGCGGTGGCGTCGCGCAGCGGCAGAACGCGGTTCCGGAAGGTGTTGAGGGCGTGTTTAAGGTTAAAGAGGGTGTGCCGCAGCACGTTGATGTCGCTGGCCTGGTACACATCTGTTTCCATATCAGCGACCAACTGCTCGATGTCGTTCAGCGCGGTGAAGTAGCCGTCGACAATGGTGTCGATGAGGGTGTACAGGAGGTAGCCGCTGCTTTTTTGGCGCAAACGGCCCAGCCCGCTTTCTATGCGTTTTCGTACGGCAGTGAACGTGTCGTCGGGGTCTTCCTGAAAAGAAAGGACAAAGTTGGTGCCGGCGTACATCGAAATTTGTTCGCTGGCCAACGCCATGTTTTCGGGGTTAAAGCAGAGGTTGTGGAGGATGAAGAATATCTCGTCGCCGTATTCCTCCATTTTGGCGCGCTGCTGGGTGTCCAGCACATCCTCCTGCGTGAGGGGGTGCACGCGGTATGCATTGCCCAGGCGTTCGATAAGGGGGACGTCGTGCAGGCTGCGCACGTCAACCCAGATGACGGTGTGTTGTTCCAGCGGGGCATAGGTGGGAAAATCATCTACCGTATCTTTTTTATAGAAATCATTTTCATTGTATCGAACGGAATAAATTTTGGTGGGCAGGTATTCCCGATCTCCGGTATAAACCAGCGATCCGGGCGGAAGCCCGCTGCTTTGCCGTTTGGCTTTGGTACGCGATAACTTTTTTTTGCGTTTTGAATCGGGTTTCATGCTTACAATCAGGTTGCAATATAAAGAACAGTTTTTAATATTTTAAAAATGTTTCATGCGCCGTTACTTCGGATAAGTCGGTGCGTCAAAGTTCACAAAAGTTGGCGAAATTCTTTTTAAAAGGGGCTACCATCTTTTTGGTACGTTATTTGTAGTTGACTAACACAATAAAAAAAATTTGAATGGTTACAAGATTTCCCCGTAAACTTGTGCCTGGTTTAAATCCCTTCCGCGCCCCCAGCGGTCTTTTCCGCCTTAAATTCGGTTTCCCCTCATGCATTTTGAGCTGTAATCAGTTTCAAAGTGTAACTTTTATAACCAACCCAAACCGATTTTTGGCATGAAGAAATCCCCACTTTTCTTCTTTTCTACTCCCACCTCTCCTGATTCACCCTCAACAAGATTGTTACCCATGAACAACAATTTTACCTGGCGCCGGCAATTGTCGGCTATCGGCATTTGGGCATTTATGGCCTTGACGGCTATCCCCGGAAGGGTATTTGCCCAGTGCGATATCATCGCCGACCCCATGTTTCTCACGCCGGAGATCATTCTTGACCCGATCAACGGCACCGGACAAATCAATGCCGCCGTCGTTTCGGGCTACATTACCTCCGGCACTTGCTCGCCGTTTGCCTTTCGCAAATATCGCTTTTACAGCGATCAGGACCGGACGACCTTTTTCCCTAACTCTACCTTCGACACCCTGCCCGGCGGCGGCATTCGCCAGGCAGTGAACTTTGACTGCGACGATGTCGGCAATGCCTACGCCATTTGGGTGGCCATCAACGACGGCTCCGTGCCCTTTGACAAGAACTCCGAAAGCGAGGCCGTGGCGATGATCGTGGGGGTCATCGACAGCACACCTCCCCAGATCAATGCGCCTGATAACATCACGGTGGCGGCCGACGCCAATTGCCGGCGCATCAATATTCCGGGCGTTGCCATGAGCTCCGTACCCAAACTGGTGCTGAACCCCGTGCTTGCGCCCGGTACGTACACCGACAACTGCCTCGGCTACGTCCAGGTAGGTTTCCAGATCGACTTCGGCAACAACGGCACCATCGACAAAACGGTGCTCAACAACAACAACGCCGGCGCCGATACCTTCCCCACCGGCGTCACCCGCGTGATCTATACCGTACGCGACCGCCAGTCGAATGCCGCCCAGGACACGTTCCTGATTACGGTGGTGGACTCCGTTCCGCCCGCCATCACCTGCCCCCCCAGCGATACGGTGAGCACCGGCCTGGCGTCGTGCAGCAGGGCCGTCTCCAATATACAACCCATTGCAGTTACCGAAAACTGCACGCCTATCGCCGGCATCTCTTACAGCATTTCCGGTGCAACAACCGGCTCCGACACGACCGACGCCAGCGGAACGGTGTTCAACCTGGGCGTTTCCACGGTCACGTACACGGTTGTAGACCAGACGATGGCAACGGGCACCTGCACCTTCTCGATCACCGTCACCGACAGCGTCCCGCCAACCCTGGCCAACTGCCCCGCAACCGACACGGTCGTTGTGTACGCAGCGCCGCCCAGCGGCAGTCCCGACAGCTGCGCCTTCCTGGTGGTCGGCACAGCCCTCAACGTAACGGCTACCGACAACTGCACCTCGCCGCAAACGATCGTCAACAACATCAGCGGTACGGCCACCCTGGCCGGTGAGCTGTTCAACATCGGCACACACACCATTATCTGGACCGCCCAGGACTCGTCGGGTAACAGCAGCACTTGTGAATACGTGCTGAGCGTTGCCGACTCCACCTTGCCGAACGTCAACTTCGCCCGGATGTACGACGTGAACGTTACCCTGTTCGACTGTGCCGCCGTGGTTACCATCGACCAGCCCGATCTGCTCGACCCAACCGGCGTTTCGGACTGCGGCCCGCCGGTGCTGATCCAGCGCGGCACGCCGATTGTGAACGGCGTGCCAGACCCCAACTTCCTGAATGGCGCTCCTGCATTCAACCCCAATTTGCCGCCCCAGCAAATTACCGTGCAGTTCCCGTCCGGCACAACGGTTATCCCGTACACCTGGACTGATATCGATAACAATACACAGTCGGGTACGATCACGGTGATCGTTCGCGATAGCCTGCCGCCCACCGCTGTGTGCCGCACCGACACCGTACTGCTCGACCTGGAAGCAGGCAGCGGCACGACAGTGTTGTCGCCATTTGTTGTAAATGACGGTTCTACCGACAACTGCCCTCCGGTTTCCCTCAGCCTGTCCAAAACCAACTTTACCTGCGCCGATATCGGCCTGAGCACCGTCAACCTCATCGTGTCGGACGGCGGCGGCAAAAAAGACACCTGTTCGGCGACCGTTCGCGTTCGCGATCTGGCGGCGCCCATTCTGCAGTGCCCCCAATCGCGCACGGTGAACGCCGGAACAAACTGCAAGACCACCATTCCCGGACTCAACATGGTGCTGGATACGGTGTTGGCCAACCTGAGCCCCGGCGAATTTTTTGACAATGCCTACGCCTGCGGCGGGTTCGTACGCCAGTACACCCTTGCGGGTGCAGAAACCAAACCATACCCTGCTCCGAGCGTATCGAACATCAATGGACTGGGCATCGAAGATTTCGTTCTCGGAACCACCACGGTGACCATCCGGGTATTTGATCCTTCGAACAACGTAGCCACCTGCTCGTTCGACGTAACGGTCGAAGACAATACCGGCCCGCAATACACGGGCGGTCAGGCGGCAGGTACCACCATCAATGCAAACGCCAACCTGGGCGGTTGCATCGCCCAGGTGACCTGGACGCCGCCGACGTTTGTCGACTCGTGCTCCCCGGGCGTGACGGTCATGTCGTCGCACAACCCCGGCGCCTCTTTTCCTTTTGGCCCGACGATCGTGACCTACACGGCCATGGATGCTGCCGGCAACGCAACCCTGCACACCTTCACCGTAAATGTGAACGACACCCAGGCGCCGGTAGCCAACTGCAAAGACATCACGGTATCGCTGGACGGCAGCGGTAACGTAACGATACCTGTTCAGAACATCAACAACAACAGCACCGACAACTGCTTTTTCAGCTACACCGTTCAACAATACAGTTTCACCTGTTCGAACATCGGCCCCAACACCGTCACCATGACGATTGTGGACGGGTCGAACAACAGCGCCAGCTGCCAGTCCGTCATTACCGTTCAGGATGTCACGCCGCCAACGGCCAATTGCGCCATGCTGCTCCCGATCTCCCTGGGCGCCAACGGTACGGCTATCCTCACGGCCGGTCAGGTAAACAACAACAGCACGGACAACTGCGGCTCAGGCGGTTTGTCGTTCGAGATTTCCGTGAACGGCAGCCCCTTCGGCCCCAATTACACGTTTGATTGCGACGACGTGGGCGTGACCCAAAACATCACCCTGCGGGTGCGCGACGCCAGCAACAACACGGCCAGCTGCCTGAGGTCCGTTCAGGTAGTGGACCTCCTCCCGCCGTCGTTTATGGCGCCTGCCAACATCACGGTTGAATGCGGGCTGGTAACGCCCGACATCACGGGTCGGCCGATGAATGTGTCTGATAATTGCCTTGGCAACCTGGACACCCTGGTTTCCGACCAGATCTCCAACCAGGCGCCGCCGCCTTGCCTCGACCGCACCATTATCCGCACCTGGCGCATTGTGGACGAGGCCGGAAACTCCGCCTCCGCCACCCAGACCATTGTAGTGCAAGACAACACTTTGCCGGTGTTTACCATGACACCGACCATAGTAACGGAAACCGATTCGCAGAATTTCTGCGACGGGCCGTTTAACGCACAAATAACGCAGGACAGCGTTTCGGACAACTGTTCGGATTTTAACGATATGACGGTCACTTACGAGGTCGATTACCCGGCCGACGGCGCCCAATACGGATATTTCGACATTCCGCAGACATCCGGCAATATTGTCCCGGGCGGTTTCTTCCCGATCGGCACCACCAAAATCACCTGGCGAGTAACCGACGCTTGTGGCAATCCGACCACCTTTACGCAGTTTGTGGTGGTGAACGATACACAAGGCCCTGCTTACAACACGCCGTTCGCCGCACGTTGTGGAACGACCGTGAACCTGAACACCACACTGGGCGAATGCAGCAGCCTGTTCGTGTGGAATCGCCCCACCAACTTTTTCTCCGGTTTGGGCCAGACCGACATTTTCGAGTGCCCGCTCTCCGAACTTGACCTCCCCGGCGGGGTGACGGAAACGATCAGCGATCCGACGGTTCAGGGCTTTATCAACACCGTTTCTCCGTTCGTCTGGAATGTCCCCAACCCACAGGTGTTGGCCAACTTCCCGATCGGCACCACAACGATTACCTACACGGCCATAGACGGCCAGGGCAACAGCGCCGTGTGCGCTTTTGACGTAGTGGTAACGGACAACCAGCAGCCCATGGTCACCTGCCCGCCCGACCAGGTGTTGCCCTCTACCTGCCCCGACGCGGTGGTGCCCAACTACCTGAACAATTCGCAGGTGATGGACAACTGCCAAACCGACCTCGTATTGTCGCAGTTGCCATTACCCGGAACCAGCCTGGCCACCCTGCTCGGCGGCATGCCGATGGTGGACGACACGTTTGACGTGACGATTACGGTAGAGGACTCCAACCCGCTCAACACGGTCACCTGCGTGTTTACGGTTACCCTTGAAGATGGCCAGGCGCCTATTCCGGCGGTCAGCTTCCTGCCTCCGATCATCGGCTTCTGCGGTGCGGACACCATATATGCGCCATTGGCCATTGATCCGTGCAGCTTGAATGACACCATATGGGGCACGCCCTCCATTCCTGGTCAGGCGCTCAACACCTTCCCGCCTTCGTACCTCATTCAGGCCGGCAATTACATCGTTACCTGGTCATATACCGACGGGGTAAATACCACTACGCAGCAACAGTTGATCAACCTGTTGGTCGACAATTTCCCGCCTGTGGCCCTCTGCAAGCCTTCGTTCACGGTTGACCTTGACCCCACAGGTTTCGCGTCGCTCAACCTGTCGCAGGTAGACAACGGCAGCAACGACCCCAACGCCTGCGGCCCGATTGTCCGCCAGTTGAACAAAACCTCGTTCACCTGCAGCGACCTGGGCGCCAACGTGATCACCCTGACCGTAACGGACGACGCGGCCAATACGGCTACGTGTACCACAACGGTTACGGTTCGCGACGTCACGCCGCCGGTACTGCCGGCCATCCCGGCAAACGTCACCATTCAGGCCTGCGCCAATATTCCCCCGCCGGCCAACCTGAACAGCTCGGATGCCTGTGATACGGACATCGACATCGACCTCGATGTTGTTTCTACCCAGGATACCATTGGTGTCGATAAATACAATTATACGATCACCAGAACATGGACATTGACCGACGACTCCGGAAACAGTTCGGTCGGCACACAGACCATCACCGTGCAGGACACGCAGGCGCCGCAGTTTGACGCCTCGACGCCCGATACCCTGATTGTGTTTACAGACGCCACGCGCTTCACTTGCGACGACACCGTTTCCGTGAGTGTGACGGCCTTGGTGACGGACTGCGCCACGGGCCCCGATCTGGCGATCACCAACAACCGTATTCCGGCTCAGGGTGGTAATTTCAGCGGCTTGCTGAACGTGGGTACGCATTCCATCGTTTTCACGGCGACCGATATTTCGGGTAACGCGTCCCAACACACCGTGGTGCTGATCGTACGCGACGGCACTACACCCACAGCGGCTTGCATCAACGGCGTGACCGTTGCGCTTAATCCGTCGGGTCTGGTCAACATATCGGCCTTGCAAATCAATGCCAACAGCTTTGACAACTGCACCTCGGCGCCCAACCTTACTTACACGGTGGAGCGTCTGGACGATACGCTGAGCGCGCCCGGCCCGATCGTGGTTTACGATTGCGACGATGCGGACGGGGTTACCCAGCACCCGGTCGAACTGACCGTGTTTGATGCCGCCGGAAACAGCTCCTCCTGCCAGACGTACGTGATCGTGCAGGACAACGTCAACCCGACCATCACCAGCTGCCCGCCGTCGAAAACACTGGACTGTGGCGACGACACCTCACCGCAAATTCATGGCCAGGCAACGGCCGACGACAATTGTCTGGCCAACCTCACCATTGATTTTGTAGACACCCTGCTCGCCGGCAGTGGCAACGCTTGTGTGGTGTTGAGCCGCACCTGGATTGCCAGCGATCTGGCCAACAATACGGCCACCTGTGTACAGAACTTCAACATTGTGGACACCCTCGGTCCGGTGTTCAGCCTGCTGCCGGTCAACGACACGATCTCTTGCGGCGATACCCTGCCGGCACTTCCGATCGTTACGGCTTCGGACAACTGTGCCGACTCGATCATCCTGTCGCTTGTCGTAGATACCGTCGGGGTAACCTCGGGTGTTTGCGGCCAGTACAACTACACCGTTCGCAGAACATGGACGGCTGAAGACGGTTGCGGCAACACCGCCACCCATACCCAGCTGATTGTGGTGCGCGATACCGAAGCGCCGCTTTTTGTGGGCATGCCCGACACGCTCACGCTGTTCAGCGATAGCTTCCCTAACATCACCACCTGCGCCCTGCCGCTGGTGCTGGATGTGGCCGATTACCTGCAGGATTGTGCGGACATCAGCGAGTTGCTGGTGACCAACAATTCGCCCTACGGAGATACCAGCTTCAATGCGGGTGGCTTAGTGCCGGTCGGCAACTACAAGTTCTTCTTCTCGGCGACCGACCCGTGCGGCAACACCGGGGTGGACTCGGTGGTGGTGAACATCATCGACAACACTACCCCCTCGGTAGTTTGTATCAGCTTTATTGAGGTCACACTCGGCTCCAACGGTTCGGCCACGATCAATGCCAATCAACTGAGCCTGGGAAGCTCCGACAACTGCGGCATCGACACCCTGGAACTTTCCCAGACCGAGTTTGATTGCAGCGACCTGGGTATCAATGAGGTTGTCCTGACGGCTGTTGACGTAAATGGAAACACCAACTCCTGTACGGTAGACGTAGAGGTGCTGCCGGGTATGATCAACGTGTTCAGCCTGGCGGTATCTGCCACGCCTGAAACCACACTTGGCGCTTCGAACGGTACCGCTACGGCAACGGCTACCGGCGGCTCGGGTAATTTTGTTTACGACTGGAGCAACAACGGCACTACACCGGTGATCACCGGCCTGCCGGCAGGTACCTACTCGGTAGTGGTGACGGATACCATCACCGGCTGTGTACAATCCGATTCGGTAGTAGTAGACGCCGGCCTGAAACTCACCCTCATTGTCGGCGAAGCTGGCGGCGCATGGGGCGAAACGGTGCTGGTACCGGTGACGGTGGACAACTTCATCGACATAGTGGGTTTCACCTACACCCTCGACGTGGTCGACCCGTCGGTAGGCACGGTCATCGGTGCGGTAGACGACAATCCGGCCCTCGGCGGATTCCTGGACGTTAACGTTGTGGGCAACAAGTTGACCGTTTTCTGGGCCGATCCGCTGGTACAGCCACTGGACCTGCCGAACGGCGCCCTGCTGTTCAACCTGGAGGTGACCCTGAACAACGCACCGCTGGGCTCAATCAGTCCGGTGAACGTGACCGGCGATCCGGTGCTCATTGAATTCCAGCAGGACTCTGCCGGAAACATCATCGCCGTTCCGATGATCACCATCGACAACGGTTTTGTAGAAATCACGGACACCATCCCGGTGGTCAACCCGACCATTGCGGGCGACATCAAGACCTGGGCCAACCCGGAGAACCCGAGCTCGGTAGAGCAATTCGTGAACAACGTAGAGGTAAGCCTCACCGGCAGCCTCACGGCGCAAATAACGGTCGACAGCATGTACGACTTCTCCGTGCCGCTCAATGCCAACTCCATTGTGAAACCCGGCAAGGTGACGGTCGGCAACAACGGCATCACCTCTGCCGACCTGTTGCGGATTGTGAACCACATTTTCGGCGACACCCTGCCCTCGCCCTACATGTGGATAGCGGGCGACATCAACCGGGACAACAAGGTATCGCTGGCCGATTACCTGATCATCCAGCGCCTGGTGCTCGGTGTCGATTCGGTGTTGCTCCAAGGACCCAGCTGGCGTTTTGTGCCTAAAGCGCACATTTTCCCGCCGAACAGCACCATGCCCAACGGGCCGCTGAGTGCACCGTACCCCGACAGCATTTCGCACTTCCCGGTTGACATGGACTATCTCGACGACGATTTTGTAGCCATCCGGATGGGAGATGTGAACGGCAACACGCCGGTTAACTTCCAGTCGAACGCCGCTTCCGACCGCTACGGCTCTTCCGACGCGTTGTACTTCCGACTGGATGACCAAACGCTGCAGGCGGGCTCGTTCATTGAAGTGCCGGTGCGCACCGACCGCTTTGCGGATCGCCAGGCGTACCAAATGACGCTGTCCTTTGACCCCGGCGTACTCCGGTTCGACAATGCCCTGCCGGGCACGGCCGTGACGTTGTCGGCAGAGAACTTCGGAAAAACCCACCTGGCTGAAGGCCATCTGACCACCAACTGGGTAGACCGGAAGGCAACCAGCTTGCAGGAAGACGAAACGCTGTTCACCCTGCGTTTCGAAGTGCTGAGCGACGCTCCCGCCTTGTCGGATGTGTTGTATGCCGGCTCCGCGGTAACCCGGGCCGAATCGTACACCCTGAGTGGTGAAACGACACCCGTTTCCCTGCGGTTCATGCAACAGAACGGCGCCGAATCGCCCTTCATCCTGCATCAAAACCAACCCAACCCATTTGACGGATCCACCCTGGTACGCTTCCAGTTGCCGTCCGCCGGCAATGCGACGTTCCGCGTGTTCAACGCCAATGGTCAGGTGGTGAAAACCGTTGACTCCTGGTTTGGATTGGGTTTGAACGAAATTCGCCTGACGGAGAAGGAACTGGGCAGTGCAGGCGTTTACTGGTACGAACTGGAATCTGGCAGCCATGTGGCGCGCAAGAAAATGGTTTTGATTAAATAGAGGAATTTGTCCGGGGTTATGGGTAAACGCTGCAAATTTGCCGACGTTCGGTGTGGCGCGTGCCCATAGCCCCGGTTTTTAATGTTTTACCCTCTCATCGATTGAATGCATAAACCATGAAAAATATCCTTCTAATCCTCCTGCCGTTGTGCTTCGGTTTGGTTTTGTCGGCCCAGGCGCCGGTCATCCTGAAGATCGATACGGTAGAAGTGGATTGCAACACCCCGGATACCTTTAACGTGCCCATGCGGGTGCGAGATTTTGACGCAGTGGGGTCGTTCCAGTTTTCTGTAAACTGGGATACGACCTACCTGAAGTTCATCAACATTGCCATGATCAACCCCTTGTTCACCTCCGGGGGGAGTATGCTTGGCTTCAACACGCTGCCTGCTCAGACCAATCTGGGACGCTTTTCCGTGTCCTGGACCAGTAAGTTCGGCGGCACCTCTGTTCCGGACGACACGCCGGTTTTCGAGATACGGTTTGTTCGGAACGGTGGCCCCCTGGCCCCGGTGGTTTTTGCCGGCGTACCCTCCGCCATCGAGGTGGCCAATCCACAGGGCTTCGAGATACCCTGGGACACCATCCGCGGCGCAGTGGAACCGCTCGACACCCTGCCGCCTTTTGTGGGTTGCCCGGCGAACCTGACGGTACAGGCCAGCGGACCGACCCCGGTGGCGAATATTGCGCCGGACAGTTTGAGCGACAATTGCGAAATACTGAACGTCGGTTGGGCCTCTACCGGTGCAACCGCCACCAACCAACCCAACGATCCCGACGCCAGCGGCTCAGGGTTCAATCCCGGGGTCAGCACGGTGACGTACACCGCCACCGACATTGTGGCGCAAACCGCTACCTGCACCTTCACTATCACGGTGGAGCTGGTAAACGCCGATCCGGTGCTCCAGCTCGGCCTGAACGCAGGCTCTTGCAATGAAGTGGTGGCGATACCAGTACGGGCCACCAATTTTGATTCCCTGTACGCGCTCTCCTTTTCCGCTGCCTGGAACGTTGCCGGCCTTGATTTTGACTCCGTGGGCAACCTGCTCCCGGCGCTGATGCTCGACTCCGCCAATTTTAACTTTACCCAGACGGGTACGGGTGCGCTGGGTTTTACCTGGACTACCGGGGACTCGCTTTCCGGGACCACGGTGCCCAACGGCGCCCTGCTGTTCAACCTGTACTTCCGCATTGCCGGCCAACCCGGCGACTCTATACCCGTGGTTTTTGCCGACGCGCCGGTCGTACGACAGGCGCTGAGCAGCGCCAACCTGC
The DNA here is from genome assembly GCA_041736625.1 of Saprospiraceae bacterium. GTDB lineage: Bacteria > Bacteroidota > Bacteroidia > Chitinophagales > Saprospiraceae > M3007. Next base: position 35,834 of record JBGSTG010000140.1, on the reverse strand, counting down.
CGCCGTTTGTTGTGCCGGTCACTTACCTGACCGGCGCCGTTATTGTCTTTGACGATGTGCCGCCCGTTTTGCAATGTCCGCCGTCCATCACTGTGGACGCGCCGACCGGAACGTTTACCGCTACGGTCACCGGACTGGATCCGGCCGCTCTAAGCGATGATTGCGGGGGAACCCCGTCGTTGGCCTACGTGCAGTCGGGCGCCACCAATGGCTCGGGCAACGGCCCTGCCGACGGCGTGTACAACGCCGGCGCCACCACGGTCACCTACATCGCCACCGACAGTTCCGATAACGTGAGCACCTGTCAGTTTGTAGTGGTGGTGACGGCCGACCTGCCGCTCACCTTCCTGCTGGACTCGGTCACCGCCAACTGTGGCGACACTTTGGTGCAGTTCGACGTCACGGTCCAAAATTTTATTGACATCATCGGCGCCAATTTTTCCATTTCCTGGGACGAAACGGTGCTGGCGTTCGACACGGTATTCAACGACTATCCGGGATTGAACCTGTCGTCATCCGACTTCCTGGGTTTCGTGACCACACCCAATGGCGTTCTGCAATTTTTATCCGGCAACGCGGTCTCCGGGTGGCCGGCCATCCCCAACGATTCGGTGCTCTTCAGCATCCGCTTCCGAATCGCCGGGCCCACCAACGGCATGCCCATCGTGTTTACGCCGCCGATTGACGCCGTAAACAGCGCATTCGCTTCCGTGCCGGTAACCACGGTGAACGGCTTTTTTACCCTGGTCGGCGTGGACACCCTGCCGCCTACCCTGGTTTGCCCGGACAATGTGACGGTTAATGCACCCAACGGCGCTTCGACCGCCGTGGTAAACGGGCTGGAGCCCTTGCAGTTGACCGACGATTGTTCCGTTCCCCAATTGTCCTATGTGCAAACCGGCGCCACCACGGGCGCAGGAACGGGCCCCGCCAACGGCGTGTACACTGCCGGCGTGACGACCGTAGCCTACACAGCCACCGATGGCAGTGGGCAAAGCAGTTCATGCACCTTTACGGTGACGGTAGAATCGACTGTGCTGACCGTTTTGCTCGACTCCATCGACATCAACTGCGACTCGGCCATCCAGCAAATCAGCGTGAACGTGACCGTCCGGAATTTTGCAGACGTCATCGGCCTGCAATTCTCCGTGCAGTGGGACACCACTATTCTGCAATTCGACACCGTGCGCAATGATTACCCCGGGCTAAACCTCACACCGTCCGACTTCTTGGGTTTTGCCAGTACGCCCGGCGGCATCCTGCGTTTCCTGGCGGGCAATGCCGTCAGCGGGTGGCCGAACATTCCCAACGACTCCACGCTGTTCACCATCGTGTTTAATGTGGTGAACCCCAACGCACAAACGGATTTGCTGTTTATTGGGCCTTTTGACGCGGTAGACAGCACGTTCAACTCTATACCCCTGGTAACCGTAAACGGCCTGGTGCGGATCGTGGACACTACGCCTCCGGTGTTCAACTTCTGCACGCAGAGTTTCACCGTGGTGACGCCTGCCGGCGAATGCGAAGCGATTATTTTTGTACCCCAACCCGTGGCCTCCGACGCCTGCTCGGGCCTTGCCTCGCTTACCCCCGCCACCACCGATACCATCTATCCGGTGGGTAACACCGTGCTCACCTTCACGGCGGTGGACAGTGCCGGTAACTCCGCGCTGTGCATCGTGACGGTAACCGTGACAGAAACCGTAGCGCCCATTATCCTCAATTGCCCGGACTCCGTAGTCATCGTGCTGGACGCGGCTTCGTGCAGTGCGCCGGCCGGCTGGACGCCGCCGCAGGTGACAGATAACTGTGATATAACCGATGTGGTGGTGATCGCCAGCCACATGCCAGGGGACACGTTCAGCGCCGGAACCACCGTGGTGACCTACACCGCGGTTGACTTCTCCGGCAACTCGGCTGCCTGCTCTTTCGCAGTTGTGCTGCGCGACACCGTTCCGCCGAACACCATTTGCCCGCAGAACATCACTTTGCCGGCCAACGGCGCGCTGGGCTGCGCCCAGATTGTCTTTTTCGGCAATCCGTTCTCTACGGACAACTGTGATACGCTGTTAACCACGACCAGCGATTTTGTTTCCGGGGACACCTTTCCGGCAGGTGTAAACGTGGTCACGTTTACCATTACAGACGATTCGGGCAACGCGATATCTTGTAGTTTCAATGTTACGGTGACCGACAGTGTCGCTCCGTTCATCGCTTGTCCGTCCGACATTTTCCAGCCCGCCGATCCGGCACTGGGTTGCGCGGCGGCGGTCGACTTCCCGTCGGTGCAAGGGTTCGATGACTGCGATCCCAATCCCACGGTGATCGGCAATGTGGCGCCGGGCGATACCCTGCCAACGGGAGAGACAATGGTTACTTACGTCGTGCAGGACGGGTTCGGCAATACGGCTACCTGTAGTTTTACGATAACTGTCACCGACCCCAACCCGCCGGTGTTGACGTGCCCGGATGATATTGTGCAAAGCGTAGACTCAGGTTTGTGCGTGGCGACCATCAACTGGAACCTGCCACTGGTGACCGACGACTGCGATACCATGCCTACGCTGACCAGCATTTACACACCCGGCCAGCAGTTTTTTGTGGGCGCCACGGTGGTGGTATACTCCGCTCAGGATAACTCTGCCAACATTTCTACGTGCAGTTTCACGATTTTGGTTACCGAAGACGAAGCCCCGGTATTTCCGGATGGTTGCCCGGCCGACATTTTGGTTCAGTTGCCGCAACAGGGCTGTGACACGGCATTGACCTTGCCGGTACCTGCTGTGTCCGACAACTGCAGTTCGCTGCCCAACCTGTTCTCTAATCCGCCCTCCGGTTCGGTTTTCGGTACGGGTACGACCGTGGTCACGTACACCCTGGTGGACGATGCCGGCAATACAGCGTCCTGTACCATGAACGTGACCGTGGTGGATCAGGAGCCGCCGGTAATTCCGAATTGTCCGCCGAACCTGACCATTACCCTGCCTGCGGGCGATTGCGATACCATCCTTACCTGGGCGCTGCCGGTAGCCACGGACAATTGCGATACGATGGTGGTGGTGACTTCCTTGCCGTCGCCTGATACGACATTTGGCCCGGGTAACTACACCATCACGGTGATTGCCACAGACAACAGCGGTTTGCAGGCGACTTGTTCCTTCACCATACAAGTGCTCAGCGATCAGGTTCCCGGATTTGTCAACTTCCCGCAGGACATCAACCTGGCGATATCTGCCGGTTGCGATACGGTGGTGACGTGGGATGAGCCGTTGTTGATCGGCACGTGCGACACGTTGCCCTTGACGTCGAATTTCGCTTCAGGGGATACTTTCCCGGCAGGAACCACGTGGGTGATTTACGAAGGGTTCGACTACAACGGTGCGCCGATTCGCGACAGCTTTTTGGTGACCATTCAGGAGTCGTCTGTTCCGGCTTTTGATTCGTGCCCGCAAATCCCGGTGGTCATCACCTCCGCTGGAGGCGTGATTTCCAACCCCGGGGGATTTGTCACCGGCTTAAGCACGTTACTCTGCGAATCGGTGGAGGTGTCGTTCGCCTTCCCGACGGCTTCGGACAACTGCGATACCGTGCTGGTAGAACAAACGACCGGCCCCATTTCCGGCACGGAATTGAGTCCCGGCACGTACAACTTTTCCTTCGATGCCGTCGATGCCTCGGGCAACCGGGCAACCTGTTCTTTTGAATTGCAGATCCTGCCGCTGGATGCGGTAGATCCGGTGGCGTCGCCCAACCCGGGCTGCCCGGAGGATCCGGTCACCATTTCCGCACCGGCTATTCCCGGCGCGACTTACCTGTGGACCGGGCCGGCGTCTTCCTATCCGAACGAGTCATCGATCACTGTGGTGAACGCGCCAGGGGTTTATACGTTGCAAATTTCGCTGGACGGCTGCACCTCGTCGGTCGACACGGTGGTGGTGCTGCTCTCGGAAGCGCCGTTGGCCGCGAACGATACGGTTCGGGTGGACCTTGGCGCGCTTTCCGACACATTCGATGTGCTAATCAACGATCTGGTGGGTGTAGGTGGCGTTCTGGTTACATTACCCAGTCAGATAGAAGGGTTAACGCAGACTGGGAACGGAACCTTCGTATACCAGGCCGGCGAAACACCGGTTCAGGTTTCATTCCTGTACACGATCTGCTCGGTGGTTTGTCCAAATTTGTGCGACATGGCGACGGTTACGATCATCGTCAATCAGAGCGATTGCGGGGAGATACCGAACATCATCACACCGAACGGCGATGATGTGAACGACTATCTGGTGATTCCCTGTCTGGAGACGGGCCGCTTTGAAGACAACTCCCTGGTGATTTTCAACCAGTGGGGCGACAAGGTGTTTGAAGCCTCTCCGTACTCCAATGATCCGACCAAGGCCTGGCGGGGCGAGCTGAACGGCACAGCCGGTCAGGACTTGCCGGACGGCACCTATTTCTACGTATTCAACCCGGGTTCCAACGCAAAACTGGTAAACGGTTTTGTTGAAATTTACCGATAAAACACACCCATCATGAAACGAATACTTCTCTTTCTTTCCATAGTTTGCGTAATGGGTGGTTTGCAGGCCCAGCAGGAGCACCAGTACACCCAGTTCATGTACAACAAACTCCTCATCAATCCGGCCTATGCCGGCGCGCGTGGCGTGCCCAGCCTGACCGGCATATACCGGAATCAGTGGATCGGGTTCGACGGCGCGCCCAAGTCCGGATTGCTCAGTTTCAACACCCCGTTCATCACGCCGCGGGTAGGCATGGGGGTTACCATTAGCCTGGAAGAGATCGGGTTGTCGCGCGATTTTTACGGCGCCCTGGCCTATTCCTATGACCTGATCGCCAAAGAAGAGGTGAGCCTGCGCTTCGGCATTCAGGGGTCCATACGCAACTACAGCTTTGATTTTGCGAAGGCCGATCCCAACAGCCCGTTCGACAACTCGCTCGATAACATGGGGATGAACGACATTTACGGGAACGTTGGCGCGGGTTTGTACGCCACCATTGTTGAGCAGTTTTACGTCGGCTTTTCTGTACCGCACATTTATTCCAACGTGATCGGCATTAACCCGGATGTGGATGTTGAAACAGCCAAAGAAGCGATGCACATGTACGGCATGGCCGGCGCCATCTTACCCATCGGGGACGACTTGAACCTGCTCCCCGCCGTGTTGACCAAGTACGTAAAAAATGCGCCGTTTGATGTGGATGTAAATGTCAACCTGGAGATAAAAGAAACCGTGACGGCGGGAGTTTCGTACCGCGTAGGCGGCGAGGGCTCCGGCGAATCGGTAAGCCTGCTGGCTTATTGGCAGATCGGTCCTCAGTTCGGGGTTGGCGCCGCGTACGATTTCCCGCTGACGGAAGTGCGCGATTTCAGCTCCGGCTCTATAGAAGCGCTGGTGCAGATCGACCTGAAAAAGGCGCGCAAACGCATGTCCAACCCGCGGTTTTTCCTTTGATTGGCCGTTCCTCACCCTGATTACCCATTATTCTACATAAACGCACGCACAGCAATGATTGCTTTAAAGTATATACTTCGGTTGGCAGCCCTCGCGTCGCCTTTGTTCGTTTTTGCGCAACAACCGGTGGATGAAAAAGTAACATTAACCGTTCAGAATGAAACCGCGGTCAACACCGAAGGGCTGGAGTTCAGTCCTACCTTCTTTCAGGACGGCATCGTCTTCATCTCCACCAATACCGTTGGTCTGAAAAAGGAAAAGGACAAGTCGCTGAAAATCCCGGCAACCTCCATCCTCCGGTCCCGCCGGACAGCGGAGGGGCAGCTGGGGGCGCCTGAAGCCTTTTCCAAAGAGTTGACCTCGGCTTACAATGAAGGGCCCGTTTGTTTCGACCGTACAGCCGAAACGGTCTATTTCTCCACCAACAACGCCGAGAAGGGGAAGCCCAAGCTGGCCAAGGACAGGGAGCAGAAAATGCGCCTCTACACGGCCTCCAAATCGGGCAATATCTGGTCCAAACCGGAACCCTTGCCGTTCAACACCGGCGAGTTCGACGACATGCACCCGGCCATCAGCATCGACGGCGACAAGCTGTTCTTCTCCTCCAACCGCCCAGGCGGGCAAGGCGGGATGGACCTGTGGGTTTCGTACCTGAGCAACGGTGTATGGGGTGAACCGGTCAATCTGGGGCCGGAAATCAACACCGGCTCCAATGAAGTGTTTCCGTTCATTCACGCCGACAACACCTTGTACTTTTCCTCCAACGGACTTTCCGGGGAGGGCGGTCTGGATATGTTCTACGTCATTCCCGAAGGAAATACGTGGACAAAGCCGGTCAACATTGGCCCACCATTCAACACGGCCGGTGACGACCTGGGGCTCATTGTCGACCTGAACAAGATCAACGGTTATTACTCCTCCAACGGTGCGGGTGGAAAAGGCGGAGATGAACTGCTGAGCTTTCACACCGAAAATGGAAACCTGGATGACTACCTGCTGCAAAACAACCGGGTACCCGACCGGGACCTCGACCTGCTGGTAACGGTGCTGGATAAAGCGACCGGAGCCCCGATCCCTGACGCTAAAATTCACATCATCAACTACGATGTCAACAACGTCATCGGCCGCGACGAAGAGGGCAACCTCATCACCATTCAAAACGTCGATGGTCAGGATGTGATGCAGGCCCGTCCGCCCAACCAGGGAATTGACGGTCTGTCCGATAAAAAGGGACGTTTCAGCACCGAGGTAAAACCCGGCAACTACGCCATTTCGGTAGACAAGGAGGGTTTCCAGCCCAAACAGTTGCGCGCGCCCATTTCAAAGCCCGGCAACCAGATTGAGGTCCGGCTTGACCGGGGTAGCATGGACGGGAAGGTGCGTTGGAGCGCTTCGGTGTTCAACACCATTACCAATGCGCCCATGGCCGGCACCATGCTGGTGCTAACCAATGCCAAAACCGGTGAGAAAGACACCCTCATCACCGACGCCAACGGAGTGGTGGATCACTACCTTAACCCGGACACCCGGTACAAAATCGACATGTACCAGGGAAGTCGCATCATCGGATCTACTGAAATTGACACGAGCGACTGGGATCTGCCCAACCAGATCATGATGCAGAACATTTCGGTTGCGCCCATGCTCACCGGAAGTGTGATCGACCTGCCCAACATCTACTACAATTTCAATGACGCTACCCTGCGGCCCGATGCGCGTAAGGACCTGAAGTTGCTGGCGGCGCTGCTCCAACAACAGCCTGCCGTGAAAATTGAAATTGCCAGCCATACCGATTGCCGCGGCAGCGCCTCCTACAATCAGGAACTCAGCCAGCGCCGCGCCAACGGCGTGGTGGATTATCTGGCTACCCAGGGTATCGGCAAAGACCGGCTCAAGGCGGTCGGATACGGCGAAAGCGAACCCCGCAACCGCTGCACCGACGGTGTCTCCTGCACCGAGTCTGAACATGCGCGCAACCGCCGCACCGAAATGCGCATTCTGAGCGGCATCGAAGGGGCCTCTTTTGTGTTGGTGGACGGGAAGGTCTCCCAGCCACAAGGATCAACGCCGGACGCCCCGGGAACGGTAAGCGTCACGTCTGCTGCCGGTGCTGAATATCACGTGGTTGCCGGATCCTTTCTGATGCCCGACCGGGCTAAAACCCAACTGGACCTCGTGCACCAGGCCGGTTTCCCGGAGGCCCAGATCGTGCAGTTCCCCAACTCCCAGTACTACTCCGTCAGTGTGGGCAGCTTTGCGAGCAGAAAAGAAGCGGACACCCTGAAGAAGCAATTGCAGAAGGCCAAAGTGGATGCGTTCGTTCGGGCAAAAAATCAGTAGTGGTGTAGCCGTCGCCCTGTTCGCTGTTTGCGGCCTTTTTGTTTACAGCCTGATCTTCCGCGTTCCGCACCTCGACGATGCCTGGATCAGCGAATGGGCCTACTGGCAGTCGAAACTCGGATTCGCGAAATCTGAACTCATGCGTGGCGTCACTCGGCAAGAGTGGCGCCACGTTGTGCATCACAAGCTGCTGACCTTGCAGGGCGCTCTGGCCATCCGGCTGTTCGGCTTTTCCCTTCCCGTGCTCAAGTCGGTTAGTTTGTTGTATTTCGGCGCCTTTTTGTGGCTTTTTTACCGGCGCCTGAAGGACATGGCGGTTCAACCAGCGACAGTTTCCCTTGTATTTCTTTTGCTGTTGGCCAACGCTTTTATCTTTGAATACGCCTTTGTGTTCCGGCCCGAGATTCCGGTGATGACGCTTGGATTTGCTTCCTTTTTGTTGTTGGAGAAAGGGTTGCACGTGCCCACCGGCCGGGCGCTCTTCCTGGTAACGGCCGCCGGTTTGGTAGCCGGGCTGAGTATGGCCACCCACCTGAACGGCGTCGTGTTTTTTATGGCAGGCGCATTTTTGTTGGCGGTTTACCGCGAATGGCGGCTAATCCCCGGTTTTACGTTGGCTTTTGTCGCCGGTTTCGCCCCGTATGCTTACGACATACACAGCCTTGATGACGTACAGTTGGCTTTATACCAGCTCCGGGAATCCCCTTCGGTGGCCATTTCCGGCGAATACCCTTTTCCTTTTGGCGTGGCGGTCCGGTTTGTGAAGGAACACGAGCGTTTTTTTCACAGCCCCAAGGAAATTGCCCTGAGTCTCTTGCTCCTGACCGTCCTGGTTGCCCATTTCGAGTCAATCCGAAAAAACAGGGTTATCTGGATATACCTGTCTGCGCTTGTGGTGAGCCTGGCCTTGCTTTCGGTGCACAAAACGTCGAAATACCTCTTGTTATACATGCCCTATTTGTTTTTGCTGTTGGGCGCCGGTCTGGATGCGTGGGTTCGTCGACCCCGCCAAACCAACAGCGGTTGGGTGCTGTTTTCCATCCTCATCCTTCATTTGGGGGTACAGATTTTTTACGACGGTCGGCTGGCCGGTCAAAAATTTCACCCCGCGACCAACCGGGCAGTAACCGATGCATTTGTGGGCAACAGGCCGGATACTTGTGCGATCGTGGCGCCGATGACCTTTATTTTCAATGAAATAGAACGGTTTGAACGTATTCAGGGGGGACTTTGCTACCTCGAACTGCAAAAACAGCACCCGGAAATACACGGGCAGGGATTTTTGGAATGGACGCGCCGTTATGACATCGAGTTCATCATTCTAACAACACCGGAAGCACAAAAACTCGGTATGCACGACGTCAGCACGCAGGCCTGTGACGCTGCAGGATTTGAAATGACCGGGCGTACACCGGAACACCTGGTGCTGAGGCGTAAATGAGCAGGGGAAGTACATCTGCGCCTCTCCAGATATAAAATCATACCGTCCGGTGACCCCATCCTGCACCGCTATTTCCGGCCATTCCCTTACCTTTGCAGCAACAATTCTGTGTCGATCCTGTTTCAGCTCTGAAATAAAAATTTTATTTTCCTTATGGCCATCATGATAACCGATGAATGCATCAATTGCGGCGCTTGTGAACCGGAGTGCCCCAATAATGCCATATATGAGGGTGGCGTGGAGTGGGCCATTTCCGATGGGAACACCGTAATAGGCGCCTATGTCATTGAAAACGGTGAATCGGTGAATGCCCAGGCCAAACAAAAACCCATTTCAGACGAGTTTTACTACATCGTTCCCGACAAGTGCACGGAATGCGTGGGCTTTCACGAAGAGCCGCAATGCGCAGCCGTTTGCCCGGTAGACTGTTGTGTACCCGATCCGGACCGGGTAGAATCGGAAGCGGTGCTGCTGGAGCGCAAGACCAGATTGCACTTGTAGCGTACCAGCCGGTTGCTGCCCGGCCTTGAAAACCCGAACAAGCGCTTAGCCCCGTCCTGTCCGGTTGATCATGGTGGAAGACCCCTGTTGCGTGCTGAACATCCATACGTCCTGAATGTTGACGTGTGCCGGGCGCGTAGCGGCAAAGTAGATCGCATCGGCCACGTCGGCGGCTTTAAGCGGTTGGAAGTCCTCATAAATGCGGGCCCGCTCGGCGTCGCCATCGAAGCGGGTGATGGCAAACTCAGTGTTTTCCACATGGCCAGGGCTGATCTGGGTGACGCGGACGTTGTGTTCAAACAGATCGAGCCGCATACCCTGGGTAAGCGCATCTACAGCGAATTTGGTGGCGCAATACACATTGCCATTTTTGTATACCTCCTTGCCGGCGCTGGAGCCGATGTTGATGATGTGGCCTTTTTTCCGGGCCACCATCCCAGGCGCTACGCAGCGGGTGACGTACAGTAGCCCTTTGATGTTGGTGTCGATCATGGTCTCCCAATGCCCGATATCGCCTTCGTGAATGGGCGCCAGCCCTTTGGCAAGCCCGGCATTGTTGATCAGCACGTCTATTGCCTGCCATGTCTCGGGCAATTGCTGCAAAGCGGCGTCCACCGCCTGCCGGTTGCGCACGTCCAGCGTGAGGGCCGTTATGGATTCGTTATGGTATTCGGTGGCGAAGAGCGATTTCAACTGGTTGAGCCGGTCTTCCCGCCGGCCCACGAGGATCAGCCGGTGTCCCTTTTGTGCGAAAAGCGCCGCGGTGGCCCGCCCGATCCCCGATGTAGCTCCGGTGATCAGTACGGTCAGCGTTTGGGCCGTTGCGATTTCAGCCTGGTCGGGTTGCGTAACGTGCTGTGTTTCCGGTTCCGGCATTTCGGTGGGTGTTTCCACCGCCGACGGTGCGAATTGTTCGTCGCGTTCCCGGGTTTGCAGCGCCGGTTGCAGGGCGGTGGCCGTCTGGTAGGCCCGTTCAGCCTCCTGCCGGTGGCCGGTTTCCAGCAACAGGGTGGCGAGCCGGTGATACACCTGCCCGTCGGACTCATTGCGGTCGATGGCTTTTTGCAAATAAACCAGGGCCGTTTCCTTGTAATCGGTCAGGTGCTCACTGGTCAACAGCCCCAGTTTGCGGAATATGCCTGGGTATTCGGGTTGCAACTCCGCAACGCGATCCCAACAGTATTTGGCGAACAAGTGATCACCGCGGGCCGCCGCGATCTCGCCCATCAGTTCATAGGAATTGGCTTCCGGGAGCCCCTGGTCGTGCAGCGCTTCCAGTTGGTGGCCGGCCTCGTCCGGGTCGTGTGCAAAGTCGATCAGCGCGCGCAAAAAGGCGATACGCAGATCGGTATTGGCGGGTTGTCGTTCCAGTCCCGCGCGGTACACATCCAAGCCCCGCCCCAAGTCGCCCCGGTTCAGCCAAAATTGGGCATCCAGGATCACCTGTTCTGTTTCTTCGTTTGGGTACGGAATGGCCTTTGCCAAGGTCTTGGACGCCGGCTGGGTGGGTTCTTCAATCAGGAAGGGTTTGTCTTCCGGAGCGGTGAAGTCTTCAGTCGTGAGGGCGCCATTTTCCTCCGGAAGGTCGTCGGGGATGGGGCGCAACAACGGGTCCGGCGTCGCCGGCCTGGGTACCAGCGGTCCGGGGATGTGTACGGCCGGGGTTTGTTGGCTGAAGTTGGGGGCTTCGTGGGCGGGCGCGGGCATCGGGTGCACATCGGGTGCGTCTGGCGCACGGCTTTCGGTCGCCTCCGGCATTTGCTGGTGGTTGTTCAGCAGGTTGAAATGCTGGAAAAAAGGTTTGTACCGGTTGGCGGTAAAGGCGGGCCAATGGATGGGGTCTTCGTCGCGCAGCAGGTTGAGGAAGTCACCCATTTCCAGCGAGATGTCCTTGCTTTTTTCCATGTGCGCCTCAATCCGTTGCCGGTCGGCGGTGTCTGGGCTGTGCTGGGCATTTTCGATCAACTGCAGGTAGTGATCCTGCCAGTAATTCATATATCGGATGGCGTTCACCATGCGTTCGTACGCGGTGGGTACGGTCGTCCACGATTGTCCGTCGTCGGCGCGGGTACGGCCGTCGGCGACTACCAGCAATAAATGCCGGTTTTTTTGGGCGTATCGGACTGCCTGAAGGACGCCGGCCATGCAGTACTCGTCTTTCAGGAAGTTATCGGTGATCAGCAACGTCAGCGGTTCTGTTTCTTCGAAAAGGGAGGCGGAAAAGCGCCCGATTTCCTGATTTTTATCCGGAGTCAGGCGTTTGAAATGGATGCCTGCGGGTTGGATGTCGCGGACAATCTGGTCGGCAAGGTCGGCGTTTTCGGGGCAGTAAGCCAGGCAGATGGTGTGCATACTCGGTATAGGATTCTTTTTACCACAAAACGGTAGAAAGTCGCCTAAAGGTATCGAATTAATGCCATTCTTTTTATTTAAGCCCGTTAATTTGGGCGCTGAACGCGGTTTCAAACGACGCAAACCGGGAAGTCGCAGGCCCGTCGAACCCGGTATGGATGTAGCGTATGTTGCCGGATTTGTCCAGAATCATGGTCGTTGGGAAGGCGGTAATGCTGCTCAATTGCGGGAAGATCTTCGAAGCCTCCTTTACACCGGCTTCGCCAGCGTACACGACAGGGTAGGGGAGTTGAAGCCGTTCGCGGTATTGTTGCAGATGCTGCCGGGTGCGCCCGGGGTCTCCCGGCCGCTCGAAAGCAAAGGCGAGCACTTCCATTTGGGCGGCCAACTCCGGGTTTTTTTGCAGAAAGTCGCGCAAAAAAATCTGTTCGTCCTTGCAGTTGGGGCACCACGTACCCATCACGGTAAAGACCTTGATTTTGCCGTCGAAGCGCGCCGAAGGGTAACGTACCGTGTCACCTTCCGGGGTTTCGAACCGGAAGGCGAGTTTTGGCGCCCCGGCTTTCAAGGTGGTCAGGGCGAGCGGGTCTGCGAGCTGGAAGGAAGGATCTTTCCAGGCTTTCCAGAGGGTGCGGTGGTGTTTGCCGGATCGGAATTCGCCGAGCAGGGTGTCGCCGTTGATCACCCCGCTGAATCGGAATGCGTGGCTGCCGTCGAAGCAAGACAGCCAGAACTTCCGCCCCTGCACGGTTCCTTCCAGATAGCGGTAGTCGCCCGTTTCGGTTCGGAAGGTGCCCAGCAGTCGGTTGCCCTCCTGCCGGAATTCGCCAATGGCTTTTTCGGGGGGCTTGTCGCTGTCCAGGCCAAAAAGCACCGCCCACTCCCCACTCAGGTCGGCTGCCGGTGGCTCGTTCAGGCTGGTGAACCGGTGCGATTGGCCGGCGAAAGCCCGGAACGGGATGCGGTAGTCTTTCCGGGTGCTCACCTCCCAGTACCCTTGCATGGCATTCCCTCGTACGGCGGCATGAATGTACGATTGGTACTCCGGGAAGTAAATGTTGAATGTATCGCGGGCCTGGCTTTTATCCCGCCCGTACCGAATGCTGTCGCAGCGAATACGCTCCTCCCCGTTTATAAACGTAAACACCAGCCGCTCGTCGTCGAGATATTGGACTTCAAAGTTGAAAGGCAAATCGCCGTCTTTGAATTGTTCATAGAGGATAAAAACCGAGTCTTTGTCCCCTACCGGTACGGAGTACGGCTCGAGTTCAAGCACGCCGCGCCAGATTCCCGGCGCAATGCGCATGTACTCGGTGGTGGGCGACAGGCAAGCGGTCAGGAAGAGGCCGGTAAACAATAAGGGTACAATAGCTTTGCTCAACATATCTATGAATGATCTCGAAGTTGTTGATGGGAAAACAACAAACAGACAGTGAAGTTCCGAAATCCCGGCTCCTAAATCAAAATGAGCCCCCCTGTTCAGGAGAGCTCATTTTGCGTTCAGAAATGCTTCGGGTAATTGGGTTTTAACGTGTGCCGGCTGGTTTTTTGCGGGCTGCGTTGAGGCTTGCGCCTCCACCAAAAAGCATGATTGCCAGGGATACTGTCAGGATCAACATGATTAGTTCAATTGAGTTGGTTAAAAAAAACAGGCACCGATGAGTGTAATCAGGAACAAGGGATTAAAAAAATGTTCCCGAAGGCGGATGTTATCCATATTCCAAGAATGATGCCAATACGTTCAAAGAGCGCAAATTTTTTTCCAACGCTTGAACTATTTGATGTGAAAAAAGCGACTGGATTCCTTATCTTTGTCTTCATGCGTAACATGTTCCGTTATCTTTTCAGGGATCTTGTTGAACGACAAGCATTTGGTTTTTGCCAATATCTGGGCGAAAAAATGCGTATATCGCCCGAAGTGGTGCGCAAATACTTTATTTACACCTCATTTGTTGCCATGGGGTCGCCCCTGATCATCTATCTGGTCGGCGCTTTCTGGTTGAACATCCGCCGCTACATGCGCAATGGCCGAAGTGCTCTCTGGGAGTAGCGATTTATTCGCCCGCAGTTTTTTTTCGGAAAAATGTTTTGTTGGTCTGTTCCGATTGTGTGTAATTTACCCTCTGAAGCAACAATCGACCGACAAGACCATGATTCAGGTATTACACGTTTCCGCCGAATGTTATCCGGCAGCCAAAGCAGGCGGGCTCGCCGATGTAGTCGGTTCCCTGCCCAAGTATATGGCTGACGCAGGCGCACCCGCAGCGGTGGTGATGCCCAAGTACGGGCTCGCATGGATGCACGCCAGGCGTTGGCAAACCGTGCACGTCGGCGCTGTCCGGGTTGACTGGCGCCACGTAGGGTTCTCTATTCAACTGTTGGAATCTGATGAACTGGGTTTTCCGTTGTACGCGGTGGACATCCCCGGTCTTTTTGACCGGCCCGGCATATACAACGACGCCCCTTCCGGAACGCCTTATGGGGATGAGGTGGAGCGCTACCTGACCTTCCAGCAAGCGGTTTTGCAATGGCTGCTCAGCATGCCGATGGCGCAACGCCCCCGCGTGCTGCATTGCCACGACCACCACACGGGGTTGATCCCTTTTATGGTCAAATACTGCCCGGAATACAAGCCACTGGGGGAAATACCCACCGTTTTTACAATCCACAACGGCCAGTATCAGGGGCGTTTCAGCTGGAATAACGTATACCTCTTGCCCTTTTTCGATTCCTGGGGCAGGGGGGTACTCGATTGGCAAGGCGTGATCAACCCCATGGCGGCGGCCATCAAATGCGCCTGGGCCGTCACGACCGTTTCGCGCTCCTACCTGTACGAGTTGCACGACAGCAGCCTCGGCCTGGAGCCGCTCTTCCGGTCGGAATGGGCCAAACAACACGGCATCCTCAACGGCATTGACACGCAGGTGTGGGATCCCAAAACGGATTCGCGCATCTGGGCACGCCTGGACAACAACGAGGTCGACCAATTCAAAGCCAATAACAAACGCGCCCTGTGTGAAGCTTACGCCCTCGATGAGCGCCTTCCGCTGGTCAGCTTCATCAGCCGCATGGTGCACGAGAAAGGCGCCGACCTGCTCCCCGACGCCTACAAGCGTATCCTGCACAGCGGCGAAAAAGTGAACTTTTTCGTTTTGGGCACCGGCGACAAACGGGTGGAGGACGAATTCCGAAGCATGGCCCGGCATTACCGTACCCGCTTCAACGCCGTCCTGGAATACAATGAAACCGTATCCCACCAGGTGTACGCCGGGTCTGACTTTCTCATCATGCCCTCTCGCATAGAGCCCTGCGGACTCAATCAGATGTACGCCATGCGCTATGGGACCATCCCCATCGTGCGGTCGGTCGGCGGGTTAAAAGACTCGGTTCCCGACCTGGAAGACAAAACCACACCCGGGCGTGGCATCCGTTTCGATCAGTTCACGGTGGATGACGTCCAACAGGCCGTTCACCGGGCGGTGTCCATGTACTTTAATGAGCCGGATGTCTTTCGCGCCGTGCGCGACCGCATCATGCAGATTGACTTTTCGTGGGAACATACGGTCGACGTGTATTTCCAGGTGTACAAACTGATCGGCGCCTACCTGCCGCCCGCAAAACCCGAAGCAGGTAAAAAAACGGAATCTCCCCAAAAACAGGTTTTGGCGCTGGCGCCGGAGGCCCCGGTTGTTGCACAAAATAAACCGGAACCCGAAAACACACCTGCGCCGCCGGCCAAAAAGACGGTCCCGGGCAAGCGCACATCGAAAAAACAAATGTAAAAACCTTGTGTTATGATTAAAATCATCAGCCTGATACTCGGTGGGGGCGCGGGCTCCCGCTTGTACCCCCTTACGGAAAAACGCTCGAAGCCAGCTGTTCCCATCGCCGGTAAGTACAGGCTCATCGACATCCCGATCTCCAATTGCATCAATGCAGGTCTGAAACGCATGTTCGTGCTCACCCAGTACAACTCGGCCTCGTTGAACGCCCACATCAAAAACACGTACAATTTCGACGTGTTTACCCGGGGATTCGTGGATATTCTGGCCGCTGAACAGACGCCCGGCAACAAAAACTGGTTCCAGGGTACGGCCGATGCCGTTCGTCAAAGCCGGAAACACTTCGACCGCCAGGACTTCGACTATGTGCTCATCCTGTCGGGCGATCAACTGTATCAAATGGATTTTGAGGCCATGGCCAAACACCACGTTGCGTCCAAAGCCGACCTCACCATCGCCTGCCTGCCCGTAGAGGCCCGCGACGCCACCGGATTCGGCATCATGAAGGTGGACAGCAGCGGATACATCCCGCGCTTCATCGAAAAACCCGCCAAAGATCAGTTGTCCGACTGGGTGAGCGACGTGTCGCCCCAAAACCAGCGGCGCGGGCGCGTCTATCTGGCCAGCATGGGCATTTACATCTTCAGCCGGCAAGCCCTCGACGATTTGTTCGAGCAACACCCGGACGCCGATGATTTCGGCAAAGAGATCATCCCCGCAGCCATTGAAAGCGGTCGAAAAGTGTCCGCCTACCAATACGACGGCTACTGGACCGACATCGGTACCATTCGCTCCTTTTTTGACGCCAACCTGGAACTGACGGACCACATCCCCGCTTTTAACCTCTTCGACAGCCAAACATTCATCTACACCCGCGGACGGATGCTGCCGCCGGCGAAGTTTTACGGCGGCACCCAACTCAACCGGGGCCTCATCGCCGAAGGCGCTATCATTCACGCCCGGCTCATCGACCGGTCTATTGTCGGCATTCGCTCCCGCATCGGCGAAAACACGGTGATCAAAGACGCCATCGTGATGGGCAACGACACCTACGAAACGCTCGCGAAGATCGCTTCTTCACCCGACGAGGTGCACATGGGCGTAGGCCACTATTGCCACATCGAAAACGCTATTCTGGACAAGGATTGCCGCGTGGGCGACAATGTGGTCATCAAAGGCGGGCCCCACCTGCCCGACACCGACACCGACCAGTACTGCATCCGCGACGGCATTGTGGTGGTGAAGAAAGGGGCTCTGATACCGGAGGGGACGCGCATCATGTGACCGTTGGGCGCCCTGCGCTGTCAGTACACCAATTGCACCTTCATATTGTACAACATAAACGCCAGTAAATCACTCGCTTCTTCCAGCAGTTTGGAGGTGGGTTTTCCGGCGCCATGCCCTGCGCTCGTTTCGATGCGGATGAGCATGGGCTGGTCTCCGGTATGGTTTTCCTGAAGGGCGGCGGCGAATTTGAACGAGTGGGCGGGCACTACGCGGTCGTCGTGGTCGGCAGTGGTGATCATGGTGGCCGGGTAAGCTGTTTTTTTCAGGTTGTGCAGCGGGGAGTAAGCCATGAGGCAGGGAAGCTCGTCCTTGTTGTCGCTGCGGCCGTAATCCACTGCCCAGGCGTAGCCGATGGTGAATTGGTGGTAGCGCAGCATGTCGAGCACGCCCACCCGCGGGAAGCACACGCCGAACAGATCGGGTCGTTGGGTCATGCAGGCGCCGACCAATAAACCGCCGTTTGATCCACCTTCGATGGCCAACCGCTTGGGGTTGGTGTATTTTTCGGCGACGAGGTACTCGGCGGCGGCAATAAAATCGTCAAAAACATTTTGCTTCCGGCATTTGGTGCCCGCTTTGTGCCATTCCTCGCCAAACTCGCCGCCTCCCCGTATGTTGGCAACGGCGTACACACCGTTGTTTTCCAGCAAGGCGGCGCGTGATGCGGAAAATGCGGGTGTGACGGAAATATTGAACCCGCCGTACCCGTACAGCAAGGTGGGGTTCTGGCCGTTTTTGGCCATATCCTTCTTGCGGGTGATGAACAGGGGCACCTGGGTGCCGTCTTTGCTGCGGTACCAGACCTGTTCGGTCGTGTAGGCGTCGGCGTCGAAGTCAATTTTAGGCGCCTTGAACACTTCGGGTTGCAGTTTGCCCATGTCGAGGCGGAAAATGGTGGTCGGACGCAGGAACGACTGAAACGAGAAAAAGGCCGTGGGGTCGCCTTTTTTTCCGCTCACGCCGCCCACCGTACCAATTTCCGGCAGATCGATGGTTTTGATCTGGGTGCCTTTTTGGTCGTACACCTTGAGCATGCTGCTGGCGTCGTGCAGGTAGGTACACACGATCTTGTCTCCGCAAACGGTCGCGTTTTGCAACACGTCTTTGGGGTCTTCGGGCACCAGGGTTTTCCAATTGGACGCCTGTGGCGATTTGGTATCGATCAGCACCAGCCGTTGTCGGGGAGCCTGGTGATTGGTGAGCACCAGCAACTGGTCGTCCAGGTTGTCGATCACATTGTAGTCGTGCTCAAATCCGGTGGCTACCGGGGTAAATCCGCTCTGCCCGTTGCTCAGGTCTTTGAAAGCCAGTGAGTTGCCGCTGGTGCTCTCGCTGGCGCTGAGGATCAGGAAACGCTCGTCCTCCGTGGTGGCGCTGCCGAAATAGTAGTTTGGGTGTGCAGGGTCATGGTGCACCAGCTGGTCGGCCGACTGTTGGGCGCCCAGGGTATGGAAATAAATGGCGCTGTGCTGATTAGAGCCGGTGAGCTTCTCGCCCGTCTTGGGTTCCGGGTAGCGGCTGTAGTAAAAACCGTTGCCTGCCCATGCGATGCCGGTAAACTTGGCCCATTCGATCGAGTCGGGCATAACCTGTCCGGTGCTCAGGTCCTTGACCCGGATGGTACGCCAGTCTGATCCGCCTTTGGAGATGGCATACGCCAGGTAGCGCCCGTCCTTTGAAATGCTCAGCTCCTGCAGGGAGGCCGTGCCGTCGGCGCTAAACGTATTGGGATCCAGCACGACGTACGGCTGAGCGTTCAGGTCGTCCTGGCCATAGAGCACGCTCTGGTTTTGCAATCCATCATTTTTAAAAAAATAATATTTGCCGGACTCTTTGAACGGAGTGCCGAACTTCTCAAAATTCCAGATCTGCTCCAGGCGGCTTTTTATTTTTTCCCGGTAGGGGAATTGCTCCAGGTACCCGAAGGTGACCAGATTTTGTTTGGTTACCCAGTCTTTGGTTTCCGTGCTGTTGTCGTCCTCCAGCCATCGGTAAGGGTCGGAAATAACGGTTCCGAAGTAATTGTCCTTAACGGTGGTGTCCTTTCGGGCGAACGGATAAGTCACCGGTATCTGTTTGAATTCCATACGGGAGTTGTTCGTTGCGTTTTCAGGACTGCCGCAGGACGTCCAGACAACAAGGGCGATCATCAGAAAAAATACAGGGCGTAAAGCAGCGATCATGAGCAGTCAGTTTTAAAGCGGTGGTTAAATGCGCTATTTTTGCGTCAAAATTAACGGAAGGAGTCCAACAACTCCTCATATTTGACGAAAACAACGTAGATGTATACGAACTTGGGTTTTTTAAAGACAATTTGGGCGCTTGCCCTGGTATGGGCGATCCAGTTTCCGCTGCTTGCGCAACCCTTTCCGGCCACGCTGGAGGAGCCGCTGGAGCCGCTTCCAGTCATGGACAGCCTCGACACAACGGGGTTGCAACGGTGGGGATACGTCCTGGCTACCCGAACATACGCGCTCCTGACCTTCGAGCAGGAAACCCTTGCCCGTTCGCAACAACAACGCGACTCGCTGACGATGGCCATCGAAACGGCTAAAACCGACACCACGGTGGACAAAAAAACCGTGCGCGGCATGAACAAGGATTTGAAAAACCTTCAATCGGCAGAAAAAACCGCCGCTGCTCGCCTGGAAAGCGTCACTGCGCTCCTCGAGCGTTGTTCCGCCTACAACTCCGCTGATGCTGCCGGACAGACGGCTGCCCTGCCCGCACTGTGGAGCGGCGTAAACGACGCAGAAACAGCCGCCCGGCTTCGGGCCGGACTGACGCCTCCCACAGTGGCCATGCCCGTCGACTCCGCCGCAGTGGCGTCCCCGCCGACCGCTGCTGCAACCGTCTACGCATCCTACAATCCGGAAGCCGACCCCATGCTTAACCCGCCCACGCCTCCCTGCCGCTGGGCGGTCGACGAGCGAGACGCCTTTTCCGGAGAGGTGCGCAAAGAAACCGAAAAGGAGGTCTTGTTCCGCTACACCAACCCCAAACTGCAATCCCTCTACGCCGGCCGGCCGCACACCGTAGGCGAAGCAACACTTGGCCGGACCGGCGATGTGCTGCGCTTCGACCTAATCCTCACGATCAACGACCCAAACGCCCGCAATGTGTTCGGGAAACTGGCGCTGAACAGTCCCGCCCTCTTCAAACTGCTCGACGGAACCACACTCACGCTGAACAACCTGAAAGGCGATGAGGGTGCCGCCCTGCCCGACAACGCCGGTTATGTGTACCGGGCACAATACGTGCTGGATAAAACCGCCGTCAAGCAAGTCAAAAAATCGGGCCTGGACAAGGTGCGGCTCACCTGGGCCACCGGATACGAGGATTACGACATCCAGCTTGTAGACTTCTTACAACGCGCGTTGCGCTGCATCGAATAGAACACCGGACCGGTTTCATGACGCCCAACTTCTCCCTGAAGGAATACAACACGTTCGGACTGGACGCCCAAGCCGCCCACTGGGCGCCGTTCGGGTCCGAAACTGAACTCCGGTCGATCCTGAAAGGTGCGCCCCGCCCATGGATGGTGTTGGGCGGCGGCAGCAACGTGGTGTTTGTCCGCGACTGGCCGGGTACCCTGCTGCACAACCGGATTCAGGGATTCAAAGTACTCCGCACCTTCCGGAGGAAAGTCTGGGTGCAAGCGGGCGGCGGCGACTCCTGGCATCAGCTGGTGCTTTGGGCGCTGGCGCAGGGCTTCGGTGGTCTGGAGAACATGAGCCTGATTCCGGGAACGGTCGGCGCGGCGCCCATCCAGAACATCGGCGCGTACGGCGTTGAACTCAAAGATGTGTTCGTGCGCCTCGAAGCCGTTCACCTGGAATCGGGCAAAAAACGCATTTTTTACCAACACGACTGCCGGTTTGGCTATCGGGACAGCCTCTTCAAACACGAGGCCAAAGGGCAATACGCCATTACCCGGGTTACCTTCAGCCTGACCTTGCCGCCCCACCGGGTGAACATCCAATACGGCGATATCCGGCGGCAACTGGACAGCATGGGTGTAACCCGTCCGGACATCAACGACGTCAGCCAGGCCGTGATCGCCATACGTTCCTCCAAACTGCCCGACCCCGCCGTGATCGGCAATTGCGGCAGCTTCTTCAAAAACCCGGAGCTCGCCGTTGACGCCTGGGCGCAGTTGAAAGAAAAATACCCCGAAACGCCGCACTTTCCCCTGCCCGAGGGCCGCGTAAAAGTGCCGGCCGGGTGGCTGATCGAGCAGTGCGGCTGGAAGGGAAAGCGGGTGGGCAACACCGGCGCGTATGACAAACAGGCGTTGGTGCTGGTCAACCACGGAAACGCCACGGGGGCGGAGGTAAAGGCGCTGGCGGAAGCCATTCAGGCGTCGGTTGCGGAACGCTTCGGGGTGCGACTCGAAACGGAAGTCAATTTGATATAGCGGGAAAGCTAAGCCCGCAGCCGGTCAACGACGGTCCGTTTCACCCGTTCGCAGCGGAATTTTACACCATTGACAGAATGTCCCGTCCGTCCACATTACCCAGGATTGCCTCTGCAGCCCTTTCCGGGTGCGGCATCATGCCGAACACATTTCTGCCGGCATTGCAGATCCCGGCGATGTGGCGCTCCGAACCATTTGGGTTGGCCTCGGGGGTTGGGCGGCCCTGCTCGTCGCAATAGCGAAAAAGCACCTGGTCGTTGGCTTCCAGCGCATCCAACGTGGACTTATCGGCATAATACCGGCCTTCCGCGTGCGCGATGGGGATTTTCAGGGCTTTGCCGACCGCCAGTCCCGAAGTCAGCAGGGTATTGTTGTTTTCCGGCCTGATCCACACGTTTTTGCAAATGAACAACTGGTTGCTGTTTCGCAACAAAATACCGGGCAAGAGTCCGGCTTCACAAAGGATCTGAAAACCGTTGCAGATGCCGATGACGTACCCGCCCCGCGCGGCATACGCCGAGACGGCTTTCATAATCGGTGAAAAACGGGCGATGGCGCCGGTGCGCAAATAGTCTCCGTAGGAAAATCCACCGGGCAGCACAACGGCATCCACCTGGGGCAGCTCATTATCCTTATGCCAGACTTTTACCACCTCGTTTCCCAGCACGTCGCCCAAGGCATGCACCATGTCGTCGTCGCAGTTCGATCCGGGGAAAACAACAACAGCGTATTTCATGAAATCAACATTTGAATGTAAGGAAAAAACAGGGATGCATACAAAAGCAACACCATGAATGCGTGTGCCAGCTCCACCACGGCAAAATTGCGAAAATCCTGCATCCGTACCGCTAGAAAATTGCCTAGTGGAAAGGCTGCCAGCGCCCAGTGCGCCCCAACCCAGGCCGGACTGGCCATAAAGGTCAGCAGCGCCAACAGAAAAAACCACAGCAGGGTGCTGATCAGTTTCTGGACCTGGATCAGCTTCTTTCTGTAAAAGGCCGGAATGTTCACCACGGCAAAAATCAGCAGCGTCACCAGCAACATTTTCGAAGTGAAATGGCCGGCCGCAGTCGGAATGGAGAACCCCCAACCGGCGCGCCAACCGGCCAACTGCACATCCCAAAACCAACGCCCCATGTCGAACCAAAAAAAAGCGGTAAAGCCCAGGAAGTAGGGCACAATCATCCCGAATGTCAGTAAAATGCGTTCGCGAAGCGTAAACGATCGCCAGATCGGTATGCTAAAAATAACCGCGAGAACAATCCAGAAGTAGGACGGGTACAGGAGGCTGCCCACTGCAGGCCAAAAACCGAGGTCGAACATGCGTCCGGAAACCTCTTTTTTGTTGTACAACAAGGTCAGCAACTGAAAAAGTACCGGCGTGAGGGAGGCCGCAACCAGTGCCGGCGACAAATACTGCAAATCTGCGGTGCAACTCGCCGCCAGGACGTAAAAAACACCCGGCAACCAATTCCGGTCATGCAACAAGCGGTTTCGGTCGGCCACCTGATTCACGGCTACTGCCTGCGCCCAAACCAGCAGCGCCGAAACCCACGCCGACCACAATCCAGGCATGCGAAGCCATTCGGGCAGGAGCGCGTATAAAACGCCGCCGCCATCCGAAACCGGAGCCTCCAGGTGTATCCACCCCAGTAAGGCAGGCAATCGCAACACAATCACATACCCCGCCAACAAGAGGGCAAGCGCAGACTGGTTTTGTCGAAAAAGGGATAACACGGTGCAAAGGTAGGTTGGAATGATGAATTAGGGGCGTACAAAGGATTGAACAGGATGACAGGTCGACGCCCGGCACTTGACCATGGCAAATGGTGGTGGAGGTACTTCGCCCTTCGGGCTCAGGATGACAGGTCGATATTAAAAAGGGGTGGGGGAAAGCTTGGTCCCTCACGCTTTAGGCAAAAGACAGGGGACGGAATTGAACATGCCGTATTATTTGACAATAATCATTGGTATCCGGAAAATCTCCCCTCGCGACGCACTTCCGGTCAGCCAGTACATCCCTGCCGGCAAGAAGCGAACATCCACCCGTGTGTTTCCGGAGAAAACGGCTTGTGACCACCGGCGGGCGCCCTGGTCATCGTGGATCTGCAGCATGGCGCCATTCCCCACACCATCCCAGTGCAAGGTCGCCCAACCCGACGAAGGGTTTGGAAATAGACGTACCGATCGGTCGGTTATGGTTTCCGGGGCTTGGCTGGAGCCCGTGTAGATGTCTGTAACAACAAAGGTGCAGCCGTTGGCATCCGTCACGGTGGCAGCATAATGGCCGGTGGCCAAACCGTAGGCCGTTAATCCCGTTTGGCTGCCAGCTGCCGGACTCCATACGGCCCCATAAGGCGACGTGCCGCCTGTGGGCGTGAGGGTCGCCTCCCATCCCCCGGGCAGCGAATCGGCGGTCCATCCGGCCGATAACGCCTCGGGTTGATCCAGCGCTAGTTGGAGGGTGTCTGTACAGCCCTCTGCATCCAGGACGGTCACCGTGTAAGCGCCGGCGGGCAGGTTTGTACGCATCGAACCGGTAAAACCATCACTCCAGAAGTAGGCATAGCCGCCATACCCTCCCGAAGCGATCAGGGCGGCAGCGCCCGAGCTATCGCCAAAACAATCCGGCGTTTCGACGGTGAGCAAAGATGCCGCAACCGGCATAGCGGCGCCTGTAATGGTGTAGCCGGGCGAAACAAACACACAACCCAGCACGTCGGTCAGCGTAAGGGTATAGGTTCCCACAGCGAGGCTGTCGGCAAGCGCGGTGTTGTGGCCGTTGCTCCAGGCGTATGTGTAAGGTTGCTTGCCTCCTGAGGCCCATGCACGAAGAATGCCCAGACCGGTTCCGCAAAAATCGTCTTCCTGATCCACGGCTGAAACAGTCAGCGGTTGATCGGGTTCCTGAATGTGCAAAGGCCCGGCTGCGGCCATGCACCCCTGCCGGTCGGTGACGCTTACCAGGTAGTTTCCTGCCGGCAGGTTGGAAACCGCCCCTGTGGTGTCGCCGGTGCTCCAGGCGTACGCATATGGCGGCAACCCACCGGAGGCGAGCGCCTGGGCAACGGCAGTGGAATCGCCCTTGCACGCCAGCTGAAAGGAGCCCCCGAAACCGAGCTTGATTTGCGGCGCTTCTTCAATATACACCGTATCGCTGCTCCCGGAGCAGCCGTCGGCGTCGGATACCTGAACCCGATACGCGCCACCGGTCAGCAGAAAGGCCGTATCCCTGGGAAACGGCACATCGGAATGCAAGCCTATGGGAGCCGTCCACGAATACTGAAAAGGCGCCCGCCCGTTGTCCACGGAGACAACAATGGATCCGTCGCCCGCTTCATTGCAGGAGACGGGCGTTGCCGCGAGAATATTCACCTTGAACAGGTCATTATTGCGAACCACTGTCAGATCGGACAACACCACTGCGCAACCGGTAGCATCCGAAACCGTTGCCGCGTAGGCGCCTTTGGAGAGGCCGTACAGGTTCATTGCCGAGCTGCCTGTGTTCCATTGGTAGGCATACGGCGGCGCCCCGCCGTTTACGGTAAGCTCGATGGAGCCGTTCTGCGGACCAAAGCAGGGAATGTCGGCGATCGATGCCTCGACGGTCAATAGCGGGGGTTCGCTCACCGTCCAAGGGCCGGCTACCATTGAGCAACCCAGTGCATCCTGAACCGAAACCGCGTACACGCTGGCCGGCACAGCGGGAAGGTCTTCAGTTTGGGCGCCATTGCTCCAAAGCCATTGGTAGGGTGGGGTGCCGCCGGAAGTGGCCAGGTCGACCCTGCCGGTCGGCTCGCCGGCGCAAAAAACCGCTCCAACCGCTTCCACTTCGATCTGCAACGGTGTTTCCGGGCCTTTTATAAAAAAGGTATCTCGTATCCGACAATTCCGGGTGTCGGATACCTCCAACAGGTGTGTGCCAGCGGCGGCATTGGGCAGAACAGGGCCGCCGCCCTGGCCGTCCCAATAGAAAATCAACGGCGGTTCACCCCCGACCACCACAACCGAGAGGTAGCCTTCGTCAATGCCCGCACAACGTACATCGGCGAAACTGTCCAACGCAGTTAGCATCACCTGATCGGCAAAGAGCAGCGCGGTGTCCGACACTACCACACACCCATTCCCGTCGCTTACCGTAACCCGGTATTCGCCGGCATCCAGTTGGGTCAAGTCCGCCGCCTGGTTGCCGGTATTCCAGACATACAGGTAAGGCGGCGTGCCGCCCGAAGTTTCCGTTTGTACCGACCCGTTTTTTGCACCGGCACAAACCGGTTGTGTCAACAACAGGTCAACCACCAAGCCATCCGGTTCGGGCAAATGAAAGGCCGCCTGAGCGGCGCAGTTGTTGACGTCTGTCACGGTTACCGCGTAGTTGCCGGCGTTCAATCCGTAAAGGATTTCAAAAGATTGTCCGTTGTTCCAGTGAAAGGCGTACGGCGGCGTGCCTCCGGCGGCGGATGCGCGCAGCTGGCCGGTGTTTTCGCCAAAGCAGGCAATAACAGCTTGCTCTTCAATGAGAACAGACAACACAGCACCAGGCCCCGGCACCACTATTGAATCCTGCGAAGCGGCACAACCGTTGGCGTCAGTTACGGAAACGGCGTAGGAACCCTGGCTTAGCCCCGAGCGGTCGTCGCCCCCGAATCCATCCGACCAAATCCAATCGTAAGGTGCTGTTCCGCCGACAACTACTAAATCCACTGCACCGGAAGAATCGCCCAGGCATTGCTCCGCCTCGATGTTGTTCACCAGCAGGTTCAGTGCCGCCGGATCATTGACGGTGAGGCTGTCGAGCACCTGCGCGCATCCGCCGACGGTTACGGTGGCTGCGTAAAGGCCTGCTGTCAGCCCGTTGGCAACCGGGCCCACCTGCCCGTCGCTCCAGACAACCTGGGGGTTGGCGCCGGTGATGGACAGGTGAATGCTGCCGTCGTCGCTACCCGAGCAAAGGGGCTGAACGATGGTATCTATCTCAACCGTGAATCCAGGCGCCTGGACAAAAATTTGCGGAAGTGCCGCGCCGCAACCGGTACCGGATGCATCGGTGATGGTCACGCGGTAGGCGCCTGGCCGTAGTCCGGTCAGGGCGGTCTCGCCGGCGGGCGCGCCGGTAATCATGCCCGCCTGGGGGCCCGTCCAGATAAAGGTATAAGGAGGTGTGCCGTCCAGCGGGCGCAACACAATGGCGCCGTCCGATCCGCCACAGGCCCCGGCCGGCAAAACCTGCACCACCTGGGTCTGCGATACGCCACCCAGCGTTTCTACCCGGAAGCTGTCGGATGCGGTGCATCCGGCTGCGTCGGCGACGCCCACCGACAACGTCGACACCTGGCCCGGAACCGCCCCTGCCTGCACCAAGATCAGCGGTGCAGTCAGTCCATTAGACCATTCAAATGCATACGGCGGTGTTCCACCGCCGGCAGCAACGGCTACCGCTTCCTGGTCGCCCCGGCACAGTCGAAGGGTGTCGGACGCATTCAGCGTCAGGACCGGCAGGGGGCGAACGTGCACCGGTAGGGGCCAGGTAGATGAACACCCGCTCGACGCTGTTTTGAATGCGTAAAAAGTCGTGTCGGAAGCGGGCGACACCCGCGTCGAATCCAGCAAGTACGCGGGTTGAGGCGGAAGCGCGCCGTAGTAAAGGAGGGGGCCAACCGTAGAAAACGTATCTTGAACCCCCGCTGTCGACAGGTCTATGCCGGCGCCCAGGCAAAGTGTGAGGGCTGCCGGACCTGTCAGTCCCGGCGTTTCGAGCACCAACAGTTCAACGGGGGTTCGTGGGCCTGCGCATCGTCCCGGCACAGAATCTGCAACGTAATACGTGCGCGTCTGCAACGCCGACTGAACCGTCCACACGCTGCCGGTGGCCTGCACCTGGCCGCCGAACGGTTCTGCGTACCAAAAATAATTGCCTGATCCACTGGTGACGGAAAGCTCGGCAATTGCTCCACGGCACACGGTGTCTCCTGTGGCGAAAGGTGCGGGCGGCGGGGCGTCGTCGGCGGCGCCGTTGCAGTTTTCGTCTATTCCGTTGCAGCGGACTTCCGGGATGCCGGGGTGGATGGTTGGGTTGCCGTCGTCGCAATCCCCCGGAACGGCAACATACCCTGGCGGCGGCACAGCGCTACAGGTTGCCACTGATAAGTTCTCCTGTCCCCAGCCGTCGTTGTCCCCATCCCGGAAAAAAACGAAAGCCGGATTTCCATCGAGTTGGGCGCCGTAAAAATCCAGGTTGTCGATGGCAATGTCGCCATAAGCCCCCAGCGCTCCGGTGGCCACAAGCTGGAACTGCACGCTCTGCCCGTCGTAAGCATCCAGGCGCAGGTATTCTCTTTTCCAAGCTTTTTCCTGGTTTCCGTTCCAGGTGTGCAGGGTCGACCAGTTTTGGCCGCCGTTGTTGGACGCCTGCAGCTCGAGTTTGCCCATTTGACCGATGGCCGTGAACATGTACAGGTCGAAAGAAAAGTGGCAAGGCGCATCCGTCGGCGCATGCACCAGAACACAGCGGGTGCGCAGCACGGCAGTTTTGCCTGCGGCGCCGTTAAACGAGCAGCTGTTGCGGAAATACAGATAGTTTTCGCTGCCGCCCGAAGCAGCAGGCGGGCCCGCATTGGGCCAGGCAATGCCGGGGCCTGTGCGTACCTTCCACTCGAAGTCGTCGCCTTGAGAAATATTTTGCCAGACCGGCCCGGTAGCGCACGGGTCGGCACATCCGCTGGGACATAAGCCAAGGGTGTCGGCGCCTTCGTGCAGGGTGGGCGTACAGGCGGTGAAAAACGACACTGCCCGGCCGTTGCCGCTCCACGTTCCGTCGGCGCAGCGTCGGCGCAGATACACATCGTATGCGGTCAGCGGGGTAAGCAAAGGCAGGGTTGCAGAGTCGACGTCCGCAATTAGTATGGCAGTGCCTCCGCTTCCCGGGAGGCTGTATTGGCCGGGTAGATATCCTGAGGGACCGTACTCGATCAGGATCACATCACCCGGGAAGGTGGGCGCCCACCGGACCACTGCCTGATCGACCGATACGTCGGTCATCCACACGCTGTCGGGTCTGGGGCATGCGGTGGCGCTAAACAGGAGCCCGAGTTGGCGCAAAACGCCGGCATCGTCCGGCTTGTCGTCGCAAACCTCCAATTGCCAGATGCCGTTCGGGTTTTGTCCGTTCAGGAGCGAGCCCAAGGGCGCCACCGGCCGGAAATAACCGGTTGGGCTATTGATACCTGAGGCGGTTCCGAGCGGCTGGGCGTACCCGGCGTCGGTGAAAATAAACGCCGGCGTGCAGCCGTCGGATGAGGGGTGGCCCAGGTGGTCATCCCCGGCGTTGAACCCGCCCGCCAGTTGAACGCGTGTGCCGTCGGGTGTTTCCAGGAACAGCCGGAGGTCGGATCGCCAGGGGTGTTCCACCACTATACGAACCTCGTCGAGCAGTACGTCTGTGCCCAGGCTCACGCCGGGAGCATCGTCAACGTAAATGGGAAAGCGGCGGCAGGTGGTATCCGGAATGGTCAAATTCAGCGGACAGGGCCGGGAACGGTTGATTGCCGTGCTGAAATTGCGCGGCAACGACCATACGCTTCGGGTCTGGTCGGTACAAACGGCGCGCACCACAAACCGGTATTGCACACCCGGGGTCAGGTTTGCCAGTAAAAAGGGTGGATCAGGTAATGCGGAATGTGTCGGTTGACCGCTAAACACCCCGGTGGCGGCGATTACCTCCAGTTCGTACTCATCTGCCACATCTGTCCAGGTGAGCAGGGCTGTAGAATCAGTTGCGCTAAGTACCTGAAGCAGCTCAGGACGGTCGCAGTTGCTTGCAGAAAGCGTAAAACGCTCCTGTTCAGCTGCATAACCACTGGTGAAAGCACCCAGCATGCCAACTAAAACAAACGACCGGCAACAGGTAGTGGAGATATTCATGTGCGTGTTTAAAAAAAATGAGGCCTCAAAAAGAAACCGCTTGTTTTACTATGCAAAAAAAAGACCAAAAGCGGATACCTGTCGCCTTTTGATTGGCGCCGGGTTGTGAACGTGCAGGAAGAATTGTCGACTCCTTGCTATTTTTGGCCGCTATTTTTAAAAGTGAACATGATGACACAAAATTACATCCTCGGCCGGTGGGTATCCGGCGCCGGTACCGGTGTTCCCCAATACAATGCGTACACCGGAGAGGTGATCGCCACGGTCTCCAGCGAAGGCATCGATTTCGGTGAAGTGCTCGAATACGGCCGCAGTACCGGCAGCCCGACGCTGCGCCGCATGACCTTTCACGACCGCGGGCGCATGCTCAAGGCCATGGCCATGTACTTGCTGGAACGCAAAGAAAAATATTACGGCGTCAGTCACCTCACCGGCGCCACCAAAGCAGACTCATGGGTGGATATTGAGGGCGGCATCGGCAATCTGTTCGCGTACGCCAGCCTGCGGCGCCGCTTCCCGAATGAGCCCTATTTTGTTGAGGGCGATATGGCCAGGCTCTCCAAGGAGGGTTCGTTTATTGGCCACCACATTCTGGTGCCCAAGCATGGGGTGGCGGTACACATCAATGCTTTCAATTTTCCCATTTGGGGCATGCTGGAAAAAATCGCCGTCAACCTGCTCGCCGGCGTGCCCGCCGTGGTAAAAGCCAGTGAGCAGACGTCATTTCTCACCGAAGCCATGGTGCGCGACATGGTCGCTTCGGGCATCTTTCCCGAAGGCGCACTGCAACTAATCGCCGGCGAAGGTCGCGGCATACTCGATCACCTGACAGTCCAGGACGTGGTCACGTTCACCGGGAGCGCGGCCACCGGTAAAACACTCAAAATGCATCCGGCACTGGTGGCCCACTCGGTGCCTTTTACCATGGAGGCCGACTCGCTGAACGCGGCCGTACTCGGCGATGACGCCGTACCCGGCACCCCCGAATTCGAATTGTTCATTAAAGAGGTGCGCCGCGAAATGGTCACCAAGGCCGGACAAAAGTGCACCGCCGTGCGCCGCATTCTTGTTCCGGAAGGGCTGCTCGAAGACGTGCAAACCGCCCTTACGCGAGAGCTTGCCAAAACGGTGGTGGGCGACCCCTCCGTAGAGGGTGTGCGCATGGGCGCCCTCATTAATCGTCGACAAATGGACCGCGTGCAGGAAAAACTGGCAGAAATGACGCAGTTCACCCCCATGGTGTACGGAAGCCTGCACGCCTTTGAGGTGGTGGGCGCCAGCCGCGAGCAAGGCGCTTTCATGATGCCCATCCTCTTGCGCAACGAAAAACCACTCGAGCACACGATCACCCACGAACAGGAGTGCTTTGGCCCGGTGAGCACCATCATGCCGTATCGAAACATCGAAGAGGCCATTCAGATTACCCGGATGGGCAAAGGTTCTTTGGTGAGCACCATTTGCACCTACGACCGAAACATCCAGCGCAACTACGTGCTCGAAGCCGCACCCTGGCACGGCCGCATCCTGATGCTCAACCGCGACTCCGCCAAGGAAAGCACTGGCCACGGCTCCCCTATGCCTATGCTGGTGCACGGCGGACCCGGCCATGCGGGCGGCGGAGAGGAGATGGGCGGCATGCGCGGTGTGTTCCACTACATGCAACGCACGGCCATCCAGGGCACCCCAACGGACGTCGCGAACGTCACCAACCAGTACCAACCCGGCGCGCTGCAAACTGAGACGGACGTTCACCCGTTCAAAAAGCACTTCGAAGACTTGTTCGTCGGCGAGACGCTTGTCACAGCCAAACACACGGTCAGCGAAGCCGACATACACAACTTCGCTAATGTGAGCGGTGATAATTTTTACGCACACATGGACACTACCAGCCTGGAAGGTACACCCTTCACCGGGCGTGTAGCCCACGGATACTTTGTGCTGAGCAAGGCAGCGGGTCTGTTTGTCGACGCCAAAAAAGGCCCTGTGCTGCTCAACTACGGCATCGATGAGTGCCGGTTTACCAAACCCGTTTACCCGGGTATGACCATCGGTGTGCGGCTAACGGTGAAAGAGAAAGTGGATCAGGAAAAACGCAGTGAGGACGACATTCCCAAGGGCATCGTCAAATGGTACGTGGAAGTGTACGATGAAACGGGCGAGACGGTGGCCGTTGCGACGATATTGACGATGGTGCGAAAGCGCGGGTGACTGACCTGACAGGTTAAAATGGAATCCCCATCCCCGGGTTTCGCCAAAGCGAAACCCGGGGATGGGGATTCCATTTTAACCTGTCAGGTCTGCGCCAGGAGCCATTCCCGTTCCGCCAGTTCACCCGTCGCCTCCACCTGGGCCAACCAGGATTTTTTTGCTGAACGGTCTAACGGTGGCAGCTCTAATCGCTGCCGCAGGAGTCGGATCAAGTTCAGGTAGTTGTTGCGGTGATATCCCAGGTTTTTTTTTCGACGGATAAAGGTGTGCAGCGCCTGGAGATGGGACTCGAGCAAGTCGAAAGCGCCAAGTTCATGGAAAATTTTGATTTGCAGGGTTCTGACGGCGAGTTGGAGCATAAGGTCGCGCACATCCACCCCACGCAGCAGTTCGAGGGCGTGTCCGCTGTTCCGGCGCGCGTGTGCCAGCCTGGCGTGGTTGAACCGCCAAAGGGCTTGCCTGTATCCGACCTGCAGTTGGCCGCGGTAGTCGTCGGTGAATTGCTCTGCCCAATGGTAAGCCCCAACGACCAGGGCGCTGGTAACCGCGTTTAGGTAGGTAGTGCGAGGTAGGTAACCGTCGGAAATAAAATAGCCCTTTGTCATACCCTTCTGATATAGCTCGAACTGGGCCTGATGGTAGGCATGGTTGCCGGCGTTATTTTGGCGGATGCAAAAATTCAGGGCGAGTACGAATAAGTCGCGCAGCTCTTCATCCGGGAATACGGCGCTGTTTTCCAGAATAATCTTCAGAAAACGCTCGAAGTGGCGCGCCTCTTCCGGCTCACTCAGGGCTTTGAAACAGTGGTAGTAAGTGAAAATAGCCGGATCATCCGGAATGCCGGTTTTTTCCAGGTAAGCCATGATCTGCGGCAACAGCCCGTAGTGGTAGGCCGTATTGGAAACGCTCTGGTGCGACCACAGGAAGCAGGCTTGCCATAATTTACGCGCCAGAAATGCGGTATCGAGTTGGTCGGATATCTCCTGAATGGCAACCGTACCCGGCTCGACGCGGTCAAATGCCAGGCGGTTAGAGGCCAGGCCAAGCTGGTAGGCGCGTTCATGGTAATCGGCATTGCGCACTGGAAGTGCGTGTAATCGTTTTTGGGCATTGGCCAGCACCCTTTCACCCAGGTCAGCTACCTGGCGTTTGTGCAAGGCAATCCCAAGCGATCGCCCTTTTTCAACTTCATCCGCTTTAAACGCCTCGTATGCCAGAAACTCAAGCAGCAGTTTGAATAAAAAACTCATCGTCTGCCGAAGGCGGTGATCGTTGTAGGGCGTACCCGGGAAAACCAGTTCAAAAAGGAACGCCTTCCCGGGCGCTTCTTTGTGAAAAGGCAAAAGCGCCTCTAACAACCGGGACGTCTCGGCGCGGCGGTTGAAGTAAGGAGACGCCACAAAATCCCGGAAGCGTCTCCGCTCCTCCGGGCTCAGCACGCTGAACAGCCGCCAAAGTTTGGAATTTTGCATGGACAATTTTTAATAATAATAGACAAAGTTATTTTTTATAATTGCAAAACAATGTATTACGATAAAAAATAAAAAACGTAATAGACAAATAAATAATTCTGTATTTTTTTACCCGATGCTACCCCGGCACTTTTGTATCGTTACATCACGTAAGAAATCTTCCCGAACATGAAAAAACAAATCCGAATAGCCGCGCTCCTTGCCTTGTTGGTATGTATAAACCGGGCGTCGGCTGATGCCCAGGGACTTGTCAGCGGCATCATTTACAGCCGGACGGGTGACCCGCTCGGACTGGCGGCGGTAGACATCCATTACAACGGCGTTTCCGTCACTGTATACACCGACTCCACTGGTTTCTACAGTCATTACGTACCCGTGTCCGGTTCAGTCACCATCGTCCCCGACCCAAACGGCGTGCCGGGCGGCCCCCAGAACGGGCTGGACTTGGGCGACTCGATATTGCTGGCCGACCATATCCTGGGTTTGGCTCCGCTCAATCCCTTTCAAGTCCTGATCGCAGACCTGAATAACTCCGGCTCTCTGACGACTTTCGACTTGGTAAACATGATGCGCGTTATGAACGGACAGGAGCAGCACTTCCCGGATAGTATTTCCTGGATGTTCTTCCAGGAAGGGTTTACCCCAAACCCCATTAATCCATTGGGTGACCCGCAGGTAAATCTGGCGGCATCCATCGTGCTGGATTCTGTTTCGGGTCTGAACCCCAACAACAACTTCGTTGCTTACAAGAATGGTGACTTGAACAATTCAGCCGAATTTTTCAGCTCCTCCAGCACGGGTATTTTGGTTGGCGAGATTGTACAAGACGGCAATGGCGACTGTTTGAAAGATTCAACCGACTTTCCGCTGAACAAGTGGCTGATAAAAGCCATAGATGGAAATGGAACCATACGAGCAGCCTTAACCAATGCACAAGGGCATTATTCAATGTCCCTTCCTCCTGGCACCTACACACTCATAGCCGTGCGGTCAAACACCTTGTGGGCGTTTTGCATAGACACCGTTTCAGGTATCACCCTTGCGGCGAATGATGTTCAGGAACACCATTTTGTTGCTGACGCTCAAGTGTCCTGTGCCCTGCCGGAAGTGAGCGCTGGCACAGCCTTTTTGCGCCGCTGCTTCACCAATCAGTACAATATTGTGTATAGCAACACGGGTACCAGCACGTTGTTCGACGCAACCGTGACCGTTGTACTCGACCCGTTTTTTACGGTGACCGGTAGCTCCATCCCGTGGAGTGCCATGCATGGCGACACCCTTGTTTTCCCGGTGGGCGACGTTGGACCCACCCAGTCCGGCGCTTTTACCGTGTCGTTTACCCTGGACTGCGATGCGCCCTGGGGTCTTACCCACTGCATCGATGTGGAGATTAATCCCCATTACCCGTGCGAGATCCCGCTCGGATGGGATGGATCTCAGTTACAGGTAACGGCCGACTGTGACAATGACCAGGTAATGTTCAACATCGTGAACTTAGGCAGCGATATGGCCGAACCTGTATCATATGTGATTATTGAAGACATTATGATCCAGATGATCCAGAACGGCGCGATTCAACTCGACAGCGGCGAATCCCAAATGATTGCCATTCCTGCAAACGGCAGTACCTGGAGGATCGAAGTGGGTCAAACGCCCGACAATCCGTATGGCTCCCTGACCGGCGCGTTTGTAGAAGCATGTGGAGCCGACAGCAACGGTACGGTCAGTTTGGGCTTTATCAACCAGTTTTCGCTGTTTGACGAGGTGGAATGGTTCGATACCGACTGCATGGATAACATCGGTGCTTATGATCCCAACGACAAACAAGGTGTTCCCATCGGCGTTTCGGATCAGCACTGGGTGCCACGCGATCAGCGAATTGAGTATACCATCCGGTTTCAAAATACGGGTACCGATACGGCTTTCACTGTGATGATCCGGGATACCTTATCTGCGCTGCTGGACCTCGCTACCTTCCGCCCGGGTGCTTCGAGCCATCCGTACGACTATCATATTTCCGAACCGGGCGTTGTGTCGTTTTTATTTCCCAATATCATGCTGCCCGACAGCAATGTGAATGAGCCTGCATCCCATGGTTTTGTGCGCTTTCACATTGATCCGGTGGATGGACTGCCAAACAACACTTCCGTCCGGAACAATGCCGGCATTTACTTTGACTTCAATGATCCGGTGATCACCAATACCACCCTGCACACGTTTGGCGAACAATATCTTTCCGTTCGTATCCTGGAACCCAATGCCGGATCTGCAGCAGTACACGTCTGGCCAAACCCGGCAACAGATGCTGCATGGATAACCATTGCCACACAACACCTGCAAAGCGGCATATTCATTTTGTCGGACGCCGCTGGCCGTCAGGTAATGAAGCGCCCTTTCCAGACCAATCCTTTTCAGGTGGAAACATCCGGACTAAAACCGGGAATGTATTACTTCCGGATACACGACGGCGCGGGCAGGCCGGTGGCTTCGGGCAAACTGGTGGCAGACCTGACAGATTAAAAAAAATCCCCCCTCCCAGGATTTCGCAAAAAGCGAAATCCTGGGGGGGGGGATGCGGCGGGCGCGAACTGACCTGACAGATTAAAAAAAATCCCCCCTCCCAGGATTTCGCAAAAAGCGAAATCC
>JBGSTG010000123.1:0-6436 GCA_041736625.1 Saprospiraceae bacterium | reverse complement strand
CCGGGAAGTGGTGCGCCGCCCGATGCGGGCGGTGAGCGGGTTGAATGTGGCCCGCTGGAACGGACGCACGGACACGGGCACCTGGCTGCCGTCGGGGGTATACGTGGTGCGTTTGCTGACGGAAACGGGCAGTATGAGTCGCAAGGTGGTGTTGCAGCAGACACCGTAGGCAGTTAAGGGCAACTTTTGTTTAAAACAAAAGTTGCCCTTAAATAAACATTTTAAAATTAATTTTTCAACTATGTCTAGTTGAAAGACTTAATTTTCTACTTTCGTACAAATTTTTGCGCGTCCGGCCAATTTTCGGAGTACAGCGCAGTTGAACGTCTTTTTTTAAACTCTTTTATCTCATGAAAAAGTTTTTCTACCTGAATGCTCCGCTGTTTTTCAAGGCTGCGGCTTTGATTACCATTGCTTTGGCCTTTTCAACACCTGCCAGCGCGCAAAGTCCCAAGATCAGTATCCAGGGCACGCTTCGCGCTGCGAACGGCACATCCGTTGCCGACGGCACGTACAACGTGACGTTCAAATTGTATACCACAGAGACCGGAGGTTCCGCCCTTTGGCAGGAGACGGCTCCGGTAGAAGTAGTAGGCAGTATCTACAGCCACTATCTGGGCAGCGTGACCCCGCTGGTGCCGGCCAACTTCAGCCAGACGCTCTATCTGGGCGTTACGGTGAACAACTACGAACTGATTCCACGAACGGAACTCTCTTATTCGCCATACGCCTTTTCGGTGGCCTTTGCACAAAAAGTGGTGTGTTCGGGTGCTGTAGGAGACGTCAAGTACTCGGTTTTGAACCCAACCCAATTTGCCGCTGAAAACGGTGACTGCTGGGTTCCGATGGACGGACGCGCCATCAGCGGCTCACAGCTGGCGACAATCACGGGCTGGGCGAATGTACCCGATGCGGGTGGTTTGTTCCTGCGTTCACAGGAATTTTCCGGAGGGGCAGATAACGACCCGGGGCGGACTTCTGCTACTGCAATTGCAACGCTGCAGCAGGATGAATTTGAGAGCCATGATCACGACATGGAAACCACTGGTGAACATACTCACCCTATAGGTGTCCGTGGTTTTGAAACTAACGGCTCCAACGGGGCGGATGGCTCCGGTGACCTTCCGAATATTTTTACCAAGCCTGCCGGAGATCACCAACATGATATTTACCCCAGAGGCGGCGATGAAACCCGTCCGAAAAACCTGAACCTCTGGATATATATACGGATCAATTGACGAGAAAGAAACCAAATTTCATCAACTTAAATCGTCAATGAATCATGCAGAAGCATATCTATTGGTGCGTGGCACTGCTCGTGAGCAGTGTTCTGCCATATACCATCAGGGCACAGCAGGATGATCCTATGTGCAACAACGTCGACCAGCCCATTACACAAGGCGACGTATTTTTAAATTACGGTAGTGCGGTGGATGCTTTCTCCATACGCAACCGATCCAGCTTTTCCTTGGGCCAGCCGTCGGTGGGCAACTCCGTCTCGCCCAGCAATGTACTGCAATCCGGCTATTGGGCACGGTTTCTGGTGCCGCCGTTACCGCCAATCGTTATCGCCACGCAGGGTGATCTGCTTGACCGCATTCAGGTTTCCTGGGATGTCAACCCGCTTGGCGCCCAGGCAACAGACGGTTACAAGCTGTATCGCGACGGTGTATTTCTCGCCCTTGTCGATAAAAACACCCGGAACTACAACGATTTCAACGTCATTGCCGGCCGTGCGTACAACTATGAGGTAAGCGCCATCAACTTTTACGGCGAGGGATCAACCGGAAAGGCAGTGGGTTTTCAAACCCCCAATGGCGTCGTTACCGGCTGGATACAGACGTCCAGTGGCCGTCCAGTCCCGGATGCATTTGTTGCGTTGACGCCCCTGCAAGGCTTTTCTGCCCAATTTGGCCCCAACGATGGTGCATTTGCGCAGGCCGACACCGGCACGGCAGGGAACTTGCTGCCCGCTTCCCCCGGCGAATGGTCGATCACCTTTTGGGTTAGGACCGACAGTGCGGGCGCGAATGCGGGCATTCTTAGCCTGCACCCCTTCCCGCTTATCGTGCGTCCGTTTGTCAGCAACTCCGGACATGAAGGCGTTGACATTGTGCAAACGGCAAACGGAACGGCCTTTCTGTCTGCTCAGTTTCCCGACAGCACCAAAAACGACTGGCATCAAGTTGCCCTTACGGTAGATGAGGCCAACCAGGGCCGCTTGTACCTCAATGGTGTCCTGGTTGCCATAGGTCCTATGCCACCGGTCACCTCGGCGGAAGAAGTGCGGCTCGGCGAACGCACCCTGGCCCCCGGCAACTGGGCAGGTTGCCTGGACGAATTGCGGATTTATCACCGCCGGCTGGACGAATTCGACCTGGGCGAGGTGATGATGGGTACGGCTTCTTCCCAGACGCCCGACTTGGCGTACTACTGGAAAATGGATGAAGAACGCGGAACCGGCTCCTTCGATGTGCTGCGCCGAAATAAATTATACTTCTGCGGCGCCACCTTCAAGCTGGACCGGCCGTACGTGCGCACCATGGGAAAAACCAATCAGGACGGATACTACCGCATCGAATCGGCCAGCTATGGCACAGGTACGACCTTTCTGGCCGAACCGATGAAAGACTTTTACAGGTATCGTTCGCTGAAATTTGTTCGGGGAGAACAGGACTTTGCGACGTTACCCGACTTTTCCCTGACGCCCAAAGCCACCCTGGAAATGTGGGTGAACACTGCCGGGCCGGATGGAACGCAGTGCCTGTTGTCCAAACGCTGGTCTGGCAATGATTTTCGCTTGCTGATTAAGGCAAACGGGCTGGACAACGAGTTGTGGTTTTACCTCAATGGACAGGAGCACAAGTTTGGAAATCTGGGTGTCGGGTATTGTCACCTGGCGTTTACGATAGACAGTGTGAGCACGGATCAAGTAGTGACCGCTTATAAAGACGGTGTATCTTTGGGTAGCCATACGTTTAGCGGTATCACCGGCAACTGGTCGGACACCACAGAGGTCTGGATGGTTGGCGCTCGCCCCAGTGGTATGGTGCAGACGGATTTTTATGGCGGCCTTATCGACGAAATTGCCCTGTACGATACGACGTTGAGCCTGGCCGGCATTCAGGACCACGTCCAAAACGCACGCGACATGCAGGCCGCCGGTTTGCGCGTTTATTTCAGTTTTGATGAAGGCAACGGCAACCGCTTGAACAACAGCGGTTCGGTATTATTGCCATTCGGCACCAACAACGGTGCAGAATGGTCGTCTTTTACCGCCCGGCAACTCACTACACCACATATATTTACACCCGCTACGCGTCAGGTGACACTCAACCCCAGCGTTACCTCAGTGGACCAGGTGGATTTCATCGACCGTTCAACTATTCCGGTGTCCGGGTTTGTACGCTACAAGAACACGGACTGTTTTGCACCCAATGTAGAGATTCTGGTCAACGGCGCGTCGTATAATCCGGTTATCTTCACCGATTCAACGGGCAAATTTATCATTGATTTCGACCCGGGTGCATCGGCTATTCTGACGCCGGTTTTTGAGGACCACGTTTTTATCCCTGCTTCCTGGGAAGTTTCCAATGTGGTGAACCCGATTGCCGGTATCTTATTTAACGATATTACGACCCGGAAGGTGTCCGGAATCGTTGCCGGTGGCAGCAAGGAGGGGTGCAACAAATCCATCATTGACACCCTCGCTTTTTGCATAATCAAGGTGGCGTCGACAGACGGATGCCTCGAGCGGTTTATACAACTGGACAGAAATACACAGTCTGGTGAGTACGAATTTCTCGAGCTCCCTCCATTGGAAAGCATGACGGTTGTCGTACAGGAGCATTCCGATGCGAAATACAAGACTTTTTTCGAGGTGGCCGGTGGGTCAACAGTGAATCTGGCCAAAAACGATACGGTCATCAATTTTATTTATGTGGCGCCTCCGGAGGTACTCATTGCCTCCGGACTGGATACCTTGCCCGGTTGCAGCCCGGCAACCATTGTGCTAAATCAGACGGAACCGGTACAATTGGACATCAATTTGATCGAACGTTATGTGCCGATTTATACCACCGGAAATGTGTTGGTTGATGATGGTATATGCACCTTGGATACGGCAGATTTCAACATCTTAAACGGCTTTGCAGATGAGGTGAAGGATACTTCCATGTCCGGCGGACTGCTGCGCTACCGGTTCGTGGTGGGCGATCCGAACCCTTCGCCCCCGTTTATCAAGACGCTGCAGATCATCGGCACTTCTGTGGCAGGTCGCTCGGGGAGCCTGGTCAAGGAGGCAATCATCACCGGTATCCGAAGCAAGGAGAACACCTTTACTTCCATGATGCCGGAAATGCCGACCATTATCCTGCGCGATCCACCGGGCGACGGCAGTTCCGCCTATTTGGAGAAAGACCAAAAAATATGCAAAACTACGGTCATTAAAAGTGAGAATGAGGTAGGCGTGGCGAATACCCTGAAAGTGTCAACCGGGCCCAAGATAACGTTGGTTCTTGCTCCTCTTGGTGTTGGCATTATCGAGGAGATTGAACCGAAAGTTCGGTTGAATACCGATGCCTCGCTGACCTACAAGCGAGTGTCGGACAATTCATTCGAGACTTGCGTCAGCTTCAGCACCAAGATATCCACAGATGACAATCAGTTGATCGTTGGGGGAGAACGCGGAGGTGATGTGTTCGTGGGTGAAGCGCTGAACCTGATCTTCGGCTTTGCGGACAAGGTTTCCTACGATACCTGTACGGTTACCGTCGAACAAGTACTGAACATTGAACCGGATACCTTCGCTACCACGTTTGTGTATTCCGAATTCCATATTCGCAACAACCTGTTGCGTTACCTGGGCAACCTGGCCGCAAACCCGGATGCCGACTCGTCTGACGTAGCCCGGTACCTGGAGTCCATAGATCGTTGGGAAAACATTCTGGAACGCAATAAAATGCTGAAGGACAGCGCCGCTTTTATACGAAATATTTCGTTTGACGCCGGCGCCGTTTATGAGTATAAGGAGAAAAGCGATACCACCGACAAGAATTCGATTGAGAACTACGTCAATTCTGAGTTTTCCATCGGAACGGGTTATGGCTTTGAAATCAAAAAGGTTGGTTTTGAAGGGGAAATCAAATTAATTAACAAAACCAGCAATACCGTTGAGGCAGGGGGCGACGGCACAGAAAATGCGCTTGAAATTGGCTATACGCTCAAGGATGATGATCCTGGGGACGCGTTTACCGTAGATGTCGCCAAAGACTCCGTTTATCTCACGCCAGTCTTTCGCCTCAAAGCCGGCCAGTCCTCTTGTCCCTGGGAACCGGGAACAGCCAACCGGGAAGGCCCCAACCTGGCGCTGGCGCCCGGAACGCCCTTCAAAGCCATCAACGTTCCTGCGCATGAACCGGCCGTGTTCCAGTTGAATCTGGGCAACTTGAGCGCTACAAACGAAGACTGGACCTATGGGTTTACGGCTGTGGCATCGAATAACCCCGACGGCGCAATCATCCGGTTAAACGGGCAATTTTTGAACAATAACACGATTAAGTACATCGTCCCGTACAACACTTCTACGCCGATCACCCTTACCATTGAGCGCGGTCCTACCGCTTATGAATACGACAACCTTTTGGTTGGTCTTGTTTCAGAATGTGAAATGGAGCGAAACTTTGCACTTTCGTTGCCACTATTGGGCAATCCCGATGAGCCAACTTTTTTCTCGCCGATATACCTGGGGGTTGACTTCATCCGCCCTTGCAGTGAGGTGGATATTAATGTGCCGGAACAAAACTGGGTCGTGCTCAACAATGATCCCTTGCAGCCAGGTACCCTGCGCCGTATCACAGCCTCCGGTTATGACCTGAGTTCTCCTGATTTTCAATTGGTACGCGTCCAGTACCGCCGCTCCGACGGCGATGGCGCCTGGATTAATTTGCCGACTTCAAACGGTATTTTTGAACGTTACAACCCCAATTGGTCCGGCTTTAGCTCTTTACCTCCCGGTACCCCAGTTCTGGGACCGTCATTCTCGCAATTTGAATGGGAGACCGCCGGCCTGGGCGACGGTGAATACGAGATCCACGCCTGGGCGGTGTGCACCGGCGACGCCAGCGACAAGCCCGGATTTTCAGACATCATCAAAGGCCGCATAGACCGGGAGCCGCCGAGCATCCTGGGTGTTCCGGAGCCAACCGACGGGGTGTACCACGTGGGCGATGAAATCTCCTTCACCTTTAACCAGGAGATCAACTGCGACCGGCTGATTCCGGCCGACCAGACGCAACTGAACAACGTGGGGCTTTACGACGCCACCACCGATCAGCTGATCGACATCAGCGTGACCTGCTACGAGAACAAGCTCATCCTTGACCCGACGTTCGACAATAAATTCTTCGAAAACCGCCTCATACGCGCCGAACTGGCG
>JBGSTG010000122.1:0-50818 GCA_041736625.1 Saprospiraceae bacterium | reverse complement strand
CCGGGAAGTGGTGCGCCGCCCGATGCGGGCGGTGAGCGGGTTGAATGTGGCCCGCTGGAACGGACGCACGGACACGGGCACCTGGCTGCCGTCGGGGGTATACGTGGTGCGTTTGCTGACGGAAACGGGCAGTATGAGTCGTAAGGTGGTGTTGCAGCAGACACCGTAGATAAAAACAATTGGTCTGATGCCGGAATTTGTTGGCACATCTTGCGATTTGCCTTCAGATTCCGGCCAGATAATACGCGAACAAATATTATCCAATGATTGCCATGAATTTGCTCTCTACATTCAGGCTAACGCTGTGCCGTGTTATGCTGGCTTCTTGTCTGCTGGCTTCCTTGACGCTGGCAGGCAAAAATGCGCCGACCGGCCCAATAATCGCGCCTCCTACGTGGGATGTTGACGCCGCCGATTACCAATTCAGAATGGACCTGGTGATTCGTCTTGAGTACCAAAATAGTCCTACGAACGATCCGGGCAACCTGATCGGGGTATTTGTGGGCAGCGAACTTCGCGGTGTGGCCACGCCGATCGACATCGGGGGAGAGATGTATTTTTTCACTACGGTGTATTCCAACGAGTATACCGGTGAAAATCTGCGCTTTCGCGCCTATTACGCACCCGACGATGAGGTTTACGCCATTGTGGACACGGTTGTATTCGTCAATTATGGCATTATTGGTTCTTTTATGCAGCCTTACTGGCTCAACATAGACCCAACCCTTGATTTTCCGCCTGAAATTCTCCCTATTCTGGCGGATACGACCCTGCAAACCATCCCGTTTGAACCGCTGGATTTGAACGGCCGGCTGTTGAGTGTAGACGGGGATCCGGTGATGTGGAGCGCGCTGGCAGGTCCGAACCTGACGGCCGTGATTGTAAACGACACCCTGATCGTCGAACCGGTATCACCGGCGTGGACCGGAACGGACACGGTTCGGATCATTGTCAAGGAAAATACCCCCGGGCAACTGGCCGATACGTTCTACGCGTCGTTTACG
The DNA here is from genome assembly GCA_041736625.1 of Saprospiraceae bacterium. GTDB lineage: Bacteria > Bacteroidota > Bacteroidia > Chitinophagales > Saprospiraceae > M3007. The sequence goes on along the minus strand of JBGSTG010000122.1, from coordinate 49,814 downwards.
GTGCTGCCCGATTACGGTCCGCCCTCCTGGCAAACGGTCCCCTCGCAGGCCATTTTTGGCGGTTCGGCTTTTACGCCTTTCGATTTGGACGACTACCTGACCTTTGCCGGCCCATGCCGGGCGTTTGATCTGGTCGTTTTCCCGTTCACCGGCGCAGCATCCGACCCCAACTGGCCGGCAGTGGCTCCGGCGCCCCAGGTAATGACCATCACCGCCCGGCCCCTGTTTGTCGACCTGCCGCTGGCCGGCGCGGGCGCCCGGCTGGCCGCCTATGTCAACGGCGTGCTGGCCGCCACGGCCACCCCGACAGGCACCTCGCCCGATGTGTATTACACCCTCGAACTGCAAAATGTCGCTTCCGGGGCGATCAGTTTCCAGTTCTACCATGCTGCGGAACAGTTTTTATACGAAAAAAATACGACGCTGACTTTCAGTGCTGGCGGCTCGCTCGGTACAGTAGCCGCGCCATATCCCGTCCAACTGTCGCCCCTGGTGCCTGTGCTCACCGCCAATGGCGAGGTGGAGATACAGATCGTTGACTCGACCTGGCGCGGAATTTTTCCGATTGATTTCATTGTGTGGGACTGCGACTATCCGCTGCTCCGCCGCGATACCACAACGGCTACGTTCAGCATAGAGGACAACAACAACCCGGCCATTACCTCTTTGCCGACGGCTACCTTCGAGGAAAACGCCTGTTACGAGGTGTACGACACCCAGACGCTGGACCCGAACGATGCAGAAGGCAGCGGGTTGAGCTATTCAATTGAAGGCGGCAACGACGACGACAAGTTTTCGATTGACCCGGTGACCGGGGTGCTGTCCTGGTTCAATTTTACGCCCGACTTCGACAATCCGGCGGATGCCGATATGAACAACGATTATGAAGTGACCATCCGGGTGACCAATCAGCTCAACCTCACCGATGATATCAACCTGGTCGTAACGGTAACCGCGGATACGGACGGGCCGTTCAATCCGCAGGTGACCGGCGGCGGTGGGCAGTGTATTTCCGGCGGCTCGGCAGTTTTGGAAGCCACCGGCGGCGACACCTATCTATGGAGCACTGCGGAAACGACCGCTTCGATAACGGTTACCAATGCCGGCATGTACTCGGTAACGGTTACCGACGCAGCAGCCTGCTCTGCGGTGTTGTCGGTAACCCTGAGCATTGCACCGACCATTACCGCTTTGGGAAATACCGGTCTGGTTTGCCAGGGTACTAATATTGCGCTTTCTTCCAGTCCGATGGGTGGCACCGGCGTTTATACCGCCTTTTCGTGGATAGGGCCGGACGGGTTTACGTCTACCGATCAAAATCCGGCGGCATTTACCGCCACATCGGCATCGACTGGTATGTACACGGTAGAAGTCACCGACGACGGGGGCTGTACGGCTTCGGCAACGGTTTCGATCAGCGTGTCCCCGAACAACGCCCCGTCCATTGTGGCCACCGGCTCCAGTCCGGTGTGTGCAGGGCAAAACATTTCCCTGGGTTCTACAGCCTCGGGCGGCTCCGGCACCTATTCGCAGTATCGGTGGTCGGGCCCGAACAACTTCACGGCGGCTCAGCGAAACCCGTTTCCTTTTGTCTCTACTGTAGCCGCTTCGGGGGCGTACATCGTCACGGTTACCGACAACCAGGGATGCACGGCCTCTGACACGGTAACGGTGTTGGTTAACCCCTTGCCGACCATTACCGCCACCGGAAACGGGCCGTTGTGTGCCGGGGCTACCGTCGTGTTGGGCGCCACGCCGGCGGGTGGTTCGGGTACCTACTCGTCCTTTGCCTGGACGGGCCCGAACGGTTTTACCGACAATGTGGAAGATCCAGCGTCATTTGCCGGTGATGTGATCAATTCTGGTCTTTATACGGTGGTGGTGACGGACGACGCCGGCTGCTCAGCTAGCGGAACGGTGAACATGTCCATTACCGGCAACCCAACCCTCACGGCCATGGCCATCGGCCCCACTTGCGAAGGCGGAAACCTTACACTGGGTTCCACGCCGTCGGGCGGTACGGCCCCCTACCCGACGTTTACCTGGTCGGGCCCCAATGGATTTTCCGCCACCACCGAAGACCCTGCGCCGATACCGGCCATTCCCGGGGCGAGCGGAATGTATAACGTAACGGTAATCGACAATGCCGGTTGTTCGGCAACGGCCAACACGTCTATAACGATTTATCCGGTGCCGTCGATCACCGCGCAGAGCAATGGACCTGTTTGCGCCCAAGCCCAGCTGACGCTGTCCTCCACGCCTTCGGGAGGCTCGGGTGTATTCTCCCTGTTCAGTTGGAGCGGTCCGGATAATTACGTGGCAAGCGTGGAAGACCCGGCCGGTTTTACCACCACGACGGCTTCCGGCGGCACGTACCAGGTCATCGTGACGGACAACCGGGGCTGCACGGCTGTTGCCACCACCAACGTGAGCATCAAACCCAAGCCCACCGCTACGGCTTCCAACAATGGCCCGTTGTGCCAGGGGGCTACGGTCTCCCTGTCGGTACAGGCCACGGGGGGATCGGGCATTTTCAGCGGATATGACTGGAGCGGCCCCGACGGGTATATGTCGAGCGGCCAAAATCCGCCCGGCTTCCAGGCCTGGTTGATCAACTCGGGTGTTTATCAGGTAACCGTAACCGACGACGCCGGTTGCACGGCTACCGCTACGACTACCTTGTCTGTTTCTTCCGGCACCTCTCCGTCCATCACGGCATCTTCGAACGCTCCGTTGTGCCAGGGATCGATCCTTCAGTTGACCTCTTCGCCCTCCGATGGCGCCCCTCCCTACACGTCTTTTGAGTGGTCGGGGCCCGATGGTTTTACGGCAAATGTGCAAAACCCGCCCGGGTTTGCGGCTATGGCCGCAGATGCCGGCGTCTATTCCGTTACGGTCACTGACCAGGACGGGTGCAAAAGTGCGGCAACGGTAAACGTGGAAATCAGCCAGCTTATGGCCAACGCGTCGAACATCGGCACCTGTGCCGATCCCGACGTGACGCTCACCTGTGCGCCCACCGGTGGTTCGGGCGTGTACACGCAGTTTTCATGGTCGGGCCCCAACAATTACATGTCGGCTGTTCAAAGTCCCCCGCCTTTTACCCGGACGCCCACTACGGAAGGCACGTACACGGTGAGTGTCACCGACAACCAGGGGTGTAGCACCACGGGTACCACATTTGTTCAGGTGAACGACGTGGAGCCGCCGACCATAACCTGTCCGGCGAACACGGCCTCTCTGCCGCCCGACCCCGGGGTGTGTACGGCCGACGTCATGAACATTGATGCCACCGTTTCCGACGATTGTTCCTCCGTTACCATTGCGTATGTATTGACCGGCGTAACCACCGGCAGCGGAAACGGTCAGGCATCTGGCGAAACGTTCGAAGAAGGCATCACGACGGTGACGTATACCGCTACCGATGGTGCGAACAATACCAGTGATTGTTCCTTTAACGTGACGGTAGCTTCGTGCACCCGACTTTCCGGGAATATCGTGTGGAGTTTAAACGGGACCTCCGGCGTGAAGGACGCTGTGGTGACGGCCACAGGGGGTGGCACCGGATCTGCCGTAACGGATGTGAGCGGCAATTTCACCATTGTGCCTATTGGTTTGGGTAACATCACGATCACGCCGGTGAAGAACATCAATAAATTCAACGGCGTAACGATGGCCGATGTGACGCGTATCCAGCAGCACATCTCCGGAAATGGGCCCCTGCTTGGGTCACCTTTCCCGCGGATTGCTGCCGACGTGAACAAGAGCAACAGCATCAACACCTCCGATGCGGGCATCATCACCCAGGCCCTGCTCGGATCACCTGCGGCCAACGCACAGTGGACCGTTTCCTGGCGTTTTGTGGATGCCGACTATGTGTTTCCCAACCCTAACGCCCCCTGGAACTTTCCGGAAAATATTTTGGTCACCGGGGTGACCGCCGGCGCGCAGATCACCGGAAAGGACTTTACCGGCGTCAAACTCGGCGATGTAGCTTCTCCTTACGCCAACCCCGCCATGCGTACGGAAGTGGTGGTGCTGCGCGGCCAGGATCAACCGCTGGTATCCGGTGAAACGATTGCCGTGCCCTTGCGTGTGGAAGGGTACAAGAACATCGCGGCATTTCAGTTTGTGGTGCATTTTGACACGTCCCGGCTGGCCCTCGATGGCGTAACCATGCCGGGAGGCGGGTTGTTGGGGCCGGACGATTTCGGCGCTTATTTTGCGGATTGGGGCGAGCTTCGCGCGGCGTATGCGCGGGCGGATGGAAAGGATATTGAAGAGGGAGCATCGTTTTTCACCGTTCATTTTGCGGTTAAGAAAAGCGGTGGGCTGCTCAGCGAGGCCGTTTCACTCATCGAAGACCTGATGCCGGCCGAGGCCTACACGCCGGAGATCGACATCCGGCCGATCCAGTTGGTGTTGACGCAATCGTCTGCGACGGGCAACCTCCCGGTCGATCTGACACCAACCCTCACGGCACAGCCCAACCCGGCGCACGACCGTACTAACCTGCACTTTATCTTGCCGGCAGCGGGGGAGGCAGCGTTGCGGGTGTTCGACGTGAGCGGGCGTTTGGTGACAGAACGCCATGCATTTTACCAGCCCGGCGCTTACGTATTTGCGGTGGAATTTGCCCAACCCGGCCTGTACGTGGCGGAGTTGCGCACGGCGTATGGGGTGCAGGTGGTGAAAATAGTAGTAGAATAGAGGGAATGTCGATTGCCAAATAAGTTTAAAAAGGCATGCCCCACAAATGACCGCTTAGCGGTCAAACCTGAATAGCCCCGGATGAAATCCGGGGGGAAAAAGGTAATAAATAAAAAAAATTACCTTTGAGCAAAGAATCGCCCGAATTGTTAGCGCATGCCCATTAATGTTCCGGAACTCGACCCGCTGGCAAAAAAACAGGCAGCATTACTTCGCCAAAAATCAGCGTGGCTCAAGATCAGACCGGCGTTCCGGATGGTTTTGCTGGCGCTGGTTGCCGGAGTAATGGTTGCCGCCATCTGGTTCCCGATGACCGTTGGGTTGCCCTTGTTTTTTATTGGACTGTTGAACTACCTGACTTTGATTAGCTTTCGGATCAGCAACAACATCGGGCGCGTCGGTGGGTGCAAGACCCCTTTGCCCGCCTCCTCTCAGTCCGATTGGCCGATGTTTTCCATCATCATACCCCTGAAACGCGAAGGGGAGGTTGTTTGCGGAACCATACGGGCGGTGGAAGACCTGGCGTACCCCGAACATTTAAAACAAGTGTTGATTGTGGTGGAGGAGACGGATCGTTTGACGCAGGCAACGCTGGCGCAGATTGATCTGCCTGCCTATGCAGAAACGGTATGGATTCCGGAAAGTCCGCCGTTTACCAAAGGGCGGGCGTTGCTCCACGCTCTACGAAAGGCAAAGGGCGACTATGTGACGATTTACGACGCCGAGAGCCGGCCGGAACCGGAGCAGTTGCAAAAAGCGGCCGTGGCGCTGTCGGGGTCCGACGGCAGGTTGTGCTTACAATCCCGAATCGCCATTTCCAACAAAGACCGCAACTGGATTACCCGCAACTTTGCGGGGGAGTATTACGAGTGGTACGAACGGCATTTGCAGCGCTTGTCGGCATCCGGGCTTCCGTTCGGTCTGGGCGGCAATTCGTTTTTTATCTGCCGCCAGGCGCTCGAACAGGCCGGCGCCTGGGATCCTTTCAACGTAACGGAAGACGCCGATCTGACCGTGCGGCTGGTGGAAAACGGCGTTCGATTCCGAATGCTGGACAGCGAGACGACCGAGACTTGCCCTGAAAACATGCGCGAATGGACCAACCAGCGCACCCGCTGGAACAAGGGATTGTTCATTACCCAATTGGTGCATTTCACCCGTACATTGCGTTTGCGCCATTTCAGCGCGGACAGCTGGGTCAATTTCTGGCTGCCGATGACCTGCTCGAGTCTGGTTCCGTTTTTCAATTTGTTTATACCTTTGTTTTTTTTATCCGGAAGATTGCCCCATCACTGGCAGTTCGTTCTCAGCATCGGCTTGTGGTCTTTGCTGGTAGCAAACCTGATCATTTCGACCCTGATCAACAAACAGACGTACACGCGCCTGGGTATTCACGTCGGATGGACGAAGGCTTTTTTCGACTCGTTCGCCTATTTGTTTCTTCATATTGGCGCCGGGTTCAAAGCGTATGCAGAATATTTCCGGTCTCCTTTGCATTGGCACAAAACCACGCACCAGGAAACCAATGCACCCCAGCGAGACGCAACGCTTCAGCCTGCCGAATTGCCCATTCCTCAACTGCTAAATAAAATCAATTCCTAGTTCCATGAAAAATCTGCTTAATCGCCTTGTGTCGCCTGCCTTGCTGTACAGCCTGACGCTTTTTTTAGTGACCACACAGGCGGCATTTGCGCTTGAAGCGCCTTCTAGGCCCACGCACAACGACAATCCTGTCCATGCGGAAACGCCGGCAGTTCTCCTGGGCACCATCATCTGGACGGGCGCCGTCAGCACCGACTGGCACACGGCGGGCAACTGGTCGCCTAACACCATCCCGACATCGGGGAGTCTTTCCGGCGACGATGTGGTCATACCGGTAGTCGGCAATGGCCGGTATCCGGAGGTGACCGCCATGGCCCACGCGCGCTCCATCTCCCTCGCGGCGGGCGCCTCGCTCACCGTGAAGTCCACCGGAAATCTGCTGGTGAACGCCAGCGCCACAGACGGTGTAACCAACGCCGGGATGCTGACCAATGAAGGCACCCTGAAAGTGGACTCGGCCTTCCGGGACGGCATCGTGAACCAGACCGGGGCGACGATCAACAACTCCGGCAGCCTCCAGATCGTTGAAGGCACCGGCAGCCGGCTCAAAAATGCGGGTACGGTGACCAACACGGGAACCTTTTCCGTCGACGGGGGGCTGGATATCGGTCTGATCAACTACGCCAACGCAACCATCAACAACAACGGCGGAACGTTCAAGGTGCAATTCGGCAACGCCATACGCGTGGACAACTACGGCAGCATCAAAAACGGAGCTGCGTTTACCATCGGCGGCGCCAGTGGTGGCAAGAATCTGATCAACCGGGCCGGTGCCGAAGTAATCAACTCGGCAGGTAATTTTTCAATTGAGGGAGGTGTAGACACGCGGGTGGACAATTACAGCAAGATCGATAATTACGGCACATTTACCATCTCCGGTGCAGCTGGCGGTGAAGCCCTGATCAACCGGGATACCATCACCAACAGAGCCGGTGCGACCTTCACGATAGAGTCTGGGAAAGGCCGTCGTTTAGACAATTCGGGTCTGTTTGCCAACTACGGCACGACAAATTTCAATGGCGGCGACATAGTAAATGGGGATGAAGGCATCTGGAACCGGCAAAATGCCACCATACTGAACGCTGCAGGCGCTTTTATGAAAGGCGGCTCCTATAACAAGCGGTTTATCACGAATGACGGCAACTTGCTTTCCTACGGTGATCTGGTGATGCAAAATTTCGCCGGAGACAATGGCGTCTTGCTCAATACCGTTACCGGAATCGTTGATATACAGGACTCCCTTCATATTTCCGGTTACGACAATAGCGTTTTCGGCCTCGTCAACCACAACCAGTTCACACTCGGCAGCAACGGCAAGATTGTTATGCTTTCTGGGGCCGGCGGGCGCATTCAAAACCACGCCGTATTCACCACTGAGGAAGGATGCTTCATCAAAGCTACCAACTCAAACCAACAACTCATCTTCAACGAAGCAACCGGCGTTTTTATCAATGAATGTGCCATTGAACTGCTCAGTGGTTCCCAGGCAAAACTAAAAAACAACGGTGTTTACACCCACCTTAAAGGCAACTTTGGCCTTGGCGGTGGCACCCGCCTGTTGGAAAACAATGGTTACTGCCACATCAACGTGCCTTTCATTTTGCTTAACCCCGGGTCCGTGAATCCTTTCTTGTTTCTCAATACGGATTCGCTGATCCTGGGGGACAAGTGCACTTTTCCGACGTTCACCAATGGAACGACGGTTTTCGACAACAAGCCCGGCGCATACCTGTATTCTGATATTGCATTTGATTTCGACTTCTTTGGTGACCAGTTCTTGCGCAATGAGGGAAAAGCTGTTCTGGGCCCTCAATCGGTTTTGCTCGTCAACAATATCGGTGGCAGCAATCCCATAATATCCAACACCGATACCCTGATCCTTCAGGGTAACATCGAAATCCGGAGATTTAACCCTTACAGCATCGGCAATACCGGCTATCTGGAGCATACCGGTACCTTCCGCTGTGCTAACTCCGACAAGGCCATCCAGAACAACGGAGGCATTTTTGTGAATTCGGGCAGCATTCAAATCGATTCGGTATTCAACCATGCTTTGTTGCTCGAAGGCGACCAAACCTTCACCAATACCGCTTCCGGAACGATATCTGCATCTTTTATTTTCGGAAATGGCATCAAAAACGAGGCAGGCAGCTTTATCAATGAAGGTTTAGTCGACATCGGACTAACCGATACCATTGGGCTTTCGGGCATCGAGAACTCAGGAACGTTCACCAATAAAAACCGCATCCGGATCGGCGGAAACGGCGGTGAGTTCGGTTTTCACGGCATCCTGAACAAATCGGGCGGCCTCTTGCACAACATGGACAGCATCGTCATCGGCGGTCCTGGCCTGATCAACGGCGACGCCATCGTCAACGAGTTGGGTGCAACTTTCAACAACGAACCCTGCCAGGCGGAACTGATCATCGCCTCCAACGACGTGATCAACAACGCAGGTACGTTCAACAACGACGGCCGCATAGTAGAAAATGCATCGGGCAACAGCAACATCTCGTCCAACACCGGTTTGGTTCAAAACCTCAACGGCGGCGTCTTTACGATCAACTCGGGATCACCGGCGATAACGGTTTCGGGCGATTTCAGTGCCTGCGCCGAAGTGTCGGGCGATATTTCCTGGTCTACCCTTCCGACCTTGGGGGTAAAGGATGCGCTGGTAAGCGTCACCGGTGCATTTAATTTCAGCAACCTGACCGACGTCAACGGCGATTACCAGGTGAATCCGGTCAGCGCCAACTGCACCGTCACACCCACCAAAACCATCAACAAGTTCAACGGCGTGACTGCCGCCGACGCCTCGCGCATCCAGCAGCACATCTCCGGCAATGCGCCTCTCAGCGCGCCTTTCCCCCGCATCGCCGCCGACGTGAACAAGAGCAACAGCATCACCACCATCGACGCGGGCCTCATCACCCAGGCCCTGCTGGGTAACCCCACCGCCAACAACATCTGGAACACCTCCTGGCGTTTTGTGCCCGACAGCTACACCTTCCCCAATCCGAATGCCCCCTGGGGCTTTCCGGAAAACGTGGTGCTGACCGGCGTCAACACACCAACCACTGTCAATTTCACGGGCGTGAAACTCGGCGATGTGGCTTCTCCACTTGCCGACCCCTCCATGCGCCCCGAAGCGGTGGTTTTGCGTTGCCCGGATCGGCCGCTGGCGGTCGGCGCAGCAGTTGAGGTGCCCGTATCGGTGGAAGGGTTTCGCAACGTTGCCGCATTCCAGTTTGTACTGAACTTTGATACCGATGCGCTGGCGTTTGAAGGCATCACCACGCCCGACGGCGGCCTGTTGCGTTCGGAGCAGTTCGGCGCCTACAACGTTGAAAACGGCGAGCTGCGCGCGGTGTACGCCCAGGCCGAAGGCAGCGATATGGAATCCGGCGCTGCGTTCTTCACCCTGCATTTCCGGGCGAAAACCGGTGGGGCGATGGTGAGTGACTTGCTGCGTTTGAACGAGGACCTCCTGCCGGCCGAAGCCTACACGCCGGAGATGTTCATCAAACCGGTTCAGCTGGTTTTTGGGCAAACAACTTCCAGTGTTGACCCTGCGGCTGGTATGCCTACGCTGTTTGCGCAGCCCAACCCCACGCGTGACCGCACGAACCTCCACTTTTCCTTGCCGGCAGGCGGCGAAGCAGTCGTCCGGGTAACCGATATGAGCGGCCGCCTGATCGTTACGCAAAAAGCGAACTACGCCGTTGGCGTGTACATGCTGCCGGTGGAGTTTTCAAAGTCCGGCTTGTACGTGGCGGAGTTGCGCACGGCGTATGGGGTGCAGGTGGTGAAAGTCGTAGTAGAGTAGGTCGAGCTTCGAATGTCGAATAGCTTCGCTCCCGGTCTGAACGAGCACAATCGAAAATGACCGCGTAGCGGTCAAACCTGAATAGCCCCGGGCGAAGCCCGGGGTGGACGGGGTAAGGGTAAAAAACGGTATGCCACAACGTTTTCGCCCTTACCCCGTGATTTTTTTAATACATCGGGTTTTGTTTCATATTGCCGCTGGTAAGGTCGATCTCGGTTTGGGGGATCGGCAGCAGCTCGTGTTTGCCGGAAACGAAATTTTTACCCACGGCCTGCATGACGCTGGCGGCGCGTCCCCAGCGCAGGAGGTCAAACCAGCGGTGTTGTTCCAGAGCGAGCTCGACGCGGCGTTCTTTGTAAATGCGTTCCCGGAGTTGATCCTTGTCGGTGACCGTCACATCGGGCAGGATGAAGTTGTTCGTTCCGCGGGCGCGTTTACGGACCATATTGAGGTATTTGAGCGCTTCGGTGGGGTTGTTGTTTTCGTTAAGCGCTTCGGCGGCCAGCAGCAGCACGTCGGCGTACCGCAAAACGCGGATATTGCCGGGGCCGTTGTCCTGCAGCCCGGGGTGGGAGGGCACCCAGGCTTTCTGGTTGTACCGTTCACCGATGATCTCCGGGTTGTCCTGCACCTGTCCGGAGCCGTCGGGCAGCACCTCACCTACGTAGAGCACGGTAGCTTCGCGGCGCGGGTCGCCGTTTTCGTAAGACGAGACCAGGTTATCCGACGGGCGGTTGAAGCCCCATCCCAGGTTGGGGATGCCGCGCACGCCCTGCACCATGTTGTAGGGTGTGGCGCCGGGGCCCGTCACGCCGTCTACCGGCTCAAGCGCGACGGCGGTGATTTCGAAAACGGATTCGGCGCCGTTTTCACCTGTGAGCAGGAAGTTGTCGCTGTATTTGGGCAGGAGGCTGTACTGCGTGGAGTTGATGATTTCCAGGCAGTACTGTTCGGCTTTGGGGTAGTCTTTTTTGAGCATGGCGAGCTTGGCCAGCAGCCCTCTGGCCGCGCCCTTGGTGGCCCGGCCGAGGTCGGCCGAACCGTAGGCGGATTTTTCGGGCAGGGCCTCCAGGGCGTCGAGCAGGTCGCGCTCAATTTGGGCGTACACGTCCTGCAATGGTTGTCGCTGCTGGGTGTAGTACTCGTCGCCGCCCAGAATTTCGGTGATGATGGGTACCTCGCCAAACCACTGCACGAGGAGAAAATAGGCATAAGCGCGCAGGAACTTGTTTTCGCCGATGAGGCGTTTTTTCAGGTTCTCGTCCATGTCCACATCGGGAATACCCTGGAGGGCCAGGTTGGCCCGCGCGATGGCGATGTAGTACCCGCGCCACACACTGCCCATGGAGGTGTTGGTGGGATCGAAGGTAAAGTTGTCCATCTCGATCAGGAAAGGCGCATCATTTGGCGTGGAGCCTTTGTCGGCGTCGTCGCTGAGAATATCGGTGACGCCCAGATAGGGCAGGGACACGCAGTCCCATTGCCGAAGCTGCTGATAAACGGCGTTGGTGGCGTACACGGCCTGTTCTTCGGAGGCGAAGAACGTGTCGGCGGTGGCGTCGCCCAGGGGGGTGCGATCCAGAAAATCTTTCTGGCAGGCGCCGGCGGCCAACAGGAGCGCCGCGCTGAGCAAGGTGTTGCGGAGGGAAGAAATGTGCGGTTGCATATTCAACGATTTTAATGGTCAGAAGGTGATGTCAATACCGCCCTGGAAGGACTTGGTGACAGGGTATCCGGCGAAGTCGAGGCCGGCCTCGAACGGATTGGCGCCGTTGGGGAACTCCGGCGAGTAGCCGCTGTACTGCTGGTTGGTCCAGAGGTTCAGGGCGCTGAGATACACCCGGAGGCGGCTGATTTTCGCGCGTTGGGTCCAGCTTTGGGGCAAGGTGTAGCCGAGCATTACGCTGCGCAGGCGGATAAAGCTGCCGTCTTCGACAAAGTAGTCGCTTACGCGGTAGTTGTGGCCCCCGTTGGTAATGCGGGGTACGGAGTTGCTGGGGTTGTCAGGAGTCCAACGGTTATCGTACGAAGATTGTTCCCAGTTGTACACGGCAAACCGGAAAGTTTTTTTGGCGTTGAACACTTCGTTGCCGCTGACGCCTAGGATATCGGCGGTGAAGTCCAGTCCGGCGAATTCAAACCCGGCGTTGAAGCCGTAGGTGAGGGTGGGTATGGGGCTGCCGATGTTGGTGCGGTCCAGGGTGTTGATCACGCCGTCGCCGTTCAGGTCCTGGAAGCGCAGGTCGCCGACGCCTTCGTTGCCGAGGCGCGGGAGGGTCGCCACTTCTTCGGCGGTTTGGAACACGCCGGCGACCTTGTACCCGTAGAACGAGCCGATGGGCAGGCCCTCGACGGTGTGGGTGGCGGCTTCTCCCTGCAGGAAGGCGGCGAAGATTTCGGCGCGCAGGTCGTTGAGTTTCACCACTTCGTTTTTTACCGGAGAGAAGTTGCCACCGACAAACCAGGTGAAACGGCCCGCCTGGCGCCAGTTGAGCATGATGTCCCAGCCGGTGTTGCGCACCTCGGCGGTGTTCACCAGGGGATCGCCGGCGGAGCCCACGTAATCGGGAATGGGCACGGCGGCGATGATGTCGTAGGTGAAGCGGTTGTACCAGTCGATCTCGCCGGAAAGCCGGTTGTTGAACAAGCCGAATTCTACGCCGATGTCGGTCTGGCTGCTCGTCTCCCATTTGAGGTCGGGGTTACTGTAATTGGTGAGGGTAGCGCCTTCGTTTAGGCTTTCTTCCGGACCAAAGACGGCGAACAGGCCCGACTGGATGACGCCGAGGCTGGGATAGTATTGGTTGGCGATGCTGTTCTGGTTGCCCAGTACCCCGTAGCTGAAACGGAATTTCAGGCGTTCGAAGAGTTGGTTGTTTTGCATGAACGGCTCGTTGGTCATGAGCCAGCCCAGGCCGAAGGAGGGGAAGTAGCCCGTCCGGTTGGCTTCAGCGAAGCGGGAGGACTCATCCACACGCAGGGTGGCCGTCAGCATGTACCGATCCATCAAGGTATAGTTGACGCGCCCCAGGGCCGATTTGATGGCCTCTTCGATGATGCCGCCGGAGCCCATCTGCGTAGGGTCGTTGTTGGCGCTGGTGGGGTACAGGAGTTCTTCGTTGGTGCCCGGGAAGTTGGTGCGCACCACGCCCAGGTTCTCCAGAGTTCGCTCTTCAGCGGTGTAGCCAGCCAGCACGGTGAGGCGGTGGTTGGTCCACTCCTTGTTGTAGGTGAGTGTCTGCTCCCAGATCCAGCGGCGGTCGTTGCCAACGCCGGTGTTCAGCCGGTCGTCGATGTTGACCTGGGAGGGAGAGACGTCGTACAGGGGCAGGTAATTTCTGAACTGGCTATTGTTGAGGTCGAAGCCGAAATTGGACCGGAAGGTGAAGTTTTGGAGAAACTTGATGTCTCCGTAAACGGAACCGAAGAAGCGGTTGGCCTTGTCGTAGTTGTCCTGGCGGTAGTACAGATCGGCTGCCGGGTTGCCGATGGCCAGGCCGAAGGGTGAGGTGGGGTCCGTGAAGTTGCCTGCCGAGTCGGTGGGGGTGAACACCGGGGGCATGCGGTAAGCGCCGCCGATGGCGCCGGTGGCGGCGTTTTGCCGTTGGGTGTTGGCAAAGGTGAGGTTGGTGCCCACGCCCAGCCATTTGTTGAGGTTGATGTCGTTGTTTAGCCGGACCGTTGCCCGCTCGAACTCGGAGTACTGCAAAACGCCGGACTGGTTGAAGTAGTTGGCGCTGATGCTGTACCGGTAGCGGTCGCTTCCCCCGTCAGCGCTGAGCTGAATGCTGCCTATGGGCGCAGAGCGGAAGATCTCGTCCTGCCAGTTGGTGCCTTCGCCCAGGGTGGAAGGGTCGGGGTAATACGACTGGCCGACCAGCTCGTTGTATGCCTGGCCGAACTCGGCGGCGTTGAGCACGTCGATCTCTTTGGTGATCTGCTGGGTTCCGTAATAGCTGCTGAGGGAGATAACGGCATTTTCGCGCTTTTTGCCTTTTTTGGTGGTGATGATGATGACCCCGTTGGAGCCGCGCGACCCGTAAATAGCGGCGGCAGAGGCGTCTTTCAGCACTTCGACGGACTCCACATCCTGTGGGTTGACGAAGTTGGCATCGTAAGCGATCATGCCGTCGATGACGTACAAGGGGTTGGCGTTGTTGAGTGTACCGGTTCCGCGAATGCGCACGACGGCGCCTGCGCCGGGTTCGCCGGAGGCGGGGCTCACGTACACGCCGGCGATTTTGCCCTGCAGGGCCTGTTCGACCGAGGGGGTGGGCAGGTAGTCGATGGACTCTCCCTTGACTGTGCCGACGGCGCCGGTGACGTCGCTTTTTTTCTGTACGCCATAACCCACCACCACCACCTGATCGAGCAGGTTTTCATCTTCACCCAGGATGATGTCCACCGTTGCACGATTTCCGACGGGGGTCTCTACCGAGGCGTAACCGGTGTAGGTGACCACCAGCACGGCGGTGTCGGAGGTCACTTCGAGGGTATAGCCGCCTTCGAGGTCGGTAATGATCCCGTTGGAAGTGCCCTTTTCAACGACGCTGGCGCCGATAATCCCGGAGCCGTCGAGGCGGTCGGTGACCCGCCCGCTCACCCGTCGTTGGGCCTGTAATCCGGCGCTCAGCAGCAAGGCGGCGGTCAGGCTGTACAAAACAAGTAATTGTTTCCGCTTCATGCGAAATGGGTTTTATATGTTGGAAGAAATGCGCGTTGCCGTTTGAGCGGACCCTCACGGCGTCATGGTTACGGTTATTTTTTTCAGGTCGGCCGAATTTCCGCCGATCATCAGGTCGAAGTCGCCGGGCTCGGAACCGAAAGTCATATCCCTGCGATAAAATCGGAAGGTTTCGTCGTTCAGGTCAAATGTCACCGTTTTGGACTCACCGGGTTGGAGCATGATTTTTTGAAAACCGCGGAGCTCCTTGACCGGACGGGTCACGCTGCTCACCAGATCACGCACGTACAGCTGAACGACCTCTTCCCCGGCGCGTGTTCCGGTGTTGCGCACCCGCACCCGCACACTCACGGGATTACCCTGTTTGAATTGCTTGCGGTCGACTTCCGGATCACTGTATTCGAAGGTGGTGTAACTCAGCCCAAAACCGAACGGGAACAGCGGCGTGTTCGGAAGGTCGAGGTACTTGGTTGTGTACTTGTCATTGGGATCAAACGGCCTTCCCGTGCTTTTTTCATTGTAAAAAATGGGCACTTGCCCGACCGAACGCGGAAAGGTGATGGGCAACTTGCCCGATGGATTGTAGTCGCCGTACAACACGTCGGCCAGCGCGTTGCCCGCTTCGGTGCCCAGCCACCAGGCTTCCACCAGGGCGCCTGCGCGTTCGGCCACTTCGGGAATGGCCAGGGGGCGTCCGTTCATCAGCACGACTACCAGGGGTTTGCCGGTGGCGGCCAGGGCGTCGACCAGTTGTTGCTGAACACCCGGCAGACCGATCTGAGAACGGCAGGCTGCTTCTCCACTCATCCAGGCCAGTTCGCCTACGGCCACCACCACCACATCGGCTTTGCGGGCGGCGTCTACTGCTTCGGCGAAGTTGTTGGGGGCGGACTGATCCATCACCTCGCACCCTTTCACCAACGTGATCTTGCCTTTTCCGGCGGCACGCAGACCCTCGGCCAGGCTCACGCAATCGTTGAAATTGCCGGATGCGCTCCAGGCGCCGATCAGTTCCGACTTGTTGTCGGCCAACGGGCCGATGAGGGCAATGCTGGCTGTTTTGGCGAGGGGCAGTATGTTTTTGTCGTTTTTCAGGAGCACGATAGACTTGCGGGCCACGTCGCGGGCGGCGGCGCGGTGCGCCGGAGCAAGGATCACCTGTTTCTCGCGGTTTTCGTCGCAAAACTTGTACGGATCATCAAAAAGGCCGAGTTCAAATTTGAGCCGCAGAATGCGTCGCACGCTCTCGTCAATCTGGGCCATGGACACCTTGCCCTCATCGAGCGATTGTTTGAGGAATTTCTGAAAAACGGCGCCCTGCATGTCCATATCGACACCAGCGCTCAGCGCCTGCTCCCCTGCCTGTTTTTCGTCGGCGGCGGTTCGGTGATCCACCATTTCGTTGATCGCGGTGTAATCGGTGACGACGAACCCTTTGAAGCCCCACTCGGTGCGCAGGATGTCGGTGAGCAGATGGCTGTTGCCCGACGCGGGTACGCCGTCGTAGTCGTTGAAGGCGGTCATTACCGTGGCGGCGCCCGCTTTTACGGCGGCCTCATAGGGCGGCAGGTAGTATTCGCGGAAAAAGCGCTCGCTCATGTCCACGGTGTTGTAATCGCGTCCGGCCACGGGCGCCCCGTAAGCCGCATAGTGCTTGACGCAGGCCATGACGGCGTCGGTGTTGCCGAATCCTTTTCCCTGAAATCCCTTCACCCGTGCTTCCGCCACGCGGCAGCCGAGCCAGGTGTCCTCCCCGGCGCCCTCCATGACGCGCCCCCAGCGGGGGTCGCGGCAAAGATCGACCATGGGGGCAAAGGTCCAGTGCAAGCCGGCGGCGGCAGCTTCGGTGGCCGCGACCCGCGCGGATTGCTCGATGGCACCCATGTCCCAGCTCGCGGCTTCCGCCAGGGGAATGGGAAAAATCGTCTTGTACCCGTGTATGACGTCGTATCCGAAGAGGAGGGGAATTTTCAGGCGCGACTCCTCCATGGCTATCTGCTGCAGTTTGCGGGTAAACGCGGCCGTGTGGCTGTTGAACAGCGCCCCGCACCGCCCGGCGCGAATGTCGTTTTGGTAATCTTTGCGAATGGTGGGGCCGGTGGATTCCCAGTCGGTGGAGAACAGCGTGAGTTGGCCAATTTTCTCCTCCAGGGTCATCTGGGCGAGCAACGCTTCGATGCGCGGATCGTCACCGGTCGGCGGTTGGTGGTCGGCGGAGGTGGTTGCCATGTGGAATGCAAAGACTGCCGGCAACAGCGCGCCGGCCAGGATGGTTATTTTTTTGTCCAATTTGAACATATAAAACAATTTTAAACTTTCAAAAAATTAAATAGCCGGCTATTGGCCCTTTTTCTGCGCAAAAAGCCATTCCTGAACCTCCGGTTGGTAGTACGTCTCCTGCCAGATGGCGTGTCCGAGCGTTTCATATTCGGTGAAACGCACGCGGGCATTTTGGGCGCTAAGTGCCGCTACCAGGGCTCGGGATCGGGTGGGCGGGGTTACGTCGTCGCGGCGCCCGTGGAAGACCCACAGGGGGATGTCTTTGATCACGGCGGCCTGTGCCGGATCACCGCCCCCGCACAGGGGTATGGCGGCGGCAAACAGGTCGGGCCGGCGCATGAGCAGGTCAAACGTTCCGAAGCCGCCCATGGACAGACCGGTGAGGTAGACGCGGTTGCGGTCGATGGCCGGGTTCTCCTGCAGCACCTGTTCGATGAGCTCGATGAGCAGTTGCATGGAGGGTGTGGCTTGTCCGAACGGGGCCGTTTTGTTGACGGGATTCACGGCAGACCAGCGGTCGCCCCGGGGGCACTGGGGGGCGAGCAGGAAGCAGGGGTTTTTTCGGAAGGCGTCGGGTTCGACAAACGCCAGCACACCGTTTCGGAGTTGGGCCGCGTTGTCGGCGCCGCACTCGCCCAGTCCGTGCAAGAAGACGACAAGGGGCAGTTTTTTATCCTTTTTGCCGGGATGGTTTTCCTGCACGAGGCGCCCGTCGGCGCCGGTCACATAACCGGGTACGGCATTGGATGCGCGTCCGTCGGCGGGCCGGAGCAGGCGATAGGGCAGCGCGGCGGTGTCGTTTTTCCGGTAGGTATGTTTTTCAAAGAAAAAAAGCGGGTTTACGGGCACTTCGGGGTTGAAACCGGTGGCGGTGTTTATTTCCGCGGGTGCATTTACGGCATCCAGCCAACCGCCGGTGAAACCCGCCTTTTTGAGTCCGTTCCGGATGTAAGGATTTTTTTTCATGATCTCCCAGATCAGTCCGTTGCGGTGGTTTTCGAGCATGAGCAGGATGGGGCCCTGGTCGATGCCGAGGTAGTCTTCGTCGAACCACCCATTGGGCAGTTGCCCGCAGGCGTTGAACGACGGGTTGAAGGCGTCCTTGAAGCCGTAGGGGCCAATCAGGCTGTCGTAGTAGGTATTCCACATCGTTTCGAGGGCGGGCAGGCAGATTTCCGGCGCGAAGGGCACAGAACCGCCGGCTGCCGTGGGGGCTATGGTGCCGTCGTCTTCGAGATAATCGGTGGCCACGCCCCGGGCGTTGTAGCCCTTGAACTGATCGCGGGATTGGCCGCAGTGTTTTTGGCGGTCGTGCTTGTTCAGCCAGTCCGCTGGGCCGTCGCAGGCGGTGAGGCCCCATATTTTGTTTGAATAGTCTTGGTGTTTCCCCGGATTTTGCACACAATAGGCGTGGTTGGCGAGGGTAGCGCGGCGGCTGTTTTCGAAGTAATCGATGCCGCGGCGGCGCATGTAATCGTCCTGAATATCCCGAAAATCGATCCACACGTGGCTGTATTGGTGGCCGAAGAGGGGGCCGAAGTTGACGTGCGGCTGCCCCATGAAGGTGTCCCAGGCGTAGTTTTGGCAATAGGCGTTCCAGGCATCTGCCGGAACGGGGTGGGTGGGCGAGCCAAGCGCCAGCACGTACAGGATCATGGCTTCGGTGTACCCGAACCATTCGGCCTGGAGGAATCCTTTTTCGGGTTTCCAGCCCATGCTGACGCGGTTGTTGGCGTTGAGCATCCAGTCCCATTCCACCCTGCGGTAGATGCGGTCGGCGGTTTCGCGAATGCCGGCCTCGGTCGGGTCGTTGCGGTCGAAATAGGATTGGCAGGAGAGGATGCCCGCGAGCAAGAGTGCGGTGTCGATGGTGGAAAGTTCCACGTCGCGATACCGCCGTGCGTGCTGGTGGTCGAGGAAGTGGTAGAAAAAGCCGCGATACCCGGCGACGCCCTCCGGGTTGTCGCCCTGCGGCAGGTCGAGAAGGGTTTGAAGCGTTTTGAGCACGCGGTCGGCGGCCTCTTTGCGTGTGATCCAGCCGTGTTCTACGCCGACGAGGTAGCCGCTCAGTCCGAACCCTGTGGCGGCGATGCTGGAAAAGGCCAGGTTGGGCCAGCGGTCGGGTATTTGGGCGTGGTTGTCGGCCAGGTCCCAGAAATAGTGGAAAGTTCGGCGTTGGAGTTCATCGGTGCTGTACGGCGTCATGGTGTGTGCCTGCCTGTTTTGGGCGAGCGCCGTTGCAACCGGAAAAAGCAAGAGCAAGGGGAGCAATCGGGTCATGAGCAGATTTTTCCGGCGTGATGAAAGGGCAGAAACGGGGGCCGATCCAATTCGGCCCCCGCTCTGCACATGTCATGTTGTTAGAAGCTACACCTACTGACTACTGCTTGATGAATTTAGCCAGGCCAACCGGTGTGCCGCTGCGGCTGAAGCCGGTGATGGTGTATACGCCAGCCGGGAAGCGGCTGACGTTGATCTCCGTCCACAGGTCGCCGCCGTTGTTCACTTCGGCTACGCGGACGCCCAGGGCGTTGAAGATTTCGAGGCGCGAGACCTCCGTGAAGTTTTCCACGCGGAGCATGTCGGACACCGGGTTTGGCGATACGGTCATGGACTCCAGCGTGAGCGGGTGGAACACGTTGACGATACCACATTCGCCGTCGCCGATCACGATGTCGTCGAAGTAAGACGTCACATCAACGCCGGTGGCGTCAATGGTGAGGTCGAAGAAGAGCGTCAGGCGCTTGAACTCGGAATTGTCGGGCACGGCAGAGAAGTCGTACGAGAGTTCTTCCCATTCATTCACCTTGGTATTGGCCACGGGGAGCTCGATGAACGCGCCGTTGACAGCGTCGCCTTCCAGTTTCACGGCGAAGTTGCCGATGTGATCCATGTGCACTTTGGCGCGCACGGATTTGTTGCCCTTCCAGTCCAGGGGCGCTTCCAGGTCGGCGTACATGCCGGCGAAGGGTGCGCCGTCGCCTGCTTTGACGAACTTGCCGACCTTGGTGCTGGTGTTGATGCCGGAAGGGTTCGGGTTGTCGATAACTTCAAACTGGTAGCCTTGTGCTTCAAGGGTGCCGTTGGCGAAGTACCTGAAATTATCGATGGTAGTGTTGGGCGTTTCGTAGTCGATCATGCAACCGTTGTAGCCTGCGCGCGACCAGCGGATGTTGTCGACGTAATAGGTTCCGCCGCCGACGGTGCTTTGCACGTTGACAAAAATGATCAACTTGTTGTTGTTGGTACCCACGTGCTGGCTGAAGTCGATGTTGAACTTGTGCCATTTGCCGCCTTCCGGCAGGGTATCGAAAATCTCGACCTGCGGGCTGCCGCCTTCCAGTTTGAATAGGAACGGCACGTTGGAGGCGCCTGCGGGGGCCCACACCTGCACTTGCAACTGGTTGGTGACGGTCAGGTCGGGTGGTGCGGCAAACTCGTACCCGATGCCGGCGAATTCGGTACCTGGACCGGCGGGGTCTATGTATTCACCCACTTTGAGCGAGCCGTTCTCGGGCGCCAGGTTGGGGTTGTTGACCACGCTGAGGTCGGAAGCGCCGTAGAACACCTGCACGAAGTTGCGCTGGCACTCGTAGTCGTCGATGGTGGTGGGAATGGGAAGCACGCCTTCGCACGGATCGACGGTGGTTTTGGACTGGCGCAGGTTATCGATGCACCACGATTGGCCTGCGGCGGCGGTGCCAGCGTTGAAGATCAGTCGGATTTCGCTGAAGTCGGTGATATCGGAGAACGCCGAGAAGTCGAAGCTCAGCGTTTCCCATTGGCCCGGGTTCTCGATGGTGGCCTCTGCATCTTTATTGCCCTGGGTAGGCGAGCTCAACTGCATGGTCACCGTTCCGCCGGCGGCCGGGCTGAGCACGTCGAGGTCGAACTGCGGGTACACCGACAAATCGAATGCGGTCAGCGAGAATGCTTGCAGGGTGGAGAAAGCGGAACTGCCCTTGGTGTAACAGCCCACATTGGGCGAGTCGTTGACACCGCCGGGAGCCGGGTTGTTCGTCGGGCCGGCGAACGTACCGTGCAGGGGTTCGTTCTGGTCGAGGGGTTGCCAGCCGAGGCTCGGCCCTGCTTCAAAGTCTTCCAGCGGCGGGAGGGCTGCCGGTGCGGCCAGCGTGATGTCGTCTACGTAGTATACGTCGCCGGGTTCGCCGTTTACGCCCGCGTTGAAGAACATGACGAACTTGTTGTGGCCTTCGCCGGCTTCCTCGCTGAAATCGACCGAGTATTCCACCCATTTGTTGATTTCAGTTACCGGGATGCTGAACTCCCTTGCCGAAACGCCGCCTTCTATTTTCAGGAGCAGGTTTCCGGTTTTGGGGGCCCACAACTTGAGTCCAAACTGGTTGCGTAGGGTCAGGTCGATCGGTCCGGCAAAATCGACGCGCAGGTTGCCGAATTCGGTGCCGGGACCGGCCGGTTCATTAAACTTGCCCACCCGCGCAGAGGTGTTTGTGCCGTCGGGCGCCGGGTTGATGATCACGGAGAGGCTGTCCCACCCACTGCCGTAGGTTGCCCTGCGGTTGCACTCAAAGTCGTCGAGGATATCCAGGTTTGGCGTGGCATCCTTGCAGAGATCGGGTGTGGCGCACAGGTTGTCGAGGTAATACGTTTTATCGTCTCCGGTTTTAAACGGGTTGAACGCCACCAACACCTTGTTTATGGTGGTAAACGCGGCAGCGTCCGACATGTCGAACACAACCTTTTGCCAAATACCGCCATTCGGCACGTATTTGATCACTTCTTTCGCCTCACCGGTCCCTTCGAGTTTGAACAGCACCTCGACCGGGCTGGGCACCCACACGTCCAGTGAGAACTGATTGTACACGCTCAGGTCGATGGCGCCGCTTTGGAAGGTACCGAATGCGAAGTTAAGGTCTGCGGCCGGGTTACTGGTAAACGAACCCACGGTTGCCGAGCTGTTGATGTTGTCGGGGCCCGGGTTGGCAATGGCGCCGTCGTAGGCGCCGTTCAGCGCGGTCCAGGTGATGTCGGAAGCCGCCTCGAACGTTTCGTAGCAGATTTCGGCTTTTTCGGCGACGATGTCGTCGAAGTAGTAGGTTTTGTCGTCACCCAGCACAAAGGAGTTGAACGAGACCAGGATGGTTTTGAGGTTGGTCTGTCCGGCGGCTGCCGACAGGTCGAAGGTGTACTCCACCCACTGGTTGGCCACAGTGATGTCTATGATCTTTTCAGTGGCTGGTCCGCCAGGGCCTTCGAGTTTGAGCAGGGCTTTGGCCGGGGCGGTGGGCGACCAAATTTTCATTTTAAACTGGTTGAACTCGCTGATGTCCAGCACCTGCGGAAAGGTGTAGAGCGCGAAGTTGAAGTCGAAGGCTGGGCTGTTGGTGTAGGAGCCCACCCAGTCGCTGGTGTTGGCGCCCGACTTGTCGGGGTTGGCAATGGCGCCGTTGTAGACGCCGTTGACGCCGTTCCAGGCGAGGTCGGCGGTTCCGCCTTCGAAATCTTCGTAAATGACCTGTGCTTGCAGGCCGGCTGCTCCGAGCAGGAGCATGAATGCGGTTAGTAGGAATGCTCTAATCATGGCTTCATGTTTAGAAAAGTGAGCGAAAATGTTGGTTTCAGTGTACTATTTACCGTTGAATAAATGGTCAAAAAGAGTGGGCCGGAAGGCCATTCGGCAGCGGGCAAGGGCAAGGTATTCAGTCCTGCCTGGAGGTTTGTCCAGTTGTGCACGAATACCGTTTTGCCGTTTGTATCGCGAACAACAACGCGAAGGTCTTGCGGGCGGTCCAGTTCAACGCGCAGGGTTGATTGCGCGGAAGTCGGATTGGGAAAGATATCAGCCTTGACTGTCGCTTGAGGTAGCTGGCCGGCGCCCACGCTGTTGTCGGGCATAAACCCGCAAGCAATCAGAGCGGGTTCTATTTCCGGATTTTGCATGAACAAATCCCAGAACAAACCGGTGCGGTGGTTTTCGATCATGACGGAGATCGGGCCCTGGTCGATGGCGAGGTAGGATGGCGCGAACCAGTTTTGATTGAGGTTGAACGCGTCGTAGAATCCGTAGGGACCCCAGAGTTTTTCCCCGAGGTCGCGGTAGAAAAACTTCAGGGCTGCCAGGCTTTGGTCCGGCGTATAGGGCATAGAAGCGAGCGCGGCAGTAGGCGCTACGGTGCCGTCGTCGTTGTTCGGGTTGATGTCGTGCGCGGCGTATCCGTTGGGGCCGTCGCAGGCGGTGAGGCCCCAGCAGTTTTCGCCGTATCCGGCGTGTTTTTCCGGATTGGCTTTGGCGTACGACCACTGGATGAGTGCGTGGTTCCGGTTTCGGATGAAGTAGTTGCAGCAGGCGTCTTTCCAGCCGCGCGGGTCGAAACCGAGATACGAATAGTGGGCCCAAAAGAGGGGCCCCCCGCCAAAGCCGCCGCAGTAGATGGGGTATCCGAAGTAGGTGGCGCCGGTGCAATAGTTGGCATTGGCCGTCCACCCGCTCTGGTACAGGCTGCCCGGTACGGGGTGGGTGGGCGAGGCGGCGGCGAGGATGTACACGATTTGGGCTTCATAAAAGCCGCGCAAGGGAAAGTTCATCTGCCAGCCGAAGTTGGGCGACCAGTGCCAGTACAGCACGGGGCCGTTGTTGCGCCGGAACCAGTCCCATTCCACGTCTTCCCACAAGCCGGTGATGGCGTCGCGCAGGCCGTTCTCCTGGGGGGTGTCGGCGTCGAAATAGGCGCGCGCGGCCAGGAGCCCTTGCATGAGGAAGGCTGTTTCCACGAGGTCGGCGCCGTCGTCGAACTGGCTGAAGGGTATGGTGTTTCCGTTTTTGCCGTTCATCCAGTGCGGGAACACGCCGTGGTAGCGGTCGGCAAACTGCAGGAAAGATACGATCTGCACCATCCGGTCGGTGGCCTGGGTGCGGCTGATCCAGCCGCGCTCCACGCCGGTGATGAGCGCCATGATGCCGAAACCGCTCCCGCCGGCGGTCACGATGTCTCCGTCGCCGTTGCTGCGTTCCCGCGCCATGCCGCTGACGGGGTGTCCGTAGTCCCAGAAATACCGAAATGTGTATTCCTGCACCATATCGAGTAGCTCGTCGTCGGTAAACAGGCGGGTTTGGCCGGTGGCGGTGTTGGAAAATGCGCCGGCCTGGCCACCCGAAGTGGCGGCCTTGATGCGGTACAGGCGTTGCACGCCGGTACCTTCGTCACCGGTCCAGTCTGTGGTTCGGTTGACCGAGGCGGGTCCTACGGTTTTCAGTAACGTATAATTGTCGCCCCCGTCGCTAGATCGGAAAATCTGGTATGCAGTGGTGGTGGGGTCGACGGAGGGGGTCCATCGGATTTCTATGTGGCGCTCATAACCCACGGCTACGACCGATTGCGGCGGCGCTTGAGCAACGGACATATACGGCAGGTTGGCTGCAATCCCTGCGGCAAGGAAATATTTTTCGAAACGGTGCATAAGCAATTAACGGACTGGCTTTGTCATCAAACAACGATGCCGTCCGTTCAGTGAAGGTAGTGCAATTTATTTGACTTTGCAATAAATGCACCTCACTACTACTACGCCACAAATAAAACGAGTAAAAAGACCTAAAACCGTAGCATAAATTCTGTGAGGTTGGCGTCTTCGGGCAGGCCCATTTTCTTGCGCAGCCGGTAGCGCTTGTTTTCTATGCCGCGAATCGAGATGTTAAGCAAAGGGGCGATCTCCTTGGAAGACAGGTTCATACGCAGGC
This sequence comes from Saprospiraceae bacterium, assembly GCA_041736625.1. GTDB lineage: Bacteria > Bacteroidota > Bacteroidia > Chitinophagales > Saprospiraceae > M3007. The sequence goes on along the minus strand of JBGSTG010000122.1, from coordinate 24,995 downwards.
AAGCGGCGAGGCGCAGGTCGCCCGGGGTCAGGTCGGGAAAGCCTTCGAGGAGCCTTTTGAAAAAGTCGTCGTGCACCTGGTTGAATGTTTCACTAAATACCTCCCAGTCGTGGTCGCCGTCGAGGTGACGGTCGATCTCCCGAGCCAGTTTTTTTAAAGCCTCGGGGTCGTCGCCGGCCACCAGCAGGCCTTCGCGCAGGCGTTGGAGGGCTTCGTTTTTCCGGATGAGGTTGAGGGTGGCGTTGTTCAACTCCCGGCTTTTGGTGTCTACCTCATGGGCCAGTTTCTCGCGTTCCACCTCCATGCGCCGGCGGTTGAGCTCCTGGTTGTTTTCCTGCTTTAGTTGCGCCTGGTGACGGTTCAGGCGCATTTGCATGATCCGTTCGATCAACGCGAGCAGGAAGAGGCCAAGCAGAAAAAAAACCGCCATGGCCAGGTATGTCCGGTACCAGGGGGCCGCAATCCGGAAGGCGACGGTGGCTTCCTCGCCACCAATGTTGTTGCGCACCCTGAACGTATATTCGCCCGGCGGGAGGTTGGTAAACTCCTTGCTGGTCTCGGGGCTCCAGGCCGACCACTGATCGGAGAATCCATCCAATTTCCAGGAGAAATAAGGTTGTTGTTCAAAAACGGGTGCGGCAAACTGAAAGGTCAGGCTGTTGTCGCGGAAAGCGAAGGTGAGACCAGGGACAGGAAGGGTCACGTGGCCGTTTCCGGATGCTATGGATCGCACCACACAGTCTGCCGTCAGCCTTCCGGAAGGCAGCGATCGGCGGTCGAGCAAGGCGTACCCGCTTTCCTGGCACAGCAGGTAGGTGTTTTCATCCAGCAGGGCAATGTGTTCGAAGTTGGGAATCAGCGTTGCCTGAATCGGATAGGTATTCGGGCCGGCATGGAGCAATACGCCGCTGCTGTCTACGGAGAAAATTTCGCCTTCAAGTCCGGGCAGCCACTTGTGCCGGTGGGTGGCGGTGTCTGCCGGCCGAAATAAAAACGTGCCGGCCGAATCGACTACCTTTAACGGTGCGGCATGGGCGTCCAGGATAAGGTCGTTGCCGATCCGATCCAGGTCAAGACGGTAATCGGTGGGCAATCCGTTTTCGCGGCGGAATGCCTGCAACTCCGTGATCTCGGAGAGGGTGTTGTTGAGCCGTAGCCGGAACAGTCCCTTGTTGGGGTGTGCGCACCAGAGGTTGCCGGCGGTGTCGAAGGCAATTTTTTTGAGTGGCTCCTGAAATCCCGGGATCTTGTGCGAGAACCGCCAATTGCCCGCGGCATCGCGCCGGAACACCGCCAGTCCGGTATACGTCCCCTGGATCAACGCTCCGTCGGCGCCAGGTACCCGCGCGAAACACCAGCCGCCGGTCACGTCGGAGATTCGGACGGCGCCGGACTCGTCGATCCGGTAGGTACCGGCATTATGGCCGCACAGCAGCTGGTCGTCGAGCGCCCGAAGTTCCCAAACCTGTCCCTGGGTGCCTTTAATCAATTCGAAGGTGTTGTTTTTTCGGACGAACACGCCCTGGTTGGCGCCGATGTACAGTCGGTCGCGCCAGCGGACGGCGGCGTAAACCGAACCGATGAGTCCGGTCTGGTCCTGAAAAACCGTGATGGGCGACCTGAGGGCCACCAGGTCGATCCCGCGGTCCAGCCCCAGCCACAGGTTGGCATCGCGGTCCTGGCACAAAGCCAGCACCGTATTGTTTTGCAGCCCGTTCTCCCGGTTGAGGTGGAAGCGCCGGTCGCCGGCCGGGCCGAGCACGTACACACCGTTCAGGATGGTGCCGATGGCCCAGCCCCCGTCGCGCAGGGCGATCGCTTTGTTGAGTTGGTTCCGGCGGAAAACGGCGTTGAGGGGGTTGGGCCAGGGTTTGCATGTCCCATTTCGGACTTCAAAGATCCCGTCGTTGGCGGTGCCGGCCCAAACGGCGTCCGGACTTCCGGGCACGAGGAACTGGACGATTTTGTTCGCCAGCACTTCCGTTCCGTCCAGAAAACGGAAAGTATTGTCGGGCAACAACTCGTACAAGCCCCTTTCGATCACCGGGAAGAGAATGCGCCCGTTTACATTTCCCGCAAACATGATGGAGCCCGGAGGGCGCAGCACGCTGACGGTCTGGTAGTCGTATTTGTATATGGTAGAAAAGGACTGGAAAAGCACAAAATCCGGCAGTACCAGGATGTGCCAGATCTCTTCCCGCTCCATTTCCGGCAGGCCTGCGCTGAGGGCGTGGAAGACCATTTGCCCGGAATCGCTCATTTGCCAGTAACCGAAAGTGGCGAAACCACCACAGAATAGTTCGCCATTTCGGCCGACGGCCACGGCGCGCACGGTTTGGTTTTCGGGCAAGGAGAAGACCGACCATCGAGCGCCGTCGCATACCAGCAGCCCTTGGTTGTTGCCTGCGTAGAGCCATCCGTTTCCGGGCGCCTGTGCCAGTGCCCAGTTCTGGTTTTGGCCGCCATAGGCCAACGGTGGAAAATGGCGGATGACGGGCGTCTCCTGGGCCCATCCCCTGATCGGGTGGGTCATCCATAACAACAAAATAAATAACAGGGAGCGCATATCGGGTGGAAAGGTAATGCAGGGCAATGAAAATGACTCGTCCTACGAATATACTCGTAGGACGAATTATTTTTACATTCAGAAAATTAAACGCACCAAAATAATATTCAAAACTTACAAGCATTAACCAACGCGCTTGCCATGCAGACAACCTTTAATACACCATTCATTGGGCAATTTCGCACCGAAAAAGACTTGCTGGGGGAAAAACAGATTCCCGCAGACGCTTATTACGGTGTCCAAACCGCCCGGGCATTGGAAAATTTCCAGGTGAGCGGGGTGAAGACCAGTTTTTATCCGGATTACGTTCGCGCCTTTGCCATGGTAAAAATGGCGGCTGCGCGGGCCAACACCGATGTCGGCCGAATGCCCAAGGACAAACTGTCGAAGATCGAAAAAGCCTGTCAGGCAGTGATCGAGGGCAAGTACCATGAGCACTTTCTGGTCGACTTGTACCAGGGGGGCGCCGGCACCTCGGCCAACATGAACGCCAACGAAGTGCTGGCCAACATCGCTCTTGAATTGGCCGGTCACAAAAAGGGCGAATACCACATTGTTGAGCCGCACGACGACCTGAACATGGGGCAGTCTACCAACGACGCCTATCCCACAGCCATCCACGTTGCGCTGTTGCTGCACAACGACAAAATGCTGGCCGAGTTGAAAAAACTGTCGGCTTCGTTCCACAAAAAAGGCGACGATTTCAGCAAGATCCTCAAAATGGGCCGCACCGAGGGCCAGGACGCCGTGCCCATGACCGTAGGCCAGGAGTTTCACGCCTTTGGCAACCAGCTCGACGGCGCCATCAAAGTGCTTCAGGACGCCGAAGCGTACCTGTGCACCGTCAACATGGGCGCTACCGCCATTGGTACCGGCATCACCGCCACGCCCGGCTACGCTGAAAAGTGCGCGGCACACCTGGCCAAAATTACCGGCAAACCCATCAAATCCAGTCCGGACCTCATCGCCGCCACCTCCAGCATGGAGGCGTTCGTGATGTACTCGTCGGCGATGAAAAACCTGGCCGTGGTGCTGTCGAAGATCAGCAGTGACCTCATTTTTCTGGCTTCTGGCCCGCGCACCGGCGTTTTTGAAATCAACCTGCCGCCGCTCCAGCCCGGATCGTCGATCATGCCGGGAAAAGTAAACCCGGTGATGCCCGAACTGATGAACGAGGTGTGTTTCAAGACCATCGGCAACGACGCTACGGTCACCATCGCATCGCAAGACGGTCTGCTCCAACTCAACGCCTACGAACCGGTGGTCGCCGTAGCCATCATGGAATCCCAGGGTTTGTTTTTCAAAACGGTCCCGCTTTTCCGAACCCTTTGTATCGACGGCATCACGGTGAATGAGGACATTCAGAAGCGGTACATTGATCGCAGCGTGGGCATCGTAACTGCCCTCAACCCGGTGTTGGGCTACGAAAAAACCACCGAGCTCGCCAAGGAGGCGCTGGAAACCAACAAAGGCATTCTTGAGCTGATCCGCGAGAAAAAATTGCTGACGGAAGACCAGATCAAAAAGCTGCTTGATCCGGCAAAGCTGACCAGCCCGGATTATATTCCCAAAAAGTAATTCAACTTTTACACATCAAAAATATATTCTTCATCATTTTATGGGTTATGTTGCTGAATAACTGACGATAAGACTTGTTGAAATAATTTTTTTGTCGAACGGGCTTGCATGTTTCATGCAGGCCCGTTTATCTTTGTTCAAAATTTAACCAAAAAGTTAAACCTTTGAGTGAATCGCTGAACACCGCTGCCGAAACGGGTACCGAGCAACGCATCTTCGAGGCGGCCCGGGAGGAATTTGTTGCCAAGGGGCTTGAAGGGGCCAAGATGCAGGACATTGCGGACCGGGCGGGCATCAACAAGGCGTTGCTGCACTATTATTTCCGGACCAAGGACAGGCTGTTCGAGGCGGTGGCCAAGCAGGTGCTCGGGCGGGTATTTCCGGTGTTGCGGAATTTGCTGGAATCGGAGCTGCCTTTGGAGGAAAAGCTGGATAAGATTGTGGATATGTATGTAGACACAGTGAGCCGCAATTCGTTTGTACCGCTTTTTGTGATCACGGAGATGAACAAGCGACCCCAGCATTTTTTCGACAACATCGTACCGGGCGAATTGCCCAAACCCCATAAGCTGGTTCAGCAAGTGGAAGAAGCCGTTCGGGAAGGCCGCATTCGGGCCATTGAACCGGTGCATTTGGTGTCCAATGTGTTGGCGATGTGTGTGTTTCCATTTCTGGCGCGCCCCATGCTTTGCGGGGTTATGGGTTTGAACGAACAGGATTGGAAGCATTATGTCGATGGCCGAAAGGCCGAGGTAAAACGGTTTGTGCGCGATGCGCTGAGACCGTGATTTTTTTGCGTGTAGTTTAACCGAAAAGTTTAACCATAAAAAATTCGTCCTACCAGTATACTCGTAGGACGAGTCAGACAGCGATGAAAACGCCATTTTTTGCCATTTTTTTTACTTTTTCAGCCACTTTGGCAGTTGCTCAGGAAGCACTATCCATCGAACAGTGCCGGCGCCTCGCGCAGGAAAACAGCCCTTTGCAAGTGCGTAAGGGTTACGCGGAGCGAACCGCTTCCCTTCAAAATGAAACTTTGAAGCGCAACAACCTGCCCCGCATCGGTGTGAACGCGCAGGCCACCTGGCAATCGGACGTATTTGAATTGCCCTTCGACATTCCGTCTAACCCCACGCCTGTCGCCATTCCAAAGGATCAGTACAAGATATCCCTGGATGTGTCGCAACGCATCTGGGACGGGGGATACGACAAGATCAACGCGCAGCAGTACGTACTCAACAGCACTCTGACGGCTGCACAAACGGACGTGGACGTCTTTTCGCTCCGGGAAACCGTCACCGACCTGTTTTTCCGGGTACTGCTCTTGCAGGAGAGCGAGCGCATCCTGCTGTCCACTCAACAAACCCTGGAGCAGCGCCTCCGGCAAACGGAGGCCCAGGTGGCCCTCGGTGTGAGCCTGCGCACGGCGGCCGACCAGATCCGCATCCAACTGCAGCAAAACCGGCAACAAGTCGCTGCGATCCGCATTGACCAGGAGACCTTGAAACAAGTGCTGGGTGGCTGGATCGGCCGTCCGGATGGCGCGTTCACCCTGAGCGCCGACGGCCTTGCCGGCGCCTGGGCGGACACCGGCACCTCCCGCCCCGAATACGCGATGCTGGAAGTGCAAAAAAAACTGATTGAATTGCAGGATGACGCACTCAAACTGCACCTGCAACCCCGGGTCGAAGCATTCGGGCAGGGTGGCTTCGGGCAGCCAAACCCGCTCAACTTCTTCGAAACGACCTTCGAACCGTATGCCCTGGTGGGCATACGCGCCAGCTGGTCACCCACCGACTGGGGCGTCAGCAAGCGCCGGTCGGAGACATTGACCCTGCAAGCCATGAGCCTCGACGCGCAACGCGCTTCGCTCGACCAGCGCATTGAGGCCGCCAATCGGAAAGATCGCGGCGATTTCGCCAAGGCACAGGCCTTGCTTCAGGACGACGACGCCATCATCGCCCTTCAGGAGGACATCGTCAGGCGCGCGGAGGCCCAGGTCGACAACGGTGTGATGACCACCACCGACTACCTCGCACAGGTCAACTTGCTCACACAAGCCCGCCTTACCCGCAAAACCCACGAGATCCAGGGCCAACAGGCCATCGAAATGCTCAAAGCCCGAAACAGCGAATAAACATCCATAACACACATGAAACGCATCCCATTCCTGCTTTTGCCCTTCCTGTGGGCTTCCTGTGGAAACCACCACCCCGAGGCCGACGCCTACGGCAACTTTGAAGCCGAGGAGCGCATCGTGAGCGCTGAAGCCACCGGACAAATCCTGCAATTCGACGTCGAGGAGGGCCTGGTGCTGCGCGCCGGCCAGTTGGTCGGCCTCGTAGACTCTACCCAACTCTTCTTGCAACGGGAGCAACTCCGGGCAAGTATTCGCGCTGTGGCTGCCAAAAGCCCGGCCATCCGGGAGCAACTGGCCGTGTACGGAAAACAGCTCGACGCTTCCCGCAGACAGCTTAGCGCCTTGGAACGCGAAAAACAACGCATACAAAGCCTGCTCAAACAGGATGCCGCCACGCCCAAGCAACTCGACGAGATCAATGATCAGATCGACCTCATCGAGAAGCAAATGGCCGTCACCACCGAGCAGCGCAGCGCCACCGACGCCAGCCTGAGCACCCAAAAAACAGGGCTGCTGGCAGAAATAATGCCTTTGCAAAAACAGATCGAACGCCTCGACGATCAGATCGCCAAGTGCCGCCTGGTGAACCCCACGGACGGCACCGTGCTCGTGCAGTACGCCGAGGCCGGCGAAGTAACGGCCTTCGGGAAACCCTTGTACAAGCTGGCCGATATGGACACACTGGTGTTTCGGGCCTATCTGGCCGGCGACCAGTTGAGTCGCATTGTGGTGGGTCAGTCGGTGACGGTGCGCATAGACGGACCCGACGGTGGGTATGTCGACTTTTCGGGAAAGGTCACCTGGATCGCCTCCGAAGCGGAATTTACACCCAAGGTAATCCAGACCAAAAATGAGCGGGTACACCTCGTGTACGCGATCAAGATTCGGGTGGGCAACGACGGTCGTCTGAAGATCGGCATGCCGGGGGAGATGATCATTTCCGGTTAAAATATCGTTTAAACGATTGAAAAACAATGATCCACATACAGTCCATATCGAAGTCCTATCCGTCCGTTCCAGCGCTGAAAGACGTCTCTCTGCAGGTTCGACCCGGGGAGATCTTTGGCCTGATCGGCCCCGACGGCGCCGGAAAAACCACCCTTTTCCGCATCCTGGCCACCCTCATTTCGCCGGACCACGGCACGGCCACCATCGACGGCCTGGACACCGGGAAGGACTACAAAGCCATCCGGCGGATGATTGGTTACATGCCCGGCCGCTTTTCGCTGTATCAGGATCTGACGGTGGAGGAGAACCTTGCGTTTTTTGCCACGGTTTTCGGCACCACCATTGCGGAAAACTACGAACTTATTCGGGACATTTATGTGCAACTGGAGCCATTCAAAAACCGCAGGGCCGGCGCGTTGTCGGGCGGGATGAAACAAAAACTGGCCCTTTGTTGCGCGCTGATCCACGAACCCGGGGTTCTGCTGCTGGATGAACCGGGAACGGGGGTGGACCCCGTTTCCCGGAAAGAATTTTGGGAGATGCTCAAAAAGTTGCAGGCACGGGGATTGACCATATTGGTGAGCACCGCTTACATGGACGAGGCCACGCTTTGCGACCGGGTGGCGCTCATCCACCATGGCAGCATCCTGGCGGTGGACACGCCGCAGGGCATCGCAGACGCCTATCGCCGTCCGCTCTACGCGGTGCGTTCCGACGACCTGTACACCCTGATGCGCGACTTGCGTCAACTGGATGTCGCGGCCGGCTGCTATGCCTTCGGGGAGTACGCCCACCTGGCTTTGCGCACCGAAACCTGGAATCAGGTCGACATCCAACGCTATCTGGAGGCGCACGCGCACCGGAATGTGGAGGTTTTCCGGACCGCCCCGACCATTGAAGATTGTTTTATCGACCTGCTCACCACCTGATCCCGATACGCCTGCAACACCATGAACAACGACATTATTTCGGTTCGCCAACTCACCAAAAAATTCGGCGCTTTTAAGGCGGTGGACAACATCAGCTTCGAGGTGAAACGGGGAGAGATTTTCGGATTCCTGGGCGCCAACGGCGCGGGTAAAACCACAGCCCTGAAAATGCTCATCGGCCTGCTCACGCCCACTTCCGGCGGCGCAACGGTCGCCGGATACGACGTGGTCCGGCAGCCCGACCGCGTGAAGCAACGCATCGGGTACATGAGCCAGCGGTTCAGCCTGTATGAAGACCTCACCATTCGCGAAAACATCCGGTTGTACGGAGGAATATACGGCCTGGCAAATACCGAAATCCGGGAGAAAACAACCCAAATGCTGGAAAAACTGGACTTGAAAGCGCAGGCCGACACCCTTGTTGGGAGCCTTCCGCTTGGATGGCGCCAAAAGCTGTCGTTCACGGTTGCCCTGCTGCACGACCCAGGCGTCGTATTCCTCGACGAGCCTACCAGCGGCGTGGATCCGCTCACCCGGCGGCAGTTTTGGGACCTGATTTACGAGGCTGCGCACCAGGGCGTGACCATCATGGCGACCACGCACTACATGGACGAGGCTGAATATTGCGATCGGGTGAGCATCATGGTCGACGGCCGGATCGAAGTGTTGGACACCCCCCGGAATGTGAAATCCCAACTGGGCGCACAAACAATGGACGAAGCCTTTCGTATCCTGGCGCGCCCGCAAACCACAACAATATGAACCTGCGACGTCTGCAATCCTTCTTTATCAAGGAATTCCGGCACATCCTGCGCGACCGGCGCACCCTGCTCATCCTGTTTGGCATGCCGTTGGCGCAGGTGCTCCTGTTCGGTTTTGTGCTGTCGAATGAGATCAAAAATGCGGATATTGCTGTACTGGACCAGTCCAAAGACACCGAGAGCATTGCGCTGACAAACAAACTGGTCTCCAGCGGTTATTTCCGCGTGGCGCGCACCCTGGAATCGGCCCGTGACCTGGAGCCAGCCTTTCGCTCCGGCAAGATCAAGATGGCGTTTGTGTTTCCGCCGGGTTTCGGGCATCAGCTCGCGCACGAGGGCAACGCGCCGTTGCAGATTATCGCCGACGCGTCGGACCCGAACACTGCTACGACGCTGATGCAATATGCGCAGGCCATCATTCAGGACTTTCAACTGGATCGTGCCGGGGCGCGGACGGAAGGCCGGGCGATCATCCAGGTGCAGACGCGCATGCAGTACAATCCGGAACAAAAGGCCGTATTTACCTTTGTTCCGGGAGTGATCACGCTCATCCTGATGCTGGTGTCGGCCATGATGACGTCCATTACCATTGCCCGCGAGAAAGAATTGGGTACAATGGAAGTTTTGTTGGTGTCGCCCTTACAGCCTTTGGAGATCATTCTGGGCAAAACGAGTCCTTACCTCCTGCTTTCCCTCAGCAGCACGGTATTGGTCATTTTTTTGAGTATGGCCATTTTTGGTATGCCCATTCGCGGTAGCCTGGTGTTGTTGGCGATGGAGTGCATCTTGTACACCTTTGTAGCCCTCTCGCTGGGTATATTCATCTCTACCCGGGCCAAAGACCAGATGACGGCCATGTTCATGTCGGCACTGGGGTTGCTGATGCCCACCATGCTGTTGTCGGGTTTCATTTTTCCGAGGGAAAGCATGCCCTGGGTACTTCAGGTGATTGGCATGGCCATTCCTGCCACCTGGTTTAACCCGATTGTAAAGGGCGTGATGATCAAAGGGGTAGGGTTGGAAATTTTATGGTTCGAAACCTTGGTTTTGGTTGGTATGGCGTTGTTTTTCATGTTTTTAAGCTTAAGAAATTTTAAAGATAAACTGGAATAGCGGCTATTCGTCCTACGAGTATACTCGTAGGACGAATTTTTTCCAGTTAAACCAAACGGTTAAACCATGCGCACGGTCCTCTTTCTCGTACAAAAAGAATTTCTCCAGATATTTCGCAACCGCACGATGTTGCCGCTGCTGCTTGTCATGCCGGTGGTGCAAACGCTGCTGCTCTCCTTTGCGGCGAATTACGAGATCAAAAATCTGGGGCTGGCCGTGGTGGATCACGACTTGTCGCCCGCCTCCCGGCGGCTGGTGAGCAAATTCAGCGGTAGCGGGTACTTTCAGGTCAAATACGCCGGGTTCTCCAGGGCAGAGGCTGACCAGGCGCTGGCGGCCGATCGGGTGGACCTGATCCTGGAAATTCCATCCGACTTTGAACGCACCCTGGTGCGCGAAAACAGGGCGAACATCGCCGTGAATGCCAACGCCATCGACGCCTCCAAAGCGGGTATTGGGATGGGTTATGCCACGGGTATTGTGCAGGATTTCCAGCGTGAATTGCCCGACCTCGTGCCGGCGACGCCTGCCGCCCGGCCGGCGGGCATTCAGGTCACGTACAGCAACTGGTACAACCCTGAACTCAATTATAAACACTTTATGGTGCCCGGTATCCTCGGCATCATCGTTTCGCTCATCATCTGTTTTCTCACAGCGCTGAACATCGTTCGGGAAAGAGAAATCGGCACCATCGACCAGATCAACGTGACTCCCTTGCGCAAATGGCAGTTCATCCTGGGCAAACTGCTGCCTTTCTGGATCATCTCCCAGGTGATCCTGGCCTTGGGTCTGACCGTCGGGTACCTCGCATTTCGCATTCCCCTGGAAGGCAGTCTCCTTTTGGTGTTCGGCTTTGCACTGTTGTATGCGCCCTGTATGCTGGGCCTGGGCTTCCTCATCTCCAACTTCGCCGATACCCAGCAACAGGCGATGCTCACCGCCTGGTTTCTCCTGGTCGTATTTATCCTGATGAGCGGCCTTTTTACGCCTGTTGAAAGCATGCCTCTGTGGGCCCAGCGGCTCGACTTGCTCAACCCGGTGCACTATTTTGTTGCTTTTATGCGCCAGGTGCTGATGAAAGGCGCCGGTTTTGCCGACGTACGGGGTCATTTTGCCGCTGTACTGTTGTACGGCGTTGTGGTGAATGCGCTGGCGGTTTGGACATACCGCAAAAGAAGTTAATCGGTTTAGGGCTTTTTATTCAGCCCGCCGCTCTCGGCGCCGCCAGGGTTGTCAGGCTGTTTTTGCGCCATGGGTCTGCTCTCGTCCGGCGCCTCCACCCGAAGCGGCCGAACCGGTTTGCCGTCGAACCACTGGCCCAGGTACCGCCGTTCAGGCGTGTTGCTGAATACCTGTTCTGTTTCGTTGCCTGTTTTCAGGACTTGCAGCAAGGCGTCGGCGTGTTTCCAGTAACAATAATGGTCCACCACGTTTGTCCGGGTGTTGATGGCGCCCCGGCTCACAGTGTAATTGCGCATACCGGTATCCAGATCGAAGTCAATGGCGTACGGCTCGGCGTGGGAAGACGTGAGTAAGCGCTGCCGGTAGGGTTCGGAGTAGTGTTCCACCAGGCTGCGCATGGGTGTATGCACGGCGGTGTTGAGCACCAGGCGGCTGAAGGTATCGCCCACCACGGCGTCTTTGTTGCCGACGATGGCGATCAGCAGGAGGTCGGCAGGTAACCCTTCGTAACTTTTTTTGACGGCATCCTGGATCGGACCGCTGCCGGGTTGGCACAACAACATGGCTTTGGGTTGCGGAATGCCCAGTGCCGGCCATTCGACGCCCATGTTGGCTGCCGTAACGCCTCCGTACGAATGCCCGATGTACAACATCCGGTCGGTGCGCAGGTGGGTTCTACCCTCGCTGCGCACCTGCGCAATGGCGTCTTTCACCGCCTTGGCGGCGTTTCTGGAAAACTTTGCCGGCCGGGGAACGATGAGATTTTTCTGGTACCGGGGGTACACCACCACGTACCCCTGGGAAACGAGGTGTTTGATCCAGGCGCCGTACAGGACCGGGTTGTATCCGCCGTATCCATGGAGGAACACCACCAGATCGGCGGTGTCGGGCACAGGCGACACCGGCTCGAAAAGCCAGTAGCCGTCGGTTTTTGCCGCAAAATCACGCATGCGCACCTCGGCATGGGGGTAGAACGGGAAGGATGACGATGGGGTGTTTGCTGCCGCAATCGGAGGTTCGGAAGAGGCGGATACCGCGACGGTTGGCCGGTAAAAGGTGTAATACAGGTTGGTTTGTCCAAAAAGGGCCTGCACCAAAAGAAAAAAGAAAAGGGTAGCGATACAGCGCATTGTCTACAGTTAACCAGACAATGTAACGCAAAAGTTGGGCTTTTAGGTAAGTCAGGTCAAAAAATATTTGCCTCGTGCGTTTATATAAATGAGAAGGAACAGGTATGAACCTAACGGCGTTGTTGCCCTGCGGTTCACACCTGGTCCGTTCAGATGCGTATCCTGCGTCTGCTGTTCGCCACCGATCAGAAGAAAAACGCCACATGGGCCCGCAGGTTAAATGGCGTACCCGGGGTGAAGTGTATCTCCGTCACCGGTTCCGGCTCGTCGAAGAGGCGGCTTTCGGTGTCGAACTGGGCTTCTTTCCATCTACGGTCGAGTATGTTTTCGATGCTGATACCGACCTCGTATCGGGTGCGGGTGTAGTTGAGCAGGGCATCCATGAGGAAGTAGCCTTCGGCTATCGTGGAGTTGTCCTCGTTGGCCGGCCGGTCGCCGAGGTAACGGTAGCGGAGGCTGCCGTTGAGACCGGGCTTCGTGTTGAAGGACAGGCCGCCGATGCTGGTCCACACGGGCGCCAGCGGGATGTAGTCTTCGTTTTCCGGTACGTCGACGGCGCGCGCAAGCGTGTAGTTCACGTCCAGATCGGCGTATAGCCAGTCGAGAATCTGGGCCCGTCCGGAGAAGTCGACCCCGCTGCGGTCGGTTTCGCCGCTGGGCTCCACCACGGCCGCGTCGCCCACGTACACGAACTCCTGTTCCAGGTTGAGGAACCAGGCGCTGGCGGTGAGCAGCACGCGCGGGACGGGTTTCCAGGCGAAACCACCCTCGTAGCCCAGGGCGCGGGGCAGGATGTCCAGGCCGTTTTCGGGAATCACCACGCGGGTGTCGTTGGAGTGGAAGCCGGTGCCGAGGTTGCCGAAGAGCTGAAGCCGGTCGTTGACGGTAAAGTAGGCGTTCAGTTTGGGGCTCACGATGTTGGCGGTTTCGATCTGCCGGTCGTACCGTTCGGTGTTCAGCCGGTCTACGTACATGAAGTGGAACTGGTCGAAGCGCAGGCCGCCGTTCAGGGTGAGCCAGGGGGTCACCCTGACTGTTTCGTTCACGTAGGCGCCGAGATTGGCTTCGTTGATGTCGCCCAGCGCCAGTCGGTCGAGGGTTGTTTGGCGCCCAACGGTGTGGGAGAGCTCGCTGTTTTTCGTTTCGTCGTAGCGCACCTGCACGCCGATCTCGGTTTCCCAGTCCAGCCCGGCCCATCGGTCGTTGCGGGAGTAGGCGCCGTTGTATCCATACAGATTCCGTTTTTCTTTTTGCCGGATCTGGTCGCCGTTCACCGGATCGTCGAGGTAAAAGGTGAAGTTGGAGTACAGCTCAAATTCGTAGTGGCTGAGGTAAAACTGGTTGCGCAGCAGGCCGCCCCCGGGCAGCAGGCTACTTACTTCCAGGCTCACGTTGGTGCGGTTGGTGTTGCCGCCTTCGGTGCTGTCGATGGCGCCGAAAAAGTCGATCTGGCCGCTTTCCACCGCCCGGTCGGGAATTTGCCCGGAGGCGTCCCATCGGCTGGTGAACGACTGCACCATGGCCGTCAGGTAGGTGCGTTCGTTCACGGCGCCGTTGTACTTGGCCATCATGCTGAAGCGGTTGTACGCTTGCGGGCTGTCGAAGTAGTTGTTGCTGAAAAAGTAGTCGGCTACCGCGTATGCGTTGTGGGTGCGGCTGCCCTCCTGCTTGTCGAGCAGTTTGAACATGCCCAGCGCGCGGTAGGTGTCGAACATGCCGCCCTGGAGTTTGACCATGTTTTGGTCGAGGGCGTTTTTCGTTCGGAAACCCACATAGCCGGCGGTGGCCAGGTTGCCGTAGGGTGCATAGTAGGGGCCTTTTCCGAAGTTCACGCGGTCTACGGTTTCCGGGATGAGGTAGTGCAGGTCGGCGTATCCCTGGCCGTGGGCGTGCGACACCATGTTGACCGGGATGCCGTCGGTGTTGATGGCGATGTCGGTTCCGTGGTCAATGTCGAACCCGCGCAGGAAGATCTGCTCGGCCTTGCCGCCACCGGCGTGCTGGGCGATGAACAGACCGGGCACCATGCGCAATACATCCTGCGCGGTGTTGGTGGGGCGCAGTCGGATGTCGAGCGCTGAAATGACCTGCGACTGGAGGTTCGGTTCGCCGGTGATCTCCACTGTTTGCAGGTTCAGCGCTTCGCGCTCGAGGTAATGTGCGGCTGTAGCGGTCTCGCTGTCGCGCACGGTCACTTGCTGGTCGGCTATGGTGTAGCCCAGGACGCTGGTGCGCACGGTGTAGGTTCCAGCGGCCAGGTCGTTGAACTGATAGAAACCCAGGTCGTCGGTGTATGCCTGGCGCCCGGAGGGCTCCAGGGCGACCAGGGCGCCGGCGAGTGGGGAGCGGGTCTGTGCGTCGAGCACGATGCCGCGGAGGCTGCCGTTGTGTGCTTGCAGGGCGGCGGCGAATAAAAATTGTATGAAAAGGAGCGTAGCGATTATCATGTGGAATGAAAAAGTTGCATGCATGAAAAATCCAGCCAATGCCGGCGCTGTGCCGGGCAAGGGTAGGAATGAGGGTAAAATGTGAAGGGAAAAGGTCAGCGGGCCGGCCGCTTGGGCGGCGGGTCGTCTACCGGCAGCAGGGCGTCGGCGTATTTGTTGCCGGGGCCAAGGACCGGATGTTTGGGCGCAAAAGCCCGGCCGGAAGTGCGCAGCGCACACAGGGACAATGGCGCGGCGGGCAGATGCCAGGCGCCCGCAAGGGGGGCCGGCGAGGACAACACGGCATCGCCGCCGCCACTTGCCGGCCGGTGCTGCCAAAGCAGCACGAGGGGGCTGTGGTGGTGGTCTGCCTTCTCGGAATGCCGGTGATGCGCCCCGTTTTCAGCGGCGTGGTGGTGGTGCGCTGCGAAATGGCCTTCGTGTACCCAGTGGGCGGCGGCGTGTACCCAAAAGCCAATACCCGGCCCGAGGAGGTGGGCACAGTAGGCGAGGAGGAGGATACCGGGCATGCAGCGCATGCATGGATATACGTTGGAAAAGGGGGGAGTGGTTTTATCTTTTTAGGCAAGAATGGTAGCGTGCATATACACTTCACCCAAACAAATCCGCCAATTGATCAAAAAGGTTTTACCCACCCTGCGTCGTCCTTACACGGCCACCATCTCCGCCTCGCCGGTTTCCAGGGCGCTCAGCAGGATTTTCTGTTCTACTTTCCGACCAATCAGTCCATCCGGCATGGCGTTTCATTTAAAGTGGCGAAATCTTATGAAAAGATACACGATTTCGCCACTTTAAAAAAACATAACGGGCGAAATGTAGATGGATTTAGCCACATTCCGCCAATGAATGAATCATAAAACCTTGCTTTATAAAAATTCAGGAAACAACACGTCAGGGGAAATAAGCTCAATATTTATAAGCATTTTTTCTAAAAAATAAGAAAAAATAAATATTTTTACTTAAATATTAAAAATTGTAATTATTTTTTTAAATTTATAAACATTTTCTGCTAACTTTGTACGATTGTAAACAAACCCATTTTATCATGGACACCCCCATTGCTTTACCAGTAGCTGAATTCCAGGGCCGGACGACCCCGGAAGAGGGCCTTTTGGTAGGATATGGGGCTCTTATCCATCGGTTTGACCTGTCCGTTCCCTTGCCTGAGGTGCTCACCGTGATCGGCGCCAATAAACAAATTACACAGCCTGGGGCCTGGCGGTTTCTAAAACCCCATCTGCAACCCCGGGATACCTTGTACGACCATTTGGTTTTTGCTTTGAAGCACGAAGGCGTGAACCTGTTGGTGCTGAAAAAACTATACGAACGCCTGCCGGAAAACGAGGCAGTGAACCTGTTTCAACAAGAGCCGCTGGGACAATACAGCCGGAGATTGTGGTTTTTATATGAATGGCTGCTCGACAAATCGCTCCCCATTCCCGATTTGAAAAGCGGAAATTACATATCGGTGGTCAACCTTTCCCAACAATACGCCCTCACGACGGGCGAAAAGTCATCTCGACACCGGATTACCAATAACTTGCCCGGTGTCCGTGCGTTCTGTCCGCTCATCCGGCGCACGGAAACGCTCGAGCGGTACATCGCGCTCCACGCATCGCGGAAAGATCAACCGGATTTGCAAGGGGTGAGTATTGATCGGATGCGCCGGGCCTCCGCCTATTTGTTGCTGAAGGATTCCAGGGCTTCTTTTCGCATCGAGGGTGAAAACCCGCGCAGCAGCCGTGCCCAACGCTGGGGGCAGGTCATCGGACAAGCCGGCAGTACGGAACTCAACAAAAATGAATTGCTGCGGCTTCAGGAGATGGTGATTGAAAACAAGCGGTTTGTTGACATGGGTTTCCGAAAAAAAGGCGGATTTGTAGGGGAGCATGACCGGGATACCGGCGAGCCGATCCCGGAACACATTTCGGCCCGATGGCAAGATCTGGAATCTCTGATAGAGGGCCTTCTGGCAACCAACCGCCGGCTGATCAGCTCCAACATGGACGCTGTGCTCGTTGCGGCCATGATTGCTTTCGGCTTTGTGTTCATTCATCCGTTTCAGGACGGCAATGGGCGGATACATCGTTATCTGATTCATCATGTATTGGCCAAAATGGAATTTTCATCGCCCGGTATTGTCTTTCCGGTATCTGCCGCCATTCTTGAGCGCATGCTGGAATACAGAAATGTTTTGGAGGCCTATTCGCATCCCTTGCTGGCGCTGATCGAGTGGCGCGCAACAAGTGACCATAATGTTGACGTATTGAACGACACCGCCGACTATTACCGGTACTTTGACGCTACCCGTCAGGTCGAATTTTTATATGCCTGCGTGCACCATACCATCGTTCACATCATTCCGGAAGAACTACGATACCTTCAACGGTACGACGCGTTCAAACGGTACATGGACGACGCCTATGATATGCCTGACCGCACGGTAGCCTTGCTCGTTCGTTTCCTGCAGCAAAACGGCGGTCGCTTGTCGAAACGAGCGCAGGAGAACGAGTTTGCCGCACTGAGCGAAGATGAATCCCTGCGTATTGAGGCGGCATATCGCCGGATTTTTGAAGCATAGGGGTGTTTCGCTGTTGCGCGGGCGCCTGCCCGTTTACCTCACCGCAGCACCACCAATTTTCCGCTGCCCAGCACTTCCCCTTCCTTGTGTATCCGGAATAGGTAAACGCCATTCGTCCATCCGGCGTCTCCCAAATCAACTTGTCTATTCCATACAGGTGCAGAAAGCAGCATACGACCGGTCATGTCGTGCAATTGAAAAAAGCATCCTTCGGTATCATGCGCTTGAATAGTGAGCGTCGTTTCGCGATGAACAGGGTTTGGGTAAATGCGCCACGACTCTACGGCCGCGGCCGTTCCTGTGCTGCGATTCGAAATTTGGTCCGACCTGGATTGCTCCGTACCCACCGGACAGGAAAAGGTATTCAGATGCGTTTCGAAATATGCGCCGGAGATAAGGCGTGCTGCGGCGTGGATGTAAGATACGGACGCCTGTTCGGGCAACGTGTACCGAAAAATGTCTGAGTGCCCCGGTGACAAGGCCGCCCCTGCGGGCTTGAAGCGAATGGCGTAGAACGGCGAAAAATTCGGGTTGCGAACAACGTACGGGTTTCCTTGTGGCGAGGTGTAGCCCGATTGATTCACCGGCGCCACGGCAACGAGGCCGGCTGGTAACTGGAAGTACACGAATTTGACGGCCTCGGCGCAGGCGTTAGTTACACGGGTGTAATACACCCAATGCCCGTCGGTATTACGGGTCACTTCCAGCACCTCGAAGCGTATGCACCCAGCCTGTTTACTGTCGCAGGCTTCATCGATCACTTCCGGCTCAACCCGAATGTTGAAACAGCAACTTTGGGACATGCCGCAGGCGTCGTCGGCCTGGTAACAAATCGTGTGCAGGCCCACTGGAAAATAGGCGCCACTTTCGTTCCCGGCGGTACGGGATAAGGCGATTTCCGGGCAAATGCAATCCGACATGGCAAATGGCAAAAGGTAGTCGACTTTGGTTGTGTCTGTATGTTGACTAATGAAAACAGTTGTATCCACCGGACATTGAAGCGAAACAGTTGTTGGTCCGGTTTGTGGAGCATACGCCAAAATATAGGTCGCTAATGTATCGCAGCGATTTGAGGATCCAGGCAGGATTTGGGTATAGGTTCCCGGTTGGGTATAAGTGACTCCGTTCAAAGTAATAGAATCCCCCGTACACAAGGGTACCTGGATTGAATCCATAATCGAAGGGCAGTAATCCAGCATATCCAAATCGGCATTTTCGGACGGCAAGTGCTGGTGTATGGCGTTGTCAAAAGCAGATTGGTTAATATTAAATTCAGGCGCCACACCGGCCGGAATGGTATCCACCACCGAATAAACAAATAATGAACAACAGTCCGCTATCCAACCATTTTCATCCGTTTTTACAATCAAAATATCCGCTTTGGATGACTGGTCGGAATGCCTGACAGATCCAACGGCTATTATTCCGCTATCCAATGTGGCACTGGCCGTGTAAAATTGATCCTGCGTTGGTAAACCGTATTTATGCGACCACAACATTTCGCCATTACCGTCAATTTTTGTCAAAATTGGATCTGATTTTTGATTTCCTGACACGGTCCCACTTGTAATAAGCAGAAAATTTCCGTCAGAGAGCGGTTTGATACTCCCCTGGCCGATATTCGAGTATGACCTCGACCAGCGCAAGTTACCTGTTCTGCTTACCCGACATACCCAGGGGGCGGTACCGCCGGCAGGCAAGTGACCCACTCCTAGTAATATCCAGTCACCATTCTGTGCAGGCGCTAAGGAGTTAAAAACACCTTTTGTAAAGGCCGGGCTATCAAACCGAACAATGCTTATTGGGTCTCCTGTTGCCACATGAAGCAGACTCAACGTTGACGCAGTATCTTTTGATCCGACAGCATAGATGGTGTCTCCTCCTATGTAAAATTCAACAAATATTGGGTTGTCGCCCCAATCGTAATAATATCGTTTCGACCAAACAGTGTTGCCCAGATTGTCGATTCGCATCAATACAGCGTGTACATCTCCCTTGGTGGAGCGCCCTGAAAGAATATAGCCATCTGAAATGGATTGTATCCAATATCCATTATTGCGTCGATTCGTTTGGTAACTTGGAATGAGCTTTTGCCATTGGAGCATTCCATCTTTGTCGGTTTTGATAAGAAACATTTGAGGGTCCCATTGGGTATTAAAACCGGCAACTGAACCAATGGCCACAAATCCTCCATCATTTGCCTCAATGATCTTTGAGATCGAAACCTGGAATCCCAAACCATAGTAACGCAACCACACTACATTGCCATCGTGGTCAATTTTCATCAGAAAAACCCTATCAACGGCAGCGCCATTTGCACTCGTCGTATCACGTGATCCCGAAACGATATAGCCATCCGAAACGGGCAGAACATCGCTCGCAAATACAGAGGCATTCCCGGAACTATACGCTTTTTGAAAAGTAATATTTTGGCTACGAGCGCCAAAGGAGGCTATTATAAAAATGAGGGTAAAAAGTAGATTTTTCATTTGATTGAAAGTTTTGGGAAGATTGACCTGAAAATGTATTAGTGGATCAAAATTTATTCCAATATTTAGTAAAAAATCAAGCCGCAGGATTTAATACGGTTTTTTCTTTTTCAAAAATTTTCACCAGTTCCACCGGTTCATCCACTCGCGCTCGCGGTCGGCCTGTGCCTTGGCCCGGGCGCGCTCGCGATCGGCCTGTATGCGCTGATGCCAGGCTTCCCATTCCTCTTTTTTAATGGCCTCGTTGCGTTCGCGGGTCATTTTTTCCATAAACATCATGTCGTACACGTTCATCCAGCGATCCCCTTCCACCCATATTTCCAGCTCCG
Source organism: Saprospiraceae bacterium (assembly GCA_041736625.1). GTDB lineage: Bacteria > Bacteroidota > Bacteroidia > Chitinophagales > Saprospiraceae > M3007. The sequence goes on along the minus strand of JBGSTG010000122.1, from coordinate 4,802 downwards.
GGTTGAGCACGTATACGCCGCGCGCGATGCGAAGGAACAATTTTTTGTTGTAGAGGTCACTGCGGTCGATTTCGTTTTTGGACAGGATGGCATTGAGGTATTGCCGTTTTTTGCGGAAATCAGGCAGAATGGCATTCGGAAATTTGGCGCAGAGCGTTTCCACATCGTCCATGTTCAGGCCTTTGTCCTCCAGTTCATTCAATTCAACCCATACTCCAGCCCCAAACCCGTGATCACCGCGATGAAGTCCGAATCAGCGTTCACCTTTCGCTCTCCGGCGAGCAGCTGTACGCTGTTCTGACTGTCAAAATCGAGCAGTTGTACTTTGAGCTGGTGCTTGCCCTTGTGCTCGCGGCAGGCTTTTTCGAACCGGTCGAGCAGGGCATTGTTGAGCAGGGTCAGCGGTATGCGCACGGTGATGCTCTCGGTGAGGTCGGAGCCGATGCTGTCCAGCAGGCGCACGTCCGACAGGCGGAACTCCATTTCCTCGCTGTTGTAGCGTTGCTGCCAGGTGCCGCTGATGTACAGGGAGGCGCCTTCTTCGAAGAAGGACTTGAACTTCTGGTAGTTTTCGCTAAACAGGGAAATCTCCAGGTCGCCGGAATAATCCTGCACGACAAAGCGCCCGTAGCCGGTGCCTTTTTGGCTGACGCGGTGGTCGACCCGGATGACGAAGCCGCCGATGTTGACCTTGCGGCCGGCGTAGTTGGCCAACCGGTCTATGGGGATGGCGAAATGCTCCCAGGTGTGGCGGAAATCGTCGAGCGGGTGGCCGGACAGGTAGATGCCCACCACGTCTTTTTCGTATTTCAACTGCTGGATGAGGCTCCAGGGCTGCGCCGTGGGGATGGCGGGCTCGGGTACGCCGATGGCGTCGGACAGGTCGCCGAACAGGGAGTTGGCGCTCGTCGCTTTTTGGTCCTGCCAGGCGGCGCCGTACCGGATCAGGTGTTCGATGAAGGACTCGTATTTGTCCGAAGGGGTAAAAAACACGCTGCGCATCAGCCCAAACCCTTCAAAGGCGCCGGCGAACGCCAGGCTCTCCAGTACTTTTTTGTTCACTGCGCGCAGGGTGAGCCTGCGGATAAAGTCGAACACGTTGGCGAACGGACCGTTTTTCTGCCGCTCTTCGATCATCGCTTCCACGGCGGCTTCCCCTACGCCCTTGATGGCGCCGAGGCCGTAACGGATATCGCCTTTTTTGTTGACCGAAAAGTTGAGCTGGGATTCGTTGATGTCGGGCCCCTTGACCGGCACGCCCATGCGTTTGCACTCCTCGAGGAAAAAGGTAATCTTGTCGATGTTGCTCTGGTTGTGCGTGAGCACGGCAGCCATGTACTCGCCGGGGTAGTGGGATTTGAGGTAGCCGGTCTGGTAAGCTACAAACGCGTAGCAGGTGGAGTGCGACTTGTTGAAGGCGTAGGATGCGAATGCTTCCCAGTCGGTCCAGATTTTTTCCAGTTTTTCGGCCGGATGCCCTTTGCCGGTGGCGCCGGTGATAAACTGGTTTTTCATTTTGTCCAGTACGGCCTTTTGTTTTTTACCCATGGCCTTGCGCAGCACGTCGGCGTCGCCCTTGGAAAACCCTGCGATTTTTTGTGAAAGCAACATAATTTGTTCCTGAAATACGGAAATACCGTATGTTTCTTCCAAAAATTCTTTCATTTCCGGAAGATCATAAGTGATTGTTTCCCGGCCGTGTTTCCGCGCAATATAATTCGGTATGTATTCCAGGGGCCCGGGCCGGTACAGGGCGTTCATGGCGATGAGGTCGTCAAACTTGTCGGGTTTGAGTTCGCGCAGGTATTTCTGCATGCCGGCGCTTTCGAACTGGAATGTGCCGTTGGTGTCGCCGCGCTGGTAGAGTTCAAAGGTTTTGGTGTCGTCGAGCGGGATCGCGTCGATGTCTATTTTGACGCCGTGGTTTTGTTCGATGAGGCGCAGGGCGTCGCGGATGATGGTGAGGGTTTTGAGCCCGAGGAAGTCCATTTTGATAACGCCGGCCTCCTCGATGATGTTTCCTTCGTATTGGGTAACGAGCAGGTCGGTGTCTTTGGCGGTGGCCACGGGGATGATCTCCGTGAGGTCTTTGGGTGCGATGATGATGCCGGCGGCGTGCACGCCGGTGCCGCGCACCGAGCCTTCGAGGACCATGGCTTCTTTGAGCACGGTGCTTTCGTCGGTACTGTTGTCGTTGAGAAAGTCGCGCAGGCGTTTGGCATTTTCGATGTCTTCGGGGCCCAGTCCGTCCTGTTCGCGGAGGGATCCGTCGCCGTCCAGGGGCGCTTTCAGCACGCGGTTGAGGGAGATGCCGGGTTTGTCGGGCACCAGTTTGGCCAGCGCGTTGGCGCGGTCGAGGGGCAGGTCGAGCACGCGGGCCACGTCTTTGATCGACATTTTGGCGGCCATGGTGCCGTAGGTGACGATGTGGGCCACCTGCCGGCGTCCGTATTTTTGGGCCACGTAATCGAGCACTTTCTGGCGCCCCTCGTCGTCGAAGTCGGTGTCGATATCGGGCATGCTTTTGCGATCCGGGTTCAGGAATCGCTCGAAGAGCAGGTTGTAGTGGATGGGGTCGATGTTCGTTATGCCAATGCAGTACGCTACCGCCGAGCCGGCAGCCGAGCCGCGGCCGGGGCCCACAAACACGCCGAGGTCGCGCCCCGCCTGGATGAAGTCGGCCACGATGAGGAAGTACCCGGCGAAGCCCATCGTTTTTACGGTGTGGAGTTCGAAGTTGAGGCGCTCCTCGATCTCTGGGGTTATGTTTTTGTACCGACTGCGGGCGCCTTCGTAGGTGAGGTGGCGCAGGTAATCGTCCTGAGAGGTGAATCCCTGCGGGATCTCGAAGTGGGGCAGGAGGATGTCTTGCTTCAGCTTCAGGTGTTCGCACTTATCGACGATCTCCTGGGTGTTTTCCAGCGCGAAGGGCATATCCTTGAAGAGGACGCCCATTTCGGACTGTGTTTTGAAGTAAAACTGGTCGTTCCAGAAGGCGAAACGTCCGTTTTTCATGACCGCGCCTTCCTCTGCGAATTCGCGGATGGCCGGTGTGGCCTGCTTCTCTCCGGTGTTGATGCACAGGAGAATGTCGTGTGCGTTCCAGTCTTTCTGGTCTACGTAGTGGGAGTCGTTGGTGGCGATCACCTTCACCTGGTACTCCGAGGCCCAGCGCAGCAGCACCTCGTTTACGCGGTCCTGCTCGGGCATCTGGTGGCGCTGCACCTCGATGTAGTAGTCCTCGCCAAAAAGGTCGAGCCACCATTCAAATTCTTTTTTGGCTTCCGCTTCGTCTTTTTTCAGAATGGCCTGGGGCACCATGGCGCCGATGCAGCAAGTGGTGGCGATGAGCCCTTCGTGGTATTGCAGGATCAACTCCTTGTCGATACGCGGGTACTTGCTGTAGAGTCCGTCAATGTAGCCCAGGGAACAGAGTTTGACGAGATTTTTGTAGCCCTCCGGGTTTTTGACCAGGAAAAGCTGGTGGTAGCGTTTGTCGCGCGCCTCCTTGGTGAACGTTTTGCGGTGCCGGTCCTCCACTACGTAAAATTCGCAACCGACTATGGGCTTCACGCCCTCGTGTTTGGCGGCCTCAGCCACAAATTCGAAAACGCCGAACATGTTGCCGTGGTCGGTGATGGCTACCGCGGGCATGCCGTCGGCTTTGGCCTTTTTGAACAGGGCCGGGATGGCGGCCGCGCCGTCGAGGAGGGAGAACTGGGTGTGGCAGTGGAGGTGGGAGAAAGCCATAGCGAATGCGGAATGCGGAATGTGGAATGTGGAATTTTACCCTGAGCGGGGTTAAGGGGACGTCACCCTGCGCGTCGCAAAGGGGTAGTATGAAGCGACAGGCAAATTTAAAACAAAAAGTACAAATTTGGGCGTGCGGGCGGGGAAAAGTTATGCACACACCGAGCATGTTTGTTAACGGGCATTCAGGGCCGATTTCAACAGCGTTTTCAGGTCCATATCCGGTTGTTTCAGCACGGCGTGCAGCCCCACGGCTGTTGCGCCGGCCACGTTGACGGGCAGGTCGTCGACGAACAGCGTTTCTTCGGGCCGGATCTCTGCGTCGGCCAGCACGAACGCAAAGGCGTCGGCGTCGGGTTTGCGCAGCCGGATGAGGTGGGAGTAGTAGGCGCCGTCGAAGTACACCGACCGGTAGTCGGACAGTGCGTAGGTGCGCAGCATGTAGTCGTCTATCCAGTCGGCGTGCAGTTCGTTGATGTTGCTCAACAGGAAAACGGAGTGGGTTTTGCGCAGTTCGGTGAGCAGTTCGAAGTGCTCGGGCGGAAAGCCCACCAGAATGGCGTTCCATACCTCCGCCACGGCGTCGGGCGACAGGCTGGGTTTCACCGAATGGCACACGGCATCCAGAAAATCGGCGGTACTGATGCCGCCGGTTTCGTACAATTCGAAAATCCGGTGGCGGTTCAACAGCGTCTGCGCCTGCTCCAACTGCCCGCCCATGAGTCGCCTGAAGCCCGTTTCCAGATTGGGCAACTCGAGGTCAAGTAACACATTTCCCAAATCAAAGAGGATGTTTTTGATCGCCATCAGAAAATTTTTGTTAAAACTCGCCCAAAATTCGGGTATTCCGCAGAACATTATTCCAAACGGCTTATTTATGTTTTCGTAAATTTTACTTTTGTCCCGATATTTGTGGCCCACACCCACACCCACACCCACACCCACACCCACACCCACACCCACACCCACACCCACACCCACACCCACACCCACACCCACACCCACACCCACACCCACACCCACACCCACACCCACACCCACACCCACACCCA
>JBGSTG010000118.1:0-62392 GCA_041736625.1 Saprospiraceae bacterium | reverse complement strand
CACGCCGACACTATCACAGGTCGGCGCTAGTGTCGGCGTGACTCAAAGTCACGCCGACACTGACGCCGAAAAAAAATTTCGACCGCCTACAGGCGGTCTGGTAAAAAAACGCTCGTGGCTTCAAAAAATGCGTGCCGGGGGTCGTCCCTCCCCCCGACTCACATTTTTCTCCGCCACGCGCTTTGCTCATAAGTAAAGCCGGAGTGGACTGCCAACTGACTACGGGACGAAGACCAGGCGGAAGCCAATACTGTTGAGGCGGAAGTCGGGGTTGAGCCCGTTGCGGTCCGCCACCCGGCAGTCCTCCGGGCTGCCGCCCCAACCCCCGCCGCGGACAACACGGCGCGAGCCCTTCCTTGCGCCAACTGCATTTTCCGCCGGCAAATCGCCATACCAGTCGTAGCACCACTCCCACACATTGCCGCTCATATCAAAAATGCCGGCGCCGTTTATTTTTTTTGCGCCTACCGGTTGTGTACGGCTGTCGCTGTTGCCAGAATACCAAGCCACAGAATCCAGCGCATCGCTTCCGCTGTATTCAAAGCCGTCGCGCCGCAGGCCACCCCGGGCTGCAAATTCCCACTCGAGTTCGGTGGGCAACCGGAAGCCATTGGCATTGGGAACCAGTATAACTGTCCATCGAAAATTATCATATTCGCTTTCATTTAAACTATCCTGCTCCGTTGAAATCACGTAAGCCGGTTTTTTTTCCATTTTCACACTCAGCCAATTGGCATACGCTACGGCATCATACCAGGAAACATAGACCACCGGGTTGGTGCCCACCCAGCCCCAGGAAGGTTGGTATTTCTCCTCCTCAACTGTATTGCCGTCATTACTGATGCGTTGGGTAATATTCCTGCCATTGGCGACACAAAAGAGGTTGTATTGCCAAACAGTGGTTTCGTATTTGGATAATTGAAAATCGGCGACGGTGGCTTCGTATTCATCCTGCATTTGGAAATTTCCGCCTTTCAGCGCGACCATTTCCCCGAAATACCGCGCTTTGATAAAATGCGTCCTGTCCGGGTCCATCTTTTCAAAATCCATCCGGCCTTTCAACGCGCCTTTGCCCAAAAGATCGGCGGCCAGATCGTAGGGTTCGCGTGCCAGTTCGTCGTGGCTGCTGTGGTGGTGGAACCAGGCAATCTCCATGCTTTCATAGGCCAAACTATCTTTTAGTGCTTGAAGCGACGCAGCATTTTTTACCTTGGCAAAAGCGGCCTGGTAATCCAGCAACAGAATGTCCCGGCGGATTTGGGGAAGCAGCGCAACCACAGCTTGCAAAGCCGCCAATTCTGCCTCTTTTTTTCGGATATTTGCCTGGTCGGTGGCTGTTTTAGCTTCCCGGCGTTTCAACTCGGCGATTTCTTTTTGAAAACGCGCCGCTTCTTCCGCCGCCGTAGCCGCGTAGGTTTTCACTTGCGCCAAAGAGTCGCTTTCCTCCGCCTGGCGTGTTTTTTCATCGGCTAACGCGATTGCCGCACGCGCATTTTGCGCCTCTTCTTCTGCTTCCAAGAATTTTACAAAAGCAAAAATAGTCGCCGCTACAGCCGCCAGTACCAGCACTGTTGCCACCAGCGAGGTGATCAACGCCCGCTTGCGCCGCCGCTCCGCTTCGGCCTTTTCCTCCGCGATGCTGGCTGCTTCTTTTTCGAGGGCTTCCCGCTCCTTACGCGCGTCCTCATCGCGTATATGCTTCCAATACGCCTTGCTTTCTTCTATCCACGCCTGCTCCTCCCCACTCAGTTCAATCTTAGGCAAGTACGGCTCCATAAACAGCAACTGTTTTTCCGAAAACACCTCGCGCCGGTCGGCGTCCAGCAGCATCTGGGTTCGGATCATCTGGGCGGCTTTTTGCAGGGCGATGTCCTCGGCGTCCTGGTAGGTGGCGATCTGGCGGGCCAATGAGTCGTGGGCCACCTCGTAGCGTTGTTCTTTTTCGTCGAAGCGAAGGATGCGGCTGTTCTGGAAGGCTTGCAGGCTGCGGGCGATGAAAGGGGTGTCGAGTTCGGGCAGGCGGGCGTGCAGTTGATCGGCCGAGAGCGGCTCCTTGGTGCCGTCGAGGGTGACGAAGGGGGAAAGCAGTTTTTTGATGGTGTCGGGCGGCACGCCGAGTGCGCGGGCGTTTTCCTGCACCTGGTCGTCGAGGAAGTTGCGCAGTACGTCGCCGATGTCGCCCATTTGTTGGAGGGCGTCCAGGGTAATCTCGGCGGGGGCCTGCCGGTCGCGGTCGCCGGTAATTTGGAGGTACAGTTTGTCGAGAAACACCTGCAGGTAGGGCAGTTCGATGGTGAGCACGTTTTCGCGCTCTTTCAGTTTTTCGAAAATGCCGGCGCCGATGGCGGCTTCTGCGCCGTGTTGCAGGTGGACGTTGCTGTACGGCAGCCGGCTGATGCCCTGCACGACGGTCTGCACTTTTTCGAGGTTCATGGGCTCGATGCGCAGTTTTTTGCGCAGCAACTCGGGTACTTTCCGCTCGAACTCGTACAGGTAACCGAGGTACTCCTCGCGGATGCTGAGCAGCACTTTCACCGGCTGTTCGATGCGGAGGATTTCGCGCACGGTGTCCACAAATCGGTTTTGCTCGTCCTTTGTGCCCAGGATGTACAACTCCTCGAACTGGTCGAAAATGAGAAAAACGGGCTTGAAGTGCCGCAAGTAGAGGTTTCTCAGCCGCCGCGCCGCGGGGGATTCGGGCGCTTGCGCGGGCGTCTCCCCGGCGTCGGTCAGCCAGTCGAGGTTGTCCGTAGTGTCGGCGTGACTCGCAGTCACGCCGACACTATCCTCCGAAGTAGTGTCGGCGTGACTTGAAGTCACGCCGACACTATTACTCGCCGTAACGCCGACACTATCCCGCTCCCCGGCGGCGGCGGCGAGCGCTTTTTCGAGTGATTCGTTGAGGTTGTCGCCACGGCGGATGTTCAGGGCCAGCCATTCGTAGGGCTGGAATTTGGAGGCCAGGCCGCACTGGATCAGGCTGGTTTTGCCCGTTCCGGAGGCGCCGTACACGAGGATGAGGTCGGTTTGGAACACCATCTGGTAGAGGGCTTCCACTTCTTCGTCGCGGCCGAAAAAGATGTCGCGGTCTTCGCGGGCATAGGCGTCGAGGAACTTGAAGGGGTATTTCGTCTGCGCTGTCATGGCAAGGGCTTTCAAAGGTTATCAAAAAAATCGTTTTGATTGCCGGACATGGCCTGCCGGGCCTCGTGGAAGCCGTCCACCACGCAGTCGAGGTTGAGGGCCTTGAGCAGATCGGGGTTCATCATCAGTTCGTCGAGTTTGGCCTGGGGCGTCTGCACGCCTTGTTTTTCGATGCGCACGATGCTGTTGTCACCGAGAAATCGGTATTCGAGGGCGCCCGCATCGCCCAGGTCGCGCGCGCTGTAAAAGCAGATTTTCGCTCCCTGCTCGAAGGTTAGCGCGTTGTAGTCGATGACGAAGGGAAAAAGGTTGATGCCGTGCTGGTAGTCCTCGCCCTGGTACAGGAGTACGGCGGGGGTTTGTTCGCCCAGCGTGACCCAGCGGCCTTTTTCGGCGTCTTCGCTGTATTTCACGTCGATACCGAGCGCCACGTAGCGGTGCAGGTACTCGGGATGTCCGTTGCGCATTTGGCGGTAGGAGATTTTCTTGAGCGACACCATGCGGTATTGGGTCAGGAAAGCAAAATGCCGCATGATGTCGGCCAGTTGGGTTTCGGAATCTGCCACGTCGGACGCTTGCACGGCCTGTTCGAGTTGGGGGCAGGCGCGTTGCAGCGGGCTGTCTTCCGCTAATTGAGGCAGCAGGCGCTCCAGGGCATCCCCGAATGGGAAGTCTATTTGATGGCGCCGGAACAGGGCGCAGAGCGTTTGTAGCAGCCGGAATTGCGTTTCGAGGCCCTGTTCGAGGTGCGACTCAAAGAAAGCGCCCAGCGCTTGTTGTTCGGCCGGCTCAGGCGGTTGCGGGGCGGTTTTTACGGCGTCCCACCACACCGACAGCAGGGTGTAATTGAGCAGTTCGAAGCTGCGCCGGGCGATATCCAGGCATTTATCGACGTAGTGGCGCTCTTTTTGGGCGGGGGTCATCTGTTCGTCGTCGCCGATGTTTACCAGTTTGCGCAGTTGTTTGCCGATTTCGCCCACGAAGTTCTGGAACACGAACTGCTGCACTTTGCGCCGGTTTTCCGGGTGTTCCAGCCAGGAGAAGTCCTGGCAGAGTTTCTCCGCCTTGTCGTTGTAAGGGCGCATGGCTTCCACAAGGGCGCGGATGAGCGTTCGGTTGTACTTGCGCGCTGGAGCGGCGGCGGTGGGGGCCTGCACGACTGTGATGTCACCGATGTGTACGTTGCCGCCTGCGGAAATGGCGCCGCTCACCACATTTTTGCTATTGACAATCGAAATCGCCTGTTCAATTTCTTTTTGCAACGCGGGCGTAGCGCCCTGCGATTCGATCTCCTGAAGCAGTTCCAGCAAGCCGGCGCGAATCTGGTTTTGGGTCAAATCCGCCTCCTTTTTGCTTACCAGGTCGAGGCGGATTTGCCGGCGTATATCGCTGAACCGGGCCATTTGCAGGATGACCTCATCCAGTTTCGGTGAATTTTCCAGTAACAGGCGGAGTTGCGTAAGGGCGGTTTTGAGCTCATCGCGGGCAATGAGGTCGCGTATTTGGTCAAAAAATTGGGCGGCAGCCATAAACCTTTGGTTTTTTCTGCCGAAAAATAGAAAGAAAATGGAATGTGTGTGGGAGGTATTCGTCCTACGAGTATATTCGTAGGACGAATGGTACACGGCCCTGCCGGCGTCGGGGGACGTGTCAGTGTCGGCGTGACTCCAAGTCACGCCGACACTAAACGGGCACAAATGCAGCACCTATCCGAGGTGCTGCAAAGGTTATCGGAAACGACCTCAACAGAATGACCTCGTGCCATGAACTCGTCCTACGAGTATATTCGTAGGACGAATGTTCACTAATTTCCCCTAACCCACCCAAAAAACAACCCCGAACACACCAAAAACGGCACATCCGACGCGATCATCCAGCCGTTTTTAGCGAGTATACCCGCCCACCAAGGTCAGGAGCGTCACGGCGGCTATATTGACCCATCGGCCCATCCGGCCGGGGCGCCGGACAACCAAGCCGTACAGCAAGCCGCACACCCCCAACAGGCCGGATAAAATGACCGGATGTGTGATAGCGCTCCAGATGTTTTCGTTTTGAACCAGTTCATAGGGCATCTTCCAAATGAACGCAGAATTGCCCCCGCCCCACTCCAGTACGACAAGCTGTTTATAGGGTAACGGGGCCCGCTACTTCAAGGGCTCCGGCGCATGCTTGAAGTGTTCGTACTTGCCGAGCAATTTACCGACAAATACCGTGATGGGCATGATCACCTTTTTGACGAAAGTCGGTATAACGTCTACGTCGTACTCGCTGCGATACCGCGTGACCAAATATGCCGAATCAAAAGGGTCGCCTTCCGGTTTGCCGGCTTTGTTGACGGAATCATACAGCGCGGCCAGGAAAAAATCGATGCTATTGGCCGGCATGACCCAACCGCTGCACTCCAGCGCGTCTTCGCCGGCGTTCCAGAAGCGATGGGTTTCGCCGGCCTTGAACAGGATCGTCTCCCCGGCTTCCGCGAACCGTTCCGCTTGGCCTTTTATCTGGTAGCCGATCCGCCCACGGGTAACGGTCAGGCATTCATCCTGTTTAAAGTGCACGTGGAACGGCGGGCCCGCTTGCGGCGCCACGCGGTTGCTGAGCAGCATTTTTTTGACCCCGTTTTCTTCGACGATTTGTTGAAAAGTGATTTCTTCGCCCAGGATGTTCGAGATGGTTTTGGGAAGTTGAAATGGATAGTTCATAACGTCTTGCTGTTGGTTGCCACAAAATTAGTACAATGTGCTATTTTCCATTCGAATTTCAAAACAATTCAGCGGTCATCCTTTTTATCCCCGATGACTTTATGCTAATTCGTCCTACGAATATACTCGCAGGACGAATTGTACAATGAGGGTGTATCACAAGTCAAAAAAACGGCATCCCGTCAATTAAAATTTTGCAAAACGACGTTAACCGATAGGATGGCTTGAATCCCAATGTCGTCAACTTAGCGTAAAAGCAATGTTGTAAAATTGTCTATAACGAAACTAGATATTTTTTTTGCCGCGAATTCGCGCTAATTCGCGGCAAAAAAAATACGTGGTAAGGCCGAAAACAACCCCAAAGCAATCTTTTTACGCTAAGTTGACGACATTGGGCTTCAAGCCATCCTATCGGTATTGCATTGCTCAATATTTTATTGTGCTTTCTCTGGTAACGCAGGGTGACGAGTACCTGCGTGTGTTTTATTTTTTCCGAATTTATTGAGGCGGCAAATTTGAATTGAAAATGTCCCTGAACAATTTCCATTTCCCATCTTCCTTTTTCCAGACTACGATGTATTTTTCCTGGGCCACCTCAGCATCACCGGCGAAAAGCGACAACTCCCCTTCCTCCACCAAAAGGTCTCCGGTTCCCCAAACTTCATTCAATCTAAGGTCAGCTTTGGTGATGCCGGATTGGATGATTCCCGACATGGCAGATTGTATATTCTTCCGTCCGGAAACTGCCGGAGCGCCGGCATTCATAAGCTTGGCATCCACTGTATAATAATTGGCCAAGCCGACCGAATCACCCGCAGCGAACAAGGCCATAAATTCCTGGTTGGCCGCTTCGATTTCGGCCTTGGCAGTTGCCAAATCAAATGCCGGTGTAGCGGTATTGTCCTTCGTTTCCTGCCCTTTTTCATCGCAGCTCATGATCAAGGAAGCGAATAATAAAGCCACTATGGATGGTGTCAAAAATCTCGTTATCTTATTCATTTTGTTAAATTTTGGTGATTGTGTCGCCTACTCTAAGCGGTTTTCGGCTTCCCCGTTTTGGTTACCTCGAAACGTTATGCCGGCTTCCCTTCCGTCGCTGCGCCATAGTTGCCCAAAGGCACACGCGCAGGCTTGAACTGCACACCCAAATCCCGAGTGGCCAGGGCACTGCTGTACACCGTGCCGGGTTGCCCGACAGGTGCTTTTCCATTCAACATCAAAGAAATGTCGGACACCCTCCAGCTCTCGCTGGAAATCAGGTAATGCTTGCCGTGCAGGTTTGGGAGGGTGGCTGCCTTGTACACCGATTCGGCCACATCTGCTACATCCACGAGCGCCCAGTACACGTCCTGGTCGTAAAACATCTGTATAAATGGGTTGGGGGCCAGCTTGTTTTTGAACAGAAACTGTATGCCCATCGAAGCGGAATCTTCCCGGCCCGACAACTGGTTGCCCATCACCCCAACCGGGGAGACCGTCACGATGTCGAACCCTGGCGCCGGGTTTTCCTGCGTAAATTTCCGGACAGCCTGGTCGGCGTGGTATTTCGCCTGACAGTAGGGATGGCTCTCCTGGCTGCAGTAGGGCTTGTCTTTTTCCGAATAAACGTGGTCCGGTGCAAAACCCGGCGCCGGCATTGGAAAGTCGGTGTTGTGCGCCGCTACCGAAGCGACGAACACCACCTTTTTCACTGAGGGCGTTTCGCTGACCACCCGCAGGAAATTCTCCGTGCCCTTGATGGTGGGGTCAAAAAGGTCGCGCTGCGGGTCTTCCACCTCCAGTTGGAAGGGCGTGCCGCTGTGCACGAGGATGTCGCAGCCTTCGGCAAATGCTTTCAACTGGTCGAGGTTCTGCACGTCCAAAGGAACGAGTTCCATGTTCCCGGCATGGGGCAGCGCGGAGAGGTGGGCGTATTTTTCCTGGTTGGAAATGTCCGTCGCCGATACTTTGACCTGGTATCCATTTTCCAAAAACTGTTTGGTGACGTAGCTGCCGATGAATCCGGCGCCGCCGATGATGCCTGCTTTTTTCATGGTTGATGGTTTTTTATAAATGAAAATTTATTTCACAGCCTCCACCGCCTGCTTCGTATCGGTGAACTGCTGGAAATTTGTGATTTTTCCATCCCGCAGCGTCCAAAAATGCGCGGTTTGGGAGTCGATCTCCTTGCCCGTTGTCTTGTGCTTTGCCTTGTACCGCAAGGTGGCCAGCACCTGGTTGCCCGCCATGTCGTGTAGTTGGATATCGGTCAAATTCCAGAATTCCCACTCCGCCATGATGCGGCCGAACACGCCGTTCAGCACGGCATCCGGGCCAATGTAGGGGTTTTTGTCGGCGTAGGGGAAACTTTCGGCCTCGTTCCAGACGATGCCGGCATCCATGACGGCCAGTACCGCCGGCACGTCGCCCCTGGCAAAAGCCTGGTACAGCCCGTCCACGACGGCCATGTTGCCCTTCATCGCTGCCCGTGCCCGGTCCGCCCGCTCTATTGCATCGCGCATGCCCATCGCTGCGGCTTTGTCAAAATATTCGACCGACTTGGCGTATTCTTTATTGGTCATAAAATAATCCGCCATGCTGTCGTAGGCATTCGCTTCATTCGGGGACACTTCGAGGTATTTTTCGAAGGCGGCTTTGGCTTTGCCCATTTCCCCAAGGGCCATGTAGCAATAGCCCAGCGAGTTGTAACCGCCGCCGTAGTTGGGGCGCAATTTCAGCAAGCGCTGGAAGTGCTTGACGGCTGCGTGGTGGTCTTTACTGATCCAAACAGCCGACCTGCCCGCCAGGTCATGGGCTTCGGCCGTGTTGGGGTAGGCGGCCGCCAGCGCGTCCATGTAATCAGCCGGGTCGGCCTTCGGGTCTTTGTTCCATGCTTCCAGGGCCTGGCGATGGATTTTCTCACACTCGTTGAAGCCGGCAGGGTCAATGGCCAGGGCGGGTTTGATGAAGGCAGCGGCTTTTTCGTACTGCCCAAAAGCCGTTTCCGCGAAAGCCAGATTGACATAGGCCATGAAGAAACCGGGGTCCGTTTTTACGGCTGCCTTCATCCCGTCAAAATAGCCGGGAATGTTAACCTGCTCGCCAGCCTGGAGGGCTTTGAAATATTGAGACTTGGCCGCTTCCGATGTGCTGGATACCGGCAGATAAATGTCCTGTGCGCTCAGGGTGGTCAGGAAGCCCAATAGCAGGGCGACGGAAAAAAGTCTGGTTCTCATAACAGATGTTTTAAATGAGGAATAGGGAGCGTTTTCATTGGGTGTTTCAGGGCCTCGGAAGTGTCATAAAGAAGGTGTACCTGAGTTGGCAAAACCGACTTCGTGAACGCCCGGGACAAAGGTGCATGCGGACAGCCGGGGAGGCTACCGCGCAGCGTTCAACAGTTACCGCTCAGGTTGCAGGGTGGATTTTTTCTTTACTTGTTATGTTGCATGGCAAGGAACGAAACTAATATAACTTATTGATATTATATCGATAAGGTGTTTCATGGGGCAAAAGACCATGCGACAGGTGAATTTTTATCAACACGGAAGCACAGGGAATTAAGAGGGGTGTATAAATTTTTTATTCTTGAAAATTCGTATTTTAATTCCGAATTTTCAAGGATAAAATTGTAATTTTACCCCAAAAACGACATGAGCAATAAAATTATCGAAAGGCACAAAGACCTGAAAGCCATCTCGGACTTGCTGAATATCTTCCCGGTCACCGCCCTCCTGGGGCCAAGGCAGGTAGGCAAAACTACCCTGGCAAAGACGTTCCATCCAGACCATATTTTTGACCTGGAAAACCCCCGCGATTTCGCCTTGCTGGAAAACCCGCAACTCGCCCTGGAAAAATTAGCGGGACTCATCATGATCGATGAAATACAGCGCAAAGCCGAATTGTTCCCCCTGCTCCGCTACCTCGTTGACAACAATCCGAAACAACGGTTCCTGATATTGGGCAGTGCCTCTTCCAACCTGCGGCAGCAAAGCGGCGAATCGTTGGCGGGCCGCATCGGGTACCACTATCTCACCGGGCTGAATTTGGCAGAAACGGGAGCAAGTACCATGGAAACACTTTGGCTGCGGGGCGGCTTTCCCCGTTCATACCTCACCGAATCGGACAGCCAGAGCATGACCTGGCGCACCAATTTTATTTCTACTTTTTTGGAAAAAGACTTAACCGTGTTGGGCATCAATGTTCCTGCTGCTACCATGTACCGTTTCTGGACGATGGTGAGCCACTACCACGGGCAAACCATTAATTACAGTGAATTGGGCAGATCCTTTGGTATCAACGATAAAACGGCGAAACTGTACCTGTCTATTCTCGAAGACACTTTCATGATACGCCAACTCATGCCCTGGCACGCCAACGTGCGTAAGCGGCTGGTGAAAAGTCCGAAAATATACCTGCGGGATTCCGGCATTTTTCATGCCCTCCAGTCCATCAACACCATGCAGGAACTGCTCAGTAATCCAAAAATAGGCGCTTCGTGGGAAGGGTTTGCCCTGGAGGAGCTGGTCTCCATATTGGGCAAGCGGGATAGCGAGGTGTTTTTCTACGGGACCCACAGCGGCGCCGAAATTGACCTGTATTGGCAGGACAAGGGCAAAAAAATGGGAGCCGAATTCAAATATATCGATGCCCCGAGAACCACCAAGTCCATGCACCAGGCTATCGTCGATTTGAACCTGGATGAATTGTGGGTTATTTATCCGGGGGATAAGAAGTACCCGTTGACGGAAAAAATATGGGCACTGCCGTTGGAAAATTTTGCGGTACCGGAATAGTCGGCGGGCAGAAAACTCACCCCCGCAGCTTCCCCGGCCGCTCCCCAAACTCCTCCAAAAAGGCATCGGAGAAATTATTCAGGGCGGCATAGCCCACCTCGTACGCAATTTCCGAAATGGTCTGGTCGGTGGTTTGCAGCAGGCGCTGGCCGTGGTGCAGGCGGATGGAGCGGATAAACAGGCTGGGCGATTTGCCCGTCAGGGCTTTTACCTTGCGGTAAATCTGGCTGCGGCTCATGGCCAGGGCGCGCTCCAGCTGCGGCATCTCAAAGTCGGAGTCGGACAGGTTGGCCGTCACCACAGCGCGGATTTTTTGCAGGAAAACGTCTTCGGGGTCTGTGATTGGGGGAGGAGAATCACCAGACACGGACTCCCACTGGCTGTATTTGGCTTGTAACTTCCTTCGCAGTTCAAGCAGGTTGTTCACGGTAACCGTTAATTCTTCCTGATTAAACGGTTTGGCCAGATAGGCGTCGGCGCCCCGCCGCAAACCGAAGAGGCGGCTCTCTACATCCGCTTTGGCCGTCAGCATAATGATGGGGATGTGGCTCGTTCGCTCGTCGTTTTTGAGGGTTTCCAACACCTCGAAGCCGTCTTTGATGGGCATCATCACATCGCTCACGATGAGGTCGGGCACCGATTCGAGGGCATGTTCGATGCCGGCCTGGCCGTTGTAGGCATAGTCGAGGCGGTATCGGATGCTGCCATCGGAATCGTTGTGAGAGAGGCAGGCGGTCAGGTACTCCACCACATCGGGGTTGTCCTCTATAAGCAGGATTTGTGGAAGGGATGTATCGGCATCTTGTGGGCCGGAAGCCGTTCTGACAGGAAGGGGTGCTGTGGAAGAACTACTCTCTTCCAAGCCGGTATTGGGCGTGTAGACAGCGCTGGTGTTGGTCACCGGCAATTTCACCAAAAACGTGCTGCCAGCGCCGACTGTGCTTTCCACCGAAATGTTGCCGCCCATCGCTTTGACCAGCTCGCTGGTCAGGGAAAGCCCGATGCCCGTGCCGCCTGACCCCACCCCGGCCCTCCCCGAAAGGGAGGGTGAAGCGTGTTCCTGATTTTTTGCCTGAAAAAACCGCTCGAACAGGTGGGGCAGTTCGTCCACCGGAATGCCCGGACCGGAATCCGATACCGAAATGTGCAGCCATTTGTCCTGCAGTTCTGCCCGCAAAAGCACTTTTCCGCCGGACGGCGTGAATTTGATGGCGTTCGACAACAGGTTATGGATGATTTGTAAAAATCGCTCGGGGTCGTAGTCCATCACGATGTTGGGCTGGTCGCTTTCCACCCGCAGCATCACGTTCTGGGCATTGGCGAGGGAGTGCAGACTTTCGGCGATGTATTTCAGATAAGTCAGCACATCGCCCTGAATATAGTTGATTTTTAACGTGTTGGACTCCAACTTTGCCAGATCGAGGATTTGGTTGATGAGCCGCAGCAGCGATTCGCCGTTGCGCTTGATCAGACCCAACATGCCTTTCTTTTGGGCGTCAGTTTCCACTGTCGAAAGTTGTTCCCCCATGCCCAGGATAACGGTCAGTGGCGTGCGGAACTCATGGGTGATATTGGTGAAAAAGCGGCTTTTGAAGTTGTCTATTTCCCGCAGGCGCAAGGTTTCCTGATGCTCGAGTTTTTGGCGCAGCCGATAACGATAGAAAAGCCGAACGGCAGTTGCGGCAATGGCCAGGTAAATCGCATAAGCCCACCAGGTCGCCCACCACGGCGGCCGGATGCTAAACCGCAGTTCGGCGGGCTTTCCGCTCCAAACGCCGTCGTTGTTGCTGCCATCCACTATAAAAGTGTAATCGCCCGGGGCGAGCTTGGCGAACTGGATGCTGTTTTTGTTGCCCAGTTCCACCCAGTCCTTGTCCACGCCCACGAGTTGGTAGCGGTACTGGTTTTGGGCGGGGTTGGTGAATTCGAGCGCCGCAAATTCGAAGTTGAGCAGGTTTTGGTCGTGGGAGAATTTCAGGGATGAGGGATGAGGGGTGAGGGATGAGGTAGGAATGGGGAAAGGCTCGTTGTTGACCTTCAGCCCGACGATAAGCACCTGCGGCACATTTTCATTGAAATACAGACTGTCCGGGTGGAACACGTTGAGGCCGTTCACGCCGCCAAAGATCAGACTGCCGTCCGAGGTTTTGAGGTAGCTTGCGCTGTTGAACTCGTTGTCCTGCAGGCCGTCCGCCACAGTGAAGTTTTTGGTCGTTTCCGCCCGCACATCGAAGCGGCAAAGCCCCTTGTTCGTACTCATCCAGATGTAGCCGGGCGATTGGCTTCCGGCGGGCCGGTCTTGCGTCAAAATGCCGTACACCACATTGTCGGGAAGCCCTTCTTCTTTGGTGAAATGTTTGAACGTGCCCGATGTTTTGTCCAAGCGGTTCAGCCCGCCACCCTTGGTGCCCACCCACAAAAAACGTTGGGGTTCGAGCGGGTCATCTGCAACGCTGAGCACGGTGTTGATGGACAGGGAGCTGCGGTCGGCAGGGTCGTTCAGGTATTGCTCGAAGCGGTATCCGGTCTCGTCAGGCGTCGCTTTGACCAGCCCTGTGAAGCCGAAAATCCAGATGGCGCCATCGCTGTCTTCGTATAAAAACTGAGAGATTTCAGACAGCCTTTTCTGCGGTTGTTCAAAAAGGAAATGCCGGCTGGTTTCCGTAGCGGGGTCGAATCGGTGCAGCCCTTTTTCATTGACGCTCACCAGTTTTCCGTTGTGGTCGCACAGCAGCGCTATGCCTTCAAACGGGAAGGTCTTTTTGGTTTTGGTCCCGGCATCTATGCGGGACAAAAAGGCGCCGGCGTCTTCAAGGTTCCAGGTATTGCCTTCCGGGTCGAATGCCACAACTTTTTCGCATTGAAACTCGAAAAGTGGTACGCGGGTATTCAATACACTGCGGTCAAAGTTTTTGGAAAGGAATTTTTTATCCGGAAACCACGAAGTGTAAAAACCTCCTGCCGGGTCTTCAAATATCAACCGATGCGAGATGTTCGGAAGGACTGTTCTGAATTTCTGTCCTTTTTCATTGATTTTTACGATGCCGTAGCCATTCGTGCCGGTCCACACGATGCCGCTTTTGTCCACCAAAAAAGCAGTACCGGCCTGGCCATTATGGACACGGAGTTCGTCGGCGCTTGTTTCCATTTCCGGCTGGCCCTTGTCGAAAAACGCAGAAGGATGCCATTTTTGAATACGTCTGTCCCGGAATACCCAAAAATACCCTTCATTGTCGTATATAAAATTGGGAAGGGGGTAATTTGGCAGGTCATCCTCTACGTATTGGGGTTCCCCATCCACCATCCGCACCCAAAGGTCGGGCTTGTTCATTTGGATACCTTTCACCAGCACTTCGCCCGATTTGCTTTCAGTCATCCAGAGTATGTAGCAATCGGGAAGGGGCAATTCAGGCAAGAGCTCCCCCGTGGAAAGGTCAATCCGGTACACTCCCTGGCTTGTACCTACCAATAGTTTCTGTTCCTGTGTGAACAGAAGGAATCTTCCTATTCCTATAATACCGCCATTCGACCATTTGCTGCTTGCTGCTGACAAGGAAATGGCCTTGCACGTCGGTTTGATGTTGGCATTGCCCTGCTCCACCGCTTTTTCCAGCATATCTTTTTGAATGCTGACTTTCCAGGCCTGGTCCGTATTCGAAAGCCAAATGGAGCCGTCCGGCGTCTCGGCAAAGTTCCCTGGCATAAACGTATTGCCCTCGTGTTTTAAATGAAAAAAACGTCCACTGGCCGGGTCGAGCACATCCAGTCCATTTAGGTGCGACACCCAAATCCAGCCCTGGCTGTCTTCAAAAAGTGTCCGAATTTCACTGCCGCCAATGGCGAAGGGGTCGAAGGGGTCAGGCGCGAAGACCTCGAACCGGGAGCCGTCGTAGCGGTTCAGCCCGTCCTTGGTGGCTATCCAGATGAAGCCGTCCCTGCTTTGCAGGATGTCGAAAATCATTCCCTGCGACAGGCCGTCGTTGACCGTAAGGAATGAGACGGTTGCCTGCGCTTGCGAGACCAGGCGGCAGGCGCACAGCAATGACAGAATCAGCGGTAAATAGTATGTTTTATTTGTCCGCAAGCGCTAACAATTTGAAAAGGAAAGATAATGCGATTCTCCGGAATTTGCGCCAATTCGTCCTACGAGTATACTCGTAGGACGAATTTTAAAACAACCCCTCCGGCGCCATGTCCAAAAACGCCTCCCACGGTACACCGCCTTGCCCAACCCAGTACACGCGGTCCGGTTGATGCCTGCGAACAAACGCGTCCATGCCACCGGATGGTCGCCCCGTTCCGCTTTTAACCTCGATGGCGATTACTTTGCCCTGATGGGTTAGCACAAAATCAACTTCATCGCTTCCGCTCCGCCAATACCACAATCCGGCATGCACTCGCAGGGCATAGTTTAACAAATGCGCGCCAACGGCCGATTCCACCCAACGCCCCCAGGCGGGCTTGTCGGCCGACACTGTTTCAAATGAGGCCGGTTGCTGAGCGCTCAGCAGGGCCGTGTTGTGCACCAGAAACTTGGGGCTTGAGGCCCGCTGCCGAAGCACATGAGGGCTGTATTGTTCCAGCCCGGCCAGCAACCCGGCCGTATCCAGAAGGCGGAGGTAATGCGCCAGCGTAGTGGTGTTGCCAGCATCCAGCAGTTGGCCGAGCATTTTGTTGTACGACAGCTCCTGGCCGGAGTAACGGCACCCCAACTCAAACAACCGGCGCATGAGGGCTGGTTTATCTACCCGGGTCAGCATCAGGATATCCTTCGAAATGCTGGGTTCGATCAAGGCATCCAGCACATACTGCCGCCAGCGGGCTTCATCGTGGATCAAGGTCGCTGCTCCCGGATAAGCGCCAAACCAAACATACGCCTCCGGAGTGAACCCAAAAGCCGCGCGCATCTCGCCATACGTCCAGTGACCAATGTACTGTGCTTCAAACCGACCCGTGAGCGATTCGGTCAGCCCTTGCTGCAACATAAGCCGCGAGGAGCCCAAAAGCACCACCTTGAGCGGTATGCCGTCGCGTGTGTCGGCATCCCATTCCCGCTTTACCCATTCACTCCAATTGAGGATTTTCTGTACTTCGTCCACCACCAAAACGCCTTCCGGCGCGCCACTCCGGCGAAGCATCAAGCGCGCCGCCGACCACTGCTGCGACAACCAGGACTGCGGGTCCGAGAGCACTGCGTCGGCCGAAGCAAAATGAAGCGGCAAACGGGTTTGCGCCTCAAACTGCCGAACCAACGTGGTTTTTCCGACCTGACGGGGCCCGTACAACACCTGAATAAAGCGGCGTGGCTCGTTTTCTATCCGCTTGACCAGTTCCGCTTTTTGCGGGCGCTCAAAAGACATCATGGTTGTTTTGATACAAAGGTAATAAATTTACTCAACGTGTTGAGTAAATTTACTCAATAAGCTGAGTAAATATGCTAATTCGTCCTACGAGTATACTCTGTCCGTTACACACAAGTTCTTTGAAATGGTAGAGATGCCAAGGGCTGACAGGATCTTTTGGCCAAAGCTTGTTATTATGTTGGTATTAAATATCTTAGGTGCTTGAATACAACAAATGCACGACCTCTCCGAGGTCGCAAAATGGTGTGAACGAACGATTCTACAAATGCAGCACCTCTCCGAGGTGCTGCAAGGGTGATCAGAAACGTCCTCAGCGAAATGACCCCGGAGAGGTCAAACCTTTGTAGAATGGTGCAGTATCAACGTTTTACGACCTCGGAGAGGTCGAGCATTTGTAAAAGCTAACCGCAAAACCCTTGCGATTAGCATAATAAATCTTCACCTAAACACGCCGTCAATTCTCGACATGCCAGGATTTTAAAGAACTTGTGTGTAATGGACAGAATATACTCGTAGGACGAATTGTACAACTGAGTAAATCCACCAACTTGTCAATTCCTGATACAGACAGAACCAACTCGCTCCCATTTTATCCCCTCATCCGTATGTATTTTTCCCCTCCCCGCGCATCCCTTTTTCATACGCCCGTACGTTTTTCAAATACCATTTTTCAAACCATGAAACACTTCCTGTTTTTCCTGTTCCTGACCCTCTTTTTTCTGCCCGGCCTGTCCGCCCAAACACTTCTCCAGGGAAAAATCACCGACGAGGCCGGAGCGCCGCTGGTCGGCGCAGCGGTCAAACTGTACAAAGACACGCTCGTCCACAAAGGCACCGTTACCGACCTCAACGGCGAGTTCCGCCTGGCGCTCGAGCCCGGGGAATACACCGTAGAAGTACGGTACACCGGGTATGCCCTGTTGAAAACCGACCGGGTGGTCGTGCTCGCCGGAAAAACAAATACTTTTCTTGCCGCGCTGACCGCCGGAGAGGTACTGAACGAAGTGGTGATCACCGACTACAAGGTTCCCATCATTGAAAAAGACGCTTGCTTCGCCGTCAGCGGAAAAGCCGACCGGGCAAAAAGTGAAAAAAAGCGGGATATCCCGGCGCCAACCCCAGCCACCCACCCCGCCGAAGGACCGGTCGACGAGGATGCCATACTCAAAAAAATAGAAGCCGGCAACGTCGTCTCCATGCCGGATGAGGGTGCGTACAGGGGCAACAGGTTCCGCCTCGACCTGGCAGAACGGTATGAAGAACCCCTGCACCTCGACGACGCCGATGCCTACCCCGTCTCCGGCAACCCGGGCACACCCCGCGCCGGACAACTCACCGCCGGTGAATGGAACGACCTGCACAACTGGAACAAGCACTGGCTCGACCTGCTGGCCGACGGCGAGATCGACCCCTACATGGCCCAATATGGTTTTTACCCCAAAAACCGGTTCACCGTTTGGCTGCACAACACCAACGGATTCCCGCTCGCCGATGCGCCCCTCCAATTGAAAAACGACACCGGCGACCTCCTCTGGGAAGCCCGCACCGACAACAACGGCCGCGCTGAACTGTGGAACGGCATCGTAGACAAACCCGCGTCAGGCGCCGTGTATGCCTTTTACCAGGGTAAACGCCTCGGAATGCTCCTGCCCGCCAAAGAAGGCATAAACCACTTTATTGTAGACGGCCGTTGCGACCAGACGGCCAAAGTAGCCGACATCCTCTGGGTCGTCGACGCCACCGGCTCCATGAGGGATGAGCTGGCGTTCCTCAAAACCGAACTCATGGACGTCATCGGGCGCGTGCAATACGCCAACCCTGACCTGGACATCCGCACCGGCTCGGTCTTTTACCGCGACGAGGGCGATGCGTATGTGTGCAAAAACAGTCCGCTGAGTGCCGACCTCGGCCAAACCGTTGCCTACATCGCCCAACAACAGGCCGCCGGCGGCGGCGATTATCCCGAAGCCGTGCACACCGCGCTGGAAGAAGCCATTCAGAAACAACCCTGGCGCAGCGAGGCGGTAGCCCGCATTTGCTTTCTGCTGCTCGACGCCTCACCACACCAGGAACCCGCAGTGCTCGAAAGCATACACCGAAGCATACGCCTGGCGGCCCAAAAAGGCATCCGCATCGTGCCGGTGAGCGGCAGCGGCATCCAGAAAGACACCGAATTCCTGATGAAGTTTTTCGGGCTGGCCACCAACGGTTCCTATGTGTTCCTCACCGACCACTCGGGCATCGGCGAACGACACCTGGAGCCCACCACCGATGAATACAAAGTGGAAATGCTCAACGACCTGCTGGTGCGCCTCATCACCGAATATACCTCCGTGCCGGACTGCGCCGGTAAAACGGCTTTGCGCCTGATCGACCCGCAGCACACGGAAACCACGGATAACACACCGGAAGCGTTCATCTTTCCCAATCCCGTGCGCGAAGCTTTTACCCTGGAATTGCCCCTGTCCGCGCAAAAAGTGACGCTGTACAACGCCGAAGGACAAGCGGTGCGCAACCTGACCAACCTGGCGGCCGGCCAACACCGGGTAGCGGTACAGGGCCTGCCGGCAGGCTTCTACACCCTGCGCATCTGGTGCGGCGAGCGGGTGCAAAGCGCGAAGGTGATCGTTATGCAGGTTTGATCGTGCCGGATGCCTGTCAGGGCGTGCCCTCGTGTTCCGGGTCCGGTTTGGCATACGGATACCGCTCCAGCAGGCGCACCCCGTAATAGCCGTCCAATCCCAGTGAAGTGACTGTTTCCGCTTTCTCCAGCGACAGGTACCCGTCCTCGCCGATCAGGTCTTCGCGTACCCAGGCGCCGATCAGTCTGCCGATGACCAGAAAGGTATTGTTGTGCCGAATGGGCGTCACCTCCACCAGGCGAAGGGCGTACTGCACAGCGCTTTCCAGCACAAAAGGCGCCGGAATACCCTTCCGGAAACACGCGCTCACCCCTGCCGCCTCGAACTCACTCACGTGTCGGGGGTACTTCGCACTGGTCTGGTGCGCGCGTTTGATCATGTCGGCTTGCACCGAATTCATCGTATACACCCCTGTGCGCTCTATGTTCTCCAGCGTGTGCGGCGTGGCTTCTCTCGGCCGGTTGATGTATCCGATGAGCGCCGGGTCGGAGCCGATGTGCACTACGTTGTGAAAAAGACCCAGATTGGTGTAGCCATCCTGGCTCAGGGTGCCGATCAAATGCGTACTCTTGAATCCGCTGAGGCAATTGAGCAGGTTGGCCCGGTAAAACCGGTCCCAAGAAGCAATGGTATCCGGTTCAAAATGAGCGTATTGCATGACGATGTTGTTGATGAGACCGCAAAGATACACACTCGGCTTAACTTTTATAAAATGGGAGAAAAGCCGAATTCCCTTGCGGTCTCACTCAACCTGACTGTCCACACAGAACGCCGGTGTTGGTGTTTTTACTCTGCCCCGTCGGCCTGGGCACGCTGGATGGCGTATACAGCGACAGCCTTTCCCTGGGTAATCCCGGCTTCGGCGTCGAACCGATAGTGGATACCGCCGTAGATTCTGGACTCGGCCGCCTCCTGCGCCCAGGCATCGAAACGGGGTGCGTCGGCAGGGAAAAAGTGCGACAGCACGGCCGCCGCGCTCGCCGAAAACGCAGAGTGACCGGAGGTATAGGCGGGGAAATTGGGTATCCCCAGAATGGTTTTGAACCCCGGAATCGCCTGCGAAGGGCGCGGATAGTGGTAATAGTACTTGGCATCCCAGCAGCTGATGCCAGCATCCATGATCGCCATGTTCATGTAGGCCATTACCCGGGTCGAGCGCAGCGGATTCATTTTAAAATTGACCAGATACTCGCAAGCCAACCGATTCCAGTGCCCCGGAGGCGTATACGTGCTAAACCCGTCGGACCAAAAGTTGGCGATCGCGCGCTGGTCGGTCGTGAGGTTGTCGGCAACGTCGCGAAGCTCCTGGGCGGCGGTTTCAAATTCGGGGGACCCCGGCGCCGGCGGAACGGGCGGGCGGGTAAGGGTGAGGTCCGGCAGGCACCAGGTTTTCACCTGGCCGAATAACGGGGTAAGCCCTACCGGGCGCTGCGGGGATTCAAGATTTTCCCAGTGCCACCCGAACATTTCCTGGGCGGCGTCGCGCAGGGAATCGGACACCTGCCTGGACGCCTGGGCCTGCTTCATGCCGTCGGCGGATGCCCGCGCCAGAAAAATTCCGGCTACCGCGCGTCCCAGTGAATCGCCGGCAAAGATGTCGCTTTGCACATTTACACCGGCCCAGATCAGGCTTTGTTTGTGCTCGGCCGCTTTTTGGGCGATGTAGTCTTTTTCCAGGGGGAACATCACGGTGAGAATCACCTCGGATACCGCTGCCACCACGGCCTCGTGGGCCGGGTACGCGGGCAGATCATTTTTCGGCAAGAGCACGGGGATAGACGGGTCGGTCACATAGGGCGCCGGCCTTTCATACGCGTATTTGTAATGCCAGGTGGCAATGAGTGCGTCGAACTGGGCTGCCGACAAGTACGCCAGCATGCGGGCCGTATAGGGCGGATGGGCAAACGGGAACAGGGGGTACTCGCCCGGATTGGCAGGGTTCGGCGCCGGGTAGGTGCCGTCTGCATTCGGCGCCGGAATCAGGTTGTATTTGGCGGCCAGCTCACGCGCGATCTCGTTCCAGCGCACCGTGCTGTTGACGCCCCAGTAATGCGCGGCCGCTTCCTGATCAGCATTGCGCCCGGCGGCAGCAGAGCGGGTGACTTCCAATTCGGCCTGGTATGCCGGAGAGGTGACGGCGGCGGGAACCGGCACAGCGATCTGGTCGGCACTGCTCAACAACACCGGACGCCATTGGCCGCCGTTTTCATCCAGCGACGCATAGTCGTACAATGCAATGTCGAGCTGTGTAGGAAAATCGTCGTCATTGCACGCAACAAAAAAAACGGCTGCCAGCACAAACAAGCCGAAAACAAACAATATATTTTTCATGACAGGAATGTTTTAAAAAGGAGAAAAAGAAAATTACTTCCACAAACCAAACTGGTAGGCGATGCCTCCGGTGAATGCTGTGGACTGACCCACATTCCGCCCGGAGACGGTGTAGGAACCGCTGGCCAGTACGCTCAGCCCTTTTAAAAAGGGGGTGTAGTACTGTGCAAACGCACCCACCCGGGTAGACACCATCCGGTTGGCCGGGAACGGCGCGTCCTGACGACGGATATCGTTTCCGCTCAGGCTGTTCATGCCCTCCACGCGCGCCTCGGCGCGCAAGGCTTTTTCGAACAGCCAGCTGCCGGCAACCACATCCCAACTGATCGCATCGGGCACATCTACCTCGTTGGAATAAACGGCGTGGGTGGTGTAATAAAAGTCCCGCTCAATTTCTGTGTTGCTGCGCAGGTGGTAGCCCGCCTGGCTGCGGAGGTAAAAGCCCTGATCGAGCTGATACTGAACAATAGCCCTGAAGGTGCCCTCGTAAGCGCTCAAACCCAGGTTTAAAGGCATGTAGTCCGACAGGTAATCGGAAGCGGGAGCGCTGAATCCGGCAACGCCGAACAACTGGAAATCGCCGGGCCCCAGGGGTTTGTCCAGCGCTTTTACTTTTGCCCAAATACCGAAATCCTGGAGCCCCTGAACGCCGGCGAGTTGTCCGGCGCTGGCTTCCGTTTTGACCCACGGCAAAGCAGCCTGCACATTGATCCGGTCGGTGATGCCCAAGGCAAACATGGGGGCAACGGTTTGCCGGGTCAACGTGCCGATATTGCCGTTATCGCGGTGCAGCGCCCCTTCCCAGTAGTGATCCCAGGTGTCGTGGGTGTACGCGACTGCCACGCAGATTTGCCCCTTGTTCATCATCAGGGCGTCGGTGGGTGTTTGTGCGCAAAGGCGGACATGAGCGGCCAACAATGAAGCCATGATGCCCGGCAGGAGTAGTAATTTTCGATTCATGAGAAACCTTTGTGGATGAATAATCAGGCTCCAAACGCATGGAACCAGCACAAAGGTAGCGGGGCAAAAAATGATAAGTAGTTGATTATCTAAATTTTAAGCACTTTTTAAGAAGTGCTCCTGTGGATACTCCCATAAAAAAAGTGGTAAGGAAACCAGCCCAACCCCCCGACGGGCTGGCTCCTATACCACATGAAAGGCCCATTGGCCTTTTTTTCTTTTCGCCATCCGGCGAGACAAAGAACACTTTCAAGTTCTATGCCAGTTTTACAGGAAGGTTTGTTAAAGTACAAAAGACATTTTGTCAGGACACCCAGGCGTGGCACGTACTTTGACCAATATAAGGGTATTTTTAACCCAAACGATGCATCCACACATGGCGAATAAAGGAACCATTTCCGTCCAGACAGAGAACATTTTTCCCATCATTAAAAAATTCCTCTACTCCGACCACGAGATTTTCCTGCGCGAGCTGGTTTCCAATGCGGTCGACGCCTCCTCCAAACTTCAGGTGCTGGCCAACCGGGGAGAGGTGAAAGAGGAGATCGGCGACCTCACCATTCAGATCATCGCCGAACCCGAACACAAAAAACTCACCATCCGCGATCGCGGCATCGGCATGACCGAGGACGAAGTGTTGCGCTATCTCAACCAGATCGCCTTCAGCAGCGCGTCCGAATTTCTGGAGAAATACAAGGACAGCGCCGTCATCGGTCACTTCGGGCTGGGTTTCTACTCGGCCTTTATGGTGGCCGACAAGGTGGAAGTGATCACCAAAAGCTGGCAGCCCGACGCGCCTGCCGTCAAATGGACCTGCGAGGGCTCGCCCGAATACGCCCTGGAGCCGGCAGATAAAGCCGACCGGGGCACCGACATCGTTTTGCACCTCAACGAAGAAAACCTCGCCTTTGGCGAACGCTTTAAAGTGCAGGAATTGCTGGACAAATACTGCCGGTTCCTGCCGATCCCCATTCAATTCGGCACCAAAACCGAATACGAAACCATTGGCGAAGGAGAAGACGCCAAAGAAGAAACCCGCGAGGTACCCAATATCGTAAATGACCCACACCCGCTCTGGAAAAAATCGCCGTCGGAACTCAAAGACGAAGACTATCTCCGGTTCTATCGCGACCTGTTCCCCATGTCGCCGGAACCCATGTTCTGGATCCATCTCAACATCGACTACCCGTTCAGCCTCACCGGCGTATTGTACTTCCCCAAACTCGGAAACGCCGTAGAAGCCACCCGCAACAAAATTTTCCTGTACAGCAATCAGGTCTATGTGACCGACGATGTGCGCAACATCGTACCCGAATGGCTCCAGTTGTTGCACGGCGTTATCGACTCGCCTGATATACCGCTCAACGTGTCGCGCTCCTACCTGCAAAGCGACGCGAACGTAAAAAAGATCAACACCTACATTACCAAAAAAGTAGGGGATAAACTGCTTGAGTTGTTCAAAAACGATCGCCCCGGCTTCGAGAATAAATGGAAAGACCTCGGTGTGTTTGTCAAATACGGCATGATCTCCGACGAGGATTTTCAAAAAAGGGCCATGGCTTTTGCCATGCTCGAAAACACCAAGGGGGAGCGCTTCCTCCTCGAAGATTACAAGGAAAAGATAAAAACCAACCAGACCGACAAGCACAACAAGCTGGTGTGCATCTACACCAGCGACCCCGACGGCCAGGACGCCCTCGTTAAAGCCGCACAAAACCGGGGATACGACGTGCTGGCACTGGGTGGCGTGCTCGACAACCACTGGATCCAAAACATCGAATACCGAAGCGAGCTGGGGCTGGTGTTCGTGCGCATCGACTCCGATACGCTGGACAAGCTGGTGCAGAAAGACGAAAAACGCACCTCGGTGCTGAATGAAAACGAGGAAAAAGCCGTCCAGGGACTTTTTGAAAAAGCGGCTTCCATTGACCCCGGCGCGCGTGTGGAACTCGACGCCGGCGCCCCCGACGACCAGCCCGTGCACATCACCCGGCCGGAGTTCCTGCGCCGCATGCGCGAGATGCAAAGCCTGCACGGCATGGGGATGGGCGATCTCCCCGACAGTTACAACGTGGTGGTAAACACGAACCATCCGGTTGTGGCCCAAACCTTGCTGAAAACGGACGCTGAGGCACAACCCGAGCTGGCCGTTTACCTGCTGCAACTGGCCCTGCTGCAACAAGGTATGCTGAAGGGCGAGGCGCTGACCCAGTTTGTCAACCGTAGCATCCAAAACATGACCCGGTAGCTTTTCCGGCCTCTATGGCTCCTGAGCCACCACCGCCAACTGCCACTTTCCGTTTATCGCCATCCGGCCGATGCGGCTGATCCCGAACGCAGAGAGGTCGGCTACCGGCTTCCAGGCGCCTGCAGCGTCCAGTTGCAGGAGCCGGCTTCCGGTTGCGCACAGGTAACCGCCGGAGGGGAGCAAAACGAAATCTTCAGTGTTCGGGGGCATCGCGGCCACCGTCTGGAAACGCCGGGTATTGTGCTCGTAGGTTTTTAAAAACCACGTTTGGTCGGTGGCTTTGTGCACAAAGACCAGCTTGCCGTCCGGCGTGGTGCGCAGGCAACGCCCAACGCCTGCACTGACACGCACGGGGGCAACATCCGGGGTGGCTATGTCGGCTACCACCAGGGTGTGCTCCTGATCCGTTTTTCCGACGATAAACAACGCGGCCTGCGTTTCGCTGAGCCATGCGTAATAGCCTACCCCCCGTACGTCGGGGAAAAGCGGCTCCGGCGCATACCCGTCGAACGGAAAAGCCCAAAGGCGCTGGGTGCTGTCCGGCTCCACGCGCACAACTGTCAGCACCGCGCTTTGCGGTCGTTGGCCCGCCGAGTACTCGGCGGTGCCCGGCGTTTCAATCAGGGGTGTCCTTGTCCGCGAGGCCAGGTTCAGCTCGTTAATATCCGTTTGCAGGCCATACTGAACGGTGATCCACAGCCGGTCGTTGTCGACAAAATACGGTTGATTGTTGTAGCTGTGGGCGTTGAATGCGGTCAGAAATTGTGGCTGAGAGACGCCCCAGGTATTGGCGCCGGGCGCCATTTGAAAGAGCCAGATGTTGGAAATGGGAAGCGGCTGAGCGGCCAGAAACGACACCGACGCAGCGAAACAAAAGGCCGGAGCGAGCAATTTTTTCATCCTTTGGTGAATGGGCATGGCGTGGATCGACTCAGGTTTTATACTTCGGCAGGTCTAAAAATTGACGGCATGCCGCTACATCGGCCTGTTCATTGGTGGCGATGACCACCAGCCGGCCGCCGGCATAGCGGTCCAACAGGGCATGAAACCAGGCAGCGGCGGCCTTGTCGAGGTTGGTAGAGGGCTCGTCGAGCAGGAGCACGGGGGTGTCGCTGCAGATGGCGAGGGCCAGCCGGACGCGTTGTTTCATGCCGGAGGAAAAGTATTTCAGGCTTTTGTGCCGGGCGCCGGCCAGTTCCATGAGTTCGGGTATCGTTTGCGGGTTTAACCCGTGCAGGAACGGTTTGAGGCGGGCGTGGAAATGCAGGATTTCGTCGAGGGTGAATTCTTCAATGAGCTCGATGTACGGGGCAGCGTAGGCCACCTGCCGATATACTACGCCCGGGTCGAGTATTTGGCCATTCTGAAAAAACTGGATGCGGCCTTTGGTGGGACTGAGGTGCCCGGACAGGATTTTGAGCAAAGTAGATTTTCCCGAGCCATTGGGGCCGAGCACCGCCCAACGGTCGCCGGGTTGCAATGTGGCCGACAGGTTGCGAAAGATCCATTCGAACCGGAAGCGTTTCCCGAGTTGTTCAAGGGCAATTTCGACTGCCATGTGCCCGGTTATTCTTCGAGGATGGACTCCGCCACACGGCCGGTGCCGCTCAGGGAACGGAAGCCTTTCATGACGCCGCGTTTGGCCTCGCGGACAAAGTGCACGATTTCATCCCGAAACGGGCTGGCGGGAATCTCCTGTTCGATGATGGACAGCGCTTTGGAGGTGGTATGGCCGTACACAAAAAGTATACGGTAAATGTCTTCGATGTGGTGGATGGTCTCGCGGTCAAAATTGGCGCGTCGGAGGCCCACCCGGTTGATGCCCGCATAGGAAAGCGGCTCACGGGCTGCCATGACGTAGGGCGGCACATCCCGACGCACCAGGGAGCCCCCTCCGATCATCACGTTTTTGCCGATGCGCACAAACTGATGCACGGCAACCATGCCGCCCAGGCGGGCGTGGTCATCGATGTTGATGTGTCCGGCAAGGGTTACGTTGTTGGCCAGAATGCAATTGTTGCCGATGATGCAATCGTGTGCTACATGCACATAAGCCATGACGAGGCAATTGTCGCCAATGGCGGTTTTCATCTGGTCGGTGGTTCCGCGGTTCAAGGTGCAGCACTCCCGAACGATGACCCCGTTGCCCAGCTCCAGCGTGGTGTTCTCTCCGCGGTATTTCAGATCCTGCGGAATGGCGCTCAAGACCGCTCCCGGAAATATGTGGCATTTTTCCCCTAATCGTGCCCCGTTAAGGATGTTCACGTTTGACCCTATAACGCAGTTATCGCCGATTACCACGTCTTCTTCGATGACCGTAAAGGAGCCGATGGTTACATTTTTGCCGATTTGCGCCTTGGGGTGTATGTCCCGCAAGTTGTTCAGGTTGTTCATTGACATTCAAATAATTTGGCCCAGGCTTACTGTTCTAAGCGACGGCAGTTCGAATCGGGCGTTTCAGCAACCACCGTCGTTTACTATTTCTTTATTGCGGCGCACGATTTGCGCCGTCAGTTCGCCCTCACTGACGATCTTGTTGCCTACATACGCAGTGCCTTGCATGTGCACAATTCCTCTGCGAATGGGTTCCAGCAACTCCATTTTCAGGATTAAGGTGTCTCCCGGCAACACTTTTGCTTTAAACTTGGTGTTGTCGACCTTCAGGAAGTAGGTGTCCCAATTTCCCGGATCCGGCATGTTGTTTAACGCCAGTATGCCCCCGGTTTGGGCCAGTGC
Organism: Saprospiraceae bacterium; assembly: GCA_041736625.1. Taxonomy (GTDB): domain Bacteria; phylum Bacteroidota; class Bacteroidia; order Chitinophagales; family Saprospiraceae; genus M3007. The sequence continues at coordinate 35,491 of JBGSTG010000118.1, read as the reverse complement.
CTCAATTTGGAGCACCCCCGGAAATACAGGATTGTCGGGGAAATGCCCCTGGAAAAAATATTCGTTGAGGGTGACGTTTTTGACGCCCACCACGTGTGTTTCGCTGATCTCAATGATCTTGTCGACCATCAGGAACGGGAAGCGGTGGGGTAGCATACTCATGATGGCCTTGGTATCGAACACCGGCTCTTTCTCCGGGTCGTGCCGGGGTATGCCCTGCAACTTTCGCTTTTCCAGGAAGGTTTTTTTCAGAATTTTGGCGAACTCCACATTGGCGGTATGCCCCGGCTTGGTGGCCATGATCTTTCCCCGGATGGGTGTGCCTACCAGGGCCAGGTCGCCGATGACGTCGAGCAACTTGTGGCGGGCGGGTTCATTCTGAAAGTGCAACTTGACGGTGTTGAGTACGCCCTCGGCGTCCACCTTTACGCTGGGCTTGCCCATTTTTTTGGCCAGCGCGTCCAACTCTTCCTGATCCATGCGCCGGTCGGCAATGACTATGGCGTTTTCCAGATCGCCCCCCTTGATGAGCCCCATGTCCAGCAACTTCTCCAACTCGTGCACGAACACGAAGGTCCTGCAAGGAGCCACTTCGGTTTCGTAGGCCGACAAATCGTGCAAGGAAGCAAATTGCGGCCCCAGCACCTTGGAGTTAAAATCGATCATGACGGTGGCCTCAAAGTCGTCGGCGGGTAAGGCGAGCAACTCGGTTCCGGTCACCTCGTCTTTGTAGGCAATCGGTTCCGAGATGACGAAGTACACCCGCTCTGCGTCGAGCTCCACAATACCCGCCTCTAAAATGGCTTGTACAAACGGCATGGACGTACCATCCATGATGGGCATCTCTGGTCCGTCTATTTCCATCAAGACATTGTCCACCGCTTTGCCCCGGAGGGCAGAAAGTACGTGTTCGACTGTCGAAATCTGGGCTTCTCCCTGTTTGAGCGTAGTGCCTCTGTTGGTAGAGATGACGAGCTTGACATCGGCCGGAATCAACGGCTGATCGGCCAGATCAACCCGCTGAAAACGGTATCCGAAGTTGGATTCTGCCGGTTTGAAAGTGAGGGTTACGGTTTTGCCCGTATGCAAACCGACACCTTTGATCGACACTGGTTTAGCAATGGTTGTTTGTTTCATAAAAACAAAACGGCGTTCAACAGACAAAAGTAAGGCAGATATGTTGGAATAGGTGTGGAATAGGCGATCGGGGCCAAATTTATTTTCGGTGAGCATTGGCTCAGGTCTCTTTGTACGGAATCCGGGCAATGATCGAGCGGCCCAGGGTTAGCTCATCGGTGTACTCCAGCTCTCCGCCGAACGATACACCCCTGGCAATGGCACTCAGGGAGATGCCCAGGGGAATGATCTTTTTGGAGAGGTAAAAAACCGTGGTTTCGCCTTCAATCGTTGGGCTGATCGCCATGATCACCTCTTTCATTTCCCCGGCGGCCGCTTCCAGGCGCTGAACGAGCGAGTCAATGTGCAAATCGGCGGGCCCAATACCCTCCATGGGCGATATGATGCCGCCCAGTACGTGGTACATTCCCCTGTATTGGCTGGTATCTTCGATGGCCATCAGGTCGCGCACATTTTCTACCACGCAAACCACGCTGCGGTCGCGTCGCAGGTCGGTGCAAATGGCGCATTCCGGCGTATCCGATAAGTTGTGGCAAATGCGGCATTCCAGGATGCCTTCGCGCATGTCCAGCAGGGCCTGGGCAAACTGTTGTGTGTGGCTTTTTTCCTGCTTGAGCAAGTGCAAAACCAGCCGCAAGGCAGATTTCCGACCGATCCCCGGCAAGGTGGTAAAAGCGTCCACCGCTTTTTCAATCAAACGACTCGGCAAAGGCATGGACAAAGGTACACAGACCAAAACAAAAAAGCGGCGATGTGCCTTTTCAGGTGTCACCGCCGCGTAGAAAACTACCCTGTCATGTCCAAAATCCGGGTTAACCGACCGGGATACTGAGCACAGGGATAGTGGAGTGGTTCACGGTATCTTCCGTCAGGCTGCCAAACAGCAGGTGCGAGAGCCCTTTGCGCTGGTGGGTGCCCATAACGATCATGTCAATGCCATGTTCGGAAGCAAATTGAAGGATGCTCGCTTCTTCGTTGAACGTATTGCCGCTCACATATGGGGTGGCGTCTTTCAGCCACGCTTTGGCGGAAAACGTGTTCACGGCTTTTTCAATTTCCTCCTGGCTGTCAAAGCCGGCCGGATTATTGAGGTACAGCACTTTGACCTCAAAGGGGAAGGCTTCCTGAAATTCAGCCAGTTTCCGGAATATTTCAGCCTGCTCCGGGCGCAGTGTGGCAGCCATCACTACGCTTTTCAAGTCAAATTCCTTCACCGACTCGGGCACGGCAAGCACCGGGCACGGTGCGGTGCGGATCACCTTTTCCGTGTTGGAGCCCACAAAAAACTCCACAGCACCCTGCGCACCTTTTGTACCCATCACAATAAGGTCAACCTTGTCTTCCTCGGCAATGCGTTTGATCGTGGCGTACAAAAAACCCTCCTCTACACGCGTTTCCACTTTCAGATTGGCCATACCCGGCATAGCCGTCAGTTCTTTCTTCAGGTTAAAAAGTTCTTCCGCAGCCATATCGTAATACTCCGTCAGGTCAACCTGATCAACTGCGTAGTACTCCGGCAGAGGTGGCGCGTACGCTACTGCAGTATTCGTGTGCAAAATTTCCACTTTCGCGCCCGTTTTAGCCGCAATTTTCGCAGCCACTTTTAATGCCTGCTTGGAATTGCTGGAAAAGTCGGTTGGCACCAATATCGTTTTCATAACCTTGTCTTTTGTGAACGATGCGAAACAAAAGTAGGTGCTATGCGCTGCCTAAATAATGACGTTGGTCAGATGCCGGCATGAGCCTTGTCAAGTACGTCGCTAAGGGGTTGGATAGGGGTACTTTATGTCTGTGAGGAACAATCCTTGCGGTGGCGCACTCAGGCTTTTTTGCAGCGGCGACTGGTTTTCCAGTGCTTCGGCGATCGCCGCAACCTCGATCTGGCCCATGGCAGCCTGCACGCAAGCCCCCACGATCAGGCGTACCATGCCCCGCAAAAAGCGGTTGGCCACGATGTGAAAAACGAGCATGTGCGCTCGCTCTTCCCAATACGCCTGCCGAACGTCGCACGCAAAGGAGTCCAGCCCGCTGTCGGCTTTGGCAAATGGCCGAAATGCCTGGTGCCTCGGCAACAAAGCAGCGACGGCGTGCAAAGCATCCCGGTCCATGCGTTGCCCCTGAGGAAAAAACCAGGCCGTTTCCGTCAGGAAAGGATCTTTGCGCAGGGATATGCCGTATACATAGCGCCGCTCGATGGCATCAAAACGGGCGTGTGCCGTTGCGTGCATGGCGCGCAACCCATACACAGCAATGGCTGGCAGCAAAATGCTGTTCAGCCCGTTCAAAAAAGCGTCCGTCAGCCCGTCCGGTGCATCAAAATGGGCCATATAGTTCCGGGCATGCACCCCGGAATCGGTGCGACCACAACCGGTTACCGCCACCGGGGTGCGCAGAAGGGTGGACAAAGCGTCTTCCAACGCGCCCTGAACCGACGGCGCGTTGGGCTGACGCTGCCAGCCGCTGAAAGGCCGCCCGTGGTAAGCCAGGGATAAAAAATACCGCGTCATGCGCGATGGGCTTCAATAAACGCGCGGCAGGCGGCGTCCAACATGTCAAACACCTGCTCAAACCCATCGTTTTCATAGTACGGATCGGGCACAATGCGCTCCTGCCCCGGAAAAAGCGTATCCATGATCAGGGCCACCTTGGCAGCTTGCTCGGGCGAACTCGCCTGAGCCCGTACATCCTGACGGTTGTGCGTATCCATCACCAGGATTTGATCAAAGCGTTCGAAATCCGTCGGACTGAACTGGCGGGCGCGTTGATCGGTGATGTCTATTCCTCGAGAGCGGGCCACCGCCACGGAGCGACTGTCGGGCAACTCCCCCACGTGCCAGTGCCCAGTGCCCGCACTGTCCACTTCCCACATGAGCCCGGCCTCCCGAACCCGTTGTTTCAGGATGCCTTCAGCCAAGGGGCTCCGGCAGATGTTGCCCAGACAAACCATTAAAACCCTCATGTCGAGTGCGGAATGTGGAATGTGGAATGCGGAATAACCAAACGCTTGGTATGACGGATGACCAAGCGTTTGGTTATTCCGCATTCGACATTCCGCATTAAAAAATGTGGCTGTATTTCAACAGAAATGCGCCGATTGTTTGTCCGCCGCGACCCAGGCGGTCGTCGCCGGAAGTGGTGCCGTCGGGATTAATGACCACGTTGTACACGCCGTCGTTGTTCTCATCCACCTGAATACGAACATCATTGTCGTAAAAATACTCGAACACCAGCCCGAGGGAGAGGCCTTTGAAGAGGCGGATGTCGAGGTTGTTGGTGAACAGAATGTCTATGTTCTGCGGTTCGTTCAGGTAATTTGAAAACAGACGCAGGTTGCTGGTGGCCATCAGTCGATCTTCCCAGAATTTCCGTGCATAGGCTACTTTGAGCTCCGAACCCAGGCCGAGGAAGTCGTTTTCGTAGTCGGTGATTTCACCGTTGGACGCCCGGGTGACGTCGTTGCCGTGCACGCCGGTGGCGGCGATCGCGTCGTCGGACACCAGAATGTACTGGATACCCACCGGCGAGTAGAAGAAAGACCAGTAAGGGTTGGGTTTGTAGTTGATCCCGGGGGAAATGGTCATCCATACCGGCGAGAAAAAACGGGACACCACGCGGTCTTCTGCATCCACCGGTTGCAGATAGCTGCTTCCGTAGGTGCTCAGCAGTTGGGACTGCGCGAACAGGTCGGCGGCAGCGAACCACTTGCCGTCACCGGAAATCTGGTACCCGTACCGCGATTGAAAGCGTAAGATGTCGATGCTTTTTTGAAAGCCTTTGGGTTGGGTGGTGGCGGTGCGTCCCAGTTCCTGCATTCCGAGCTGGAGGGAAAACTGGTTGTCCCAGAACGATTTTTCAGCTTTGCGGTTTGCAAACAGCGTGATCAGGCCACCGATGCCGAACCGCGATGTGCCCGCGCCCACTTTGGGCGAGAGGAGTTTGATGCCGGTCAGGTCCAGCCCAAGCGCTGCGGCATAATGCCATCCGAGGGTGGTGTCGAACTGAGTCTGGCTGGAAATTTCCTTGAGCCGGGCGTCGGTGGCTTCCTGGGCAAAAAGTTGGCTTGCAAACACAAGCAATACGAAGGCAAGTAGTTGTTTTAGCATATTATTGATTTCGTTTTGATTCAATCGCGATCACCCGGATGAAGCAGGTTTTCCGTCTGCCCTTCCGGGTAAAAAATTTCCACCTTTTCTGATACCAGTTTGCTGAGCGGTACCAAAATGGCCCGGTCGTCGGTTTGCAGGATCAGCGACGTGGCGTCGATCATGACCACTTTTCCGCGCACACCGTCTATCTGGACGTCGTCGCCCAGATGCACTTTTCCTTTGTTGTAATAACTGGCCAGGTAATTGGACACCAGGTCGCGCGCTGCCAGGCCGTAACCGATGGCAAAGGCCAGCGCGCCGGCGCCGATGAGCACGGTGAGATTGGACGCAATAAAGCCGGTTTGTATGTTGGCCTGGGCGAGCGCGCTAACGGCGACCGTGACCAGCAGGAAGTAAAAAACGCCTGTGGAGATAAGTTTTGCCGAAGGCAGCCCCATCGACAAGAGGGTAGTCTGCGTGGCGTTGCGCAGCAAATCGGCCAGAAAAAGGCCAAGCACGAAAAGAATAAACGCAGAAAACAGGGCGGGCAGATAGTCGATCAGATCACGCACCATATCGGTAATGGCCGGGATACCCAGTATGTCGGTCGCAAAAACAATAAAACCCAACATGATGACGTAGTAAACCATGTTGCCCAGCACGGCGGATAATTTGATCTGAATACCGCTGCGTTGCACCAGATCAATTTCGTTCAACTGTTCCGTGAGTTTGTCAAACCCCACCGACGCCAGGATGCGGGATACCAGCCGCCGAATTGCTCCGGCGACAAGCCAGCCGATGAGCAACACCAACACAGCGAACGCAACCTTCGGTATGACCGAGGAGAAACGCGCAATCAATTCATTGATCAGACTGTCTTTAAAATTCATTCGGCAAAAGAAGGTAGGTAAAAAGGAACAGTAGGCGGGGCCGCAACCAGTTTAACGCTGAGAACTGCCGGGAGGCAATCGCCAGTCGGGCCAGTCTTCCGGTGACATTGCATTGCGATCGCCGCCCATATCGACCGGCCCTTCCTCATGACTGCCGCCGATGATGCGGGCAGCCGTTTGTAAGGCGTTGGGAACAAACAACTCGACCACCCGGCCAAACACATTGATGTGATTGACCTGCGTCAGCAAGTGCCGCTCCAACTCCGGAGGTACGCGTTGTTCGTTTTCTTCCTGCATGCGTACAAAAATGTTGCTCATAGTGGATTAATTTACGGTGTTTGGATTCATTTCTTCGTCTTCAATCGGATCATTGGCATACAATTCGCTGTAGATATGCTGGGATTTCTGTTTCGCCCGCATAATCTGCATTTTGATGGCGCTTTCGGTCTTGTTCAGCACATCGGCAATGTCTTTGATCGACAAGTCGTCGATGTACTTCATCATCAAAATGGCTTTGTCGCCCGGAGGAAGGAGTTGCATCACTTCCTTGAGCCTTTCCTGTTTCATTTCCAGCAGCACGCTGTCGGGCAGTTCCACTTCCGTCTCCTTGCTGAGTTTCCCCACATCATCCGAATAGATCATCTGCAATTTTTTCTTTTTCCGGATCAGATCAATACAGTAGTTGTACGTGATGGAGTACACCCAGGTGGAAAATGAGGATTGGGCGCTGAAGCGGGACAGATTCAGGAGTACCTTGATGAAGATATCCTGCATGGCGTCCCGAGCCAGCCCCTCGTCCGACAACATAGAAATGCACTTGGCAAATACCTTACCGGCGTATCGGCGATACAGTTCCGAAAAATAACGGGCGTTTTGATCCCGCAGATAACGCGCAATCAAATCCGCATCGCTCAACGCCTGGGTGTTACGGGAAGCGACCAAATGCTCGGGGGTTTGATGAAAAGGCAAAAAAAGAACGCACAAAGAGACGAAAAAGACTCGACATGCGCACCGCTCCCGCCTAATTTTCTCCAAACCGTTAATGGGACGTTAAATACGGGCTTTCGTCACGGCAAACCTTCAAATGACGACCTTTTTTAACATTCCAGACTGCTCAAGGCATCTAAAAGGTTTCTTCTACCTCCCAGTTGGCCCTCAGTGCGGGCAAATTTTTGGTACGCACGACCTCCGGCTGCCGGTTTTGCAAGAAATGGCCGGGGTCCCAGCGGCCGTTCCTGTTCCGGTCTTCGATCAGACGCAAGGTATACGTCTTGGCACCTATTCCTGGAAATAAAAAGGATTGACTGGGCTCCGTTGCCACAAACGGGCGTCTTTCCGCAACGGTTTTTGCGTCCACCACCTCCAGCACGTACGCGTCTCCGGTCGCAAGGCCCGTTACCTCGAGGTTGAGTGTACTGAGGGTTTTTTCCGATAATACGTTCAGGACTATTTTCAAGGTGTCGGTATTGGTTGCGCCCCAGATGTCGGTCACAGCGCCGGGTAACAGGGTCAACCGGTGGGATTTTTCCTTTACCCAAGGCACTTCGACGATCAGGTTGCGCGGATGCGCGCTGTCCGTCCGTATGCCGGGCGCGGCAAGCAATGAACTGTCGAGAAAAAATTGCCACAAAGCCGTATCCCACACGGCCACGGGTGCATTGAACGAGAGCACCGCCGGCCGAAGCGGGTTTTGGGCGACGGTGGGTGTAGGCGGCGGGCCCAGGGTATCCTCCTTCGGTTTGAATTTCTGCGATCGGAGTCGGGCGGCAGCGGTGGTCGGGTCGTACCACCCGGGCTTGTGTTGTTCCAAAAAAGCGGACTTGCTGCGGGCCGGCACCCGAATGGTGTCCCTGCCGGCGATCAGGTTCCAGGAATCACCGTTCTCCGTTGCATACCAAACGGCGATGCTGTCGCCAGCGTATTCGGTGAGCAGCGCAAGGCCCGGGTCGTCTGCGCGGAGCAAAAGCCCGTCGGTCGGAGCGTTGAACTTGAGGCCGACCCTGCCGAAGGTGCTGGTGTCCCGGTTGATGACCCGCAAGGGGGGCTCCTCCTGGAATAGGCGTACAGAGACGGTGGGAGCGGAGGTGTCGGAGACCATCAGCAATTGGTCTGCATATCCGATGCGCTCGTTCACACCGTCCCAACGGAGGTTGGGCACTGCGTCTTCGATCACGATGCAGCGGTAGGTGCCGGGTCTCAAGTTTTGCAGTTGGAACCGTCCGGACTTGTCGCTGCGGGTGAAATAAAACGGTTTTTCCAGCATCACGGCGCTGTCGGCCGTATTTTCATACAACAGCGCCGTAGCATTCTCTACCGGCGCACCGACGAAAGCATCCACCACAACACCCGAAGCCGTCAGGCTGTCGATATAGTCGCCCGTACTGAACACAAAACGGAGGTCGCGGGCCGGATTGCCCTCGTGCAGGTCGCGCACGGCCGTACCGAGGTTGATGGTGTAGGTGGTGTTCGGACGCAGTTCCTGGTCTTTCTCCAGGCGGATGGTCACGGTTTTTCCCTTAAGGGTGATGTCGGGCAGATTTTTTTTACCGGGCAAGGGCGGGGAGATCACAACCTGCTGGGCCAGGTCGGAGAGCACAACCCATTCGTCGAACGTCAGTTCGATACGGTCTGCGCTGAAATCGGTGCTGAAATTGGGGGTACTTTCCCCGATAACCAGTTTCGGCGGCTCCGCGTCTTTGGGCCCACCCACCGGCGCGATGGGTCGGGCGCAGGAGAACAGAGCAAGGAGAAAAAGACAGCAGGCTTTTTGCATGCGGCGTGTTATAAAACCAAGTGCTCCAAAAAATCCAGTTTGTCCGGATAGTCTGTCGTAAAATGCAGCCCCCGGCTTTCCCGGCGGTGGGTAGCGGAGCGGGTGATCAGGTATGCGATGGTGATCAGGTTGCGCAGTTCCATGAGTTGGGGAGATACCACTGTTGTGCGGTACAGTTCCTCACTTTCCTGATAGAGCAGGTACAACCGGTCCAGCGCGCGCTTGAGGCGCAGGTTGGAGCGCACGATGCCGACGTAATACGACATGATCTCTTTCAGTTCCTTTATGCCCTGGGTAATGAGCACCATTTCCTGGGGGTTAGTGGAACCCTCGGCGTTCCAATCGGGCACATTTTCCTGGAAGTCCCAGTCGAACAGCCGATTTTCAATGTCTCGGTAAATGCGGTCTGAAAACACCATGGCCTCGAGCAGTGAGTTGGAGGCCAGGCGGTTGGCGCCGTGCAAGCCGCTGCTGGTGCATTCGCCGGAAGCATACAGGCGCTGGATGCTGCTTCGTCCCCATTCGTCGGTCATGATGCCGCCACACATGTAGTGGCATGCCGGCACGACCGGAATCATTTGCTGGAAGGGATCGATGCCGACGCTGATGCACTTGTCGTAAATGGTGGGAAAATGCGCTTTGAAAGCGGTTTGATCCAGGTGTCGGCAGTCGAGGTACATGCAATCGGTACCGCGTTTTTTCATTTCGGAGTCAATGGCGCGGGCCACGATGTCGCGGGGCGCCAGGGAGAGCCTTTCGTCGTAACGGTGCATAAACGCTTCCCCTTCGGCGTCTTTGAGCTCCCCGCCAAAACCGCGGACGGCCTCGGAGACCAGGAAGGACGGGTTGTCGCCGGCCGGGTGGAACAGGGAGGTGGGGTGGAACTGCACGAATTCCATGTTTTCCACGCGGCCTTTGGCGCGGTACACCATGGCCATACCGTCGCCGGTGGCGATCACCGGATTGGTCGTGGTCTTGTACACCTGGCCGGCGCCACCGGTGCACACCACGGTAGCCCGGGCGAGCAGGGTGTCGATCTCGCCGCTTTTTTTGTTTAGCGCGTAACAGCCGTAACACTCAATGCCGGGTGTCACCCGGATGATCATGCGTCCCAGGTGGTGCTGGGTGATCAGGTCGAGCGCGAAGTAGTGTTCGAGCACCTCAATGTTCGGGTGTCGGTCGGCCTCTTCCATCAGGGTGCGCTGTATCTCCCAACCGGTCAGATCTTTGTAATGCAGGATGCGGCGTTCGGAGTGGCCGCCTTCACGAGCCAGGTCATACTCGCCCCCCTTTTCCTTGTCGAAACGGGCGCCCCATTCGATGATTTCCGTGATGCGTTCGGGGCCTTCCTCCACGACGATACGCACAATGTCTTCCTTGCAGAGCCCGTCGCCGGCGTCCAGCGTGTCGGCAACGTGCTTGTCGAAAGTGTCGTGCTCAAAATTCCAGACCGCCGCCACGCCGCCCTGGGCATATCGGGTATTGCTCTCTCCTTCGTTTGTTTTGGTCAGCACGAGGATACGCCGGTCGGGAAAGCGCCGGGCTGTTTTGATGGCGAGTGTCAGGCCCGCCACGCCTGATCCCAGAATAAGCAGGTCGGCTTTGATTTTCGCCATGGGTTACGCCTCCTGGTCGGTATCTGGTTGTTGCTCCTCCTCTTCTGCGCCGCGCTTGGGCGTGGGTGGGTTTCCGGAAAAGTGTTTGAGCAGGATGACCTCCCGTTGGGTGAGCTCGCGGTACGATCCGCGGGGCAGCTCGCGTTTGGTGAGACCGGCATAATAAAAGCGATCGAGCTTGCGCACCCGGTAGCCCAGGGATTCGAACATGCGACGCACAATTCGGTTTCGGCCGATGACAACTTCCAACTCCACCACGTCGCGTTCGGGATGGTCTTCAGAAAAACGGATCCAGTTTACCGGTGCGGGCCCGTCATCCAGTTCTATGCCTTTCTCCAGGCGGTCGAAATCGGCCTGCGACAGCGGTCGGTCCAACCCAATCCGGTAGTGCTTTTTAATTTGATGGCTGGGGTGGGCAAGTTTTTGGGCCAGATCTCCGTCGTTGGTGATGAGCAGTAGCCCTGTGGTGTCGCGGTCAAGCCGGCCGACGGGGTAGAGGCGTTCCGGGAAATGCGGGTCTACAATGTCCAGCACCGTTGCCCGTCCGTGCTCGTCTTCTGTGGTGGTGATCACCCCTTTGGGCTTGTTCAGCAGCACGTAAACCAGACGCTCCTGAATTTTCATCAGCTGGCCGTCGCACAGAATGACGTCGCCAGGCTGCACCCGGTAGTACGGTTCTGTCTTGACTTCGCCGTTGACGGACACCTTGTTCTCCGTGATGTAATCGACCGCCTTCCGACGGGAAGCTACGCCGCAATGGGCCAGGTATTTATTCAGGGGCATGCCTTCGCCGCTCGGCAGACCGGGTTTCGGTTTGCGCTCCACGACGAATTCCTCTTTTTTGCGGAATGGTTTTTTCCCGAATGGTTTCTTAAAACCACCGCCACGCTGGTCGCGGCCGCCAAATCCGCCACCGCCGCCTTCCCGGCGCTCGTACGGGCGCTGCGGGCGATCGGGGTCGTAGGGCCTGCGCGGACGATCGGGGTCGTAGGGGCGCTGCGGGCGGTCGGGGTCGTAGGGCTTGCGATCGGGATCATAGGGCTTACGCTCCCGATCCTGCCAGGGTTTGCGTTCTCCGCCGCCAAATCCGCCGCCACCTTCGCGACGCTCAAAGGGCCGCTGCGGACGGTCAGGGTCGTAGGGCTTGCGCGGGCGGTCGGGGTCGTAGGGCTTGCGATCGGGATCATAAGGCTTACGCTCCCGATCCTGCCAGGGCTTGCGTTCTCCGCCGCCAAATCCGCCGCCACCTTCGCGACGCTCATAGGGCCGCTGCTGGCGATCAGGGTCGTAGGGCCGCTGCGGGCGATCAGGGTCGTAGGGTTTGCGCGGGCGATCAGGATCGAACGGACGTTGCGGGCGGTCGGAGTCGTAAGGTTTACGCTCCCGATCCTGCCAGGGCTTGCGTTCTCCGGACTCGTTGTCGCTGTCTTCACGGCGCTCCAACGAAGGGGGTTGGGGACGTTCGACGTCTTTTTTATCGCCCTCCTGCTTGGGTTTAGGGTCGACAGGTTCCCTTTCCGGTTGTTCTTCTTTGGTTTCCGGCTTGGTGCGTTCAGTCGAAAACTCGGAGTTGGGCTTAATGATGCGCGGGCGGCGTTTTTTTTCCATGAAGGGGCAAAAATATGAACAGTTACTCTCGCAGCCGGTTCGGCTGTGATGACATCTACACTACGCGTTGCTTTTCAGGTTCAAAAGAACGGGGTTTACCGGAATTTTGCAAGTTTTTTTTCCAAAAACCTCAAAGTTACAGTTTATTAAAACGAATCACCGTACTGTTTCCCCGTGCATCCTGCACCCATAACCCATACCAGCCTGCCGGAAGAAAGGAAAACGACATAGGGTTGGTCAAATCTACCGATTCCAGGTTTTGCACCAGCATTCCCTTGCTGTTAAACAGCCGGCCCGACAACGGCTCGAACGAACCCCAGTCCACCGTAAACCGGTCTGTTACAGGGTTCGGCATGAACCGAATGCCGTAAACAGCGTACGGGTCTACCGCAGACACCGTGTTTTTTACTTCTATCGGGCCCAGAGAACCGGTGCAACCGGTGAGTTCACTGGTGATGAACACCGAATACAGGCCGGCAAACAGCCCGGTGAGCACTTCCGGGTTACCCACCACGGGAAACGGCAGGCCGTCTTTGAACCATTCCAGTTTCAGAGAAGGATCGCTGGTGCCCACGTCTATGGTGATCGTGCCGGAACCCGAATTGTTCAGATCATTGGTGACGGACACCAGGGTTGGCTGCGGGTTCTCTGCGCCGATCAGGCTGATCGCGCAGGTGCTTTTGTTGCCGTTATTGTCCGTTATCTCGTAGATCTGGGTGCTGGAAAACTGGTTCATGACCGAGCCATAGGGCAGTCCGAATTGCAACACCGGCTCCGCACCACCCAGATCGCAATTGTCGGTAGCCACCGGAAGGGTATAGTCGATCGTGTCGCCCAAGCAAACCGTCCATTGTTGAATACAGGTAAGCACCGGCGGCTGGGAGTCGGTGGCAACTACCTCGAATGCACCCGTGCCGATGCACCCATTGGCATCCACCACAGTCACCTGGTACTCGCCAACGCCCAATAGAACAAACGGGTCATTGGGTGGCACCATGCCGCCGGTAATAGTGTAGTTGTACGGCGATACACCTCCCGTTACGGCGATGTTTACAGCGCCGTCTTTGTCCTCAGTGCATGTCACGTCCGTAACGTCAAACGCCATAACGATCTGCGCCGGCGCAGATACCTGGATGTTTTGCTGGATGTTGCACCCTGCGCCGTCGGTGTAACTAAGGGGATAAGTACCCGCCTGAAGGTTGGTGAGGGAGATGGTGGTATCGCCGTTAGGCGAATCAACAACAAAAAGGATGGCCCCGTCGGCGACACCGAAACAAGTGACGTTGGTTACGGTTGCCGTTGCGCTGATGACACAATTGAACGGATTCACCGTAACCGGTTGGGCGACCGTGCAACCATTGGCGTCGGTAACCGTAGGCGTATACGTTCCCGGCGGCAGGTTCGTGATGGTTTGCGCCGTGTCGCCGGTATCCCAGAAAAACAGATACGGACCCACCCCGCCTGAAGGCTGCGCAGTGGCGGTGCCGTCGTTGGCCCCGTTGCCTGTTTCGGGGGTGGCGGAAGCGTTGGCGAGCAATTGAGATGGCTGAGTGACGGTAATCGTGTCGGTGGCCAGGCAACCTTCTGCGTCGATGACCGTCCACACATAATTGCCGGCGACCAGGTTGTTTATATCCTGTCCGGTTTGGCCGTTCGACCAGATAATCTGGTAGGGGCTAAGTCCTCCGGAGACCAAAACAGAGATGGCCCCGTTGTCGCCGCCAAAACAGGAGACATTAATAACGGTGTCCAACAGGGTTTCCAGTACGGGATTTTGGGTGACGACCGCCGTGTCCACCGTCGTGCAGCCGTTGGCGGCAGTGGCTGTCACGAAATAAAGCCCGGGTTGGCTCACCACCACCGTATCGGCGACCACCACCCAGCCGGCCGGACCGCTTTGCCACGCTATGGTCGCAGGTACTGAGTCGGTCGAAGCAATCAGCGTGTCGGTGGGCATCAGACAGGAAAGGTGACCGTTGGTTACGGTCAAAGGCGGGGGAGTGGTATCCAGAGACAACACGGCCGTGTCGAGCGACGTGCAGCCGTTGGCGCCGGTCACCGTGACGATGTACAGGCCCTGCGTGTCGGCCACAATGGTGTCGGCGGTAGCGCTAAAATTTCCCGGACCGCTCCAGATGAAGGTTGCCGTCGTATCCGGCGACGAAACGATGAGGGTGTCCTGGAATTGAAAGCAGTTGAGTACGCCGTTGATCGTGTTGGATGTGGGCGCAGCAATGTTTTGCGTCACACTAACGGAAGCCGACGAGGAACAACCGTTTGACGTGTTGATCACCAGCAGGGTATACAGCCCGGGCTGGTTGACAACAGGCGACAATGTATTCGCGCCGCTCACGATACCCGGGCCGGTCCACGAATAAATGATGTTGGCACCTTGTGAGGATCCCTGTCCGCTGAGGATGATCGTCGCATTTGCACACGTCAACGGACCCGGGGCGGCGGCAACGGCAGCCGGGAACAATGTATTGCTGCTAACGGTTACCTGACCTGTTTTGGTGCAGCCGTTGATGTCGGTGAGGGTTACGGTGTACAAACCGGGTGTGTTGACCACCGTTGAAGGGCCGTTTGCGCCATTTGACCACTCGAATTGGTACGGTTGCACGCCACCGGTGGCCGTGGCGGAAATGGTCGCGGTGGGTTGCGCGCAAGTGATGATGCCGGAGACACTCGTCAGCACGTTGATGTTGGTCGGCTGGGTGAGCGTCCGCGATGCGGCGGCTGTACTGCTTGCCTGGTCGCTGACGGTAACAGAATACGTACCCGCCGCCAGGTTGACCGCTGTTTGGGTCGTCTGCCCATTCGACCACAGGTAATTGTAAGGAGGTGTTCCGCCGCTGGCCTGAACGGTGACGCTGCCGTCGTTGCCTCCAAAACAGGAAATGTTTTGAAAAGTGCTGATGGTTGCCATTACGGGCGAAGATGCCGGTTGAAAACCATACGTGTCGAGATCAGAAAACGCGATGTCGCCTGAAGTGCTTCCGTTTCCGTTGGTAAAATTGCCGATGTAGTACACCCTGATGACGTTTCCACCGCCGACCGTCGCCGGGGCCGTCCAGTTAAAATCCCAGGATATCGGGCCGCCGCCGAAGGTCTTCGACCCGCGGTGTTCGATGTACTCGCGATTACCGAAAAGCTCCGTCCCCGTCTCCGAGTTGATGGAGATCAGGTCGCCAGCGTCATTAAAGTTGTTGTCTACCACCACCAATTGAAAACCGCCAAGCTCCGGGCTGCCACTGATGGGGGTCATAGTCAACGTCAAATTATAGGTTGTATTGGCCTCAACCGTGCCGGGAAGCCCACTCAACACAACATTGCCGTTGAAACTGCCGCCACTGTGGCAATTGCTGCAGCTGCCATCGAATGGTGCATTTGTTCGCCCATTCGGCGGATTGAAACTGTTGGCCATCCATACGATCAAACCGAGCAGGATACCCAAAATACGAACAAAAGGGCGAGAGAGCATTGCTTTCATATCAGTAAGTTTTCAGTCGTCCTACGAGTATACTCGTAGGACGAATAAAAGTCCGATGTTTTTTTCACAGAAAAAAAAATGAAAGCGCCATTTTTGTCATTTGACGCAATTGTAAAAAATTACGACATTTGTCCAGCGAAAATTCGCTAAACAGATTGCTGCATTCAAACGTTTTTCTACAAAATCAAATACCATTATGAAATCCCGTCACATCCGAAAGGTGGCTGTCCTCGGCTCCGGCCTCATGGGTACCGGCATAGCAGCCCATTTAGCCGGTTGCGGCATGGAAGTGCTCATGCTCGACATTCTTCCGCCCGACCTCAAACCGGAGGAGGCCGGCGTGCCCGCAGCCCGCAACCGCGTTGGCCTCGCTGCCCTGCAAACCGCCCTGAAGACCAAACCCGCTCCCTTTTTTCAGGCTTCCCTGGCACAGCGGATTACCGTGGGTAATTTCGAAGATGATCTCCCGAAGATCAAAGATGCCGACTGGATCGTTGAAGTGGTGGTCGAACGGCTCGACATCAAAAAACAGGTGCTGGAAAAAGTAGATCAACACCGAACAAAAGGTAGCCTGATTACTTCCAACACGTCCGGTATCCCCATTCAACTGATGGCGGAAGGACGAAGCGAGGACTTCCGAAAGCATTTTCTCGGAACCCACTTTTTTAATCCTGCCCGCTACATGCGTCTGCTGGAGATCATCCCCACGGCGGATACCGACCCGGATGTCACCCGGTTCTTCATGCATTTTGGCGACGTGCATCTCGGAAAACAAACCGTGTCCTGCAAGGATACGCCGGCGTTCATCGCCAACCGCATAGGCGTGTACGCCATGGCCCGCATATTCCAACTGACCCACGAGCTCGGTCTCGATATTACCACGGTCGACACGCTCACCGGACCACCCATCGGGCGCCCCAAAACGGGTACTTTCCGGTTGGGAGACCTCGTCGGCATGGATACCGCCCTGCACGTCATCAACGGTTTGCGCCACAATTGTCCGAATGATGAACAGATCGGCGCATTTGAAGTGCCCGCTTTTCTTCAGTTCCTACTGGACAATAAATTCCTCGGAAACAAATCCGGTAAAGGGTTCTACGAAAAAACCAATGAACGGGACGAAAAGGGAAGGCCAATAGTTAAATCACTGAATTTAAACACATTAGAGTATACTGTTGCAGAAAAGGTGAAATTACCCATCCTCGACACCCTCAAACAGATTGATGAACTGCCGAGGCGTTTGAAGGCCATTTTTAAGGGTACAGACAAAGGCGCCGAGTTCCTTCAGCGTTCGTTTCTGGGTTTGTTTGCCTACGCCTCCAACCGGGTACCGGAAATCAGCGATACCGTTTTTGCCATAGACGACGCCCTGCGCGCCGGTTTTGCCTGGGAGAAGGGTCCGTTCGAGTACTGGGATCTCGTCGGTGTGGCTGAAGCCGTAGAAAAAGCCGAAGCGCAGGGCGAACAGATTGCACCCTGGGTAAAGGAAATGCTCGCGGCGGGTCACACCTCTTTTTACAAGATGGAAGGCGGCAAACGCTTTTGTTACCATCCCGCCTCTAAAACTTACGAACCCCTTCCTGGCGGAGAGGCCTTCATCGTTCTGGATGCTTTTCGCGACCGCAAGCCCGTTTTCCAAAATGCCGACTGCACCTTACACGACATTGGCGATGGTGTACTCTGCCTGGAGTTCCATTCGAAAATGAACGCCATCGGGGAAGGAATCCTGCGTGGATTGAACGAGAGTGTCGGAATTGCCGAAGAGCAAGGTTGGAAAGGTCTGGTAATCGGGAACAACGCCCACAATTTCACCGTAGGCGCCAACCTGATGATGATCGCCATGATGGCCTACCAACAGGAATGGGACGAGCTGAATATGGCCGTTAACCTGTTTCAACAAACTTCCATGCGCTTGCGGTATTCCGCTGTTCCGGTGGTAATGGCCACCCAGGGGTACGTGTTTGGTGGCGGATGTGAGTTTTCCATGCATTGCGATGCCGTGATGGCCGCCGCAGAATCGTACATCGGCCTGGTTGAAGTGGGCGTAGGCCTTATCCCGGGTGGCGCAGGCACCAAGGAATTTGCCGTACGCGCCAGCGATCAATACAGCAAAGAGGGCAATGTGCAGATTCCCACCTTGATCGAGCAGTTCAAAACCATTGCTACTGCCCAGGTGGCCACCTCGGCACAGGAGGCATTCCAATACCATTATTTGCTCCCGGAAAAAGACCACGTTGTGTTGAATGCCGGCCGTAACATCTCCGAGGCTAAGCATAAAGTACTCGAAATGGCCGATAACTACACACAACCTGTTCCGCGCAAGGACGTACTGGTGCTTGGTCGTTCCGGCCTGGGCGCCTTGTACACCGCTACCCACTCGTTGTTCCTCGGCAATTACGCCACCGAACACGACGTCAAGATTGCCCGGAAAATTGCATGGGTATTGTGCGGCGGCGACCTGACCAGCCCGCAAACCGTATCCGAACAATACTTGCTCGACCTTGAACGCGAAGCCTTCCTCAGCTTATGCGGCGAAACCAAAACCCTCGAACGCATTCAGCACATGCTGGAAAGCGGCAAACCATTGCGTAATTAACGACCAAAACACATCCTCAACATGGAAGCATACATCATCAAAGGATACCGCACCGCTGTCGGCAAAGCCGGAAAAGGCGGTTTTAAAAGCGTTCGGCCCGACGATCTGGCCATCGACGTCATCAAACACCTCCTCGCACAGGTTCCCCAGCTAGACCCCAGCCAGGTAGACGATCTCATCGTCGGTTGCGCCAACCCGGAAGGCGAACAAGGCCTGCAAATCGGCCGCCTCATTGCCACCCGTGCCCTGGGCAAAGACGTGCCCGGCATGACCGTCAACCGGTATTGCGCCTCCGGACTGGAAACCATCAGCATTGCGGTGGCCAAAATTCGCGCCGGTATGGGCCACTGTTACATCGCCGGCGGAGCAGAAAGCATGTCGCTTGTGCCGATGACCGGGTACAAACTGGCGCCCAATTACAACATTGCCGCCCACACCCCCGACTATCTGATCGGGATGGGACTCACCGCAGAGGCCGTAGCAAAAAAATACGGCATCTCCCGGGAGCAGGCCGACGAGTTCTCGCTGCGCAGCCACCTGCGTGCCGGCGAAGCGGTCGATAATGGACTTTTCAAGGATCAAATCGTGCCCGTTTCCGTTCCGGAAGTGTGGGTAGAAAACGACAAAAGAAAAGAACGCACGTTTATCGTCGACACCGATGAGGGCGTCCGGCGCGATACCACCCTGGAGGCACTCGCCAGGCTCAAACCGGCTTTCGCCAACGGCGGAACCGTAACGGCCGGAAACAGCTCCCAGACGTCCGACGGAGCCGCTTTCGTGTTGGTCATGTCGGAAGAGATGATGAAACAACTGGGACTGGAACCCCAGGCGCGATTGGCAGCGTGTGCTGTTGCCGGTGTAGAGCCCCTGTACATGGGCATTGGTCCGGTAGCAGCCGTACCCAAAGCACTGAAACAAGCGGGCATGAAGCTCCAGGACATCGAGCTCATCGAACTCAACGAGGCCTTTGCCGCGCAGTCGCTGGCCGTTGTCCAGGAACTGGGCATCGACATCGACCTGCTGAACGTTAACGGCGGAGCCATTGCACTCGGCCACCCATTGGGTTGCAGCGGCGCCAAACTTTCCGTCCAGTTGCTGAGCGAAATGAAGCGCCGGAACCAAAAGTACGGCATGGTCACCGCCTGCGTTGGCGGCGGGCAGGGTATAGCCGGCATTTTTGAACGGCTCAACTGATTGGGTCGAACACAACCGGTGCAACAAATGGTCAATTCGAAAAATGCATGGCCATCGGCGTAAAATGAAAGGGGCACAGCTAGACTGTGCCCCTTTTTCATGATTGAATTTATATTTACTCTCCCCCATCCTGTCTAATTTTGTGGAAATACAATATCCTATGCACATCCGTCGCTCCGTTGCCATCATACTCCTGTCGCTAATCGCCGGTGCTCCGCTCCGTGCCCAGGAATGGGTCATTGAAAAACTCCCGCCATCGATCAACTCCCCGTACGATGAAATCACCCCCGTACCCTCCCGAGACGGGAGCCGGTTGTTTTTTACCCGGGTAGCATACCCGGTGTTTGAGCCGACGCTGATTCTGGACAGCATCAACATTCTCGACAGTTTTGGCGTCGAAATGTACCAGGAGCGTTTGTCGTGGGTGTACGGCCAATTGGGGCGAACCGGCCCTGTCGCCAATCCCGCCCTGTCGCCCTTTAATCAGGATGTGTGGATAGCAACGGTGGACTCCGCGGGCTTCGGCGCTCCCAGCCACCCGGGATCACCGTTGAACAACGCCTTGCCCAACAGCCTGGTGACCATCACGCCCGAACCCAACGCATACTACATCATCAATCAGTTCAAACCAAACGGTGACCTGAAGCGCGGGTTTTCGGTCATCCGCGAGCAGCCCGACGGAAGTTGGTCTTTCCCCGAGCCGGTGCAAATCGACGAATATTACACGATCAAATCCGATGTCAACCTGACCATGAGTTTCGACGGAGAAATACTGATCCTTTCCGCCACGAGAAACGACTCCCGCGATATGGACCTGTACGTCTGTTTTCGCCAGGAAAAATACCGCTGGTCGGCCCCCCGCCACCTCGGGAATGCGATCAATTCGCCCGGCCGGGAAACAACACCCTATTTGTCGGAAGACAACACCACCTTGTTCTTCTCCTCCAACCGCGCCGAAAGCATCGGTGGAAACGATATTTTCATGAGCAAACGCCTGGACGACACCTGGGCCAACTGGTCGGCGCCAGTACGACTTCGGGCCCCCATCAACTCCCCTTCCGACGACAGTCAGCCCTATTTCAACATGTCGACCGGATACCTGTATCTAACCTCTCGGCGCGACGGCAACAGTGATATTTACCGTTTCCAGCTCGCGCCGGCCCAGCCCACCATGATTACCCTGCGCGGCCGAATACTGAACAGCAAAACAGGCCGGCTGATCCCCCATGCCGAACTCGATTTTAAGAGCAAATGGATTCCGCAGCAAACTACCCCCTGTCCCGATGGCACCTTCAGTATCAAGGTTCAAAAGGGCATTGCCTACGTCCTTCAAGGCCACCTGACCGGTTTCGCAAGCAGACCCGACACCATCCGGTTGCGCAACGACTACGCATACTTTCAAGATCAATACGTCGATATTTACCTGACCCCACTGCAAGCGGGAGAAAAAATCGAACTGCGCCCCATTTACTTTCAACAGTCAAAAGCCGTTATTCTGGAACATTCAATACCCGAATTACAACGGTTGGCGTTGTTCATGTCGGATAATCCAAATATGCACATACGCATTGAAGGCCACACAGACAACGTGGGAAAAGCAGAAGACTTGATGAAACTCTCCCAAGACAGAGCGGATGCCATCAAGGCCTTTTTACTGGAAAGCCGGATCACACCGGAACGGATTACCGCCATTGGACATGGCCCCAAATTCCCGTTAAACGACAACAGTTCGGAAGAATTAAAATCCCTCAACAGGCGCGTAGACATATACATCACCAAAATGGATTGAACTACCGCTCAATGTTCCACGTGGAACATTGAGCGGTAGTTCCATTCGCAGCTGGCACCTTCCCTTCCCGTGCCCGAACACAAGGATTGTCGCTTATAGCAATGTTCCACGTGGAACATTGCTATAACAATGTATTTACAAATTAAAATAACCGAATTTTGTATCAAGCTGTCCCAAGTACAGCAGGACAGGGAACTCAGGCCTCCACCGTGGAAGAAATCACTTCCAGCAAAAACTTATCCAGGATGGCGTTGAATTCCCGGGGCTTCTCCATCATGGGTGCATGCCCACACTGATCCAGAAAATGGAGTTGGGAGTTTGGCATGAGTTCATTGAACTTTTCAGCTACAAAGGGCGGCGTCACGTTATCCTGCTTTCCCCAGATGAGCAAAGTCGGCGCCTTTATGTTTTGGAGCTTATCGCCCAGGTTGTGCCGCACGGCCGACTTCGCGGTGGCCACCACACGGATGGCTTTATTGCGGTCGTTTACGATCCCAAATACTTCGTCGACCAATTCCTTGCTGGCTACATTAGGGTCGTAGAAGGTATCGGCCGTTTTATGTTTGATGTACTCATAGTCCCCCCTGCGTGGAAATGCCGTACCGAAGGCGCTTTCGAACAAACCGGAACTGCCGGTCAGGGTAATGGAGAATATCCTTTCCGGATGTGCCAAAGCGAACAACAAGGCAATGTGGCCGCCTAAGGAATTACCTACCAGGTGCACTTTGGGATACCCTTTGTATTCCACAAAACGGGTAACAAAATCAACCAGCCCGGTGACGGATACCTGGAGAATGGGCATTTCGTAAATCGGCAACATAGGTACCACTACGTTGTACTTGTCCGAAAAATTCTGAATAATGCCCTCGAAATTGCTCAACGCACCAAACAGGCCGTGCAACAGCAACAACGGTTCTTCAGAACTGCCGGTTTCAATGTAGCGAAAGCCGTCTTCTTCTTTAAAATAAATTTCCATCTCTTTGGTGAAAGATTTACTTAAACGGCAAATATATGTCAAAAAAATTCCGGAAGCGAAAATAAACTCGATAAATCACGCTGGATACTATTTACTGACAGCTGTTCCTGCGGCATAGGTACTCCACAACAAGGCGCCCAACAACAACACGGCGCCGCCCTGGTGCATTACGCCAAGCGCTACGGGAATAGAACCCTTGCAGGCGAGCACCGTCAGGATGCCCAATATCACCTGAAGCATCAGAAATCCTCCGGTAAGCCAGAGCCGCATGCGATATGATGCGGGAACGTCCGGACGACGCAACACCGTATACATGAACCAGACCACAAAGGCGGTCAGGAGGTAAGCCGTGTTCCGGTGCAATACATGAAGCAACGCCGGCATAAAGGGGTTGGTGTCGTAATGGGTAAAACTATCGGCAGACCACAATGCGCCATCAAAAAGAATCCCGGGCAGGTATTCTCCATTCATGTCCGGCCAGGTCGGGTAAAACAAACCCGCTTTTGTGCCCGACATCATGGCGCCCAGGGCGATCTGGACAAATGCCAGCAGCAGGAGGCCCCACGCGAATCGTTTGTCGGTGTCCTTGCCCGAACGTTCCGGGTGCGGCTGGAACGCGATAAAGGTTGTCCAGAGCAGATGACTAAAAATAACCAGGCCCATGGTCAGGTGCAACGTCAGGTTATAAGCATTGACCCAAGGGCGGTGAATAAGCCCACTGGCCACCATAATCCATCCAAAGAAGCCCTCCAGGCCGGCAAGCAACACCAGCACCAGCAGTCGGGGCACCAACGGTCGGGAGAACATACCCCGCCACCAGAAGATACCGAAAGGAATAATGAATACAAAAAACATGAGCCGCGCCCACAACCGGTGGAAATATTCCCAAAAGTAGATAAACTGAAAACTGGACAACGACATGCCCTGGTTTATCTTCTGGTACTGCGGGGTTTGTTTGTACAAAGCAAATGCCTCTTCCCATTGGGCCGCGCTCAGCGGCGGAAGCGTTCCGGTCACAATCTCCCAACGGGTGATGCTCAGCCCACTGCCCGTCAGGCGCGTAATGCCCCCAATCGCGATCTGGAGGAAAACCATGATCACCCCCGTCAACAGCCATATTTTAACCAAACGGGAAACGCGCCCATCTGATACCCCAACACTGAAGGGGATTTCTTTCTCCAAAACAGGTTGCGTGTGCATCCTTCTTTTTTTTCTGGTCTACAGTAAAACAAAGGTACAACGCTACCAAAGCAAAGCAGTTTTAAGGTTATCCCCAAAACAACATCATTCATTATAAAATTGAATTAATTTAAATATCATTTATGCCTGGTCATTATTAGGGGTGTTGATTTGTGAGTAAGTAAGTTTCCCACCCGATGGGTTGGGTGGTTGGGTGTTTATCCACGGAGTATCCACATTGTACAAATAAATAAAGTGTTATTTTTCAAAATATTGTACTATTGTTTGACGTTTTCCACAGGAACGGCGATCATCGGAAAACAACCGCAGTTAACATTAACTTAAAGGTGGAAAACGGTCGAAATGTGTCTCAAAACGCGTGTAAAAAAAGTTAATCTTGTGGAAAAACGGCCGTTCACACAACAAGATGTGCAGAAGGGTGCAGAACGCCGGTTTTTTTGCACAAAATACACCCATCTGCCAATTTTATAAGGCACTGAAAAGCAGTCTTTTCTGAGTCTGGCTCTTTTTTTCTTAACATTGGCTTTATATTGGCCCAATTATCCTTACTATGTGTGGTCGCTACTCATTCAAACCCACCCCCCAGCAACATTCGGAGGAACTCACCGGTTCGGTACCCGAATTTATGAACATGAACATTGCGCCTACTCAACCGGCGCCGGTATGTACGGGCACGCACGAATGGGCGTTGTTCGAATGGGGGCTCGTACCCTTCTGGAGCAAAGACGGCAAAAACCAGGGTAAGCTCATCAACGCACGTGCAGAGGGCATTGCTGAAAAGCCATCGTTTCGCGAAGCGTTCAAGCGCCGCAGGTGTTTGGTGCCAGCCGATAGTTTTTACGAGTGGCGCACCCTGCCCAACCGAAAAAAAGTACCCTATCGTATTTTGCGTTCCGATGGGCAGCTGTTGTTTTTCGCCGGCATCTGGGAACGCTGGCGAAATCTGGATGGTTCTGAGAAATACACCTTTAGTATCATAACCACCGACGCCAACGCCGATGTGGAACCGCTGCACGACCGGATGCCGGTTGTGCTGGTCGATCGCGACAGTCGGGAGCAATGGCTGAACGCCGATGACCCCGAGGTGCCGGCCTCGCTGTTGCGCCCGGCGCCCGATGGCTTGCTCCGTTTTTATCGGGTTACCGACCAGTTGAACACAGCGACTTTTCACGGAGTCGATGCGCACGAACCGGTTCCCGAAGACGGCAGTTTGTTCTAAAGAAATAATCGGTACACCAGAAAAGCAAAAAGGTAAGCCATGCCGCTCATCGCCAGGAACTGGAGCAACGCCCATTTCCAACTACCCGTTTCGCGCTTTACCACAGCGAGGGTACTCATGCACTGCATGGCCAGCGCATAAAAAACGAGCAACGACATGGCAGTAGCCAGGGTGTACACCGGTTCGGCGGAATCGGAAAATCGGGCGTGGCGCATCTTTTCGCGCAGCAAAGCCTCGTCGTCGGTACTGCCAATGCTGTATATGGTGGACATGGTGGCCACAAACACTTCGCGCGCCGCAAAGGAGGTGATGAGCGCAATGCCGATTTTCCAGTCGTATCCCAGGGGCCGGATGGCAGGCTCGATGAATTTGCCGAGCTGGCCGGCCCACGAAGCTTCCAGTCTATATGCGGCGGTCAGGTCTGCCTGGGCAGCCTCGTCCAGTGATAGGGCTGCTGCTGTTTGTTCGGCGCGCACGCCGGCAGCCAGCATGTCGTCGGCCGGTCCGTAACTGGCCAATGCCCACAACACAATGGAAATAAGGAGGATGATTTTTCCGGCGCCTTCAACAAATGCTTTCGTTTTCTCCCAAACCGTCAACCCCACGTTTTTCCAGTGAGGTACGCGGTAAACGGGCAATTCAAGCGCCAGGAACGAAGGTTCACGCGAGTGCAGGTACTTTTTCATCAGCCAGCCTGAACCCAGCGCAGCCACCACGCCGAGCAAGTACATACCGGCAAAGGTGATCCCCTGCAGGTTGAACACCCCGAGCACCCTGTCGGCCGGCACCGCCAGCCCGATCAGTACGGAGTACACGGGCAGCCGGGCGCTGCAACTGATGAATGGCGTGACCATAATAGTGATCAGCCGCTCCTTCCAGTTGCTGATGGTGCGCGCGCTCATGATGGCCGGCACCGCACAGGCGCCACTACTGATGAGCGCCACCACGCTGCGGCCGTTCATGCCGAAGCGGCGCATACTTTTGTCGAACATAAACACCACCCTCGCCATATACCCCACCTCTTCGAGCAGGGCAATAAGGAAAAACAGGATGGCGATTTGGGGTACAAAAACAAGAATTCCGCTCAGACCGGCCAGAATGCCGTCGGTGAGCAGGTCGGTCGTCCAGTGCCCGGGCAAGCGGTGGTGTAGCCAACCGTTGAGCGCTGCAAACTGGTTTTCAATAAAGTCCATGGGCACCGAACTCCAGTCGAAGATGGCTTGAAAAACCAGCAGCATGACGCCAACAAAAACCAATGGCCCCCACAGGGCATGGGTAAGAACGGCGTCTATTCTGTCGGTTACGGAGTGCGGAGCGTTCCAGGGCTTGTGCACGACCTGTTCGACCAAAGGCGTGAAGTGGTCGTAGCGGGCCATGGTCTCGTCGACCTGCGCGCGCAGCGAATGAAAATCTTTGGTCTGGTTGATGGCGGCGAGCGTTTGTCGGTCTTCGTCAGACAAAAACGGCAGCCATTCGCGGTGGTGGGCCAGTAAAAGCGCGCGGTAGGGAAGCGCGACGCCCAGGTTTTGCTGAACAGCCTCGGCAATCTGTTTTTCCTGGGTGTTCAGTTGGTAAACCGGACGCAGAACCGGCGTCGGGGGGTGACGGAGCAGGTTCTGCAATTCGCCCAGCACATCCGGAATGTTGGCGCCGGTGCGGCCGTTGATGGCCACCACCGGAATGCCCAGCAGTTTGCTCAGGCGCTGGGCGTCTACCACCGTTCCGTCTTCGCCGGCGCCATCCATAATGTTAAGCGCAAGCACGACGGGTAAATGCAGGTCCATCAACTGGGTGAGCAGCAACAAATGCTTTTCGAGGTGGGTGGCGTCGGCCACGTACAAAACAACGTCCGGATAATGCGGCCCGCCAGGATCAGTGAGAATGGCGGCGACCAGTTTCTCGTCGGAAGAAGTCGGATAAATGCTGTAAGCGCCCGGGAAGTCAATTAGCACAACCTCGGCGCCATCCGGCAGGCGAATTTTGCCCTTGTGGATGTCTACCGTTACACCCGGAAAATTGCCCGTTTTCTGCCGAAGTCCGGTCAATTGGTTAAAGACCGTGGACTTTCCGCTGTTTGGGTTACCGATAAGGGCAATTTGAAGCGCTTTGCCGCCTCCTGCCTTCATACTTCGAGTAGAATGTTGGCCGCTTCTTCTTCCCGCAGGGCAACGCGTACACCGTTCACCTTGACGTAATAAGCCATACCGAAAGGCGCGGTGCGGATCATTTCGATACTGGAGCCCGGCAATATGCCCATGGCGGTGAGTTTACTCGCCAAAGCAGGGTCGGAAAAGGCAAGCGCGCGCGCGCATTCATGCGCTTTTAATTGAGGTACGGTGCGGTGTGGACGATGCATCAATCAGAAGTTTAAAAAAAACCGCGGTTTAAATTTAGACAAAATCTAAACAGAACAAAGGTAAGGCTTGTTCGCGAATCCTTTGTAAAAATTTGGACAGGAAATGCGCTAAAAACAGCCCCCCAAGTACTTTTAAACGCCGAAGGTAAGTTTCAGGGCAGTTGTACGGCAAAAACTATCGTCATGCTGAGCAGTGATTTTCATTCTGTCATCACCGTCAGCCAGGCCATCAACCCGCCTCCGGTGAGCAGCGCGTCTTCGTCAATGTCGAAGGTATCCGAGTGGACCGGCGAGGTGATTTCCTTTTCCGGGTTACCGGTACCGAGTCGGTAAAAACAAGCGGGCAAGTGCTGTGAATAGTAGGCAAAATCTTCGCCCGTCATGCGGATGGGCAGCTCCACGACATTGTCTTTTCCCAGGTACGCTTCTGCGGCGACGC
The DNA here is from genome assembly GCA_041736625.1 of Saprospiraceae bacterium. Lineage (GTDB taxonomy): Bacteria > Bacteroidota > Bacteroidia > Chitinophagales > Saprospiraceae > M3007. The sequence continues at coordinate 8,123 of JBGSTG010000118.1, read as the reverse complement.
GGGCTTTTCGGGTAAGGGCCTCGTGGTTGTACAGCGCCGGGTATCCGGAAACGATCCGTACGGTGCAATCGGCGCCCATGCCCCGGCAGATTGATTCCGCCATGTGCTGCACATGGCGGAGTGCGACTTCGCGCCAGGTTTCGTCGTGGGTGCGGAACGTGCCTTCGAGGTGCACGGCATTGGGAATCACGTTGGTGGCGCCGCCGTCGGAGTATATTTTTCCAAAGCTGAGCACCGAAGGTGTACCGGGATCGGCCTGCCGGCTCACCAGCTGTTGCAGGGCGGTGATCAGCTGCGCCGAGATGGCCACCGGATCGATGGTGGTGTTGGGCAGGGCGCCGTGGCCACCGCGTCCGTGCACCGTTATATACACTTCGTCGGTGGAGGCCATGTACATGCCTTCACGAAATCCGACCACGCCGGCGCGCAGGGGAGGGTGTACGTGTTGGCCGAAGATCGCTTCCGGACGCGGGTTGTCGAGTACGCCCTCGGCGATCATCAGGCTGGCGCCGCCGGGCAGTTTTTCCTCGCCGGGCTGGAACAGTGCCTTGACGGTGCCCGACCACCGATCGCGCGTGGCGTGCAGGATGCGCAGGGCCGTGAGCAGACAAGTGGTGTGCACGTCGTGCCCGCAAGCGTGCATCACACCATCGTTTTGGCTCTTGTAGGGCACGTCGTTTTTTTCGCGGATGGGCAGCGCGTCCATGTCGGCGCGCAGAGCCACCGTTCTGCTGTCCGGATTTTTACCCTTCAACAACACAACGATACCGGTACCGGCAACCCCGGTCTGGTGCGGAATATCCCAGTTTTGCAGGGTGTTGGCGATGAAAGCGGCTGTTTGATGTTCCTCAAACGAAAGCTCGGGATGCGCGTGCAGGTGGCGCCGGATGATTATGGCATCGGCTTGGAAATATTCGGCCAGGGAATGAAAGTCGGCTGGTGCAAGCATAGGTGAACAGGTTAAGGTCAAATATTCAGAAAAATGTCGCTTTTTTACAATCGCATTAAAAATTCAGACCCGCATCTTTGTCCTGCATTATTAAATAAACAACCCAACCTTTTTTTATGAAAACGTACCCTGTTTTTGCTGCCCTGATGATCGCAGCCCTTTTCACCCTCACCCGGTGCCAGGAGCAACCGGCCGCACAGGACCATGCCGACGCCCAGCCTGCGCAAACGGCCGAAACCCTGGTACAGCACGGCGAGTATCTGGTAAACGCTTTGGGATGCGACGACTGTCACACGCCCAAAACCATGACGCCTCAGGGCCCTGCTCCCGATCCGGAGCGCCGCTTCATGGGGCATCCGACCGCAGAAGCCTTTACTTTCGACGACAAAAAAGCCATGATCGCCGAGCAAAAGGTGGCTGTCTTTAGCCCGGGCATGACGGCTGCTGTCGGCCCCTGGGGCGTGTCTTATGCTGCCAACCTGACCCCCGACGATACGGGCATCGGTCCCTGGACGGAGGCGCAGTTTATCAAGGCCATGCGCGAAGGTAAAAGCAAAGGTCTGGACGGTACCCGGCTGATCCTTCCGCCCATGCCCTGGCCCAGCTACCGAAACCTGAACGATGAAGACCTCAAGGCGGTGTTTGCTTACCTGAAATCAGTCAAGCCAATTGCGAATGTGGTGCCGCAGCCGGTGATGTTTTGAGTTTTTTTGAAATTAACCGCGGAGGGAGCAATGTGATGTTCCTCCGCGGTTTGTTTTTTTGAAATGGTTTTCCCTTCCAGCAAGGGAGGACAACTCAAGCCACCATCACCCACACCGCCACAGCCACCCACCTGCCCAGCTCCGACCACCAGCCCCACCACCGGTTTTCCAGGAGACCGCCCAGGCTCCCGGTCGTCCAGATGATCCAGCCGGTGAGGGCCAGGTTTTGGGTATTCAGTCCGGGGCTTTCTGCTGCGGCGCTCAGGAAAAGAAAGGTGGCGCCGATGAGCAACACAAATTGCACGAGCACGTAGTAGTTGACGAGGGGCGATACCCGCACGTCGTACTTGTGAAATTTTTCAGGATTCACCGGCTTGGCTTCGATGACGCCCCCCAGGCTTTCGGGCAGCCAACCGGGTTTTTTGAACAGCATGCTCAAGCGGTCGCGCCAGGTAGGCGCCAGGCGCAACTGCCGCCCGAGCCAAACGTAATAGTCTATTTGCGCCCAAACCGGGTTAAAGCTGTTGAGCGGCACCGTCACGCCGTACACCGGTTCTTCCAGCTCCTCCTGAAAAGTGCCGAACCACCGGTCGAAAATGATCAGTGTGCCGCCGTGGTTTTTGTCGATGTACAACGGGTTCACGCCGTGGTGCACCCGGTGGTGCGAAGGCGTATTGAACACGTACTCGAAAACCGGGTGCAGTTTGCCCACCAGCCGGGTGTGTATCCAGAACTGATACAGGGTCTGGAACGTCTGCATCACCAGAAAGGACGCCGGGCTAAAGCCCAAAAACGCCAGCGGCAGGTAAAAAAAATTGGAAGCAAACGCCTGAATAGCCGACTGCCGCAGCGCCACACTCAGGTTGTACTCCTCGCTTTGGTGGTGCACAATGTGCGTACCCCACAAAAAGCTGATCTCATGGGTCGAGCGGTGGAACCAGTAGTAGAAAAAGTCCGCGCCAATAAAAACCAACAAGAAAGACCACCATGTTTCCGGCATGGTAACCAACCGGTATTCGTACGTCCACACGTATCCGGCAAACAAAATGGTTTTGAACAGCACACCAACCACCTGCTGTTGCACGCCGCAGTTGATGTTGGTTACCGCATCGTTGAAACGGTACAGGTGGGTGCGTTTTAGCCTTTCGATCAGTAATTCGATCCCGATGAGCAGAAAAAACACCGGGATGGCGTAGAGCATGATTTTCATGTGTGGGCGGTGGGCTATCGGTAGTCGGCGGTCGGTAGTCGGCGGTCGGCGGTCGGTGCGAAAATACAATGTATTTACCCAATTGGCCAAACGTCAGCCCGCCGACTACCGACCGCCGACCGCCGACCGCCGACTACCGAACGCTGGAAAACGTCATCGTCGCTTCGGGCCTAAGAAACAAAATTCCGGTGACGGCGATGGTGTCCCCGATTTGCAGTCCTTCGGTGATCTCGACGAGATCGGATTGCCGAACGCCGGTTTTCACGGTTACGAACGATGCTTTTCCGTTTTTGCTGACGATCACTTTCTTGTCGCGGGCCTGGGGGATGATGGCCTGGCTGGGCACCAGCAGGGCGTTGTTTTTTTGATCGAGCACGAGGTCGACTTCGGCGAATACCCCCGGCAATAATTCTTTGGGTGCGCCTTGCACGAGCGCGCGGACAAGCAGGTTGCGGGTATTTTCGTTGATGCGCTGTTCGGTGGCTTGCACAGCGGCGCGGTAGGTCTGGGTGCTGCCCTGGATGTGAAATGCAACCGTTTGGCCCGCACGAATGCCGGCGCTGTATTTTTCCGGCACGGAGAAGTCGAGCTTCAGGGCGGTTGCTGCCCGTATGGTTGCGATGGGCGTGGCGGGCGTCACGTATGCGCCGGGGCTGATGCGACGCAGACCGATGATACCGTTGTAGGGTGCGCGTAATTCGGTCTTGTTGATGTCGATGCGTACCAGGTCCATCTCGGTGCGCAGGTTTTTCACTTCGAGGGCGGCCAGATCGTATTCCTGCTGGCTGATACCGCGAACTTTAACCAGATCGCCAAGGCGCTGCTCCGTGATCTCAGCCTGTTGAAGGCGTGTATCGAGTTGAGAAAGACGTGCCTTGAGGTCTTCGTCGAATATTTTGAGCAGCAGGTCACCCTCGCGAACCATCTTGCCCTCCGGCAGGTTGATACGCACCACCCTGCCGGTGGCCTCCGGGTGCAATTCCGTTTCTTCGGCCGGCACCAGGGTGCCGCTTACCGTCACTTTTTCACTGAGAGCCATCGGTTTCACCACATATCCCTCTACCGAAGTGGGGTTGTACGACGACTTCCCGGCAGGGCCCGACGTCGAGGCCGGAGCAGCAGACTTTTCCTTACAAGCTTGGAAAAGAAACAGAAAAAAGGGAATCAGGAAGAAGGAACGGTGGATCATGGGCATGCGCAATAAATACCAGAAGGGAACAGGTTACACCGGTCAAAGTTCACCAACGAGTCCGAAATAGCCGTGCACCCCCTCCTTGACGCCTAGCGCATGCTGTTGAAGGGGCGCATTTCCTCGCCTAGCCAGTTGCCGTTCCAATCTTCTTTGGGAAGCAGGCGTTTGGCTTTTCGAGTGATCTTACGGTATAGAAAGGCAGATGCCAACCGGGGCGATTTATGCCACAAACGGAAAAAAATGGAAAAGTAAGTCTGCATGGCGATTACAAATTAAGTATTATTGATTAGTCGTTCAGTTGATTCTTTCCAAAAGAAACGAATTTTTGACAAAAACAGTTTCCTGAACCGAATAATCTTTTGTTAAAAAAAAGCGTTTTTTCGCTGTTTAAGTTGTTTAGTGAAAAAATCAGGCCAAAAAGGTACTTTTGCAGTTATTTTATATAAAAACGCTTGTTGGTAAGGCTTGTCGTCGTTTTAAAATAACACTTTATGCATGAAACACTGTCCATTGTCGTTCCGGCTTACAACGAAGAGCGGACGATCCACCTGATATTGGACAAGATCAAAGCGGTTACCTTGCCCAACGGCATGGCCAAAGAGGTGATCATTACGAACGATTGCTCCAAAGACGATACAGAAGGCGCCATCTTGCGGTATATGCAGCACAATCCGGAGCTGGGCATCCGTTACCTCAAACACGAGGTCAACCAGGGGAAAGGGGCCGCCTTACATACCGGCATCCGGCAAGCTTCCGGGAATTACATCGTCATCCAGGATGCCGACCTGGAGTACGACCCGGCCGAATACAATATTCTGCTGAAACCCATCCTGGAAGGTTTTGCCGACGTGGTGTACGGATCACGCTTTATGGGCGGGCGCCCCCACCGCATCCTGTTTTTCTGGCACAGCCTCGGCAACAAGTTCCTTACGACCCTGTCCAACGCGTTTACCAACCTGAACCTCACGGATATGGAAACGTGTTACAAGGTATTTCGCGCAGACGTGATCCAGAGTCTTCACCTGAAAGAAAAACGCTTCGGATTCGAGCCCGAGGTCACCGCTAAAATAAGCCGTATTCCGAATATCCGTATTTACGAGGTAGGCATCTCCTACTACGGACGAAGCTATGAGGAGGGTAAAAAAATTGGTTGGAAAGACGGTTTTCGCGCCATATATTGCATCCTGAAGTACAACCTGTGGGCGCGGTAACGCCCTTTACAGGCAAAACACGCTGGTCATGGACGCTACCTGGGCGCGCTTGCTTTATCGGGAACTGGAAAAAACGGCCGGGCACACAGACTGGTCCGACCGCGAAAAAACGCTCGCCCTCGGCGCGCTGCTGGAGAAACTTTTCGCTGAGCTGACCAAACGGGAGCAAATCGCTTTCAGCACCTTGTTCGCTCGAATCAGTTACGTGGGACATACGCACCGGCTTCCGCCCCTTGTTTTACGCAACCTCCAGTATTTCCGTCGCACCGTGCAGCGTACGCGGCAGGGGCATCCGGTGAGCGCGTCGGACGTTGCTGCCGGCGTGCATGCGCTGGCCGGTCTGACCCAAACGCTGAGCGGGTGCCCACCGCCGGCGTCTTTGCCAGTGCCGCCGCCCTTTACCATGGCGGGAGAGCCCCTGGGCGCTGCCCGGGTCGAATCGATGCGGGTGGTGGCGGTCGAAGACCGGCCCGAAAGCAATTACCTGATCGTGTTTTCCGAACATGCGTCGGAAGCGCCTTTGCGGATGTTGTACGCATTGCCCGACCGCAATGAAAATTTCAACCCCAGCATCCAGGCGATCCGAAAAGTGTTCGGTTTTCCGGTCACGCTCCATTTGCTTGAGGTGGATGTGGACGGCACGGGCAGCCTTAAACCGCGCGGTGTGGTGATTGAACCGGATTATCTGGTGGACATCTCGGCCATTTCCGAGTGCTTTAAGGAGTACGGCGCCGAACCGCTTTACCACCTGGTCAAAAAATTTTTACCCTACGAAGTCACGCCGGCCATCCTGCTCGGGAACATCGCCAACCACTTTCTCGACCGACTGCTGCACGACCCGGCAGCCGAGTTCAGCGAACTGTTTCGCGAGACCTTTGCACTCTACCCGCTGGTGTATGCGCCCATGGCCGACGCCGAGGTGCGCACATTGGCAATCAAGGCGCGCAAGCACTACCACAGTTTGCAGCAAATGGCCAGGGGTGGGTTCGCGATGCAGGGCGTCGAGGCGTCGGCGGCGGTGTTGGAGCCGTCGTTTTTCAGTTCGCGGTATGGCTTACAGGGGCGCCTCGACCTGTTTTTCAAGGAAAACGACCGGGCCGTTATTGTGGAGTTGAAAAGCGGGCAGCCATTCCGTCCCAACAGTTACGGCATCGCCAGGGGCCACTTCACCCAGACGCTGTTGTACGACCTGCTTACCCGATCGGTGTATGGGCACTCGCTGAGCCCCGCCAAGTACATCTTGTACTCCGGCGCCGACGAGCAGATCCTGCGTTTTGCGCCTACCGTGGAGGCAGAACAGTGGGAAGCTGTACAAGTGCGCAACCAGTTGGTGGCCATCGAGCGGCTGCTGACGGGCATCCGTCCGGGCGACGAACACGCGCCCGTGTTCGACCGGCTCCGCAGTTCGCCCTTTGAAGGAAAAGGGTTTCTGATGCGGGATATGGCGCGCTTTGAAAACGCCTACCGGAACCTGAGCGCACTGGAGCGCAAGTATGTGCTCGCGTTCACCGGCTTTATCGCCCGGGAGCAGTGGCTGGCCAAGTGTGGTGTTGAAGGCAGCGAACAGACGCATGGCCACGCCGCCCTGTGGCGCATGCCGCTTCCGGAAAAAGAACAGGCGTTTAGCATATTGGCCGGCTTGCGGCTGGCAGACAACCGGGCCAACGCACCCGAACCGACGCTGTTGTTCGAAAAAACGGACGATACCAACCCGCTGGCCAATTTCCGTGTAGGCGACATTGCCGTGCTCTACCCGGTTGAGCGTCCCGACGACACGGTTTTGGCCCACCAGGTGATCAAGTGCACCATTACTGCCCTTACAACGGAGCACGTGCAGGTGGCGCTCCGGTACCGCCAGTCCAACGACCGGCCGTTTCAACACAGCGGCCCCTGGGCGCTTGAACCCGACCTGCTGGACTCTGGTTACGTGAACCTGTACCGGAACCTGTTCGAATGGATGGAGGCGCCGGCAGCGACGCGGGCACGGGTGCTGGATCCGAGGCATTGGGAGTCCGCCGCTTTCCCGACAACGCATCTGCCGGCGCCGGGCTTTTTAACGACCGAACAAGCCCATTTGTGGCAGAAAATGGTCTCCCAAACCGGATATTTTCTGCTCTGGGGGCCGCCCGGCACGGGAAAAACGAGCGTAATGCTGCGCGCTTACGTTCAATGGGTACTGGACCACACGACGGACAACATCCTGCTCATGGCCTACACCAACCGGGCGGTTGACGAAATGTGCGAAGCCCTCGAACGCATCGGACCCCACATGCGCGACCAATACTGGCGGATCGGCTCCCGCTTCAGCACGGCCGAGAACTACCGCGACCGGTTGCTGAGTCGCCGGGTATCCCAGGTAAGCACCCGCAACGAACTGCTCGACACCCTGCGCAGCCGCCGGGTGGTGTTGAGCACCGTGGCCTCTTTTTCGCAAAACAGCGCGTTGCTCACCCTCCACCCTTTCCAGCGCCTGCTGATCGACGAGGCTTCGCAATTGCTGGAGCCGCAACTTACCGGGTTGCTGACGCGTTTCCGGACGGCCGTGCTCATCGGCGACCACCGGCAGCTACCCGCCGTGGTGGCGCAACAGCCGGGGCAGGCCTTGGTCGCGGATCCGGATTTGCGCGATATTGGCCTGGTGGATCTGCGAGACGCGTACTTTGAGCGTCTGTACCGGCGCTGCCTGGCGCTGGGGATGGATGCGCACGTGGGGCAACTCGACCGCCAGGGCCGCATGCACGCCGAAATCATGTCATTTCCGAACCAGTATTTCTACGACGGCGCCCTCAGAACGCTGAGCGACGACCCGGGCCACGTGCAGCACGCACCGCCGCCGTCGGGGCCCTGGCCGGCCGAC
>JBGSTG010000076.1:0-56466 GCA_041736625.1 Saprospiraceae bacterium | reverse complement strand
CGACCTGTGTTGACCATTCGCAACGCTTCGGTTTTGAAGCCTTCGTCGTACTTCCGGCGCGCCATTTTGATCTTTGTTTGCTTTTCCATCTTGACACAAATTTAAGAGAGTTTTGTGTGCGGAAAAATTAGACCATCTCACTTGAGTTATAAATCAAGTCAGCATTGCCTTTAGCAGCCTTGAAGCGTAAGGCGACTTTTGGAGTGCGCTTTCCAGGCGGCGCTGTTCGTCAACTGCCAATTCCTGGCCGGAATCCAGGGTCTCCACCATCTCATGCAATGCCAGATCGGAATGCAGCACATGTTGTATTTCCATCGCCAGGGCCGCCTGTTGGGCGGCTGTGGCCTCGCTGCCTGCCCGGCGCCGGTTGAACAGCAGTTTGGCCAACTCCTGAATGCCTGTCCAGCTGCTTTCTGCTTCGGGGGCCTTGTCCGCTTCGACAACGTCCGGACATGGGTAATCCAAAGCCTTGGCGGCCTGTAAAATGCCGTTGCCGTAGTATTTTTTCGATTCACCGTACCGGTTTTTGTCGGCGGTGTCAAACAGCGCCTTGCGCACCGCTTCCACTTGTTTCCAGGTGCCGCTGTACCCCTTGGCGTCCAACGCCTGTCGGTGTTGCATGATCCAAAGCGCGGCGGCGGCGGCGATTTGCGGGGTAGCGGATGAGGTGCCCCCTCCGCCTTTTTTAAAGGGAACCTGTATCCTGCCGGCAGCGTCTTTTTCGCCGTTGGCCCAGGGCAGGTTCGGGGTAAAGGCGGCCAGGGCTTTCGTCATGGCGCCGTGGGGTCCCCAATTGCCTTGCATGACCTGAAAGTAGTCTATGCCTTTGGCCGCAAGCTGTTTTTGCGCGTCGATGTCGTAGGGCGCGTAGTTTTGGCAAACGCCACAGGCAGCGATCACCCGCTGGAAGCGCGCCGGGTACAGCACCGTCTTGGGTAAAACATTTCGGAATCCCTCGGTCCAGGAGTTTCCGGCGGCGCTCACAAGGGTGAGTCCGGCTTCATAAGCCCGGTTAACGGCCCTGGCCATCTCCACACTCGGTTTGCCTGCCATGCTCATGGTGGCTACCTCGCACTTCATGCGGATGGCGTAATCGATGGCGGCGCTGAAATTGGAGCCGTCCATGATGACCACCGTTTCCGCTATGCGCAGGGGAATCACGTGTGCGAAAGGCACAAACCCAATCACCCCCTCGAAGTCACCCTGTGTCATTTCTTTGGTCACATAGCCGCCGGCCAGCAAGGCCAGCGTGCCCAGGCCATGCCCCTGCACCTCCCCGTCGCCATAGTACACGTCGAGGGCGCCGGTGTAACCGCTGTGGCGTTCGTAATGCAGGAAACTTTTGGCCAGCTGGTGCTGCACCATCGACTGGCGCTGGAATGCCGGGTGATACCGGTCGTATCCCGTATCGATGTGGGCAATTCGAATGGGCTTGGTCGCACCCGAACGGATACCCGCCCATACACGGTCGCGTGCCGCAGCCAACTGGGAATATTCATCGCCTAGGTGCCATCCCAGCGGCAGAAAAGCTTTATTGGAGACGGGTGGCCAGTTTTCCGCCCAGCCGATGTCGCGGCCCGAAGCTTTGGCGACGGCATTGTAAAATACAACATCCGAAGCGCGGCTGAACGCGGGCTCTACCAGCAAATGGAGCCCCATGGCGGAGGCTTTTTCAGATACAGCGTGAACGGCACCCCATTCACTGTCGTAAGTAGTGGCGTCCAACTCCACCGCATATCGATTGTCGTGCGATGGTAACGTGTACGACCTTAGCGTCGGGAAAAATAGTTTCTCCAACTCGGCAACGGATAATGCACCATTAAGCGGAATCACCGACAAACGGAATACCGTCGGCTTGGGGGGTGGGGTAGGGCGCTGAGGTACCGATGTGGTCGCAGCCTGGGCTACCGGCGTCCATTCCGGCCATTCCGCAGCCGGCACCGGCTCGGCAGCAAACGGGAACGCCTGGTCGAAGTCGGGCGCCTCCCCGCCATACACCAGATGGTTCGGTTCGGGATAGGTGTAAACCAGCTGGATGCGCCGGAACAGCTCGTCGGCCGGGCAGCTGTGCGCATCTTCCTGGCCAAGCACTTGTTTGAGCGCCTGGGTGAAAAGGCCGAGCTCCGACCCGTCGTAAGCGAGTTGGTCATCCTGGCAAGCGGCGAACAGGCGTACCCTGGCCGGGATGTTGCCGTCGTTGGGCGGCAAATCCCGGAATTGGGCGGTCAGCTGGTCGTACAACGATTGGTTTTGGGTGTAAATGGTATTTAGGGAGTCCTTTTCCAGGGACTTGGACAAATAACCGTGTTCCACCAGCGCAGCGTCTTCCGGCGCCATATCCTCGAAGAGTCGGGTTACGGTGCCGCTGTGGCAGCTGTCGGACACCACGAAAATGCGCACGCCGGCAGCAAACCGGCGGTAAGCGTGGTAAAGCTCTTCGTCCAGCAGCTGGCGGTCATACAAACACCAGGTCTGGTTGTATTCGCTGTACTTGCCGCGCTCCTGCCAGTATTCGTCGCGTACCAACCCGCCGTGGCCGGAATAGGTGACCAGCAGTTGGTCGCCGGCGCCAAGGCGCTGTGCAAAATCATTCAGGGTAGCCAGCACCGCTTCAGCGGTGGCTTGTTCGTTGAACAAGCGCGTCGCCGACCGGTAGCCCCACGCTTCACGGGTGAGGCGCTCCATAAACGCGGCGTCGTTCAGCGGTCCGCGCAAGTTGGGTACGCCAGGATAGTGGCCCGGATCAAGGCGATTGAGGGCAATGTGGAAGGAGTGGAACATTTTCAAGTGGCCGTAAAGGATGTTTGGATAAACGGTGCCAAAGCTTTTCGCCGCGAATTACGCGAATTTGCACAATTTTTACAGACATAAAAAATGAATCCGGGGTGGTTTGATGGCCACCCCGGATTTTCATGTTTAATGCTGGAGGGTAACCCTCAACGTTTCCTGTCGACCTGCATCGTCCGAAATCAACACAAAATAAAGACCTGAGGTGAGTTTATCGCCCAATTGCATGGCGTGCACCTGCTCGCCGACCGCCAATGCCTGTTCAAAAACCACCTGACCTTGTGTATTGATGATCCGGGCATGCAGCCATTCCGCTTCCCAATCGGTGATGTTGACAAAAATGATGTCGTCGGCCGGGTTCGGATAAACGGACACCGCGTGTCCGCTTTGCATGCCGGGTGCCCGGGAGCCGAAAGCGTCCGGACGCGGGCTCCACGGGTCGGGATCAAATGTGATGGGACAGAAGAAGGTGTTCAAGTGCGCGCACAAATAAGACGGATTGTTGCTCAGCCGGGCACATGTATGGATGTAAGCAGGCGAAGACTGCTCCGGCAACGTGTACTGGAACACATCAGATGCGCCGCCGGAAATGCCCGTGCCGGCAGGTTTGAACCGGATCGAGTGCTGGGGCGTCGCGTTCGGATTGCGCACCAGGTACGCGCGGCCGCTGGGCGCCGTGTAATAGGAGCCGCTGGCCGGCCGAACGGCATTCACGCCGTTGGGCAACTGGAAAGTGACCAGTTCGAGTGGATCCGCACAGTTGTTGGTGACCCGGAAGCGGTAAGTTTTATCGCCACTGGCGTCCCGGGTGATGCCGATCAGTTCATACCGCAGACACCCGCCAACGCCGGCAGCTTTGGCATCGCACACCTGCGAAACAATCTCGTTCACTGTAACCGTAAAGCAGCAACTCGCAGTGGTCTGGCAGCTGTCCTTGACCTCATAACACACCTGGGTAGTGCCGAGCGGGAAGGCGCTTCCCGAAGCAAGACCGGAGGTGAGGGTGAACGTAAGTCCCGGGCAGGCGCAATCGGTGATGGCCGTCGGCTGCGGATAATTTACCACAGAGGAGGTTGTGCCGGCGGGAACATCCACATTTACGTTGGGCGGACAAGTGGCCGTCACCGTGGTCGGACCCAGGCAATTGCAATTGACAAAGATCAACTCCAGGGCGTCGGAATCGTCCGTACAGCCAAAGGTGTTGGTGCCACTCAGGCTGTAGACGCCGTTTTCAGAGGCAATGAGACACTGATCGGTGGCTCCCGGTATCGGCGCCCCGTCTTTGAACCACTGGTAAGCGGTCAGCCCGTCCGGTCCGCAAAGGGTATCCGGATCGCAAGCGGTGTAGCAACCCACCGGCACGATGCATAGATCGGGCAACGGGTCTATCGTCACCGAACCCGTATTGGTACACCCGGTGATCTGATCTGTGGCGATCACCGTGTAAGTGCCAGCTTGTTGCACCACAATCGATATGCCTGCCGCACCGGTACTCCAGGCGTACGTCACATCCGGCTGTGTCGGGGTGACCTCCAGCGTGATCGGTTTGCCTTCGCAAAAATCGGGGTCGACAAAAAGGGAAAAGAAGGGTGAGGGCACTACTTTTACCTCCAGATCCGGCGAAGTGTTGACGCAACCGGTGTTGTTGTCGGTCACCTCGAGGCGAAATACTTCGCTCGTGCTGACACAGGGAAAGAACTGCTGAGCGTTTGTTACCACCATATTGGCGGCGTTGAACCACTGGTACGTGTAATTATCGCCCAAAGGCGCTTCCAGTTCGGCGCAGCCAAAGTCGCAAATAAACGGATTCCCGGAGATGTCCGCGGGCGGCAAGGACACCACCACCACCGTCACCGGATCGGGTTCCATGGTGCAACCGTTCGCATCGGTCACCACCACGCTGTACTCGCCCCCGGTGGTGGCGTTGATGGATTGTGTCATTTCGCCGTTGGACCACAGATAAGTATACCCGACGCCGGCAGGCGCTGTCAGTACGGACGCTGTGCCGTCGCAGACTTTCAGGCCGGGCATGGCGGTGATGACGTCGTCCGGGGGCAAAAGATTGACTGTGAAGGGCAGGGTAGTGGTGTTCGTGCATCCGTCAACGGATTCCACCGTCAGGGAGATGTTGTAAACGCCGTCGGCAACATAGGTATGCGACAGGGCGGGTATTTCATTGATCGTCATAGGCGTTTCTCCGAAATCCCAAAGCCAGGAAACAGCGGCGGCACTGGTGCCGGAAAATGCAATGGGTTCATCCACGCAGGCCGGATTGGGCGCCGCGCCGATGACCGGAGGGTCGATGCCGCCCGAATTGACGTTTTTAGTGACGGTTGCCTGACACCCGCCCGGTTCCATAGCCGTCAGGGTTACCGCATAGGTGCCCACCGGTGCATACGTGTGCATTGCATCGGTTGTGGCGGCCGTGTTGCCGTCGCCAAAAGACCAGTTCCAGGCGTTGGCTAACCCGTCAGGTGTGGTGATGCTGGTGAAGTTCACGGTTCCGCAGTTGGCCGCAAAATCAAAATCGGCGGCAAAGGATACGCACACTTGTTTCTCCACGACCACATCACAGAAGCCGCCGCCCAGGGCTGGCACAACGGCAAAAAGCTGCACATTGTAGCACCCCGCTCTTTTGTAGACATGGGTAACGTTGGCCGCCGATCCGCCCGTTTCAAACGAATAAGGATCATCGAAGTTCCACCGGGTAACGCTGACTCCCGGTGGCAGTACGGCCGAAAAGGCCATGTCGTTGCAGTTCGGCAACTGGGGGGCGAAGGTGAAATCCGGGATAAATGACGGGTCCGGAATACACGCCGGCGGGCAATCGTCCGTCTGTTCCACATTCGAGCTGCTCACCAGGCTGCATCCAAAACTGTTGGTGATGGTAACCCGGTAGTTAAAAAACTGGTTCACGTTTGTATTGACGTGACTGACGGTGTTTTGCCCAACCGGCAGCCCCAGGTTGACGCCGTCCAGCGTCCAGTTGAAGCTATATCCCGGCGGAGGCGTGGTGGATGCTGTGGCCCGCAGGACAACGCCGGGCGGGTCATTCGGTATGCATAAAACCACCGGTGACGGCAATCCGCCCATGACCCCCGGTCGCACGACAGCCTGATAGGCGGTGGTCGCCTCACAGCCGTTGGCGTCTGTGGTGGTGAGGGTGTACAGCAAGTCGTCGTTGATCGATATGGAGGCGGTGTTGCCGCCGGTTGACCAGTCATAGGTAACAAATCCGGGTGTCGCATTCAGCGTGACCGACTGGCCCTCGCACAGTACATCAGACTGCGTGATGGCGGGCGCAGCGGCCCCCACGATGTCTACATCGATGGACTGGCTTGCCATGGTGCCGCACAATTCCGCTTCCAGTACCAGTTCGGCCATGCCCAGGGTGGCGGACCATTGAACATCAATGTTCAGGGTGCCCTGACCGCTGACAACACTCCCAAGGTGCGAGGGTACAACAGACCAGTAGTATTTGGTATCCGGGTGCTGGGCAGGCGTGGCAGAATAGCTGCTGATGGCGTCTTTACAGGCTTCGACCGGACCGGCGATGGAAATCGACAGGTTCAACAGCTTGGGATTGACCGTCAATACAAAAGGATTCGACGAGCAGAATGGCGCACTCAATTGCGTCTGTATCACCGAGACCTCATATGGGCCGGTGGCGTTCCACAGCACGTCAATCGTTTTACCCGATAGGGTAGTGGCCACCCCTCCGGTGACGATCCAGGAATAACCTGTACCGGCTTCCGAAGATTGTGCGGTGTAGGTGTATGTCTGGCCCGGACAGATGTCCACAGGCCCTTCAATTCCGGTAGGCGCAGGCACTTCCACAACGGTAAATAAGCGTGACGACTCATTGTTGCAGAACATGGCAGGGTCGTCGGGCACTGCTTTGACCACGAAAACACCCGGCCCGGCGTCCCAGGTAACGTTAATATTGTTCGTGCCCTGACCGGCGAAGGTCGCTCCGGGGGTGATGCTCCAGGTGAAGGCGCCTGGTTGGGAGGTGTTGTAATTGACCGTCGATCCTGTACAGTCAATGGCGGGCAGGCCCCCGTTCAGCGCAAAGGCAGGCTTTATTTCCACCGGCAGGTCTGCCGAGCCCGAGCAGTTGGCCGGATCGTGACCGGGAAGTCCGCCCAGAAATTCGCTGCTGTATTCGACCGAAACCTCACCCGGGCCGGTGATGGACGGGTTCCATTGCACCACCACGCTGTGGGTGCCCTGGCCGTCAATGATGATGCCGTTGGTTACAGTCCAGTTGTAGGTGGCGGAAATCCATTTTTGAACCGTATAAGTCTCCGAAGCGCCCTGGCACACCACCTGTGGCCCGCTGACGGATGCGGTAGCGGAAATAATAGGAATGACCACGGTGGTGGTATCGCCGCAGTAGCTGTCGTCACAATTTTCGACGTAAAGAGAAACCGTGCCCGAGGGGCCGTCGCCCCAGTTGACGGATATCTGGCTGGTCCCTTGCCCGCTGAAAGGCACAGCTGCTCCATTGTGATCTTCCACCGACCAGAAATAGGTGTTGCAGTTGGCGGCGTCGGTGTAATATTCGGTTGAGTCAAACGCACAAAGTGTCGATATGCAGTAGATATTCGGACTCGGGAGCGGGTCCACCACGATGTCCATGCAAATGGTGTCGGTACAGCAGCACAATGGGCGGCCGACTTGATTTGCAGCGTTCTTGTCGGAAAAGCCAATCTCTGTTTCGTAATTCTGCCGGGTAGCCACGAGGCACACGGAGTATGTTCCCGGCGCTGTGTAGGTATGCGAGGGCGAGAAGGCGGTCGACGTTTGCCCGTCGCCAAAATCCCAGAAGTATCCGCTTCCGCCCATGGTGGTATTGGTGAAGGCTACCGGCTGTTCGAGACAAACGGACGCCGGTGCGTCGAATCCGGCAACCGGACTCTCCAGAACTTCAACGCACAAAGCCTTTGTTTGGGTGACGTCGGCGCTGTTGGTTATGTCCAGGCTGACCAGACCATTGCCCTGTGGCCCCCAGGTAACCACAATCTCGGCGGGGTTGGAGCCGGCAATGAAGGTGCCACCGGTGACCGTCCAATGATAACTATTGGCAGCGTTAAAATTTGTATAGTAGGTAGACGTATTATTTTCGCATGCATAAGCGCATTCCTGGAATTCCGGGTCATCGGTGTATTCATCTATGTTGATCAGGAAACACTCCGGCTTGCACAACACCTGGATGTACACAAAAGCGGAACAGCGCACTTCCTGGCAGCTTTCGTACCGATATTCCAGAAAAAAGTCACCGCAGCAACGCCGTCCGCCGGTGAAAAACAGGTCCCCTTTGGAATCGATGAAAAAACAGGTCGTGTCTCCACTGGTCTGAAAAACCGGCGAACTGCTTCCCATAGGGACCGAATCGTTGTCTGTCACGTTGTACTTAACGGTCTGCCCCAGGGTGAAAGTGACGAAATCGTCGTTGGCGAAGAAGATGTTCTGTGCAAAAAGACCGACGGATGGCAAAAAGAAAAAAATGGGAATAAAAAAAACGGGGAATGGTAATCTCATGGTTTGGGAATTTAAGTCGGTGAGAAAAAGTGCTATAAACGACAAATGTACCGAGAAAAGACCAATATGTCAAGTTAAAATTTTGATAAGCTGGACTACGGATCTTGCACGGCTATTTTCACGATTTCAGTAGGGTCATCGACCAAACAGTCGTATTCGAAAGTGCTGTCGTTTAAGGTAATTTGCAATTGGTAGGCGCCTTTGGATAAACCGCTCAGATGAAAGCTTCCATCTTCACTGGTCACAGCTGCAATGTCCGGAAAAGGTGTCGGGCCGTCCACAATGTACACAACAGCGTCTTTCACAGGCTGCCCAAACGAATTGACTACAATACCCTGGATTTGGTGATTCTGCATTTTTGAACCCGGTTTATTTAGTTCACAAGATGATAAATGGCAAAACAGCAGCACGGCAATGAATTGCCATGCTGCCGTGCTGTACTGTTTTATGCGCCCAATGCCTTCCATGATTGCATCATAGTAAAAACATCGGAGACAATCCGGGTGGCGGAGTTGCCCGAACTGTGCCCGTTGGTGTGTACGCCTACGGCGTAACGGGTGTTGCCATCCAAATACCAAACGGGTGAACCGCTTTGCCCGCCCATCGTGTCGATATCATACACAATGGTACGCGGTGTTACCGATTTGGTCCGCTGCGCGTGGTACCATTGGGTGTTGCCGCCTTTGTCGCCTGGATACCCGGAGAGGTTAAGCGTTCGGCTCCGCAAAAAGCTGTCGCTGCGGTTGGCAAACCCGAACCAGCCGGTACGTGCACCCAACCGGCAGCTGGAGGGCAGGATGATGCATCCGTAGTCAAAATTGCGGTTTCGGGATGAGGTCCACCCACTGACGCTTCTGAACGCGGAGGAGGTGCAGGAGCCATACGGACGCAGGGTGCCGTTCAGTGCCGGTATCACCTCAATGGAGCGCGCCCAGCCGCCTTCGTTGTGGAGGAAAACACAGTGACCTGCGGTCATGACCGTGCGTGGACTGATGAACCAACCAGTGCCGATGTAGGTAGCGCCCGATGCGGCACGGATGCGCAAGGCGCAAATGGCCCGCCACGGAAAGCTGGTTGTCGGGTTGATCCGAATGCGGTTGTCAGTCCCAATAATAACCTCTGCGCTTCCCGTAGATTTAGCCCCGGGCTCGGCATCGTCGAAACTGCCAAAATAGGCGTCGCGCAGGAACTCGCCCTGCGCTGCCTCGGAACCGACGTCCTGCGCCGCTGCGGAATCGCCCAGGATGAGCTGGGGGTAAAAGGAGGAGGCGGGGAGGCGTTCCAGAGTGTCTTGCTCCCCATCGGGTTCAACGGAGGTTCCGGCGAAGCTTTCGGCTTCCAGCAGGTCTTCGTTGAAGACTTCTTCCATTTCGGAATGGTTTTTTGTTGCCATTTTAGACGTTTTGGGTGGTGAAAAGTTGAAAAATAAGGGTGATTTTGTGCAGCAGGTTCGTTGTTTTCATTTGGCATTGGTTGTTTCAAGGGTTACACAGGTTGCGATTTCCTTGGTTTATTAGCCGCTGACAAAAAGGAGTAACCGGCACATCCATAAATTCAACAGGAGTGGCGATTTTTTTTTTCCTTTGAGACAATTCCACGGTTGTGTTGAATTTTTTCCTCTAATGGTTACTTAGCTTTCGAACACCTGGTTTATGTGCAATCTTAGTGAAGTCACCGACGCTGTCCTGAACGGATCGGATGAATATGTACAACACGCCTGTCGCTTGTTGTATGGCTGCCCACGCCTGCGTAAAGGCGCCAGTCTGGCCTACCTGCGGTTTGAATCCCGTTTGCGGCACATCGGCTGGGAGGATCTGTTCCACGAAGCTGTAATCGAGGTGATAAAAGAAATTCAGCAAGGTCGCGGGCCACGCAGTAATCTGCATGGGTATTTTTTCCGTCTTTGCCTGAACAAATGCCAGGGATTCCTGCGCAAAGAGCCCCCAACGCCGTTTCAACACACCGCTGTCGACGTCATCGAAGTAGTGGTCCACTACGCCAATAACGAGCAGCAAAAAGATCTCCACGCCGTCATGGTTGAAGCCATGGACGAACTCAAAACCCAATGCCGACTGTTGATGTGGCACTACTACATGGAGGAGCCACCTGTGAAAAACTATGACCAGTTGGCGCACATCGTAAACGAACAAAAACACCCGGGAGAAAAAGGTTTGTCACCAGACTCTGTCCCCCAAACACTTACCCGCTGTCGCGAAAAACTAAAGCTGATTCTTCAGCAGAAACGCGAAGCACTGTACGACTTGCTCAATATATAACCCGTAATCAATCTTGTACATGAACGCACGTTACTCCGAAACCTGTCAGCGATACCTGTCCGGACGCATGTCCCAGGCAGAAATAGACACGTTTGAGCAGGCGCTCCGCGATCAACCCGCTTTCCAAAAAGCATACATTGACTTTATGTTGTCAGAACAGGCCAATCCCTATTACGCGGAAGAGCGGTTGCGCGACATTGCCCGAGTCGTTCGGGAGGATACCGGGCCTATGCCCAATCCTCCACTGAGCGTCTTCGATCGATTGTGGCTGTTTTGGGTGCATAAACCCTTGATTGCCATCGCTCTTTTTTCCTTGTTGATGTTGGGATTCATTTTTGCCGGAAAATCCATTTGGGATCACCCCGATTTATCGTCTATCCAGGAACACATGATCGACCCTTTTTGTCTGAGCGTGGCGGGAAGTGCTCCGGCGCCTGTTGACAATGAAAAGGTGTCGAAACTGGCCTCGGACTTCTATTGCGGTGTTGCCAACGGAGGCCGCGATAGCATCGCCGGTCTGGCAGCGGCCTGCGGTGGCTTTTGTATGGCCCACTACTACCTGGCCCATTGGGATCTGCGGGCAGGCGACTATGCTTCGGCGCGCGTTGGTCTGGAAGCATGTCTGCAAAACCAGAATATCATCCAGCAGGAATCGTACAACCGCAGCATCGGCAAACTGAAACTCAACCTGTTGCTTGCCGAACTGGGCGAATCACCCAATCGCCTGCACGCGCTGCATCAGCGACTCGATGACATGGTAAAAAACGATCCCGATTTCCAAAACCAACTCAACGAAGAAGCGCGCGAAAAAGCGCATGAATTGCTGATATTGCTGCAGCGCTAAGCACGCGCTAAACGCCTCCGGAAATACAAGAAAAGCGCCCCGCCAGCCATAATCGACAGCGCCCAAAACGCCCAAAACGCATAAAAGTAATTGCGGCGAGTCATGTCTGCATCTTCCAGTGCGATGGGGCCCGCATCGCCGATCAGCACAAGCCCTGCCCAGTCAAAAGGGCTGCGGTCGGGGTTTCGGGCAAAGTGTCGTTTCGCGCGCGCCAAAGCAACGTCCTTGGGCACATGGTTCTTTAATTCGGCGTAAAAATTGGGAAAAATAGCCGCATTGTTCTGGTTGTAAACCGGCCAAAGGGTGGTCACAAAACTCTTTACCCCGGCCGTGGCCAGTCCGCGCGCCATACTCAGGTTGCCCTCGCCGCGTCGGAATTGCCCTTTGGATGTTTCGCAAGCAGAAAAGCCAACAAAGTCGAGGTGGAGCGGTTCAGCATACAAATCATTCAAAAAAAGCATCCCGGCCTGTTGTTGCCCGCGTTTAACGCCGGAAAAAGCGATGAAGTTGAAATCGGGATCCTCATCGTTCAACACACAGTGTGAAGCAATATGGATGACGCTGTGCGTTTTGCCGATTTGGAGAAACGTTTCCGGGGTGACATCCTTGCCTTCAAAGCGACGCATGGCCACTTTTTTGCTAATTCTTATCAACTCTTCTGTGTTGGGCAGCGGCGTCAAAGCCGACAGGGCGGTGCAAAGAGACCGGGGTAGGGTAGTGTCGCAGGGCGATATTTCCGCTGCGGAAAAATCGGGCGCGAAGCCGGCCAAGGCGCGCTGCATATGTGCAGGAATGGCTTTCCTGCGCATCTCTAAAAGCAGGTTGGCCGAATACCCGTAACTGATGTTGTATTGATAAAGCACAAATCGTTCAGCGGCTACCTGCCCCGCCATGCTGCCGCCGTCGTACTCGCTTAGCAAAGCTTCAAAAGGCAGGGTGTGAAAAGGCGCATCCGGCACAATTACCACACGGGCGTCTTTGGGCAAAATGGCGGCGGCATCAGCAAGGAGCAAGCGGTACAGGCCATGCGCCGTCTCGCAAAACTGCTTTTCCTGGGTACGTTGTCCCGCCAGCGCCGTAAATAGATCGATTTGTTTTCCCACATCAGCCGGCAGCCGGACAGAGCGCAATAAAAAAGTGTCTGGACCAACCAAAAAAGTGTGCAAGAGGCTTTCCTGAACATAATACTCCAACAGGTATTGGCCCGGTTCGAGGATTTGGTCACGTACGACGTCGCTGTTCATGTTGGACTGATAGTGCCGCTGGCTAAAAAATTTGGGGTATTGCTGGCGAAGGGAATCTCGGAAGTGACGCTGCTCTTCGAAATTATCGCGCAATTCTTTCTGCAGGTTCCGCATCATCGCAAGCTGGTCGCGATGCAGAAACATGTCGTTCTTGATGTCGGCCTCCCGAACTTTTAGCGCGTTTTCGCGGGCTTGCACCTGCGGCGGCAATTGGTTAATGGTGCTCTTCAGGCGGACGGCCTCCAAAAGGGTGGTGGCTTTGCTGTTTTCAGAAATGCTCAGCGCATGATCGAGGTATCGCTTGCGGTTGACCGTATCGAGACGGGCAAGCGTCAGAGACACATCAAAAGCCTTGGAGAGGTTTTCCTGCAGATCGGCCGACAGGTTAAACTTGGCATCGGACGACAAAAAATCGGAGCGCATCCGGTCGGCAAGCGGCGCAAGGGTGCTGTAAATTTCAAAGGCCGACTCGAGCGCATGCACATTTTTTCGGTCTGCCTTAAACATAGCCAGATGCGTCAATGCCCGGTCTGTTTGCAACAAAAACAGATACGAAGGCTTCAATGCATCAAGTGCTTCATCATCGGTTGCGCCTGGGTTAGAGACCCGATTGGGCGACAACCAATAGCGTGCCGTGTCGAAATCGGCGAGTGCCCGCGCCCATTCACCGAGCGCAAAGCGGGTTTCGCCGCGGTTTATGAACAACCCGGATCGAAGCAGTCGCTCGTCATCGGCGCTGCTTACCTGATGAATGCCCCGGTCAAGCATGTCGAGCGCCTGGCGATATTGCCCCGAGCGTCTGTACAGCTCGCCCAAGTTTCGGTACACACCCCCGATCACGTTGTCTTCGGCGGAAGTGCGCCGGTACAGTTCCAGGGACAAACCTGTATATGCAATGGCAGAGTCGACCAGCCGGCGTTGCGTAGGCGGGTCGATACCCTTGCTGAAAAAAAGACTGTCCTGCCAAACCGAACCGATATCCAGATGTAAACCGGCCAGCGCCGTGGAGTCCTGTTGGTTCAATGTACCTCCGCTTTGGCCAAGCGACAATCCTTCATGCGCCATTTTCAGCGCGCTTGAAAACAACTTTCTTTGCCGAAATAAGTCGGTCGCTACTTTGAACACCTCCCACTTTCGGCCTGCAACAACAGCTTCACATGCAGGGTCATGCATAATGTCGTACGCTTCCATCAGATAGTTTTCCGCAGTACGATACTCGCCCCGGTCGCAATAGATACGAGCCGTTTCGATGAGCTTCAGATAATAGGAAAGATTCACAGAACCTTGCTTGCGTATGCTGCTGTAGTAATGCAACGCGCTGTCAAGCGCATTCAGGTTGTAATGCATCAAACCCAGATTGAAGCATGCGCGTTGGATGTCGTTGTGTTCGCTTTTCTGGCCATACACCTGGCGCCGGAGGCAAAGCGCTTGATGAAAACACGCAATAGCGGAGGCAAAATCCTGGTGCTCCTGGTTATAGTTGCCGCCCGCACGATGAAAGGCGGTTGCCAGCGCGATGGCCGCACTGTCGCAGTGCTCCGGAAGTTTGCTTTGCAAAGACCGCAGACCGGACAGCGCCTGATCGCTTTTTTCCAACTGATCCAGACTTTTTTGCCAGGCATCCAACTGGTCGCAGTCTTCCCTTACCGTGCAGCTCATTACAAAACACAACACGGCGACTGAGGCGACATACCACGGGCCCGTACGCCGAAACAGCTGTTTTTGTTGATCGCAAAAAACAGTCATGAATAAAAAGGGATTCCGGTTATTGCAAAACACGAACAGTGACGCTTGATCCGTCGGGGGCCGAAAGCGTCTGTGGCGCTACGCGTATGATCGACGCTTTTACTTCGCCGGGTTGTACCAGGGGATTATTGGAGAAAATAATCGCGGCCTTGCGGGCTACCAGGGGTGTGGCTATTGACGTGCCGTTGGCCCTGATGTTTGCGACGATGTTTCCATCCACCGGCAAGTACGGCGGGTGGGTGGTAAGCACCCGTTCGCCATACGTCACGACGTTCATACAATTGGTGTCGGCGCTCCAGTTCGAGAAATAAGCCATCTTGTCGCCGGGTTCATTCAGGGCGCCGACGGAAATCACATTGTCAAATTTTTCTGCGAAGCAGGCGGGCCAGAATTTCACTTTCCCGTCCAGGTTCATCGTATCGTTGCCCAAACCGGCGACAATCAACACATTCCTGGATTTGGCTTTTTCGAGCAACGGTTCCATCAGGGCCGGGCCTATGGTGTCGCGATAACCCCAGCTGACATTGATGATCCGGGCCTTTGCTTCGTTTATGGCGTAGTACATGCCGCAAACCGCTTTAAACAAACTCCCATTACCGGAGCCGCCGTCGGTAAACCGGATGTTTACAACATTGATATTCGGATTTGTGCCCGGTTCAGGAAAGTTGATATATCCGCACAGCAGACCGCACACATGGGTGCCATGACCATTGTTATCCAGCGGGGGCGCTCCGGGATTTGTCACGTCAACGCCGAATAGGGTAGGGGGGCCTATACAACTGACCGTCGGCGACTTTGGCTGCAAATAGTTGGATAAAAACGCGTCGTATGGGTAAACACCGGCATCGACCACGGCCACAGTCACCGGGCTTCCGGATTTTGGCGTGCCGGCCAGGGGAGATTTGTAGTCCAAATCCCGCTTTTGGATGTCCGGGTTTTTGATGCTATCCAGCAGCACGGGTTGAAAGCTTACCTCAAAATTGAGGAATAACCCGTCGCCGATGGTCGTTGTGGTTGACTTGGAGCCTTCGATGACGCCGATCAGGTCAACGGTGGGGCTGGCGCCGTTGTAGGTCCAAAGCTCCATCCGGGCTTCGCAATCACAGGAATCCTCCAGAACAAACCCGCTGTCGGCCAGATACTGCCGAACAGAATCCACCCAGGTAGCGCGGCTGTTGTCCGAATAATAAAAAATAAGGGAGTTGGCGTCAAATGGTGTGCAAATGGTTTGCTTCGTCTCCACATCGACGGTCAAACTCTTGCATGTCAGAATTTCATTTGGATTTGGACATTTTTCACAGTTACCCTTACAGGCGTAAATGGTCAGGGCAATCAGGAGCAGCGAAAACACGGCGAGCGGGCCGTATGCCTTTGAAGGGGCGGAGATTTCCATTGGTTTTGACAATTTGGGTGAAGAAAAAGCAATCTACTGCAAATGTAGCAAGAAGATTACCAATCATTGTGTATAGATGTTAAAAAAATCCTTTTTGCTCTTTATTTAACATAATATAAATTATAATGATAATTTTGGAAAGGAAAATAACTTGATAATCGAAAGGTGAATTAAAAATTCATTTGGTGCGAATAGTCCTTAGGCCCCCGTAAAAAGTGCAGCCAATCCTTCAAAGATTGGACGGAACTTTGTGGCCAGTTACACACATGCGCCCAACTTTGCCGTATGACAGCCTGCACCTTTGCGAAAACTTTTTAAATACAAACAACTACAACGACAAATGGCAATAGCAGGTTATCTGGCATCCGCACTGATCGGTGTCTCTCTGGGTCTGATCGGCGGCGGCGGCAGCATACTGACCGTCCCCGTACTGGTGTATTTATTCGGGGTTGAACCGGTACTGGCAACCGCTTACTCTCTTTTTATTGTGGGCTCCACGAGCCTGGTGGGCACCGTTCCCAAGTACCGGGAAGACCTGGTCAACCTGAAAACAGCCGTCATTTTCGGGATACCCTCCATCCTGGCCGTGTATGCTACACGGGCCTACCTGGTACCCCTGATCCCCGACCCGGTATTTGCCGTCGGAACGTTCGTGGTGTCGAAGGCCATGCTGTTGATGGGTTTGTTTGCCATACTCATGGTGTTCGCCTCCATTTCCATGATCCGGGATAAAAAGGTGACCGGAAAAGAAGTCAATTCCGATGCAACGCCGCAGAAATTCAACTATCCGATGATTTTGATGGAAGGCGGAATTGTGGGTGTGCTGACCGGCCTGGTTGGCGCGGGTGGCGGATTTTTGATCATACCGGCCCTGGTGCTCTTCAGCAAACTGCCCATGAAACAGGCAGTAGGCACCTCCCTGCTGATCATTGCCGCCAAGTCGTTGTTTGGCTTTTTGGGCGATATTTCCCAATACCACTTCGACTGGTTGCTGCTGGGCACTGTCACCGCCCTGGCCATCGCCGGCATCTTCATCGGCAACCGGTTCAGCCGCAATATTGACGGCAACAAATTGAAAAAGGCCTTTGGTTGGTTCGTGCTCGTCATGGGCATCTACATTCTGATCAAGGAACTGTACCTTAACCCCGCTTCTGCCGCCATGACGGGCGGTCACTGATCATCCGGTGAAAATTTCATTTTTTGCGTGATATCTGTCACGGCAGGTGTCCCCTACCCTACCCTAACTTTGCAGTCCAAAACATTCACTAAAACAGCATAAAAAACACACCATGTTTTTTCAACACGTTTATGACAAAAGCCTGGCCCAGGCCAGCTATTTCATCGGCTGTCAGAAAGCCGGCGTCGCAATGGTGATCGACCCCAAAAGGGATGTAGATACCTACCTCGATATCGCCCGCCAGAACAACATGAAAATCAGCCACATAGCCGAAACGCACATTCACGCCGACTTTCTCTCCGGATCGCGTGAACTGGCGGCCCTCACCGGCGCCCAGTTGTACCTGTCCGATGAAGGCGGTCCCGACTGGCAATACCAGTTCCCGCACGAGGGGCTGCACGACGGCGACGTCATCAAGCTGGGCAATCTATCCATTGAAGTGCTGCACACGCCCGGACACACACCGGAAAGTATCAGTTTCCTGCTGACCGACCACCCGGCCTCCGACAAACCGGTCATGCTCTTCACCGGCGACTTTGTATTCGTCGGCGATATCGGCCGCCCCGACCTGCTGGAAAAAGCAGCGGGCATCAAGGGCACCCAGGACGCCGGCGCGCACCAAATGTACAAATCCATCAACCGGTTTGCCGAGCTGCCCGATTACGTGCAGGTGTGGCCCGGCCACGGCGCCGGATCGGCCTGTGGCAAAGCGCTGGGCGCCGTGCCGAGCTCCACGGTCGGCTACGAAAAGGTGAGAAACTGGGCGTTCCAGTATGGAACAAACGAGCCGGGCTTCGTGCAGTATCTGCTGACCGACCAACCCGAGCCGCCCAAGTATTTTGCCATGATGAAAAAACTGAACAAGGTGGACCGGCCGCTGCTGACCGAGGTGCCGAAAATCAAAAAAATCAGCACCGGCGAGTTGATCGCCAACCTTGAAAAAGGCGTAAAACTGATTGATGCCCGCAACAAGGTCGACTTCGCAGCAGGGTTCATCCCCGGCAGCATCAACATTCAGGGCAACAACGCCTTCGCCACCTGGGCCGGCTGGTTCCTCACGTACGAAGAGCCGTTCATGCTCCTGGCCGCCGACGCGCAAATCGAAGACCTCACCCGCAAATTGATGCGCATAGGTCTCGACAACGTTATCGGCTACGTGGACAACGTGAGCGACTGGGCGGCCCAAACAGGCCAGCAACTCGAAACCGTTCCGGTTATTTCGCTGGAGGTGTTCAAGTCCATGAAAGCAGAGAACAACATGCAGGTAGTCGACCTGCGCGGCGCCTCCGAATACAAATCGGGGCACATCAGCGGTGCCGAGAACGTTTTTGTAGGCACCCTGGAAAAGGAACTGGACAAGGTTAGCAAAAACGGAAAGGTCGTCATCCACTGCCAAGGCGGCGACCGGGCTTCCATCGCCTATTCCATCCTGAAAAAACACGGATTCAACAACGTCCTCAACTACTCCGCCGGCATGAATGAGTGGGTAAATACCGGCAATCCCATTGTGACCGAGTCGTAACGGGAGCGCGTTCCGGTGCCTTTGCACGATCAATAATGCAAACAAGTATCAGGGCGATGGCTTAAAACCATCGCCCTGTTTTTTTATACTCACCCCTTGTTCAAAAAAGCCGAATACATCCAAACCAGTTTTTCCTGTGTACGTATGTAGTCGCTCATCAGCGCGTTGGTGCCCTCGTCGCCGGCATCTGTAGAGAGGCTCAGCAAATCCCGCTGCAGCGAAATAATGGTCTTGAACGCGTCTAAAATGTCTTCTACTGCCTTGCGCCCATCCGACACCTCCAGGCGATAGGAACCGGCGCGTTTGTGATCTTCGTGACCTTGCTGAGTGCCATAGCCGGCACCTGGATGTATGGCTATTTTCGCGACAGGCTCCCTCATTAGCCACCATATGGCCCGAACGATGGCTTACTTTTGCCCCAAAAACCATGCGAAACATTCTCTTCCTTCTGATCGTCGTCTGCATGACGCCCGGGCTGTCTGCGCAAACGCAACCGGCCACCATCATCGCCTTTGGCTCTTGTGGTCACCAGGACAAACCGTGGCCCATTCTCGATACCGCCTTGTTGTACCGCCCCGATATGTTCATTTTTCTGGGGGACAACATTTACGGTGACACCAAAGACATGTCCGTCCTGCAGGCTAAGTACCGGCAACTCAGCGACAAACCCGAATTTCAACGACTGCGCAACCAAACACGCGTGTTGGCCACCTGGGACGACCACGATTACGGCTGGAACGATTCCGGACGCCATTACCCCTTCAAACCCGAGTCGAAACAAATTTTCCTGGATTTCTGGGGAGAACCCGAAAATTCCCCCAGGCGCCAACACGAAGGCATCTACACAGCGTATCTTTTTGAGTACGAGGGTAAAATTTTGCAAATCATCCTGCTGGACAACCGCACGTTCCGCGACGACCTGCTCCCCTGCCCCAATCAAAAAAAGAAAGACCGGCGCTTTTTTTACGATCTGGATTACCAGGCACATACCTCGAAAGATTCCACCCTGCTCGGCGAAGCCCAATGGGCGTGGCTGGAACAGGAATTGCGCAAACCCGCTGATGTGCGCATCATCGGAACGGGTACCCAATTCGGCATTTCGTACAACGGGTACGAAGCCTGGGCCAACTTCCCACACGAGCAGGAGCGCATGTTCGACCTCATTCGGCGCACCCGCGCCAATGGCGTGCTGTTCATCAGCGGCGATGTGCATTACGGCGAAATATCCAGGATCGAGCCCGAAGGCCTCTACCCGATTTACGACGTCACGGCCAGCGGCATAACTTCTACCTGGGACTTCCCGACGCCCAATGACAACCGAATCGAAGGCCCGGTGATGGACAACCACTTCGGGCTGCTGCACATCTACTGGCACCTCCCCGATCCTGTTGTCCAAATGGAGATCATCGATGTGCACAACAACCAGCGGGTGGAATACAGCGTTCCTTTGCGCCAACTGACCTGGAAATAGGCGGCCCGGCAAACTTTCCGCCCGGCGCTTGAACCCCGGACAGGATCCGAATGTTTTTCCCGCATGTCCAACGACCCCATCGCCATCTTCTGGCACCGTCGCGACCTGCGCCTGCACGACAACACAGGACTGTACCACGCCCTGCAGGGCCCGCTGCCGGTGTTGCCCCTGTTTATTTTCGACACCGACATCCTGGAGGCCCTGCCCTCCAGGAAAGATGCCCGGGTGGAATTCATACTCACGGCGCTGGGTGAACTGCGCGACGCGTTGGCCCAACACGGCAGCAGCCTGCTCATCCGGCACGGAAAACCCGTCGACGTTTGGCGGCGCCTGCTCGCCGAATACACGATTGGCGCAGTGTATACCAACCGCGACTACGAGCCCTACGCCCACAAGCGTGACCAGGCGGTCGAAATGCTGCTGTCTGGGCATAACATACCGTTTCATACGTACAAAGACCACGTTATTTTTGAAAAAGAAGAGGTTCGCAAGGACGACGGACTGCCGTACACCGTGTTCACCCCTTACAGCCGAAAGTGGCGCACCAGGCTGGACTCGGAGCGCGCGCCCGACGGCGAATCCTTGTTCCTGAAATCCTGGCCGGCAGAAGATTTTACAAACAACTTGTTGAAAACGGAGCCGCTCCCCTACCCTGCTCTTAACGATCTCGGCTTTGAACCCGCCGGCATCCCGTTCCCGCCGGTCACGGTCTCCCGGGGACTCATCCGAACCTACGACCAGACGCGCAACTTCCCGGCGCTCCCCGGCACCTCGCGCCTGGGGGTTCATTTCCGATTTGGCACCATCAGCATCCGCGAAAAAGCACGGCACGCCCGGAGCTTGAACGACACCTTCCTGAACGAGCTCATCTGGCGCGATTTCTACAGCCAGATACTGGCTCATTTTCCCCATGTGGCCGACCGGTCTTTCAAGCCGGCTTACGACCGTATTCCCTGGCGCGACGCGCCCCGGGAGCTGGAGCGATGGAAAAACGGCGCCACCGGCTACCCCATCGTTGACGCAGGCATGCGCGAGCTGAACGCGACCGGGTTCATGCACAACCGCGTGCGCATGATCACCGCCAGCTTTCTGACCAAACACCTGTTGATCGACTGGCGGCTGGGCGAGGCGTATTTTGCGGAGAAGCTGCTGGACTACGACCTGGCGTCCAACTCCGGCGGCTGGCAGTGGGCGGCGGGTTGCGGCACCGACGCCGCGCCGTACTTCCGCATATTTAACCCTGCGGAGCAGGCGCGTAAGTTCGACCCGCAAAATGAGTACGTGCGCAAATGGGTGCCGGAGTGGGGCACGGCGCGGTACCCTGAGCCGGTGGTGGAGCATAAGGTTGCCCGGGAACGATGTTTGGCTACTTACAAGGCGGCGCTGGGTTGACCCCTCCCTATTGCATCACTGTATCCGTAATCGCATCGCCCCGCCCCGACAGCAAGCCGATTAGTTCATTTTTCAAACCCAGGTGTTTGACCGGCTTGCTCACCACCGCGTGAAACTGAGCGGTGCCTGCCCGATTGGAAAAAGCGGAGGCTGTCATCAACACAAATTTGGTGTTTTTAAGCAAGGCCTGCCCCACCAACGCCCGGTGCAGGGTAACGCCATCGGTATCCGGCAGGTCCATATCCAGGAGGGCCAGTTCGGGCGCTTTGTCGAGCGTTTTGATCAAGTCATGCGCTTCCTTTCCGTTGGCGACCGCAATCGTATGCATACCCCACAACCGGCCAAGCGTCTCCAGCATGTGCCGGTTCGCCTCATTATCGTCGATCACCAGCATGGTTTTGCCGCCCAGTATGGAGGCCGGTTGCCGGTTTTCGACGTTTTTCGAAGCAGGCTCCTTTTCCAGTGACAGGATGAAATAAAAGTCGGACCCTTTCCCGGTTTCGCTGTCCGCACGCAATGCCCCGCCCATAGCATTTACCATGCGGCTGCTGATCAACAGCCCCAGACCAGTCCCCTCCGGCCGTATCCACTCACCGGGTGTCTTTTGGGTAAAGATTTGATGGAGCGCCTGGCGCTTTTCCGGGTTCAGGCCTATGCCGGTGTCTTTCACCCGGAAAAGAATCTGCACACGCGTTTCTGTTTCAGCCAATTGCTCCACGTGGATAACCACGGCGCCCTCCTGGGTAAATTTGATGGCATTGCCCACCAGATTGAGCAATACCTGCCGCAGCCGGGTCGAGTCCAGCCACACCATCTCCGGGATGCGTTCATCCCAGCGGTATAGCAAATCCAGGTTCTTATCCGAGGCTTTTTGCGAGAGCAGGTCCAGGGTTTCCTCGATCAGCAGCCGCAACGGATAAGCGTGTATTTCGAGGCGGAGCGAGCCTGCTTCCAGGCCTGCATAGTCCAATAGGTTGTGGATGTACTGATGCAGGCTGTCGGCCCCGGCCCGTATGCCGTGCAGGTATTCTCGTTGCTGCGGATTCAGGGAGGTGTAGGCCATCAGTTCTGCCATGCCCATGACGCCGTTCATGGGCGTCCGGATTTCGTGGCTAATTTTTGCCAGCAGAGCGGACTTGGTACGACTTTCGTCTTCCGCCTTTTCTTTGGCAATCCGGTTGGCTTCGGCAATCCGAAGCAATTCGTTCTGATAGGCCGAATTTTGGCGCAGCGATTGCTCCAGTTTTACAAAAAGCGGCCTGAAGATGTACGCCACTTCGAGGCCCATCACCAGCAGCGCCAGCAGGAACAGGCCGGTTTCCCAGCGTTGGATGAGGCTTATTTTGGCTTTGGATTCGGCTGCGTACTGGAACACAATGGAGTCCATGCCATTCAAAAAAGCTTGTTCATACCGCATCACCTGGGCCAGTTCGGCGTCGTTGTTTTCCCGCACAATGGCTTTTTCGCCGAAACTGATGAGCGCGTCCACCAAGGGCAGGTAATGCTTGTCCAATTCCTGAAACATGCCCTGCACGGTCTGGCTGGGTTGGGAATATGGCCCCCATTCCTCATTGCCATCCTGAAGTAGCCGGTGAGAAGACCGGAAATAGGACAGGCTATTCGAAAATTCCTTTTCCCAGGCCTTGAAGGGTTCGTCCGCCATGCCTGGTTTGTAATTCAGCGCCAGTTTGGACAGGCGCTGGCTCAGCATGCGTTGCCTCCCGGCAATGTTCACCACGTGACCGTCGGCTTCCTGTTTGCGCAACAAGCCGGCCGATACCCCTTGATTCAGGATCAGCATCAACACCACGGTGGCAATGGCAATGGTGTAAAAAATTCTCAGGTTTCGAATAACCGGCGGCATAACACGTGTATTACCGCACAAGATAAGGGCATATTACCGCACGTGCAACATCATTTCCGGCAGCCAGTCTGTGCCCGACTGCCATTCGGAAAGTTGCACCCGGGCCTGCCGGTAAAAAGGCGTTCTTGTTCGTAATCGATCGGCAATGGCGGGCGCCAGTTCGTCGTCTGGGATGCCGGCCAGTAAAGGACGCCGGTGTTTTTCTGCCAAAAGGCGGATGGACAGTTCCGCGACCGGCACCGGCAGATAAATTGTTGTGCCATGTCGGTTCATCCAATCCATGTTGTCGAAGAAACAGGGCGTTCCACCCCCGGTTGCCACCACAGCCGCAGGGATTTCAGCGGTTTTGTGGAGGGCGAGGCGTTCTTGTTCCCGAAAGAATGGTTCGCCTAAAAGGGTGAATACCGAGCCCACCGACATCTCCATAGCGGCTTCGATACGCTCGTCCAGGTCAACAAATGGAAGGCCGGTCTCCCGGGCAAGCAGCCGCCCCCAATGGCTTTTTCCGGCACCCATAAATCCGATTAGGTAAATGCGTATTGTCATAACCCGGCCATTACCCGTATCTTTGCATCATCATTCAACGTATTGAACATTATGAGAACGACAACAGTGGGCATTGTGTTTTGCATGTATGGCTGCCTGTGGGTGGCTTGCCAATCGGATGCCGGGGCTGAAAAGGTGCAGGAGATCAGGACAGGCGGCCCGAATTCGGACCTCGTACGGAATCCGATAAACGCCGACGGCACCATCGACTCCTCGCTTTTGGCCCGAATTACCTTTGAAGAAACCGAATTCGACTTTGGGTCGGTGAACGAAGGCGAGGTGGTGGAACATCGGTACAAATTTACCAATACCGGAAAAGTGCCCCTGCTGGTTCAAAACGCGCGTTCTTCGTGCGGCTGCACGATCCCCGAATGGCCCGAAGAACCCCTCGAGCCGGGCGAAAGCGGCGAAATTGTGGCCAAATTCAACACCGAAGGCCGTCCCGGCGCTCAAAAGAAAATGATTTATGTGTCGGCCAATACCTTACCGGCCGAAACCAGCATCTTGTTGAAAGGGGAAGTGAAAGGAAGAGATTGACGAATGCGGAATGCGGAATGTCGAATGCGGAATAATAGGGCGCTTGGTTTAACCGGGCATTTTGTGGTGTTGCGGCGAGATGGAGGGGCCAAGCTTTCCCCCACCCCTTCTTTAATTACGACTTGTCATCCTGAGCCCGAAGGGCGAAGGATCTCCCCGGGACAACTGCTGTAAACTGTACCGGCTGCGGCGCGTGCTGCGGCTCAAGGGCGAAGGATCTCCCCGATACAACTGACGCAAGGGGGGATTCTTCGTTTAAAAAGATATCCTTCGCCCTGCGGGCTCAGGATGACAAGTCGTTGTTAAAAATTGGGAAGTTAAGCTTGGTCCCTCGCGTCGGTCAAGGCATATATGATCCGGCTACTCCAGGAAATTTGTTCATTCCTGTTCAATCCTTCGTATAGCCCTGATGTCGAATGCGGAATAATAGGGCGCTTGGTTTAACGGGGTATTTTGTGGTGTTGCGGCGAGATGGAGGGACCAAGCGCCCTACTATTCCGCATTCCGCATTCGACATTCCGCATTCGACTTTGGGGAGGATGATGGGATTCGAACCCACGGCCTTTGGCGCCACAAGCCAACGCTCTAACCGGCTGAGCTACAACCTCCATAAAAAAGCGACCGCAAAGATAAGACGCTTTTGGCAATATGTGCAAGTTTGAAACGAAAAAATTGACGGATTAGTTCAGTCGGCTTGCAAAACATACCAGTTTCGGAGTTTTTTCAGGAGTTTATAGACTTTTAAATCCAGGGAAGGCCCGGCAGAAAAAAAATGGCCATTGATGACCAGGTGATCGCGTTTCTTTTGAATGTCGGCGAGTTGATCGTAGGTTACCACCCGGGATCGGTCAAAAGGAGCGCGCCAGTACAGGGCCCGGTCGGTCATGGCGAACCCTTCGCGTGCATTTCTTTTGGCGGAGAGGTCACAGATGAAAAACAACTTCTCGTCGCGCCCGGCGGACAGGAAGGCACGGCACGCATTTTCCAGTAATTCGGGCGCAATGGCGACAAAATTCGTGTAAACCGTCACCTTTTCCCGGTGAAAAGCCAGGAAATCGGCCAGCATGGCGCCCAGGTCTGTCGTCGAGCGCTCGGCCCGCTCATATTGAAGAATGGCTTCGGGCAGGTGGATGCCGCCCAGGTCCGGGCAATATTGAATGGCAAAATAGTCCAAAAGACCGTCGAACGCGGCATCCAGTCTGTTATCCAGCTCAGGCAGACCCATCCGACCCAAACGCTCCCAATGCCGGGTGGCTTCTCCGGCAATTTGTGCCGCGCGCACGGCGTACACTTCCCGGAACCGGGAGCGGTAAAAACGTTCCACAAACGCACTGTGCAGCGCAGCGTCGAACTCCTCCCCTACCCTTCTCCGCAAACTTCTGAAAAACAATGCATTGATCTGTTCTGTTACGTCGCCGTGGTCAAAAACCAACGGATAACGGGGGACGTATGTGTTCTCCGTACCCGGATGCCCTTCAAAATGAAAGCCGCAATGGTGACAAAAAACCGAAGCAAACGGGTTTTTGCCGTGACAGGACGGGCACGGTTTGACCCGCGTGGATAGTTTGTCCCCACATCGGTGACAAAAACGGGCGCCGGGAATGGACCTGGCCGAGCAGTTCGGGCAAAGCATGGCGTTTTTTACAGCTTGATTCACCGCACAAAAATACAAAACATTTTGTTTTTATAAAAAATTTGTTTAAAAAAATGAAAAAATTATCCGGGAAAAAACCGGCCAAGCGAGATCTGCCTGTAAAAGTGTGTGTGGTGTGTGGAAGACCGTTCTCCTGGCGAAAAAAATGGGAGAAGGTGTGGGATGACGTGAAATACTGCTCCGACCGTTGCCGGAACAGTAGGAATTGAGGGCATTATGGCGGTCCCATAGCGTATGGTTAACTCAACCTTCACCCATGAAGCGGGCGTATAGATCGGGTCTTCTGGACCTGGTGCGCTCCAGGCTCTGTTCGTGCCGCCACTCATCGATAAGGCGTTCGTGCCCGCTGAGGAGCACGGAGGGCACCGTGCGGCCATCCCAATCGGCCGGCCGGGTGTACACGGGCGGGGCGAGCAGGTCGTCTTGAAAACTGTCGAAAAGCGCCGAGGTTTCGTCGTTGAGCACGCCGGGCAGGAGTCGTCCCACCGCGTCTACGATTACGGCAGCCGCGAGTTCGCCTCCGGACAACACATAATCGCCGATGCTGATCTCCAGGGTGATGTATTTTTCCCGGATGCGCTCGTCCACACCTTTATAGTGTCCGCAAAGGATCAGGAGGTTTCCGGCGAGGGAGAGTCGGTTGCACATGGGTTGGTTGAGCGGGAGGCCGTCGGGCGTGGTGTAAATTACCTCGTCGTAGGTGCGTTCGCGCATCAGGGCTTCGAAGCAGGCGGCGATGGGTTCCGGCCGCATCACCATGCCGGCGCCGCCGCCGAACTGGTAGTCGTCGACCTGCAGGTGTTTGCCCATGCCGAAGTTGCGCAGGTTGTGCACCTGTACCTCCAGCAGTCCCTTGTCGCGGGCGCGCTTCAGGATGGAATGGGCAAACGGACTTTCGAGTAAATCGGGCAAAACGGTAACGACATCGATGCGCATGGTATGATTTTTTCGAACAATGCATACAAAGGTATGAT
This sequence comes from Saprospiraceae bacterium, assembly GCA_041736625.1. GTDB lineage: Bacteria > Bacteroidota > Bacteroidia > Chitinophagales > Saprospiraceae > M3007. Next base: position 29,495 of record JBGSTG010000076.1, on the reverse strand, counting down.
GACCGCAGTAACTTTGCTTTTTGTGGCTTAAAACGAACTGGCCAAACCCAATCCACATGGTCGCCATTCACGCCGAACTCCTGACCAACGCTCTAACAAGACCTTACCTGCGCGATGCAGCCCAATTTGCCCTGCGGCAGTTGAAAGGGGTGATCGTGCATCCGTCCCCGCTGTCGGCAAGCGCTTCGGTGCGCCGACTTCAGTGCAATGACAGCACGGAGGAGCACGCCGTCCATTATCTGCTCGACGACCGCACCGTGATCCAGTGCATTCCGGATAATGAACTGGCTTTTCATACCCAGGGCCGGCTCGCTCCGGTGCCTTCCGGCAATCAATACTTTCCGGCGGACTACTTCTACATCGGACTGGAGCTATGCGCGCCGGCGGGTGCCGATTGGGGCAAAATGCTCCGCAATGCGGCCGATACGGCCGGCTTTTTGCTGCGCAAACACCGGCTGGAACTCCGGCATTTGCAATACGACGGCTCTCCCGGGCATTTGAATACCCCGGACAACTGGAAGCAATTTTTGGCTTCGGTGGCCGAAGCCATGACCGACATACCGGAAGGACTCGCTGAGCGTGCGCGTGTCTCCGCCGGACAGTCGCCCGTTTTCCGCGGCCCCGGGCACGATTTTCCTGTAGCCGAGCGGTTGCCGAAAGGGTCATTGGTTGCTGTTTTTGAACACCAGGGAGACTGGCGGCGTATTGGCAGGCATTTATGGATGACAACCGAGCATCTGCAGCGGGAAAAACCCGAATTGTTGCACTTTGTGCGCGAACCAGTGGGCGCCAATGTGCGGAGCGGCCCGGGAATGCAGTTTCCGGTGGTGGACGCGCTGCCCTGCCGCAGCATCGTAGATGCGCTGCGTACCGAAAATCAGTGGGTGGCCGTCGGTGAGCAGCGTTGGGTGCATGGTTCGGCGCTCAGTCCGGTGCGACTCAGCCACGGTGAGGTGTTCGGCACCGCTTCGCTGAATGTGCGCAGTGGCCCCGACACCACCTACCACATCGTGCGCCGACTATCTGCGGGCGCACCGGTCGAGGTCTGGGAGGAGCACGGCGCCTGGTTCCGTATCGGAGACGATGAGTGGGTGTACGGGAGTTTCGTGAACCGGTCGTAACCCTATAAATCGCTCAGAAACGCCATCACGTCCACCCCATCGGCGTAATCGTGCAATCGCGGGAACTGCGTTTGTCCGAAACGCAGCAAGGGCATGCCGGCAAGTTGACCATTTCCCACCCCGCATTGTATGCCGGATAATTGACCGGATACTTTGGTCTCCAGGTCTGCCGGATCGGCATAATATTCGTAGTGCAGGGTGGCTATGCGCGCCGGAAGTGCGGCATCTTCCCGCAGCAGGATACACGCATTGTGGCGGAACGGGTGGTTGTTGAGCAGGAAAAGCGTAAAGTGGTAGTCGAAGTTGTTTTTGTATTTGTTGTGCAACGCCATATCCTGGAACTGCTGAAAGCACGCCAGCAGGGGTTCAAAATCGTAACCGGCTGGAACGAATAATTTGCTGACGTTCCGGCAACCCAACCCGAAGTAACTGAATACGTCGCGGCCCAAGGCCAGGAGGTCGGACTCCGTTTCGGAGCCATCCAGCACCGCGATGCTGTTTCGGTTTCGGCGAATGATGTGTGGGTATTTTTCGAAATACTGTTCGAAGTAGCGTGCGGAGTTGTTGCTGCCGGTCGCTATGATGGCATCAAAATCGCGCAGGTACGCATTTTCCTGCACGAAGGTGGTGAAAGCCCAGGATTCGAACGCGATGTTGCCCAGTTTTTTTACCAAATAGGGAAGCAGCAACTTGTCTTTGTCGGATAGCTTAACCAACGCGCGGTGTCCGGCGGCAAACACACAAAGCCAGTCGTGGAAACCCGCGAGTGGTATGTTGCCGGCCATGACGAGGGCCACCGTTTTAGTCGTTGGACCGTTTACCCAAGGGTATTGGTCGAGCCAGGCGCGCAGTTCGCCGGCTTCGAGAAATTGATCGGCGATGGCCCGGATGGCGCGTGTGGTGTTTTCAGGGGTAAACCACGGGTTTTCGGCGTACGCCTGCTGAACCACCGATTCCCACTCAGCGTCTCCGCCCGCTTGCAACTCGGCACCCCATTCGGCCAACGCCTCCAGGCGTTCCATATTGTTCATGAACCTAAACTTTCGTTAATAATAGTTTAACTTTTAAACCTGAATCGTGTTTTCGGGTTTAAAGGTACAGCGTTTTAGAAAACATCTAAATTCATGGCAGAGTCGACTATTGCAAGCCTGACACCCTTCCAGCGGGTTGCCCGGTTGATGGGGCAGTACCGAAAAGAGATCCGGTATATATTTTTGTATGCATTTGTAATCGGTCTCATCAACCTTTCTTTGCCACTGGGCATCCAGGCTATTATTGGACTCATTGCCGGTGGGGCCATTTCGGCTTCCTGGGGCGTAATGGTGCTTTTTGTTGCCGTGGGCGCGCTGTTCGCCGGGTTGTTGCGGTATTTTCAAATCCACATGACAGAGCACATTCAGCGTCGGATTTTTGCGGATTCGGCGGTGGACTTTGCGGTGCGCATCCCGCGTTTGAATCTGGAGAATCTCGAGCGGGAATACCTCCCGGAACTGGTCAACCGTTTTTTCGACACGCTCACCATCCAGAAGTCTGTTCCCAAATTGCTGATCGAAGGCAGCACGGCCCTCTTGCAGATCGCAATCAGCCTGCTGTTCCTGTCGTTTTACCACAGCACGTTCGTGGTGTCTTCGCTCATCCTGTTGCTGGTGCTCATCCTGTTTTTCTACCTAACAGCCCCGATGGGCTTAAAAACGAGCCTGAAAGAATCGAAGTACAAATACAACCTGGTGTTTTGGCTGGAAGAAGTGGGCCGGGTGGCGCCCACGTTCAAGCTGGTGGGCAACAACCGCTTCCCACTGACGAGGGCCGACGATTATGCCTCGGGTTACCTTGAGGCGCGGGCCGATCACTGGCGCATCCTGATCACGCAGTTCCTCAGTTCGGTGGTCTTCCGGGTCATTGTACTGAGCGGATACCTCATTTTGGGTAGTTTGTTGGTGATGAACAACGAGCTCAACCTCGGGCAATTTGTGGCGGCGGAAATCCTCATCCTGTTTGTGGTCGACTCGGTCGAAAAGCTCATCCTGCTGCACGAACATGGTTACGACATGCTGACGGCCACCGAAAAAATTGGCCAGGTGACCGATCTGGAGCTGGAACGCGAGGATGGCCTGACCGTAGACGAGTTTTGCAGCAACGAACCTTTTGCCATTGAGTTGCGCGATCTGACTTATCTCAATGCAGAACAAAAGCCTGTGCTGGACAAGCTTAACCTGAAGGTTGCGCCGGGCGAACGCATCGCCATCGCCGGCTACAGCGGCGCCGGAAAAAGTACGCTCATGCAAATATTGTCTGTGCTCAAGCGAAATTACACCGGCAACCTGTTGTTCAACGGGCTGCCCAAAAGCAACATCAACCTGCGCAGCTTGCGCTCGAACATCGGCGACCTGTCGTCGGTGGAAGACATTTTCAAAGGCACTGTTCTGGAAAATATTACGCTTGGACGCGAGTCCGTCCACTTGCCCGAAGTGTTGCGGGTCATCGAATCCCTCGGGCTTGGCGATTTCATCCGAAGCCTCCCCGAGGGCGTCAACACAGCGCTAATGCCCGGAGGGTACAACCTGCCCCGCAGCATCGTCACCCGTCTATTGGTAGCCCGCGCCGTATTGGGCGGCCCGAAGATGCTGTCTTTGGAAAATCCGTTGCAAAACCTCAACTTCCGCGATCGCCTGCGCATTTCGCAGTACCTGACGGACAAGAGCCACCGATGGACCCTCTTCACGGTCACCGAAGACGCCTTGCTGGCTTCCATGTGCGACCGGGTGGTTGTGCTCAAAGATGGCTGCATTGTGTTTGACGGCACTTTTGATGAAGTGCAAAAAACGGAACATTTCGACTTTATCTTTCGGGTTGAACGGGAATTCGCCCTCAATGTGGAAGACAACGCGTAACCCTGACCGATATGCTGAATATTACCGAAAACAAAGTTCATTGCGAGGCCGATCTTGCCGGTCTGAAAACCCAGGAACTGGACCGGCTTGCCGGCAAACACCTCACCGTCCGCAACCTGCTCATCATCCTGCTGGTGCTGTTCGTGGGCTTTATGTTGCTGCCCTGGACCCAGAACATTCAAGCTGACGGGCGGGTAACCACCCTGCGGCCCGAGCAGCGCCCCCAAACCATACAGGCTACTTTTTCCGGTCGAATCGATCGCTGGTATGTTACCGAAGGACAATCGGTAAAACGCGGGGACACCATCGTGCACCTCACCGAGATCAAAACGGATTACTTCGACCCGGAGATCGTCGACCGCGTAGGCCGGCAGGTGCAGGCCAAGGAAGGGTCTATTGGCGCTTACGGCGACAAGGCCGACGCCCTGGACGCGCAAATGGCCGCTATGGAGCGCGAATTGGGCAATAAAACGGAGCAGATCCGAAACAAGATCATCCAGGGCAGGCTGAAGGTGCAAAGCGACAGTGCCGACCTGGTTCAGGCCCGGGTAGACCTCCAGGTAGCCCAGCGGCAAATCGAGGCTGCCCAGAATATGTACGATAAAGGGCTGTACTCGCTTACCCAGCTGGAAGCGCGCCGTCTCAAGCTGCAGGAGGCGGAAGCCAAGCTCGTGTCCGCAGAAAACAAACTGCTCACCAGCAAAAACATGCTCGAAAACTACGAGATCGAACTGCCGCTCACCCAAAACGAGTACGCCAACAAGATCGCCAAGACGCAGAGCGACCGGTTCAGCACCCTGTCCGACCAGTTCGACGCCCAGGCCACCGTCAATAAACTTCGCATAGAGCGCGAAAACTACGCGCGCCGCATGACATTCTACTACATCATAGCACCGCAAGACGGATACATCGTCAAGGCCATCACGCCGGGGATCGGCGAGATCATCAAGGAGGGAGACCCCGTCGTGAGCATTCAGCCCGCCGATTACCAGCTGGCCGTCGAGCTGTACATCCGCCCGGTCGACCTGCCGCTGGTGCGCATCGGCAAGCAGGTGCGTTTCCTGTTCGACGGCTGGCCGGCATTCTTTTTTAGCGGTTGGCCCGGCGTGTCGACGGGTACTTTTGCCGGTCGGGTAGTAGCCATTGACCGCGACATCAGTGAGAACGGCAGTTTCCGGATTCTGATCGCGCCCGACCCCGAGGAGCAGACCTGGCCCGATGCACTCCAGATGGGCGGCGGCGCCAAAGGCATCGCCCTGTTGAACACGGTGCCGCTCTGGTATGAGTTTTGGCGAGTGCTCAACGGATTCCCGCCGGATCTGTACGATCCCAAAAAATCGCCGTCTGCCAAAAAAGATGATCGCCTGGTGCCCAAAGCGCCCATCAAAAGCGCCAAATAATCCTCGCCCATGAAGACCCCGGAAGTAATTCGGATGCCCTTGATACGGTGGGCCACCACCATGCTACTGCTGGCGCCGGCAGGCACATCGTTTTTATTGCCTCAAGCGTTTGCCCAATCATCGGATTCGCTGATGCAATGGTACAACTTTCGGACCTACGTGCTGGAAGCTCACCCGCTGGCCCGACAGGCCGATCTGTCGGTTGGACTAGCCGAGGCAGCGCTTTTACGGGCAAAAGGTGGCTTCGACCCCAAAGCTTTCTCCGAATTCTCGGAAAAGTCCTTCCAGTCCAGCCAGTATTTCCGTTACGCAGAAGCCGGCGTCAAGTGGCCCTCCTGGATGGGTCTCGAACTCAAAGGCGCCTACAACTGGGCCTCCGGCGTGTACCTGAACCCGGAAAGCAACCTGCCGCAGGTGGGACAAGCAGCCCTGGGGCTCAATTGGACGCTCGGACAGGGCCTGTTCATCGATGAACGCAGGGCAGACCTCCGGCAGGCCAACATCGGCCTGCGTTTTGGCGCCGCCGAGCGCGACGCCCTGCTCAACGATCTCCTGTTCCAGGGCGCCAAAGTGTACTGGGAATGGGTGCTGGCCAATACCCAGGTGTCCGTGTTCGAAAATGCCCTGCAACAAGCAGAAGTGCGCTTCAACGGCATCAAAGAGAGCTACCGGCAAGGCGATCATCCGGCCATTGACACCCTGGAGGCGTTCATTCAGGTGCAAAACCGGCTGATGGATTTGAACTTCGCTCAGGTGGACCGGCAAAATGCCCTGTTGGCCCTGAACACCTTTTTGTGGAACGAAAACGGACTTCCGCTGGAAGCAACCGAAATAGAGCGCCCTCCTCTCCTCCCGGATGCCCAGACCCCCACCCTCCCGGCATTCGATACCCTGCTGCAAGGATTGCCCGCACACCCGCTGCTCCGGCAATACCAAACCAAGCTGGAAAACCTGGACGTCGAACAGCGGCTGAAACAGGAAAAAAAGAAACCGGTGATCGATGTGCACTACAATTTGCTCGGAAACGGATGGGAATTTTTTCCCGCCAGCACAGCAGAGGGCATCGCGGTGTTGGCCAACGACATCAAATGGGGCGTGAACTTCGCCTACCCCATCCCCAACCGGAAAGCAAGGGGCGACTTCCAGGTAACCGCCATCAAAATGGCGCAAACCAGCTACGAACTGCAACAAAAACGATTAGACCTGGAAAACAAGCTTCGCCGTTACGCCAATGAATGCGATAACCTGCGCAGACAGATCGATCTGTACCGGCAAATGACCGACAACTACCGGGCGTTGCTTGACGGCGAAAATGAAAAATTCCAGTTCGGAGAAAGCAGCGTTTTCCTTGTCAACGCCCGCGAACAACGCTGGCTCGATGCCCGCATCAAACTGCTTAAGCTCCAAAGCGAATATCGCAAGGCCGAAGCCGGACTTTTGTGGATCGCCGGCGTCATAAAAGACTACTAACCAGTTTTTTATGATTTAACGATTAAAAAAAGAGGGAAAAAGCAGCGTATTTGTTTTTTCGTGTACTTTTACCCCCGATAACCAAACATTACCTTACCTAAAACAACAGATTGAGTCATGACAACCAACAACCTTTTTCAGCCGCTCCAGTCCGAATCGGGTGTATTGATTGCCGATAACGAACTGGACATTCCAGTGTACCTCATGGGAGACGACGACGAAGAAGAAACAGAAGACGACGTAGACGACGATGACGACGACTTCGAGGATGATTTCGACGATGACGACATCGATGACGACGACATTGACGACGATGACGATGATCTCGAAGATGATGCAGACGAGGATGACGACAACCTGGAAGAAGGCGACGAAGACGAAGACGAATAGCCTTCCTCTCTGCCGGGTGGCTTCATCCTGATTGTGGGTACACAAAACAAAAAGCTTGTTCTGAGCGTATGGCCAGCTTAACGCAGGGCATTCCGATCGGAACAGGCTTTTTTTGTGTTAGGGCTTCTGAATAAAAGCCGGCAACGATGGCAACGGAACGTAAACCAGGATCTCCGTCCGCCTGTTCCGGATCCGCCCCTCCGGTGTGTTGTTGCCGGCAACAGGATAAAATTCGCCCCCGCCCGCCGGGGTAAGTTGGTTCCCGTTCACGCGCAAGTCGCCGATCATTACCCGAACAAGGTTCGTAGCCCGGTAAAGGCTCCAGTCCCACGTATCCTTGAACTGTTTGTTTTTGGGTACCTGGTTGTCGGTGTAGGTTCGGATTTCCGCGTCCAGCTCCGGTTTTTCCGTCATGAGTGTGGCCAGTGGGCGCAAATTTTCCTTCCCGGCCGCCGAAACGTCCATTCCGTTTGTTCCGAACAGGCTTTTATCAGAAAAAGTCAACACGAGGTGATCACCATCCAAAACAATAGAAATATCATTGCCTGTTTTGCCGGAATATTGTTTTTTCAAATTTTCAAACAATTGATTCAATGTTTTATTTCGCTCTTCCTGGGCTTCTGTCACCAGCTGCAGGGCGGTATTCATTCTGGCCAGCCGGGCATTTCGGTCGCCCAATTCGCTTTGCAAACGAGCCATGTCGGTGTTCATTTTGTCGGACGACTCCCCCATCTGGCGGTGCTTGATGGCCAGTTCGGATTCCTGATCGGCCACCGTTTTTTCCAGGGCGCCCACCTTGCGGCTCAGGTCGGCCACCTGGGTGGTAAGGCGTTCCCGTTCCTGCCGCTGTGCGGACAGCTCTTCCGTCAGCACGGCCTCCCGGCCCTGGCATTCCAGGCGGGCGCTTTCCTCCAAAGAAAACTTTTGAGATGACACGCAGGCGGAGAAAGCCACCATAAGCAGTAAGCAAGCGCTAAAAAAGTTGTTTTTGGGCATATTGCCTGTTTTTTTCGGATCAGCGAATAACAAGGGTATGCACCACATCGGCGCCCAGCACGTCGTTCAGCGACTGGCGAATGCGTTCCTTGTCAAAGGATAGCTCTTGTTTAAGCGGAGCAGATACGATGGTTAGGGTTAGTACCCCGTCTTTGAGGCGGATGGCGCTGGTGTAGGTGTCCACGCCTGGCCCCATGAGTTCTTGCCAGACGGTTTTGATCTGGGTTTCCTGGAGTTTGTTAGAGAGGTTGAACTCTTTGAACATGTCCTGCATGACCTCTTTGAGCGTGTGATCCGCTTTCTTTTTCATCAATGAAAACTGTTTTTTAAATGGCTTTATTCAAAGGGCCAGCCAGTCGACGTCCTTTTTCAAACGGGCGAGGGTGGCGGCTTCCGGGCTGCCGTCTGCTGGTTGGTGATCGTACGCCCAGGCGGCCAGGGGCGGCATACTCATCAGGATTGATTCTGTTCTGCCGTCGGTTTCCAGGCCGAATTTGGTGCCCCGGTCCCACACCAGATTAAACTCCACATAACGACCGCGGCGCAGCAATTGCCACTGTTTCTGGGGTTCGGCCCAGGGACGGTTTTCGGCGCGCTGCATCAATTCCTCGTACGCAGGCGCGAAGGCGTTGCCCACGGCCATGGAAAAATCGAACAGTGTTTCCCGATTTTTTCCGCTTTTTTCGTCCAGGTAATCGTAAAAAATGCCGCCTACGCCGCGGGTTTCGTTGCGGTGGCGGATAAAAAAATAGTCGTCTGCCTGTTGTTTGAATGCACTGTAGAAGTGGGGATCGAACGCGTCGCACACCTGTTTGAGATGCTGATGAAACCACTGCGCATCGGCATCCAACACGTAGTGTGGCGTCAGGTCGATACCGCCCCCAAACCACCAACGCCCGTTGTCCGTTTCAAAAAAACGCACGTTCATGTGGATGATAGGCGCCATTGGACTGTGCGGGTGCAGCACAATGGAGACGCCTGTTGCAAAAAAATGCGTTTGCGCAAGGCCCATGCTGCGGGCTATGGCTTCCGGCAGTGGGCCGTGCACGGCAGAGAAGTTTACGCCGCCCTTTTCTATCCGCCGCCCTTCCAGTACCCGGCTTCGCCCGCCGCCGCCCGCCGCGCGAATCCAGTGATCTTCCCGAAACCGACCTTCACCGTCGAGCAACTCCAGTCGGGCGCAAATGTCGTCCTGCAACAATTGAAAACGGGCAGCAATGTATTCAGCGGTCATCATGCCCACAAATGTCGGCACATTCGGCGCGAAAACGGACGCTATCCGGATAAAAAAAAGTAAATCCGGGGAACGGAAAAGATAAAGTGCTTACCTTTACGCTGTCACCTTTAAATCCTGGGACCCATGATGTTGAAGTCGTCCTCATTCCTTTCGCGTTGGCGGGTATTACTTTTCGCGGGGTTGTTCCTCGCAGCGTGCATTTCGAACCCCTACGACGAGTCTGCCGTTCAGAATACCAACAACCTTCGGACCAGAACGACGGAACTCATGAACAGAGGGGTGGAGCCGTACACGCAACACAGTGCAGCCATTGACGTACTGCTGACCGACTTGAAAAAAACGCAGGATCAGGCGGCTGCCAATCCTAAAAACGCAGAGGTGGCCAAATCCTGGGAAGCCTTGAACAATGAAGTAGTGGGACCGTATTTTGCCAAATGGCAGCGCGACGGCATGCTTAATCCCGTGTTTATTACCCAGTCTGTGCAGATCACCGAAAGCAGTTTTAATGCTATTCTTCGAGCGGAGGAAGCCAAACCAAAGAAATAAGCCTTTTCAAAACATTTGCCACACATGAGCAAAGAAACCAAAATACTGGAAGCCTGGAACGGCATAAACGGACAGATCAAAGACATCGTGGCCGACTACATCAAGGTGCGCCGTGCCTATTACGAGAAACAGGTGGCAAAGTTGCAGCAGCAAATGACGGAAGACGCCAAACGGTACACCCTGTTGCTCTCGGAAGGACAAATTACCAAAGACGACTACGAGACCCTGATAAAAGCCCGGTACGGGCAATTGAAAATCGAACTGCTGAGCGAGATTTCCGTTTCCAAATCCAAATTTGAGGAAATCACCAGAAAAGTACTCAACATCGCGATCGCCACGATGTTGGCCATCATTTGAAAACAATTTAACATTTCAATTTTTCAAACATGATCCAAAGCGTAAACACCAATTTCTTTTCCCGCATCATGCTCGTTGTGATGCTGCTCGGCGCCAGCCTGAGCTTTCAGTCCTGCGGCCCCAAACTGCCGACAGACGTAGTCAACATCGTGGGTAAACTCGGCACCGACGTTCCCAAACTGTTCAACCAGGCCAAGAACATGTTCAAGCCGGAATACCTGCAGGAAGCCACCAAGCTTCTGGGTATGGTATCCGATGCGCAAGGCATGCTCGGCGGCAGCAAAATTCCCGGCATCAGCGACATGTTCGGCAAACTGGGCACCGACAACATCACCAAGTTCATGGACAGCTGGAAAGCCAAAGGCAAACTGAGCCCGGACGAGATCAAAACCGGCGTCGATGATTTCAACGGCGCGCTCGGCGAAATCAAGAAAGCCGGTAAAATGAAGTAATCACAGGTTATTTTTTCCTGAAGGCTGTATGAAAAGGATTTCCTTGTCATGCAGCCTTTTTTTTATGATGCACCACAGCACTACCCCACCCTCCCGGGTTTTACTGACCACCGCTTACTGGCCTTCGGTCCCCTGGATGCATTTGGCGTCCGACGACCGGAAGCTGTATCTGGAAGCCTGCGAGCACCACCAGAAAGGCTCGTTCCGCAACCGGTGCCTCATCGCCGGGCCCAACGGCGTCCAACAGCTCACCGTACCGCTGCTGAAAGGCAAGCACCAGCAAACGCCCATTCGCGACGTACGCATCGCTTACAGCGAACCGTGGCAGCGCCTGCACTGGCGAAGCATCCAGACAGCCTACGGGAATGCGCCGTATTTTGCGCATTACGCGCCGGAACTCAGCGTTTTTTTTCAGAAAAAATATACTTTTCTGTTCGATCTGAACGAAGAAGCGCTGGCGTGGCTGTTTGCCAAACTCGGGGTTCAAAAACCCATATACCATACCGATCGGTACGAAAATCCGGCGTCGTCGGGCTTTTTCGACGTCCGGCGGGCCGTAGAGCCCGACCAGATCGCGTTTCAAGTGCCCCGGTACGGGCAGGTGTTCGAAGATCGGTACGGGTTCATCCCCCGCCTCTCTGTACTGGATGCCCTGCTGTGTGCCGGTAAATATGCGGCGGAGATCATCGAAAATACGGTCATTGTACCGTAGGTTTGTTCCCCATAATCTGAAACGCCATGATGCTGAACCAGCGCACGCAAGCCCTCCGCGTACAAGTGGAAGACCTGATCAAGGATTTGCACCAGCTTACACAGGAAATCGGACACCAGGAGCTCACCAATACCGTCAGCGACCTGCGCATCCGCATGACCGAACCGTACATGTTCGTCATCGTCGGAGAGGTCAAAGCCGGCAAAAGCAGCTTTGTCAACGCCCTGCTCGACGCCGGAAGAGAAATCTGTCCGGTGGCCCCGCAACCCATGACCGACACCATCCAGCAGATCCTGTACGGCGACCCGGAGCAGACCATCGTTGTCAATCCCTATCTCAAAAAGGTGCATCTGCCGGTAGATATCCTGAAAGACATCGCTATTGTCGACACCCCCGGCACCAACTCCATTGTGGAAAAACACCAGGAGATCACCGAGCGGTTTATTCCGGCGAGCGACCTGGTTATATTTGTTTTTGAGGCTAAAAACCCGTACCGGCAGTCTGCGTGGGATTTTTTCGACTTTATTCACCAGGACTGGCACAAAAAGATCGTTTTCGTCCTGCAGCAAAAAGATCTGCTCTCGGCCGAAGACCTGGCGGTGAATGAAAAAGGGCTCTACGACTTCGCGTACAAAAAAGGCGTCGGCCAACCCCTCATCTTTGCGGTGAGCGCCAAGGCGGAACTCGAAGGCCGCTACGACGAGAGCGGGTTTTCCGTCATGCGGGACTACATACGCACCCACGTCACCGGTGGCCGGGGCGCAGCACTGAAATTGCAAAACAACCTGGACACCTGTCGGAATATCCTGAACCGCATCCGCCAGGATCTCGACACCCGCGCCGAACAATACCGCGCGGATGTGCAGTTCCGCGACGACATCAAACAGACCCTCGACAACCAGGAGGCCAAGTCGCAGCACCAGTCCAATATCCTCATCGAAAACCTGCTCAACGGGTACGACCGCATCACAACCAACATCGGCAAGGAACTTTCCGCCGGCCTGTCGTTCCCTACCATGCTGCGACGCTCGTTTATGGGTATTTTCAGCAAGCAGGCGTCGATCACCGACTGGCTGAACGAGCTGACCCAGAAACTGGAGCTGAACCTGAACGCCGAGATCAAAACCAAGCTCAACGAAGGGGTGGTCGATCTGGCAGACAGCATCCAGCAGATGGCCAAAATGATCGACCTGAAGATCAAAAGCTCCAACACCGTTGTGCGCAGCGACTCCTACATTTTTGAGGACATATCCGACAAGCGCGCCTCCGTGCTGAAAGAATTGCAGGAGGCCTTTGCCCGGTTTATGACCCGTTCAGACAGCTTTACTGACACCCGCCTGTTTCCGGAAAATGCCCGCGTGTCGCCCAACATCGCTGCCAGCAGCGGCCTGGCTGTGGTGGGCATCATCCTGGCCGCCGTAACCAACATGGCTGCGCTCGACATCACCGGCGGCGTGCTCACCGGCATAGGCATCCTCTTCGCCGGCATCTCTGCCGGCATTCAGCGCCGAAAAATCGTGAACGGCTACTACGCCGAGATCGGCGAAGGAAGGCGAAAAATGGAGGACACCCTGCATGAAAAACTCAAGTCGTACATCCACACCATCCGGCGGCGAATAGACGACAACTTCCTGGAACTGCACGCGCTGCTGGCCAATGAGCAAAAACAGATCGACCACTTCGAGGCGGAATACACCGAATTGGAATCCCGATATAGTGAGCTGGACAAGCAGGTAGAGGTGCCCCCGACGGTCACCTGAGCGCCTCCACCCCCTTATCCGTATTGTGTCGTTTAGCGGTCATGCCGCTCCAATTACCCGTTTGCCGGTATGTTGCGGGCAAAACCGCCCGTTACCTTTGCTTCGTAATCGGTTTTTGGGGTGGCCTCTCTCAGCGCAATGCCGGGGGAGGCTTTTTCAACCGCCGCCTGCGCCAAGGGTCAAAGGTGCTGCCCGAGCCAGGCAGCAAACTCCCGTTGCCACAAGATGCTGTTTTGCGCCTTGGATACCCAGTGCCCTTCATCAGGGAAATATAAAAATTTGGAGGGAATACCGCGTATCTGGGCAGCCTGAAAAGCCTGCATGCCTTCGCTAAGGGGCACCCGGAAATCCAGTTCGTTGTGGATGACCAGTATCGGCGTATCCCATCGGTCAACGTACCGGTGTGGGCTGTTGCGGTCGTAATCGGCTTTGAACCTGGGGTCCCAATACGGCCCCTTGATGTCGTGGTTGGCAAACCACAATTCCTCGGTGGTGCCGTACCAGCTTTCCAGGTTAAACAACCCGCAATGGGAGATAAAGGCTTTGAATCGCTTGTTGTGGTGACCGGCCAGCCAATACACCGCGTACCCGCCATAGCTGGCGCCGACGGCGCCCAGCCTGTTTTTGTCCACCCACGGCTCCCTGGCCACATCGTCGATGGCATCGAGCAAATCCTGAATGGGCTTTCCGGACCAGTCGCCCGTAATGGCGTCGCACCACCCCTGACCGCTGCCGGGCATGCCGCGCCGGCAGGGGGCTACCACCACATATCCATTGGACGCCATCAATTGGAAATTCCAGCGGTAGGAGAATCCCTGGCTGAGGGCCGACTGGGGGCCTCCCTGGCAGTACAGAATGGCCGGATATTTCCGGGAAGGATCGAACCCCGGAGGCAGAATTACCCACACGTTCAAGTCTTTCCCGTCGGTGGTACGAACCGTGCGGCGCTCCACGCGACATTTTTCGATGGTGGCCCACGGGTCGTCGGTGGCGCTGGTCAGTTTTGTTGCTTCCCCGGTTCGGGGGTCTACGCGGTAGAGCTCGGCGGGGGCGTCCATGGCCGTTCGCATGGCCACCAGCGCATTGCCGGCGCATTTGAAATCCTTGTAATCATACTGCCCTCGGGTGATCTGCCGGGGTTTTGTTTCCGCCAGGCGCCATTCAAAAAGGTGGTAAGTAAAATCGGTGCTGCTGGAGAAAAACAGCGACTTCCCATCGGCAGCCCATTGCGGGCGTATGGCTTCATAGGACCAGTTGCGGGTCAGCTCCCGCATGTCACCGGTCTTCATATCAAGCAGCATGATGCGGGTGCGGTCGGCCTCAAACCCCGCGCGCTCCATGCTGGTCCAGGCCAGGTACCGGCCGTCGGGCGCGTACACCGGGTCCATGTCGTATCCGGGCATGCCTTCCGTGAGGTTGCGGGTTTTGCCGGTGCCGGTGTCGAACAGAAACAGGTCGGCATTGGTGCTCTGGGCTTCCTCCGTCGGGGGCAGTTTTCGGCAGGTGTACACGATGTGCCGGCTGTCGGGGCTCCAGGTGATCTGCTCCATGCCACCCATAGGCCTGAGCGGGCTGTCGAATCGTTCGTTCATGATGTTAACGGGTTCGCCGGTCAGCTTTCCTGCTTCGTAAGGCGCATAAAACACGTTGCTGTACTGGTAATCGTGCCAGCTTTTCCAGTGCCGGTAAAAAAGTCCGTCAATGATGCGCGCATTCGTCTTGGGCAGGTCGGAATACAATTCGGCGGCCGATTTGTCCAGCTTGACGTCGGCGGCAAACAATATTGCTTTCCCATTGGGCGCGTACCGGAAACCGTTCATGGCCGTTTCCGCCACCTGGTTGATGGCGCCTCCGCCCAAAGGCGTCTCGCAAAGCTTGCCGTCGCGCAAAAAGCCGATCCGTTCGCCATCCGGATGAAAGAGCGCTCCGGAGCAGGAGGCATCGGCCGGGGTCAGGGGCACGGATGCGCCGGTTTGCAAGTCTAATTGGTAGAGCACCCGGTTGCTTTTGTTGTCGGCTACGTTGAAACGCTGAACACCATACAGCGCGTAGCGCCCGTCGGGCGAAATATCCTCGAGCCCCACCCGTCCGATCTTCCAGAGCAGTTCCGGCGTAAGTGTTTGATTTTGAGCGGTTGAAAAGGCGCTTAGGGACATAAGACAGACCAGTAGCAAGATGATTGTGCGCATGTTGAAAAAGTTCATTACCGAATATGCCGGGCAAAAATGCAATTTTGCACGGCAATAAAAGGAAGAACGAGATGAAAATGTACATTTGGGAGGCGTTGGTGTCATTTCTGTTCACGTTTTTGACGTTGCAGTTGTGGCACGCTGACGCAACGGCACAGGTTCCGCTGATCATCGGGCTGGCCTGGTACGGCGTGTTGTCTATCCAGAGTCTGGGAAGTGCGCCTTTCGGAAACCCTGGCTACCTGATGGCGGCATTGCTACTGGATCGCGTGGAAGACCGTCGGGAGGCGCCCTACCGTTTTATGGCCATGTTCGGCGGCAGTGCGTTTGCTGTGCCGTTTTCGCTTTTCCTGCTGGGGTGTACGCATAAAATGGAGGTTGCCACGGTGCATCCGGACGCATTTTGTGCATTTTTTGCCGAATTTATGGGTTGTTGTCTGCTGACCATGGCGTACCTGCGTGCACAAGAACTATCCCCAGCGGTGCAGGGCGCTCTTTTGGCCGTACTGTTGTACGCTTTTACCGGATTGTCGGCGGGCGCCTTTCATCCGGCACTGGCATTTGCCTACGCCTTGTGCGGCCGCATACCCTGGAGCGACTTCCCGTTTACCCTTGCCGCCAACCTGCTCGGCGCCGCCGCGGCTGCAACCCTGGAAATGGGCACACGCCAGAACCGGAGTTGAACCATACACTTTAAACAGACATCCATGCGTATTTTAGGTTATGTAGAACATCCTGTGTACAAAATCACCGTGTTCAAAATGGATAACAGGATTGTGCTCAAGTTGGAAAACGAACGGTACGAACAAGTGTACAAACTGGGCGACGATGCGCGGCTGGGTACGCTCCAACAGGTTAAAGCCTTGATTGACACCCGATTTTTGGAAAATGCCACGCAGGTTTTTCAAATGATGCATCAAAACCGGATGACCCGGCTGGCGCAAATGGGCAGCGAAAACACGGGAGATCAAGAATTTCCGGAAATTGTCTGAACCAGACGATTTGAACTAAAACAGACAAGTAAATCCCAAACTCGAAACACTTTGCGTATCATTGCACCCGAAAAAAAAGAACACCTAACGTAATCAACCATCGATACATTGTCATGAAGAACTACCTGCTAGTGGCATTGCTTTCCCTGCCGTTTTTTTTGGCCGCCCAAAATCCGCGTCCATCCACACGCGATTTATATGACCCCAAAAGCATCACCGAGGTGCGTTTGCAGTTGGAGGAAAAAGACTGGGGCGGCACGCTGGACTCCCTGCGAATTACCGGCGAAGCATTTCTCGCCGCCGAAGCGACCGTAGACGGCACCCGTTACAGCCAGGCCGGCGTCCGCTATATAGGCGACAAATCGTACATCACCGGCCAAAAACGCAACCCTGTGCTGGTCAAGCTGGATCACCGAAGCGAAGGGGAGAATTACCAAGGTTACAAGTATCTGTACCTTTCCTCCGCCCTGCGCGACCCCAGCATGATTCGCGAGGTGCTTTTTCACGAGATTGCCGGCAAGTACATGCCTTCCGCCAAGGCCAACTACGCCAAATTGTACATCAACGGCGAATACATTGGCCTGTTTGTCAACCTGGAACTGCCTATGGAGGTGTTCCAGGAGCGCTATTTCAACGACTCCGGGAACCTGCTCGCCCACACACGGGTGTACGCGCGGGAAGCGGAGGGCGCCAACTGCAAAAAGAACATCCTGGGCTCGATGGACTACGAGCCGGACGTAAACTGCTACCGCGCCAACTTCCGCATCCTGAACGGCGACGACTACGCCGGCATCCAGGAACTCACCCGTGTCCTGAACCTGGAAACCAAAAAAATCCCGGACATCCTGGAAGTGGATGAAGTGCTTTGGATGCACGCCCTGAACAACGTCATGGTCAACCTCAGCAGCTACGCCGGTCTTGGATCCAACTATTTCCTTTACCGGGATGCCGAAGGCCGCTTCCACCCCATTTTGTGGGATCTCAACCTGGCGTTTGGCAGCTATAAAAACATCGGCAGCGGAAGCGATATCGACGTTCGCAACCTGTACAAACTTGACCCGTTGCTGCATGCCGATAACCCACAACGCCCCCTCATCAGCCAATTGATGAAAGAACCGCTGTACAAAAAAATGTACCTGGCACACATGCGCCAGATCGTGGATGAAAATTTTGCCAACGGCCTGTATGAGAAACGCGCCAAGGAACTGCAAGCGCAAATTGCGGTGCTCTACAGCCAGGATCCGAACAAGGAGTACGCGCTTGATGACTTTCAAAACAGCCTGCGCAATACCATCGGCAAAAAAAGCAAGATTCCCGGCATCGTGGAGTTGATGACCAAACGCGTACAATTCCTGAAAAGCAACGCCGACATGAGCGCACTTCCATCGACCATCTCCGACGTCAAGCTGGAAAGCCGCCCGAAATACCAATCCGAGCGCATCTCCACCTTTAACGTGAGCGCGCAGGCCGACCGCTTCCCCCAGCGCCTGTTGATCTACTACCGGTTTAATAAAACGCAGCCCTACCAGTCGATCGCCATGGACGACGACGCCTCGGGCGGCGAACTAAAAGCCGGCGCAAAAAAGTACAAAACGGTTATCAAAGCGCCCGCGCTCGATGCCCAGATGGAGTACTTTATCGTTGCAGAAAACGCCGGCGCCGCTTCCTTCCACCCCGCGAACTACACCAAGGCGCCCGCAGTGGTGGCGCTCAACGACCTGAATAAATAATTGCCGGTGAAATTCAGCACAACCCTGCTCCTTTTCCTGTATGCCACTTCCCTGTTCAGTCAATCCTTTTACAGGGCCGGCATACAGGAAATTCGGTTGGAGATACCCTCCCAGGACTGGGACGCCCAGTTGGATGTGCTGAAAAACAACGACCCCGACGCGCGTTTAGCGGCTACGGCCATTGTCAACGGTCTGCGGTTCGACAGCGTAGGTGTCCGCTATAAAGGCAACAGCTCTTATTTCAGAAGCCGGAAAGAAACCTATAAAAAGCTGCCTTTCAACATCAAGTTGAACCACCGCGTCAAATCCCAACAACTGGAAGGCGGATTCACCAACCTGAAGTTGTCCAATGGATTCCTGGATCCGAGTTTTGTCCGCGATCCCCTGTGCTACGAGGTTGTCAGGCAGTACATGCACGCGCCGGAATGCAATTTCGCGCGTTTGTATATCAACGATGCATTTTGGGGACTGTATATCAACGTCGAATCCATAGACAATAAGTTCCTCAGAAAGCGCTTTCAAAAAGACGATGGTTGGTTGGTCAAATGCGATCCGGACGACTGGAAGAAAACGCGTAGCGCCGATGGATGCGCCAAGGGCGCCAATGCCTCGCTGGTTTATCTGGGGGACAATCCGGCGTGCTACTACGCTTTTTATGAAGTAGACGAGGCGGACGGCTGGCCTCCGCTGATGCGCCTGATCAAGACACTAAACCAACAACCGGAAGCGGTGGAATCGGTGCTCGACGTTGACCAAACGCTGTGGATGCTGGCCCTGAACAACGTGCTGGTTAATCTGGACAGCTACAACGGTTCGCTTTCGCACAACTACTACCTCTGGTTCGACAGCACGGGCGTGGCGCATCCCCTGATATGGGATTTGAATCTCGCCTTCGGCGGTTGGAGGCGAGACCAGAACTTCCGGAAAATGAGCGATGAGGAGCTTATCCGTTTTCATCCGCTGACGGACATTTCCAATCCACAGCGTCCCCTCATCAGCCAATTGCTCAAAAACCCGTTGTACCGCAAAATTTACCTTGCGCATTATCGAACGATTGTCCGGGAACAACTGGAATCCGGCGCTGTCATCCGGCGCGCGGAGTCGATGCAACGCGAAATTGACCCGTGGGTGCAAAAAGACACCCTCAAACTGTATCCGTACGAAGCCTTCAAGTCTTCCCTGGCAGGCACCTGGACGGCCGGACCGGATCAGGTCATCGGCATCCGCCAATTGATGGAGCCTCGGGCAAAATGGTTGAAAAGCCTGGACATCCTGCAGGCCACAGGACCAGCCATCGGAGAGCCGGCAGTGGTTGCCTCCGATTCGGCGGTTACCGTTCAGGTTACCGTTGAAAATGCCCTCTCGGTGTGGTTGTGTTATCGCTCGAATCCGGCTTTTTCGTTCAAACGCGAGCAGATGAACGCGGTCGACGGCGTGTACAGCGCTACCTTGCCTGTCGGAGCCATCCGGCATTACTATTTGTTGGCCGAGGGGGCGGATGCGGCGTCAACCTTGCCGGAGAAAGCGTCTTTTGCGTACAAGACGGTCGACCCGAACTCAAATTAGGTCAACAATGGTCACGCCGTTACCCCCGGCGTCGGTTTCAGGGTGGTGAACGTTGGCCACATTGCTGCCATATTCACGGAGTTTTTCGCGCACCGTTTTGCGCAGGACGCCGTCCCCTTTTCCATGCAGGATGTGCAGGGAGTGCAGGTTGGAGAGCAGGGCGTTGTCTACAAATTTTTCCAGCGTACGCAGCGCTTCTTCCTTGCTTAATCCGCGCAGATCCAGTTTGTTTTCCGCCACGGGCGCCAGGATGATGTCGGCTTTGGCCGTTCTGCGCGGCGCAGGCGCCGGTTCGGCCACCGACACAAGGTCGCGCACGGGGACGCTCACCTGCATGTGCCCGAGGGCTACGAGCGCTTTTTGGCCTTCCACGCGTTCGATGCGTCCGGTAGCCCCGCCGGTGCGCAAACGCACATAATCACCCGCTGCGAGCACGCGTGTAGAGACCGACTTTCCGGTTTCCAGTTGGAGCACTTCTGCGTAGGCTTCATCTACGGCCTTGGCTTTTTCCACCCTTTCCGTTTGCAGCCGTTTGGCCGTTTCTTTTGCGCGATCCAGACTGTTGGCGTCTTTCAATTCCCGGATCAGTTTTTCGACTTCGTGGCTGGTTTTGGCCTTTTGCAGCAGGTCGAACTCCCGTTGATCGAGTTTCAGGCGTTTTCGTCTGATTTCCAGTTCCTGGTGCATGGCTTCGTAGTTCTTGATCAGTCGGTCGAGTGACTCCTGTTTGTCTTTGGCCTCGCGCAAGGTTTCCTCCAGTTCCTGCTTTTCGCGTTGCAGTTCGATGAGGATGTCGTCTACGGCCGTTTCGCTGCCGGTTCGGTTGCGCGCATAGTCGATCAGGGGTTTGGGCAGCCCGCTTTTGGTGGCTATCTCAAATGCGTAGCTGCTTCCCGGTCTGCCGACCCGCAGCACGTAAGTGGGCGAGAGGGTGTCTTTGTCGAACTGCATGTTGCCGTTGAGGATCCCGGGGTTTCGGAAGGCAAACACTTTCAGATTTGAATAGTGCGTGGTAAACACCCCGAATACCCCTTTCCGGTGCAACTCGCGCAGCACGGCCTCGGCGATGGCGCCCCCGGGCTTGGGGTCGGTACCGCTGCCCATTTCATCGATCAGCACCAGTGTTTTCGGGTTTGCCCGGGCGATAAAAGCGCGGGCGTTTTGCAGTCGGGACGAGTAGGTGCTCAGGTCGTCTTCCAGGCTCTGCTGGTCGCCGATGTCGGCAAAAATTTGCTCGAAGATGCCAAACTCGCTCAACTCATGGCAAGGAACAAGCAAGCCGCATTGTAACATGACCTGCAGGAGACCGACCGATTTCATGGCCACGGACTTTCCGCCTGCGTTGGGGCCCGACAGGATCAGGATGTGGTTTTCGGGTGTCAGGCGCAGCTCGAACGACATGGTTTTCCGGCCCAGCGCTTTGTTTTTCAGGTACAGCAGCGGATGATAACCCTTTTTGATGCCCACCACGGGTTTCTTTTGTAGTACGGGCATGCCGGCGCGCATGGACATCGCCAATTTGGCCTTGGCCTGGATAATATCGTATTGCACCAGGGCCATGAGGTACTGGCGTATGACGCCGGCATAGGGGCGGATGGTGTCGCTGAGCTGGCGCAGGATGCGGTGTATTTCGCGGCGCTCCTCCTGCTCGAGGTTAAAAATGTCGTTGTTGACCTCGATGACCGCCTCCGGTTCGATAAAGGCGGTACGGCCGGTATCGCTCTCATCGTGAATGATGCCTTTTATTTTGCGTTTGTGTTCGGCCGGCACGGCCAATACCCGGCGGTTGTTGCGGAAGCTTTCCGGGTTGTCGGCGAGCCAGCCTTTCTGGCGGTACTCCTGGATCACCTGGCGGAAACGCGCGTCCAGATCGCGCTGGCGCTGTTGCATTTCGCGCCGGATGCGTTGCAGTTCCGGAGAGGCATCGGGGCGCATTTCCCCCTTGTCGTCAAAAACGGCGTTGATGGCCAGGGCCAGCGATTCGTCGTAGGACAGGGGCCGGAGGATGTCGTATAGTTTGGGGTAGATCTCTTTTTTTACGCCGCTGAAAAAGCGGAATAACTCCCGCATATTGGTCAGGATACTCAAAATATTGCGAAAAGAATCGGCCAACAACGTATACCCTTCAATCTGAAGCATGCGCAGTTCGGGGCGCAAATCGGAGAACCGGTTCAGCGGGAAGCGGTCATTTTTCTCCATGGAAAGCTTGAACTCCCGCGCCTCGCGCAACCGCAGGTCGATTTCGTCAAAATTCACGGAAGGAGACAGCTTTTGCAGCACCTCGGCAGCAATTTCGGTAAGCGCCTCTTTTACCAGCAGCTCGAGAACCTTGTCGAATTCCAGCTTCTGTAAAACGTCTTTGGGTTCAAACAACATAAACCTGGTTGGGTATCCCGCAGGCAGCCTGTACCAGCGACCTGGGATCATCGAAACGTACGAAACAAACGGATGCAAAGATAAGTTCCGGGCGGTACCGTTCAAAACAAGGAATCCGGTTTGCGGAAACGACTGCTAAATATGCCCATTTTTGCCAACCATTCATTTTTTTGCAACAAACAGAGTATAAGAATAAACAATACCATAAATTTGGCCAAATTTTCACACCATACACTAAAAATCTAACCTGATGATTAAGTTTACACAAACATTATTCCTTTTATTCTTCTCCACAGCGATGGTTAACGCCCAGGTTATCCTGTGGTCGGAGAATTTTGATGCCTCCACCAGCTTGCCGGCTGGTTGGAGCCAGACCACCCTGGCCACCGACGGAGGCTGGAAAGTGGGTACTACCGCCAACCTGGAGTCCGATTTCTTTCCCATCGCATCCCGCGCGGGAAATGTCATCGGCACGAACGACGACGCTTGCAACTGCAACAAAAGCAACGATTTGCTGAAGCTGCCGGCCATTGACCTCACCACGGCCGTAGATCCGTACCTGCTTTTTGACCTCTACTACGCAGGACTGACCTACCAGGGTGCTACGGAGAAACTGACGTTTCTGGTTTCTGAAAACGGCACCGACTATACGGCCGTTTCCGACCTGACCGGCACCGGCACGTGGACGCTGAACAGCCTGTCGCTGAAAAACTGGGTCGGCAAATCCACGGTGTATGTTGCTTTCCGCTACAACGACGCCGGCGGCTGGCTCTATGGCGCTTGTTTTGACAACATGCGCATTGTAGAGCGTGACAGCATTGTTCGCGCAAGTCTGACCTCGGCACGCACCCTGCGCCGCCTCGAAATTGTACCGACCAGCCGTGTTTACGGTACGTTCATGGCCGACAGCACGGTTCGCGTTGGCGGTATAGTAGCCAACCCCTCTTTCGAGCCGATCACGTCCTTTGACGCGAGCTGGACCGATGGTCAGGATACGTTCACCCAAACCTTCACGGGCCTGAACGTTGCCATTGGCCGTACGTATGCTTTTGAGCTTAACACAGCCCCTCTCACCCTGAAAGAAGGCGACAACACGGTTGAAGTGACCATCTTCAACGTGAACGGCGTCGGCGACGACGATCCCTCCGACAACACGCGGTCAACCTCCATCGAGGGTGTACGTCCGGCAGCAGGTCGCAAAGTGTTCTTTGAGGAGGCCACGGGCACCTGGTGCGTGTGGTGTCCGCGTGGCGCCATCATGATGGACCACATGGCCGCTTTTTACCCGAAATCGGCTGTGCTGGTTGCGGTGCACAACGCCGACCCGATGGTGGTGGCCGAATACGATGCTTTGGTGAGCAACGCGGTCGCTGGTTACCCCAGCGGTATTGTGGATCGCGCTTTCGAAGCCGACCCAATTGAGTTTGAAGAAGCCTATGCGATTCGCGTGGCCGAGGAGCCGGCCGTACTGATTAGCCAGGATGTAGCCTGGGACGATGCCACCCGCACCGCCACGGTAACGAGCAAGCTCAATTTCGTGGAAGAAACCAACGGCAACTACCGCATTGCTGTGGTGTTCACCGAGGACGGCGTTAAGGGCACGGCCTCCGGTTATGCCCAGCGAAATGCTTATGCCGGCGGCGGAGCCGGCCCCATGGGCGGTTACGAAGTACTGCCCGCCACGGTTCCGGCAACGCAAATGGTGTACGAGCACGTCGCACGCGGTGTTGTAGGCGGCGCAAATGGAGTAGCAGGTATTGCAGGCAGCGTTCCGGCTACCAACCCGGCCGGCTCCACGCATGAGTACACGTCCACTTTTGTAGTGAATGCCGCATACAACATCGACAACATGCACGCCATCACAGTGCTGATCAACAACACCACCGGCGAAGCGCTGAACGCGGAACAAACGCCCATCCCCTTCACTTCGGTTTCGTCCAGCGAGCCGCAGTCGAACCTGATCCAGGCGAGCATCTTCCCCAACCCGGTCGCTGAATACGCAACCCTGACGATCAACCTCCTGGAGAGCGCCGACGTGCAAGTGCGCATCATCGACGCCATGGGCCGCATCTCTGTTGAACGCAACTACACCGGTGTGCAGGGCGAACACTACCTGCCCTTCCAGTCGGCAGGATTGGCCAACGGCACCTATCTCCTGTCGGTATCGGCCAACGGTCAGATGATCACCAAACCGTTTGTGATCCAACGTTAAGCGAATCCGTTAATTGCATTCCGACTTTTCAACGAAGTTAAGTCAAACCGCCTCGTAAGTTCCACTTATGAGGCGGTTCTTTTATCTTTAAGCGGCATATGGCAAACAGAAAATATGAGCGAAAAACCTGCATTTTCCCTACCCCAAAACGACCCCAAAACCATTCGGGCGTGGGCCATGTACGACTGGGCCAATTCCGCCTATATGCTCGTGATGACCTCCGCCATTTTCCCGGCCTATTACAACAAGGTGACGCGGTTGAATGGTTCGGGCATTCTGGATGTTTTTGGCTTTTCCGTGCAAAATACCGCCCTGTATTCCATCACGATGGGCCTTGCATTTGGCATCGTGGCCCTGGTCTCTCCCCTGTTGTCCTCCATTTCCGACTATTCGGGCAACCAGAAGGGCTTTATGCGTATGTTTTGTTATCTCGGCGTGTCCGGTTGCCTGATGCTGTATTGGTTCGACGGGCGCGACCAGGTGCTGGTCGGGCTGGCCGGCGTGCTGATCGCCGCCATAGGGTACTCCGGGAGCATTGTGTTTTACAATTCATACCTGCCGGCCATCGCGAGCGAGGATCGTCAGGACAAAATCAGCGCCCTCGGTTTTTCGTACGGATACGCCGGGTCAACAATTCTCCTGCTCATCAACCTGATCATGATCATGAACCAGCAAAATCTGGGCGTGACGGATGGCACCCTGCTGCCCAGGCTGGGCTTTTTGCTCACCGGGCTCTGGTGGTTTGGGTTTGCCCACGTCACCTTTGCCTACTTGCCCAACCGAAGCGCAGCCAGGGCCATGGAAAAAGGAAAAATCTTTCACGGTTACCTCGAACTGCGCAAGATCTGGGAGCGGCTCAAGCACGAGCGGTTCATGCGGATATTTTTGCTCAGTTTTTTCTTTTACATCATGGGCGTACAGACTGTTTTGTTTATGGCCGGATCATTTGGCGAGCAGGAAGTGGGCTTGGGCACCACCCAGTTGATCATTACCATCCTTTTGTTGCAGTTTGTGGGTTTTGCCGGCGCCCAGTTGTTCGCTTGGATGTCTAAAAAAATGGGCAACCTGCCAAGCCTCACGGTGGCCGTAGTAATCTGGATGGGCATCTGCCTGGGCGCCGGTTTCATTGTTACGCCGTTGCATTTTTACGTTGCCGGGGCGTGCATCGGGCTGGTTATGGGTGGCATTCAATCGTTGTCGCGCTCCACCTACGCCAAGTTAATGCCGAAAACCGGCAATAACGCCGGTTATTTCAGTTTTTATGACGTCAGCGAAAAGGTAGCCATGATGTGCGGCCTGGTCATTTGGGGGTATACGGATCACGTGACGGGGAGTATGCGCAATTCCATTTTGTCGTTGATCGTTTGGTTTTCCATCAGCCTTGTGCTGTTGATTTGGCTACAATGGATCCTTTATCCCAAGGTAACGCCCCATCCGGAATCATGAAACTATACATCATCTCGGGGGAAGCTTCCGGCGACCTGCACGGAAGTAACCTCGTCAAAGCGCTCCTTCAAGCCCGGACCGACGTTGAAATACGCGCGTGGGGCGGCGACCTCATGGCCGGGGCAGGGGCAACGGTGGTCAAACACTACCGGGAACTGGCTTTTATGGGTTTTTGGGAGGTCGTCCGGAACCTGCGCACCATTTTTAAAAACCTGGCTTTTTGTAAAAGAGACATCGAGTCATTCCGGCCCGACGCCCTGGTGCTCATCGACTATCCGGGTTTTAACCTGCGCATCGCCAAATGGGCCAAAACCCGAGGCATCAAGGTTATTTATTACATCTCGCCACAGGTTTGGGCCTGGCACCAGTCGCGGGTGCACGACATCCGGCGCGATGTGCACGCGATGATCGTCATTCTGCCGTTCGAGAAAGATTTTTTTGCCCGACACGGGGTGCATGCGCACTACGTTGGGCACCCTTTACTGGATGTTATCGACACTTCACACCGATGGGTCGGCGAACAGGCCACCGAAATAGCGCTGTTGCCCGGCAGTCGCAGGCAGGAGGTACAGCTTATCCTGCCGGTGATGGCCGCTGTAGCAGCCCGCTTCCCCCATTACCGGTTCACCGTTGCCGGCTCCCCTACCCTGCCCGATGCGCTGTACCAGAAAATATTGGCAGAACACCCCAACATCACCGTGACCAAAGGAGAAACCTACGCCATTCTGAAGCGTGCGCGGGCAGCATTGGTCAAATCGGGTACCTCCACGTTGGAAACCGCATTGATCGGAACCCCGCAGGTGGTGTGTTATGCCGGCAACCCCCTGTCATTTGCCATCGCCAAACGGATCGTCCGTGTGCCGTATATTTCCCTGGTGAACCTGATTGTTGATCAACCGCTTGTGCAGGAATTGATCCAGGATGACCTGACGCCCAATAATCTGGAAGAAGCGCTCAAAACAATTCTCCAGCCATCAGAAACGGCCAGGCTTCAAGCGGGCTACCAAAGCCTGCGGGAATTACTGGGTGGGGGCGGGGCTTCTGAACGGGCGGCGGCGATTGTTCTTGGGGGTTCTTTCAATTAAATAAACCACAGAGGACACGAAGTGCTCGCAGAGGGGCGCGAAGACCTCCTCTGTGCCCCTCCGTGAAGCCTCTGTGTCCTCTGCGGTTTATTTAAAAATTTGAAAGGAACCACAAAGGACACAGCGGATGCACAGAAGGGGCACAGAGGATTGCTTTGTGTGCCTCTGTGCTGCCTTCGCGTCCTCTGCGGTTTATTTAAAAATTTGAAAGGAACCACAAAGGACACAGCGGATGCACAGAAGGGGCACAGAGGATTGCTTTGTGTGCCTCTGTGCTACCTTCGCGTCCTCTGCGGTTTATTTAAAAATTTGAAAGGAACCACAAAGGACACAGAGGCTTCACGGAGGGGCACAGAGGATTATTTCTTCATTTCCTTGGCCCATGTGTCCTTCAGCGTCACCGTCCGGTTGAATACAGGTTTTTCCGGCGTGCTATCCGGGTCAACGCAAAAATAGCCCAGGCGGGTAAACTGAAACTGGGCGCCGGCGGCAACATGCTTAAGATCAGGTTCAATATACGCATTTTCAATCACCTGCAAGGAGTCTGGATTGATCACCCGCAGGAAATCTTCGGCTTCCGACGGGTCTTCGACGGTAAACAGCCGATCGTACAGGCGCACTTCTGCCGTTTGGGCGTGGGGGGCGCTGAGCCAGTGGATCACCCCTTTGGGCTTGAGACCGCTGGTGTCCGATCCGCTGCGGCTATCGGGGAAATAGGAGCATAACAGGGTAGAAATGTTTCCCGCTTCGTCTTTTTCCACCCCGTCGCATTGAATGATGAAGGCGGATTTTAGCCGAACCATTCCACCCGGGGCCAGACGGAAGTATTTGGGAGGCGGGGTTTCCATAAAGTCCTCCCGTTCGATGTAGAGCTCGCGGCTGAACGGCACGGTGCGGCTGCCGGCCTCCGGATCTTCGGGGTTGTTTTCCGATTCCATCCATTCGACCTGGTCGCCCGGGTAATTGGTGATGACCACCTTGAGCGGGTCAAGCACGGCGAACCGGCGCAGGGCGCGTTTGTTGAGGTCTTCGCGGATGCAGAATTCGAGGAGCGACAGTTCGATGATGTTTTCGCGTTTGCTTACGCCGATGCGGGTGGCAAAGTCGACGATGCTCTCCGGGGTGCATCCGCGTCGGCGCAGGGCCGAAATAGTGGGCATCCGCGGGTCGTCCCAGCCGCGTACGTGTCCGTCCTTCACCAGCAGCAGCAGTTTGCGTTTGCTCATGACGGTGTAGCTGAGGTTGAACCGCGCAAATTCGTATTGTTTGGACGGGAAAATGCCCAGCTGTTCGATAAACCATTCGTACAACGGCCGGTGCGGGGCAAATTCCAGCGTACAGATGGAATGGGTGATCTGCTCGATGCTGTCACTCTGGCCGTGCGCCCAGTCGTACATCGGGTAAATATGCCATCTGTCGCCGGTGCGGTGGTGGTGGGCGTGTTTGATGCGGTACAGCAAGGGATCGCGCAGGTGCATGTTGGGCGACGCCAGGTCTATTTTGGCGCGCAACACACATTCGCCTTCGGCAAAATCCCCGTTTTTCATTTTCTCAAACAGATCGAGGTTTTCCGCTGCGGAAGAGTCCCGGAAAGGGCTGGGTGTGCCGGGTTCGGTCGGTGTGCCTTTCTGGGCGGCCATCTCTTCGGGTGACGAGAAATCAACATAGGCCTTGCCGTTGCGGATGAGTTGGACAGCCCATTCGTACAACTGATCGAAGTAGTCGGAGGTGTACAAGATGGAAGCCGGCTCGAAGCCCAGCCAGCGCACGTCGCGGATGATACTGTCCACATACTCCTGTTCTTCCTTGGCGGGGTTGGTGTCGTCGAAGCGCAGGTTGAAGCGCCCGGCGAACTCGCTGGCGAGGCCGAAATTCAGGAGGATGCTCTTTGCGTGGCCGACGTGGAGGTAGCCGTTGGGTTCTGGAGGGAAGCGGGTGTGGACCTTGGGGGTTCCATCGCGCCACGTGCCCCAGGCCTTCTTCGCGGAATCCTCGTCGACGATCTGCTGAAGGAAGTGGCGCGAGCGGGCGGGCGCGTTGGACGCGGGGGCGCCGGATGAAGGTGCGTGGGTGTTGGCAGCGGAAAACGGATCGGGCACGAGAATGCTCCAGAGCAATCGGACGGATGCCGCGTGGCTGAGATGGCCGCGGTTGCGCCAAGGTCGCGCGACCGTGGGGGAGAGGATTATTGGTGGGAGGGGGCAGAGTGCGGCGGGGGGCGCTGTTCGTGCGTGCGAATCAGGCGATTCCCGCGACAAGAACGATCCAATCGCTCTTGAATTGGCGCGGATCGGTGACGGGCGTCGGGGCCTGGCCCGGGGCGAGGCTGACCTCGAGATAGACGCTCGTGCGCTCGAAGCCGGCCTCGAGCATGGCCTCTCGCAGCTCGGCGATCGACCACAATCGCCAGTGATATTCGAACGCGCGTGGGTACTCGGCGATGATCTCGCCATCGCGTTCGACGCGGAGGCTGATGGAGTTGGTCACCATCGCGGTCGCGGGGTCGGCGAGCTCGTGGGCCCAGGCGTAGCGGATGACTTCGCCGCGACGCCCAGGGTGGGTGCGCT
>JBGSTG010000017.1:0-23759 GCA_041736625.1 Saprospiraceae bacterium | reverse complement strand
TTTTTTTGCCGCGAATTCGCGCTAATTCGCGGCAAAAAAAATACGTGGTAAGGCCGAAAACAACCCCAAAGCAATCTTTTTACGCTAAGTTGACGACATAGGGCTTCAAGCCATCCTATCGGTGTCTCCCCTGCCATTCGTCACTCCTCCCGCATCATCCGCCGCGCCTCCTCCTGCGAAATTACCCCCTTTTCCGCCAAAGCCCGCAAGGTAATGTGCTTTGGATTGGCCGGATCAAAAGGCTCCTCGTCCGCAGGCTGCCGAGGAGGCGACCGGCGCAAGCGCTCCAGCACATCCGGCGGCGGCAACGCCACATGCGGCCGGAAGCGTGCCTCCCGCTCCAAAAATGCCTCGTACGACGTTTTTACAAACCCCGGCGGCGGATTCTGCAGCTGTATGGTGTCGCAGGGCGAACCCTCCCACACGCCGAGGCGGTAGTTGGGGAAGTAGCAGACGGTGCTGGCATTGAACCGGGGTAAATCATAACCATGATTCTCCAAATCGCAGAGAGGAGCCGGCAAGTTGGGCCGATGAATCACATGCAAGTACGAAGGAGAGCTTCCAGTGGCAAGATACAGTTTGTTGTCGGCGCCTAACTGACCAAAATCATATACTGCGCTAAACGGCGGAGATGGATCTGAAAACAGATCGTAGTGCTGAATGGTGTCCATTTTGTTAAAACTCAGCACGCCATCAGACAGGTCAAATTGAATGATGTGATCAGGTCTTATGTTATACAGGAATCTGGAGTCAGAAGAAAACAAAACACTTCCGCAAATAAAATACCCCGGAATTTCGGGAATATGTTGCAAGTTACTTAGTTCTCCGGTACATCGGTTGAAAGAAAACAGGTTTAATCCGTTATTCAGATCGGTGCGAACATACCAACTCCCGTCAGGGGAAAAAAGGCAATTACTGCTCCTCTCTGATTGTGGAAATACAAGCTCCGTGTTTTGTTCGATTGGGCCAATGATACCATCAGGAGCAATCAAATACTTAATGATTATGGATGAATTTTTTTCCCCAGTTACTATCCACCAATCCCGGCCATTGGCATGTTTTACAAATGTAGGCCAAATGATATCTGTGCTATCTGTTGCATAAAGTACTTTGTTTTTAGCTACCACCTTTCCTAAGCCGCTTCCATTATTCATATCAATTGTTGTAAAATAAATCGGATTTATAAATAATTTGCTTTTAAAATCCGTCGCTGTATGAATTAGAAAATATTTATTCGTTTTATCTGGAATGGGTAAAGAAACCGCTCCGATCGGACTGGGATAACCAAAGTCTTTAGAAGAATTCCAGACAAATCCAGGATTAATTGAATCACCATTTTCCATAAGCTCATTTAGTTGATTAAATATTTTAATCCCATTGGAATAAAATATTAAGTAGCCTACTGAATCAGAGGTGCAGTTTGCATTCAAAGAAAATTCCATGTTACGATTCACCTTATATGAAATTGGAGGTGAAAAATTGAAGTCAATATTCACACCACCGTTAGGGCTTGTTGTATCATTTCCTGCCGGGTTGCCATAACCGAGTACCCAGAAGTAATCATGGTTTTGCCCAAAGGCTCCAAAGGGAAATAACAGCAAGAGAAAAATAAACTTTTTCATAAGTACAAATATGAAAAGCCCTTTCCCCGAGTGACACCGGAGAAAGGGCATGAGTGAAAAATAAAGTTAGCGGCTGATCAATACTTTAATGACCTGAACAGTCTCAGCATCTACCTGAATGGCAAGCTGATAAATACCCGCAGGCAGCCCTGCGGCACTGACATAAACTTCCGTTCCCGAAAGGTTTTCATCCCGAACAACCTGACCAACAGCATTGAACAGCATGTAACGGCCCTGCTCAAATGGATGGCCAATGCGAAGCACAAAGTAATCGTTGGCTGGGTTAGGCAATACCGATATGGCCGAAGCCCGACTCTGGTGGTTCGGCGCCTCACCCATACTCCGTTCTTCTGCACCACAAATGGTAGAATCCACAAAGCCCGTGCTGTCCACCATCATGCGCGCCAGCACCACGCCGTAGCCGCCGGTGTAGCGGCATTTGCCGGCTATGGCCAGCAGGGTATCCTTTTGGGCCTGGGTGAGGGTGTCGCCGGTGGATAGCAGGTCCAGTTGTATTTCCAGCACTTGCTTCATGTAACGCTCGTGGTCATTGGCGGGCGTCACTCCCGATAGTGCTGTGGCGGATGAAGACGCCGACTGGCGCACCTGTACCGTCACGGTGGAGTCCAGGAGTTCATACGCCGCCTGCTGGTCGATCACCAGATCCATCAAGGAGTCACGCTGCGCCAGCAACAGGGTTTCATCAGAGCCGGTGGAGTCTTCACCGATCTCAGCATCCGTAGCGTAAACCAGGTCAAGCAGGGTGGAGAGGCTGTCATACGCTGCCGACAACTGGACCCATTGAGCGGAGTCGGGGCCGGCGCCAGCCACAGCCCGGTAGGCGCCGTACAATGCGGGCAGGTTGGTGCTGCTTTGGGCCGCAAACCAGGCATCGGCGGCACTGTCGGCCAGCAGCGAAGGTTCCTCGCTCAGGTGGCGGTACAATCGGAATTCGGCATCCCAATGAAAAGCATCGCCACCTTCGTACGCCGGGAAGGAATCCTCGATCACCCGCTCGTCGCCTTTGGTGAGTTCGGTGTTGTCGCAGCAGGTGGTCGTCGCACAGGGGTAGTCCTCAATGGTACCGCTGCTCTGATACTCAAACCAGTAGTTGTTGTCCGCCACACCGCCAATGGTGCGTGGGTTGGCCCATAGAGTAGACGACTGGTTGGTGGTTTGAATGAAGAACTTGGACAATTCAACAAACTGACGATCAACCAAATCACCCGGATCAAACCCCGCAAACGCAAAGTTTCCTTCCAAAGAGGCGGTCCCGTACCACTGGTTGCTTTTGTGTCTTTGTTGGCCGATGATGGTGGTGGAGTCAAGCAGTAGCAGGCCATTGTTGTGGTTGCTCATGTAGTTGTGTACAAACTCGGTGCCGTCGCACATGCTGCCTTCAAAGCCGATACCGGTGCGGAAGTAGTTTGCGTCGTTGCAGGAGATCAGGTTGCCGCCCGATTCGTACACGCTGATGCCGGCACTCTGTTTGGTGGTGCCGTACGCCAGGGTGGTGCCCAGCAGGTCGTTTTCGCGTATGGTGAGTCCGGTGCAATTTTCGAGGCGGATGCCGTTGAAGTCCTTGGTGGTGGTATTTTGGGAATCGGTGTCGTCTATGTCATTTTCGAACACAATTCCGTTCAGGAGGTTGCGCAGGTAGACACCCCCTGTGCGGTACTCGTCCTCATCGTCTTTATCGTTGTTGACGAACTCGTTATGGTCGATGCTGCCGGTTTGAAAAATGGGCACGGGCATGTCCGCAGCGATCAACACCCCATAGCGATCCAAACCCGGAAAGGGCCGAAAATCCGCTGCTGCGTCGATGAAACGGCTGTTTCTAACGGTGAAGTTATCCACCGGCAGCCAGGTCCAGTCCATAAATATGCCGTTTCCGGTGTACTGGTCGAACGTACAGTTGTCGATCTTTACATTCACAGGGGTTGGGCCGGCGAAAAAAGATTGATAATGCACGCCGGTACGAATCGTATTCGCTTGTACCTGGCTCACATCAATGCTGCCATGGTCGATCCAGATACAACCCTCTGTATTCTCAAAAGTGGATATGGACGAGCCGGCGTTGCCCAAGCCTTTGATGGTGGCCTTTTTCTCTGAAACGTAGGTATTTCGGATAGTGATTGCGTAACCAACATTGCCATCATTGGGGTCGCCAATATTGGTGAACCTGGAATTGACTAGGGTAAAATTGGAGAATCGCGCGTAAACGCCCGTCGATCGATCTGCGCCAAAGGACTTTTTGTACTCCGTAAACGTATTGAGTGCCATTGCTTCATTGCCGATGGTGATGGAAAAGACGTTTAGCATGGCCACGCCATACAGGCATACAAAAGGCGTTGATCCCAAAGCCGGCGGATCTACTGAGCCGTCGAACAGATTGCCGGCGATTCCACCTGCCAGCAGGTTGATTCTGGCCCCGGTTGACCCGGTACCCAGTAGAATTCCGATATGGTCCTTACGAAACCGGTTTCCGATTGCTGCGATGCCCGATGGGGCGGCAAGTCCTCCGCCGGCCTCCATCCTGACCCCTGTGTAGGCGTCTTCTATGTCGTTGTCCGTCAGGCGTATATTGCCACCCGGTCTTACATTGATGCCTGCCCAGAGATTTTCACAGCCATGCAGGTAGGATTCTGTGATGATCAGTTCATAACCACTATTGACATCCAGGCCGGAGCCTTCATAAAATATCAGTTCCGAACCCGGTGCAAAGGTGTAGTCCTCGTTAAACGTGATTACCCCATCGACCACAAGAAACTGTGCAGTCGTTGCCGCTGATGAAGGTGGCAATAATATGTTGCTCGCGTACAAATCTTTTACGGTGAAGTTGCCGGTCACACATTTATAGCTGGACGGTAAAGCGAAGGTCAGACAGGCATCATCTACGCCACAGGTTGTCTGGCCTGAAACATCTGGTAAAGCAAACGCCATCAAACAAAAAATTGAAATCGAATTGAGGAGTGACTTTGGAGCTTTAATTCGGGATTTTATTTTGCCAATACCCCCCCCAATTGTACTTTTGTTTTGAAATAACGTGGCTTTTAAGCCGAAAAGAAAATTTTTCATGGCAATTGGTTTTTTAGCGTACTTTCAGGTTGTTTAAGCTACGCTGTGAAGAGAAAATGTGTTGGTTCACTTTCCGCAAGACTTACACAGGAAGACTAGGCGCGCGCTCCGGCAATCCGCCACCCGTTCCGGAACCGGGCGGGCATTGCCTGAAACGGGCGTGTATCATGACTGTACAAAAGTACCGGGTATTGCTAAAAAGTCCAAGTCGCTGGAAAAATATAGATGGCACGGCATTAACACTTTATTTTTATTTTGCCGGAATGCCCCGGTAGCATTTTTATGAAAAAAAACACCTGAATAAATGCCGCAAAAGGGAATTTTTGTCGGACGGGCGTCGTACAGCCCAATGCCCAATATTAAATAATCGTAAAATAACCCAGGGGAATGTCGAATGGCGAATGGCGTGTACGCTTGGTAACCCGTAGAAGCCAGGCGTACACGCCACTCGACACTCGCCATTCGCCACTCCCCTCACCTGCCCATCACCCAATCATTATACGCCTGCACCAGGCCCTCATACAACAGTTTTCCCTGCAAGGCATATCCGTTTACGGAGAAATGGACTTTATCGGAGGACAACAGTCCCGCCTCCCGCCACGCCGGCGCCGAGCGCTCACCGCCGGCAATGCGGAACAGATCCCACAGCGGCAACCCGTTGGCGACCGCATAAGTGCGGATGTGGGTGCTCACCTCGGCCAGGTGCGGGTTGGGGCTTCGCCCGCGCAGGTACGATTCGGCAGGCGTGGTGAGTAATATCGGCGAGGCCGGGCAGTACAGGCGCAATTGCCGGATCAGGTTGTCCAGTTGCCGGGTGATGCCGGCGGTGCCGGCGGCGGTCTGTGCTTCGTTGGTGCCGAAGGAGAGGATGATGAGGTCGGGGTAAAAGGCCGTCAGGCTCTGGATCAGCCTTTCGGCGCCAGCGAAGTCTGCCGCCGTAGCGCTGTTCACGCCGATGCTGTGGTACAGCACGCCGGCCAGCTCGTTCTCCAGCGAAAGGCCGTCGATGCGCAGCGGACGGTGAGCGCCGCCCACCGGCAGTGCGCCCAGTACCGCCGTGTGCACCGGGCGGTTGAGGTAAAAAGAACGGAAGTTTTCACCCTCAATCAGCATCTGCGCTTCCTCACCCGTAGCCGGGTCGTAGACGCGTGCGGCGGCGTATCCCGGTTCATTGGGCTGGAAAACGACTATTTTGGAAAACCCGTCATAGACAGCGGTGGTGTCGCGCAGGCGAACGGTCATTTCGGCATGCAGGGCGGGCGACTCCACCGCGTACCCGCAGATGCCGAACGCGGCGCTTTCCGCCCGGTTGCGTACGCAGTTGCCGGCTGACCACCGCACCGGGCTGGCCACGGCGTAGTCGCGCGGGCCATTAGTCCCTGCCAGTCGGTAGGGGAAAATCAGCCCGCGGCCGGCGTTGCCGAACTCAGTCTGCAAATACCGGCGCACCTCGCGCGTGAGGAAGTCGCCCTGGATGTGCGAGTCACCCAGGTGCACAATATGGATTCTGTGCCGGCCCTGGATGCGTTGTTCGTACAATTTGACGAAAAAGGGATCCAGTGGCCCGGTTTGTTCGATGCGATTCAGGTCCGCCCGGATGAACGGAGGCCGCGCGGTGTCGGGTTCGGCCGGCGTCACCAGAGGCGACCGGGCCTGGGCCAGGCACAGGTTGGCTGCCGACAAGACCAGCCACCAGGAGAGCAGAAACTTCATTGGGTGCGGTATTGTTGGTAGGTTTCGATCAGCACTTGCGCGATCCGTCGCCCGACCCGTCGCCCTCCGGCGTGGGAGAGGTGGGTGAAATCCTTGCTGGCTTCGGGCGGCTCCATGGCCGCGAGGCGCACCATAGCGCCGGGGCCGCCCATGGCGTGGAAGAGGTCGAAATACAAAAAACCGTTCTCGCGCGCCAGGTCGCGCTGCATGCCGGCGATGGAGATCACGCTGGGCATGGTCATCAGCTCGCCATTGACCTTGCCGGCACGGTCGCCGATGCTGAACACCATGATCGGGCGCCCGGGGAAACAGGCGCGCAGGTGTGCGTAGGTGCGTTGCAGTTCTTTCCGGTACCATTCGAGCTTGGCAGGCGTCCAGTAGGCGGTGGCGGCGTTGAGGCCAAACTGAACGATGACCAGGTCGTAGTGCAACAAGGCGTCGAAGCGCCTGGCGGTCTCCACAGATATCCGGCGCAGACCGATACCGCTGTTGCCCCGCACCGAGAAATTGTCTACGTAGATGCCCGGGCCATCCTCCAGGGAAATGCCGTAAACCCAAAGGCTGTCGGTTTCCGGGAAACGCAGGCGCACGTCGTACATCCCGGGCTGCTGCAGGAGTGCCTGCCCTACCCTACCCCCTGTACCGGGCAACGGCAGGCTGTACTCGGCAGCGCCGTTGGTGCGGTAATAGACCTGCCGTTGCGCGGGTGTCTGGTACAGCAGGCGGACCGTCGACCATTGCCGGGTGTTCCGGTACCATTTCGAACCGGCAAAGTGGAAGGTGGCTTCACCCGAAGGTACATACACGTATCCGTTTATGCCGAAAGGCATGCGCGCCGGCTCTTTCTGTACAATGGAATACGTTTTCCAGCCGTCGAATTGCATGTTTCCGGTCCGCCGGAAACCAGGCGAAACCTCGGTGATCGGCAGAAAACCGACGCCCCGCCCCCCCCAAATGCCTTGCAAGGTGTCGCGCAGGTCGCCCAGAACGAGATCGCCCTCCACAAACGAGTCGCCGAAAAAGGCAATGCGAACGCTGCGCTGGTGGCTCCCGATCGAGTCGATCACCGAAAAAAAGGCGGCCAGCCCCAGCCGATCCGGCGTGTAGTCCTCAATGATTCGTCCAAAGTAGCCCGTGTCCACCGGCGGCGCCACGGCAAATAGCGCATCCCCCGCGACGGTGTCGGACACCTCCGGGGGCATCAGCGTCGAATCGCCGATCCAGGCGGTATCCCCGGCTGCCGGCAGGTAAGGCAGGCTCTCCGGAGTTGCCGGCACGTCGCGACGAACCGCAGCGAATATATCCATCGGCTTCAAGGCCAACCCCAGCGCCTGCCCCGGCGTACGCCACAGCGACAGAGCGAATAGCAAGGCAACAACCAGCACGGTCAAGCCCAGTGTTTGTCCCAGATAATTTTTCATACCCGGCAAAGATAAACGGCTACTTTTGTCCAGTTATCTTTTCAAATTTCCTTTTTTGCCGATGTTTGTTTCATTTCTAAAACCGCCTGTTGTGCCCGAAACGCATCGCTAAACATATAGAGGTGCATATATTTGCGTGTGCGTTCAACCTGTAACACCTCTACCCATGACATTACAGATCAAAACCCTTGATGAATACCGGGAAGCATACGACCGCAGCGTGTCCGATCCGGAAGGCTTTTGGGCGGAGCAAGCGGCCTCATTTCGCTGGACGAAACCCTGGAAACAGGTGCTGAAGTGGAACTTCCGGGAACCGCGCGTGAAATGGTTCGTCGGCGGACGCCTGAACATCACCGAAAACTGCCTGGACCGGCACCTGGAAACGCGACCCAACCAAACAGCCATTCTCTGGGAGCCGAACGACCCCAAGCAAAAGGCCCGTAAAATTACCTACCGACAGTTGTATCGGCAGGTCTGCCAGTTTGCCAACACCCTGAAAGCTGAAGGAGTCCGGCGGGGCGACCGCGTGTGCATTTACATGCCCATGACCCCCGAACTGGCGGTAGCTGTGCTCGCCTGCGCGCGCATTGGCGCCGTACACTCCGTGGTGTTTGCGGGCTTCAGCGCGGTGGCCCTGGCCGACCGCATCAAAGACGCCCAAGCGTCTGTGCTCATTACCTCCGACTTCAACGCCCGTGGCCCCAAAAACATCCCGGTTAAGCAGGTGGTAGACGATGCCCTGGCGCTCGACTGCCCCACCATCCGGCGGGTGATCGTACACCGCAATACCGGTGGCGACATTGCCATGCAGGAGGGCCGCGACATCTGGTGGCACGACGCCGTCAAAGGGCGCCGTCAATCGTGCAAGGCGGCCTCCGTCGACAGCGAGGACATGCTGTTCATCCTCTACACCTCGGGCTCCACCGGCAAACCCAAAGGGGTGGTGCACACCCACGGCGGATACATGGTCTTCGCGGAGTACACCTTCCGGAATGTGTTCCAGTACCAGGACGGCGAGGTGTACTGGTGCACCGCCGACGTGGGCTGGATCACCGGTCATTCCTACATCATCTACGGCTCGCTGCTGGCCGGGGCTACCTCGCTCCTGTTCGAAGGCGTACCCACGTACCCGGATGCCGGTCGGTTTTGGGACGTGATCCAGCGACACAAGGTCAACATCTTCTACACGGCGCCCACCGCCATCCGGGCGCTTATGGCCGCCGGTGACCAGTGGATCAAAGGGCGGCGTATGTCCTCTCTGCGCATACTGGGCACCGTGGGCGAACCCATCAACGAGGAGGCCTGGCACTGGTACAACGAGCGCGTGGGTAAAAAACGCTGCCCCATCGTAGACACCTGGTGGCAAACGGAAACTGGCGGCATGATGATCTCGCCCCTGGCCGGCATCACCCCGCTCAAACCCTGCTTCGCCACCCTGCCCCTGCCCGGCGTACAGCCCGTACTTGTCGACGCCAACGGACGCGAGATGGAGGGCAACGACGTAGAAGGCATGCTGTGCATCCGTTTTCCCTGGCCCGGCATGCTCCGCACTACCTACGGCGATCATGAACGGTGCCGCCAGACCTACTTCGCCACTTTTAAAGACAAATACTTCACCGGCGACGGCGCCCGGCGCGACTCGGACGGCTACTACCGCATCATCGGCCGGGTCGACGACGTGATCAACGTCTCCGGCCACCGCATCGGAACCGCCGAAGTGGAAGATGCGATCAACAAGGCCCCGCACGTCGTGGAGTCGGCCGTGGTGGGTTACCCGCACGACATCAAAGGACAAGGCATCTACGCCTACATCATCGCCGACGGCCCGATTGCCGACGTGGAAGCATTCCGCCAGGTGGTGCTCCAGACCGTCACCCGCGAAATTGGCCCCATCGCCAAACCAGACAAGATTCAGGTGGTGCCCGGGTTGCCTAAAACGCGTTCCGGAAAAATCATGCGGCGTATATTGCGCAAGATCGCAGAAGGCGATACGTCCAACCTGGGCGATACCTCAACCCTCCTGAACCCTGAAGTCGTGGATTCGATCCGGGATAATGCGGTTTGAATGGATTGGGGATGGCGCCCCACGATGGGATCTCACCATGGCGCCCCGTGGCCCCGTGGCCCCACGGCCCCACGGGACCACGGCCCCACGGCCCCACGGCCCCACGGCTGAAGCCGTGGGCTAATCGTGTTACCCAACCGGCACGTTGTCGGCCGATGCGTGCCCGAACCATTAGCCCACGGCTTCAGCCGTGGGATCACGGGATCACGGGATCACGGGATCACGGGATCACGGGATCACGGGATCACGGGATCACGGGATCACGGGATCACGGGATCACGGGATCACGGGATCATGCGATCACGGGATCATGCGATCATGGGACCACGGCATCATCCAATGACATCCGCACGCAAATACCCGTCATCATCCATCAACGCTTCGTCGACGACCGGCATGGCAGCGGCCGGAGCGTTCCAGAACAGCGCACACCAGGAGCAGTCCTTTTGACCGCAACCTTTGTCAAATGCCTTGTTTTGTATGGCTGTGTAGACCTCTTTGAGGAGATTTTCCATGAATACCAGGTCAGCATTGCGGTATTCCAGCATTTCGAGCACCAGATGGCCCGACGGATCCGGCTCCACCCAGGAGATGCCCCCCTCTCGTACCGGTGCGCCTGAGTAGATGCCCGATTCGCGCACAAGGATGGCGTAAAAAAGCAATTGGCGCCAAAATTCTCCCCCCAATGGGTCTTTTTCGGTTGGGCCTTTGACTTTTTTCCGGTCCGGCTTCCCGGTTTTGAAATCAATGAGGGAGAGCGACTCGTCGGGCAGCCACTCGATGCGGTCAATGGCGCCGGTGATCGGTATGCCCTGGAATGCGCAACGGTCGATGCGGCGTTCCACCACCGCTTTGGGTCGCCAGTCCGGAGACCGTTCCTGATGGAAGCGTTGCAGGATGCTTTTGCCCGTCTGTAGTTGTTGACTGAACGTTGCGGGGGCAAAAAAACCGCGCCGCCGGTGCATTTCAGCGTCAAAGTCGCGAAGCAGCGCGTCGGCGGATCCGCCGGACGGATACTTCAAAAAATAATGCTGCAGGGCGGCGTGCACCACCTGACCGAATGCCGCCGCCGGCCTGACCAGGGTAGGCGCTTTCAGGATATCTTCGTAATAAAACGCCAGCGGACAGCGTAGGTACCGGTTTAATGCGGTGATGCTCAAAGCAAACTGCTGCACGCGCTGATCCAGCCACGCGTGCTCGGGCAGCTGAACGACGGGTTGTAGCGGCACATTCAACAAGGTATGTCGTGTGACCATTGCCTGATCGGAAGAAGGCGGCGCCACTTCAACGGGCAAGCCGGTTTCATCAATGAAGCGGGTTCGACCAACGTTTTTGCCGGCATCGTTGTGGAGGCTGAACGACAGAAACAGACCGCGGCGCGCGCGGGTCATGGACACATAAAACAGGCGCCTGCGCGCTTCGAGCGCATCCGCTTCGCCCCCGGCCGACAGGGTATCGGGCAACGCAAACCGGGCGCCGGCCTGCCGCGCAGAAGGCTCCCAGGCTTCTTCGGTGCACAGGGGCATGAACACGTATTCGAACTCAAGCCCTTTGCATGCGTGGGCTGTGAGCAGCTGCACGCCGTCATTGGCCTGGATGGTAGCGTGCATGGGCAACTCCAGGCGGTTCTCCAGCATGCCGTCGATCATACGCACCAGATCGGCCAGCCGCAACTCCGGGCGGCGCATCAGTTCCGCGCCCACAAAATCCTGGAACGTGCCCACCGCCTGTAACAGCCATACCCGGTCGGGGTGCTGCATAACGTACTGCAAAAGGCCGCTTTGCACCCAGACAGCATCGGTGAGTCCGGGGAGCGACTCGTGGGCAGCGCGCTGAATCCAGTTTTCCAGCGACCGGCCGGCCGCCAGCAAACGACCGGCATCCCCTACGCCTGCTTCCGCCAGGGATTCGGTGTTTTGCAGCAAACTGCGCCAACGAAGCGTTCCTTCAGACGCAGGGTTTTGACGACAGTACAGGGCGAGGAGCGCCAGATCGAGCGACGGGAGGTTCCAGTACGGGGCATGCAGGAGCCTGAACAGCAGGCCCTCGCCCTCAAAAGGGCGCTGCATTTCGGCGTTCAGGTAACGCAGCACATCTACAAACTGCTCGATCACCGGGATGCGCAGCACATCGACCTGTTTGCGCAAGCGGCAAGGGATGCCGGCGTGCTGTAAAAGCCGAAGCAGGGGCTCGCCCAGCTTATGCCGGGTGTACAAAACGGCAATGTGTTGGGGCGGCACCCCCTGTCGAACCAGGTCCTGTATGCGTCCGGCTACCCCGCCATACTCGTGCAGCGTATTTTCGTAGGCAAAAACGCGCAATTCGGCCTGTTCTTCGCGCTGTGCTTGCAGGTTTTTTTCCAGCGGGACGGGCAGTTGCCGCACGGCGCGCAGGTTGTTCCGGGAAATCAGGCGCCCGGCGGCGTCCAGGATGTTTTGTCCGGAACGGTAGTTGCGCGTCAGCACCAACGGGGAACTGCCTGCGCAGTATTTGCGCTGAAAATCGATCAGGTTGTGCAGGCGGGCGCCCTGAAACTCGTACACGCTCTGGTCGTCGTCGCCCACAATAAAGGCATTGGGCAGCTCCCAAAAATCGAATAGCTGTTGCAGCAGCAGGTATTGCGCGCCGTTGGTGTCCTGGTATTCATCGACCAGGATGTACAGAAAACGCTCCTGCTGGGTGCGCAGCAGCCCTTCGTTCCGGGAAAATGCGTCGGTCACCCAGAGCAGCATGTCGTCGTATTCATACCGGTTTCGGCGGGTGAGGGCATCCTCAAAGGAGGGGTAGAGCAGTACTGCCGCGCGCAGTCGTTCCATTTTGTCGCGCGCTTCACGGATGCGGCCGGGATTGGGTTCCCCCTTTCGGCCGTATTTGGAGTGGCGTTTATAAACAAAATCGGGATGTTGTTCCAGGTTGCGCTCAAACCCGTCGATGTGCGACGTTATGTATCGGGGCGTCCACCCTTCTTTTTTCATCAGGGCGAACAGATCA
Organism: Saprospiraceae bacterium; assembly: GCA_041736625.1. Taxonomy (GTDB): domain Bacteria; phylum Bacteroidota; class Bacteroidia; order Chitinophagales; family Saprospiraceae; genus M3007. The sequence goes on along the minus strand of JBGSTG010000017.1, from coordinate 10,869 downwards.
CCCAACTGTTTTTCAAAAGTGAAGGGGTCCTTGCGGTTATTGAGCAGCGGATGATCCGGGGGTTGTTCGAGCAGCAGGCCACGCACCAGCTCGATGCGTTCCAGTTCGGAGATCAGGGTGAGGTGCGGGTTTCCGAAATACGCGATGTTTTCAGAGATGATGCGGTTGCAGAAACTGTGGAAGGTAGAAACGGTCACCCGGTAGGCTTCCGGGCCGATGAGCTGCAATAGTCGTTGGCGCATGGCGTGTGCGCCGGCGTCGCTGAACGTCAGGCACAGGATCGACGCGGCCGGCGTGTCGGTTTCGGTGAGGATACGGCCTATCCGGGCGGCCAGCACCTGGGTCTTTCCTGTTCCGGGCCCGGCGACGACCATGAGGGGGCCGTCGATCTGTTCGACGGCCAGGCGCTGCTCCGGGTTCAGCGTCCGGAAAAAGACGTCGAACGCTGCGTTGTAATCCTGGGTATGCAAGGTTATTCCGGTATAGACTGGCAAAGTTCCACCAGTACGCCGTTGGCCGATTTGGGGTGCAGGAAAACCACCCATTTGTTGTCGGCGCCGCGTTTGGGTTCGCGGTTCAGGGGGACGAAGCCCTCTTGTTCGAGCCTTTGCACCTCGCTGTGGATGTCGTCGACCTCAAATGCGATGTGGTGAATGCCCTCGCCCCGCTTGTCGATGTATTTGGCGATGGGGCTTTCGGGATCCGTCGCTTCCAGTAATTCCAGCTTGCTTTCGCCGATGTGAAAGAAGGAGGTGGCTACTTTTTCGGTTTCGACGGTCTCCACTTTGTAATGGGCTTCTCCGAGCAGTTTGCGGATGAGTTCGTTGCTTTCCGACATGCTTTTGACGGCGATGCCGATGTGGTCGATGCGACGCATAGGGTGGTCATTTTTGTTTGATCCAAATGTCGCGCTCTCCGGTCAATTTTTGCAAATCAAAAATAGTTTGTTGTACCTCCCCCAGGTCATTGTACGAAAAACGCACGCCCACCTGATGCCCGTTTTTTTCCACATAGAACAAATCGTACCCGGAGGCAACCAGTTGGGCCTTGAGCCTGTCGGCGTTTTCGGTGTCCTGCAGGGTGGCTACGATCAGGATGCACGTTTTGCCCTTCGCCGGCGGGGCGGCGTTTACAATTGGCTTCGACGGTTTTTTCGCCGCCGGAGCGTCCTGGGGAACCACCGGTTTCCGGGGTTCACGCTCCGGACTGCCCTCCGCAGATGGTTCTGCCGCGCCGGGCGTCTGTTCCAGAGCCGTTTCTTGTGCCTCCGGTGTGTTTTTCTTGATGGAGTTCGGCAAGCTGATGATGTCCGTGTACGGCTCGTGCGACCGGGTCCACCACACAAAAGCGCCCAATCCGGCCAGCCCCAGCATCAGGACTACCGAGACGATACTCAGCCAGGCGCGCCAGCGGCGAGGAGCGCCCTCTTTTGCCGGCTTGGCAGCAGCGGGCGCTTCCCAAGTCTCTTCGGAGACCTGACGCGATTTGCCCAATGGCGAAAACTGAATGGGCGGCAAACCGAACGTTTCGGTGTTGAAGTTATTGGCATCCGGGATGAATTGCACCCGTTGAATGTAATTTTTGTACAGGCGCCCGATACCGGGCAGGGCAACAATCTCCCTGCGGTCCAGCCGCTCCTCCATATCCTTGATCCAGGTGTACACCGCCTCTTCTGCGTCCGCCGGATCAATGTGATGCATGCGGGAAATATCTGCGACCAGCAACCCGTCGTTGGAGAGTATGGCGTCGTCAAAAGCCAGGGTGCGGGTTGGCGGCGCCAACGTGCCTTTCTCCGGGTCAACCTGCGCCAGCCGGCGTTTGGCGACAAAAGCGCCAAAAGTCGGCAACACGACCGTGTCGTGCAGGAAAATCAACTTCTCGATATGAGCGGGAACATCGATGGGCATTACGGAATCGGTTTTCAGGCTCTCAGGCCAGGCAATGGATTGAAATTGAAGTTCGGTCATGGCATTCCACAAAATTATGAAAAAAAGTAACTAATGACGTTTGGGATGCACAAATATGGTCAAAATACGGGCCAAACTCTAAACAGGTTACTAAATTTGACCCTGGATATTCAATTAATGCAGTAATTTTGGCGAGACGATAAGCAAACAAATCAGATGGACGAAGTTCAAACCTTCTTCAAATCGGCGTTTTCTGTCGATAATATCATTTTTGGGTTTGATGAAGGAGACTTAAAAGTGCTCCTGATAAAACGTGGCGCCGAACCCTTTAAAAGTCGCTGGGCCCTTCCCGGCGATCTTGTTTACCCGAATGAAGACCTCGATACGGCAGCAGAAAGGGTGCTGGAGCAGCTCACCGGGCTCAAAAGGGTTTACCTGGAGCAGGTGCGCACCTTTGGCGCCGTCAACCGCCACCCCCTGGGGCGCGTGATTACCGTCGCCTATTATTCCCTGATCAAAATAAGCGACTTTACCGTTACGCCCGCTTCGTTTGCCCAAACGGCCCGCTGGCACACGGTTTCCGAGGTAGGCCCGCTGGCCTTTGACCACAACGACATTCTGAAAGCCTGCCTGCGCCAGCTCAAGGTCAAGGTGCGCATGGCGCCCATCGGATTTGAACTGCTGCCGCCCAAGTTCACCCTGACCGAGTTGCAGCACTTGTACGAAGCTATTCTGGGTACGGAACTGGACAAGCGGAATTTCAGAAAAAAAATCCTCTCTACCAACCTGCTGTTCGACCTGAACGAGTTGCAGGCCGGCGTAGCCCACCGCCCGGCCAAGTTGTACCGTTTCGATCACCACAAGTATCATGCGCTGGTGTCGGACGGGTACGTTTTCGACTTGTGATCACGGGCCGGCGGTTTTTACCAGCCGCATGACGCCGACCGACCGCGCCGACCGCACCTCCAGCAGGTACACACCGGAGGCCCATTCGCCCGTCGGCAATTCAGCCACAGGCCCTTCGGCCTGACCCGTTGCGCGGATGCGCCCCTGCACGTCGCTGACCCGCCAAAAGAAAGGTTCAGCTGCGCCGGTATTCACCCAGACTTTGTCTGTTGCCGGATTGGGCCATACGGTCATGACCACCTGTGATGGTCCCGATCCTGCTTCGGTCGAGGTCGTACAGTCGGCCAGTTCCGTCCGGAAAAGGCTGAGCCCACCCCGGCGATTTCCCACCACCATGTCCAGTATCCCGTCGCCGTCCAGATCGGCCAGCGCAGGGTGGCTGCGGTTGCCCTCGTCAAGGTTTCCCCAAGCGGATGATTCCAGCGGAAAGGCGTCGCTGACGGGCGCCAGGTCGCGGTACAGTTGCAGCACCCCGCTTTGGGTGCCCACCAGCAGCCAGGTCGTTCCGTCCGGGCGTTGCACCGGCACCGGCACGCTGAAACCCACAAACTCGTTTGGCGCCCGGGTGTTCACGGCGCCCAGGTTAGACAGGGTCGGGGTGCTTGAAAAAATCGGGGCGCCTACTGCTCCGGAATTTTGGTAGTAGTTCAGGTTGCCGTTGCGTTCGCCCAGGATCAGGTCGCTCAAACCGTCTTTGTTCAGGTCGATAATGGTCGGCGCGGTCGACAGCCCCGGGTTGATGCCCGTCCACATAGGGCTGGGGTCGCGCTTCAGGTTCATAGGGTTGCCGGGACCCGCCTGGTTGAGGTAAACGAAGAGAAATCCGGTGAAGGAGCCCACCACCAGGTCGACATCGCCGTCGTTGTCGATATCACCGAAGGCGGGTGAAAAGTCGTATTCATCCGGTGCAAAGTCGGAAAAGCCCAACCAGTCGTCGTCGGTGAGCGAAAACGCCGGTGCGCCGGCCGTTCCGGTGTTGAGGAACAGGTACAGGCGGCCGTTGTCCGTCGACGCCGGTGTGTAGAAACCGCTGATGCCCACCACCATGTCCAGCAGTCCGTCGGCATTTACGTCTGCAAAGGCCGGATGTGTGGCCGTGCCCAGGTCAATGGTGCGGTCGATCAGAAAACGCTGGGTTTGCAGCTCAAAATAGTGCCCCTGGGGGGCGGTATTGGCGTAAAGCCACATGCCGTTGCGGTCTTCACCCGAGGTGGGGTTGTTCACGCAGGCCAGCATATCCTTGCGCCCGTCGTTGTTCAGGTCGGCGTAATAAGCGCCGACAAAAATGGGCAACTCTGCCGGCACGTCGTACCCTGGGAAGGCGGAGTCCTGCTGGGTAAACCAGGCGTTGTCGGGCGTTCCGCCGTTGGTAAGCATGGCCAGGCAGTCGAAATTGATGCCGCCCATCACGAGGTCCTTGTCGCCATCGCCCTCCTGATCGTAGAGCATAAGGCTGGCGCCGGGGTGCAGGTTGTGGCGCTCCTCTGCCTCCGCCGGGCCGGTGAGCGGGGAGGCGCACACGGTAGGGTTAGGGCTCATGCGCGGACTGCAGCGCTCGATGCCGCTCTCGTATATGCGGCCCCAGCATACGTCCTCCAGCACGAAGTGCAGGCTGTCCGGCCCAAAACCCGATTCGACCGATGTGTTACGCATCCAAAACAGGGATGTGCTGAGGCCGAATTCGAAGGCTACAATGTCCACGTCGCCGTCGCCGTCCACATCCTCGATCCCGGGTATATCCGAGCGGGCAATGGCCAGGTTGTTCCAGAAACCGGGTTGGTCGGTGTCCGGGTAATAGACGTACAGAGGGTTGCAGGTGCTGCAGGTCGGATAGCTGAAGTAAAACGGTTTGAAATGCAATTGCCCGCCTTCAAAAAAGCCCTCGTAGACCTGAATTTCCTGGGTGCCCACCTGATGGGAGCAACAGAAGATGTCGTAGGCGCCGTCGCGGTTGAAATCGTACAGGATGGCGTAGTCGTTCAGCGTCGGAAAGTTGCAGGCGTATTCCGGGGCGTACCGGTATGCGTCGGCGCCGGGCAGCCCGGTGTTGATGTAGGTGAGCACCACGAAACCGACGCGGTCGAAAAGCACGAGGTCGAGGAGCCCGTCCTGGTTCAGGTCGGCGGCAGAAGCCTGCGGCGCGTTCATGCCACCGGTAAACGGATCGCGCAGCAGCTGACCGTTCACCAGCACCGGGGCTTGTATGCGCTCAAACTGTTGGAGCACCTGCGCCTGTGTCGTTCCAGAGGCGAGCAGAAAAAAAAACGGCAAAAAAAGAACAATGCGCATGTCTGAAGGCGTACTTTAGCTGGGTTATACCGATCCCCAAAAATAGGACAATTGCACGGTACCCGGGAGCGCATCCGGGAAACCGTCTTTTTTTGACATAAAAACCGAGCATGAACCATGTTTTACGCGTTTAACGGTTACCGTCCGGTGGTGGACGAAAGTGCTTTTGTGCATCCGCAGGCCGTTGTCACAGGCCAGGTGTTCATCGGCAAAGATGTTTACATAGGCCCGGGAGCGGCCATTCGGGGCGACTGGGGCGCCATCGTCATCGAAGACGGCTGCAATGTGCAGGAAAACTGCACGGTGCACATGTTCCCGGGCATCACGGTGTACCTGCGCGAAGGAGCGCACATCGGCCACGGCGCCATCGTGCACGGCGCCACCGTGGGCCGCAACAGCCTGGTGGGTATGAACGCCGTGCTGATGGACGAGGTGGAGATCGGCGACGAGTGCATCATCGGCGCCTTGTGCTTCCTTAAAGCCGGCGAAAAAATTCCGCCCCGCAGCATGGTCGTGGGCAATCCCGGCAAAATCATCCGCGAAGTGAGCGACGAGATGATCGTCTGGAAAACCGAAGGCACCCGCCTGTACCAGCAATTGCCGGAAGCCTGCTACCAATCCCTCAGACCCTGCGAACCGCTGCGGGTAACGCCTAAAAACCGACCGGAAGCCGACAGTGCGGGTTACCAAACCTGGATCAAGACGAAATCCGTGTAGAAATTTCAGGCAAAAACTTGCATAATTTCTGTCCGGCGACGTATCTTTGCGTCCGCTTTCCAAAAGAGGAAAATTTTCAAGCCAGATTAGCTCAGCGGTAGAGCAGCTGATTCGTAATCAGCAGGTCGAGGGTTCAAATCCCTTGTCTGGCTCCAATCCGGTGTGGGTGTGGGTGTGCGTGTGGGTGTGATACTCGCCCTCATTCCACCGAGGAGAACGCGACTCTACCAAGCAGTGAAATGAGTACGCGTACCACACCCACACCCACACCCACACCCACACCCACACCCACACCGGATTCGGGATGTAGCGCAGACCGGTAGCGCGCGTCGTTCGGGACGACGAGGTCGCTGGTTCGAATCCAGTCATCCCGACCTGAGACGCAATGGAATGGCAATCATTCTGTTGCGTTTTTTTTATTTTAAAAAACGAGCACCCTGTCACTTGTAATGGTCCAGGCCGCCAACTCCTGCATGTTGCTGATGGCTGCGCCTTCCAGGAGGGGCAGTTCGCGCATACCGCGGGCATCCACGCAACTGCCGCACAATTTCACTTCGGCGCGGTTGTTCAGCAGCAGTTTGAGCATGCGGGAAATGTTGTAGTACCCGTCCGGTGTTTTCTGGGCAGGCAAGGCGGCAGCGACGGCGTCGGCCATGAGGAACAGCCGAACGCCGGTATCGGGTGAATCTTTGGTGATCTGGTGCGCCAGCCGCAGGGCATTGTACATTTTTTCGCTGCCGTAGGGCGCGTCGTTGACAATAAATAAGATGTTCATGGTAATCGTGTTTTAGCGGTTGTCAGGGATATCTTACGCCCCTCTTTCGGGCAAGCCATCCGTCCATAGGCCAGTCCGCCAGCCAGTACGGTCAAAATTCCGACAATAACGATGCTGTACGGGATGCCGATCCGGTCGGCGAGCAGTCCGCAAACAAGGGCGCCGACGGCGTAACCCAAATCCCGCCAGAACCGGAAAATACCCAGGCTGTTCGCCCGGTCGAGCGGGTGGGTGTCTTCAGCGATGGCCGCCAAAAAGGTAGGGTACACCAGCGCCGTTCCGATTCCAAGCAGGGAGAGCGCCAGGAAAAAGTGCTCAAAACGGCTCATCCACGCCATGCCTACCAAAGCGACGCCCTGCAAAGCCATGCCCAGGAACAGCAGGTCTTTTTTGCACACCCGGTCGGACAATCTGCCTGTGAACACCTGCCCTGCCCCCCAAACCGCCGGGTAGACGGCCGCCAGTACGCCCGTCTGCGACAGGGAAAATCCTTTTTGCACCAGCAGCAACGGCAGCAACCCCCATACCATGCCGTCATTCAGGTTGTTAACCAGACCTGTCAGGGTTACGGAGCCCAGGTTCGGATGCCGCCAGGAGGTGTCGGCAAACACATTTTGCAACCGGGGCGTGCGGCTGGTCACCGCCTCTGCCTGCACGTGGCTGTGCGTGTCTTTCACCCAAATCAGGCTCAGCAGCAACCCTGCAACCGACAACACAACACCCAGGTAGAAAGGATAGGGCCGCAACCCGTAGCGACCGGCTACCCACCCGCTGGCCAGTGCCGCCGCTGCAACGGCGAGGTAACCGGCAAACTCGTTCAGGCCCATCGCCAGCCCGCGGTTGCGCTCACCCACCAGGTCTATTTTCATTACGACCGTGGCAGACCAGGCAAAACCCTGGTTGGCGCCCAGCAGCATGTTGGCCGCGAGAATCCATTCCCACGAAGGTGCGTACATCAGGAGGAAAGGCACAGGCAACCCCAGCACCCAGCCGAGCAGCAACAACTTTTTCCGGCCCCAGCGTCCGGCGATCGTCCCGGTGAACAGGTTGGCCACCGCCTTAACAGTGCCGAAAGCCACAATGAACGAAAGCACCGCCGCGCGGGCCGCCAGGCCGAACTCCACCTCGGCGATCTGGGGCAAAATGCTGCGCTCCATGCCTACCATGCCGCCGACAAAGGCGTTGACGAGCACCAATAGCAGAAACTGCCCGATGTTCTCTTTCAGTCCAGACTGCACCTGCATATAAATAGATGTTCAATAAGTAGTCGCCAACTTTGTCCGCCAACATCAGACAGGCAGCAACCGTTGTTTACCTTTGCCCGACGGACCGGACTGTATCAAAAGTACATGGTTTTTCCGTCAGCGTCGGCGCTGTTTGCCCAATTCGGTAAAAAGTACCCGATAATGCCCGGGTTTGTGCGACCCGAAAGCCATCAACTGCAACTGCAACAACATGCTCATCGACACCCACGCCCACCTCTACTCCCATAAATTCGACCACGACCGCCCCGAGATGGTAGGGCGCGCCATCGCCGCAGGGGTGACCCGCATGTACCTGCCCAACATCGACCCGGCGTCGATCGATCCCATGCTGGCCCTCGAAGCGGCATTTCCGGAACACTGCTTTGCCATGATGGGCCTGCACCCGTCGTCGGTGCAACCCGACACCTGGGAGCAGTCGCTGTCGGTCGTCGAAAAATGGCTCGGAGAACGCGCCTGGGCGGGCATCGGTGAGACAGGTATTGACCTGTACTGGGACAAATCGACCCTCGCCATCCAGCAACGGTCGTTTGCGCGCCACATTGAATGGGCGAAAGACCTGGACCGGCCATTAATCATCCACAGCCGGGAAGCCAACCGCGAGGCGCTGGATATGGTGCGCGCCAGTCAGGACGGGCGCCTGCGCGGTATTTTTCACTGTTTTTCGGGCACCCCGGAGGAGGCACGGGAGATGATCGACTGCGGGTTCATGCTGGGCATCGGCGGCACGCTCACGTACCCGAAATCCGGCGTCGCCGACGTCGTCCGGGACATTCCCATCGAACACATTGTGCTGGAGACCGACGCGCCTTATCTGCCGCCGGTACCACACCGCGGCAAGCGCAATGAGAGCGCTTTTATCCGCGAGGTGGCTGCTCGCCTGGCAGAGGTGTACGAACTGCCGTTGGGTGTGGTGGCGGAACGGACTACGGAGAATGCGCTTCGGATGTTTGGGGCGGGGGTTCGCGAATCCCACGGCTGAAGCCGTGGGCTAATGGTGGTTAAATCGTTGTTAATCAAGTTTCTTGGGGCCGGTTTTTTGTATGGAAGTGATTGATAGAATGGGAAATTAATTCACCTTTGTATATCGTACTCCTCTACAACCAATTCTTATGCTTCCACAGAATGTTCACTCCAAAAACCTTTAAATATGAGAACTTTTCTTTTTGTTTTTGCCTTGCTGTTGCTGTTGGTTTCGTGTGGGCGCGAGTCAAAAGAATGGCCCTTCTTCCCGGAAACGCCTGACGCAGGCGGGGGGTCAATGGTATCCAACACCTCCGACGACTACAACCTGTCCCAGCTCGAAGACCAGGACCTGTTGAAGGCAATACTTGCCAAGCTGATTGCGAGAAACCTGAACGATCATCAATTCACGTCCTTTTTACTGTCGCATATCCTGACAGAATCCAACGAATCAAAGGAGGCATTTTACCTGGATTTGAAAGATAGGCAACTTTTCAATGGGCAGCGTTTTGAGGATCGTTTGTTGCAATCCATAAACAGCAGCAACGAGGCGGAGGGAGCCTGGGCGTCCGTCCTGCAAAACGCCTCCAGTATCCTACCCAATATGGTGTTGGATTTCCCGGATTGGGTGGGGGCAATTTTGGCCAACCCTGATATAAACCTGGCGGCTGAGGGCACTTCTATTGGCGTATGGCCTTGTTTATCAAAGGCATATACGAGCATAAATGGTTTTGACCGTTGGTTTGGATATGGCATAAGTCAGCAGTGGCATACCTCCCGCAATCTTTCCACGCCCTTCGAACATTTTCCCCTGCAGGTCAAGGAAAGCGAACATACTTTACTGATCGCGCAACAAGCGCCTCGATTGTGGAACGGTACTTCCCTGGAAGCGTGGTTCACAGGGAACAATTGCACGCAGTGGCACGCACAACTCATGGCAAATCCCGGCGCTTTTGGAGGCCGGGCGCTTCCAGCGGTGGGCGGTTATGTGTTGTTCCCGGTGTTGGAAGCGCAGACGCTGGCCTTTTCGGTTTGCGCGCCCCCATTACCCGCTTCTCCCCCTCCTTCAACCTGCGTAAAAGTGTGTGACAGGGATTGCCTGGACGAGTATAACTACATTGACGGTTTTGAATTTACCAATGGGTCCGGCTTTGGCATCGTCAATAATCAACCGGGTGGCGAAGATTTTTTTCTGCTGGTTTTCAGATTTTTAACGGCCCAAATGTGTGGTGACCCCTCAGCTTCGAGCCCGTGCCCGTCCAATACCTGGACGAAGCAGGTGGGCTTCACGGCCACCACCGCCTTCCACACCGTTTTTGGAAATGCACAAAATCCACCGCCCGGCAGCCTTGCCGTCTGGCGACTGGGAAACCTCCGGCTGTTTTTAGTACCCAAAACCGTTCGAATTCCCGAAGACATATTCGCTTCCAATTTCATCGTCCGCTTTCTCGACCAGGCCGGAACCAACCAGTGGGACGGCAACCATTACGGCAACTCCATATTGGTTAGCATGTCCGAACACGATGAAGTGACGGTCAAACAAACCAATACCATATCAACCAGCCGCTCGGCTTCTACCAAGGTTTCGTTGGGCCTGATGAACGGCACACCCAATACGGGTGCATTTGAATTTTCGGCTTCCGTGACCAAATCCACTACCATTTCATACGAATATGTCGGTGAAAAAGACGTTTTGCTGGGCGATGCCGGCCTCAATTATTGCAACCCCTCTTATACTACAACGTTACGCGACCCTTTGTCGCCCAACACGGGTGTCGTTGCGCTTTTTATGGCTTTTCAGGAATAAAACACGATTGCCTTTAAATAAACTGCTGGTGGCGGTGGTGGCGGCCGTTGGCGTGGGCGTGGCTACGCCCACGGCCACGCCAACGCCCACGGCCACGCCAACGCCCACGCCCACGGCCACACCCACGCCCACGCCCACGCCCACGCCCACGGGAACTTAACGCACGAGCCCACGTTCCCGCAGATACTGGCCAACCAGTACTTCGGCCCCTTGATCGCTGCGGGCCAACAAATAAGTCATATC
>JBGSTG010000136.1:0-33855 GCA_041736625.1 Saprospiraceae bacterium | reverse complement strand
GTCGGCGTGACTTCGAAGTCACGCCGACACTTATCCGGCGCCCCACCTGCTCAAAACAATCTCGTCTGTGAGGTAAACTTCGGGTGAAAAGTACCAATGATGATGAATGGATTAGGCGCCATCTTATGAAACTGGTAGGTAGTGCCCAGGAAAAAATGCAGGTCTTTGGTTTGGGCAAAATCGTCGAAGTATTTTTTCCGGACATCCTCACAGGCTTTTTCCTCATTTCCCTCGTGCTGTTGAAGGCAATTCCAGAATAATTGGCCGGTTTCCCAATCTTCGATCATGAGTTTTCTGGATTTACCTGTTTCGTCTTCAAATATGTAAGAAAATTTGTAGGGTAGTTTTTTCACAACCGAAAAACGCTCTTCCCCGGCTGGTTCAAACAAGTTCATTTGCTTCATTCGATCCAGTTTCTCTCTGGGCCACACTCTTGTTTCTTCCGCTTCCCACACAAAATCACGAATCCGGGTTGGTTTGAACGTGGCCAGGGATGTCTGCACAGCCGGGTCTTTGGCTTCGGCGATCAACACGTCCATATTGCGATAAACATGTTGCAATGCGATTTTTCTTCTTTCGTGCCAGTTGTCTCCGTCTGCCGGCAATTCACCGACCACCTCAATGGGCTTTTCCAAATCGGCCGGGCGGTAGCTTTCCGGTCGGAAGTCGCTGGTATTTTTTACCAGATCAACCTCAATCCATTGGTATTTTTTATACTGCTCCTGATAGGGGCGTTGCCGGAAAGGTATGGGGTAAATCCTGATCCAGGAACCATCTTCCCTGAAACCGGCGGTACACACCAGTTCGTCATATTTCTGTGAAAGCGTAGGGTAGGTTTTTACCGTGATGAGTACACGTATTTGGGGCATAAGCGTCACATTTTAAATATGCTGCATTTTACAAGAAAATCCCTCCAATTGGGCAATGGCCTCGGCTAATGGCTTGCGGTGGCATTGGTGGATGTCGGCTTCGAAGCAGGTAAGGGCCACCCGTTGATGGGTATGTAGCGCGTCCAGTATGGACTGTTGCAGGCTTCTGGTCGTCGGCAGGCAGGTTTGCCGGTACGTCTGAAACAGTTCGTTGTAGTCCTGTTGGCTGTCGAGTTGCTGCCGCAGTTCCGATGCAATGCCCAAATCGGGCAAATGGCGGTAGGCGATGCCCACACCTTCGCAAGCCATTTGCAGCTGGGATTTGTGGAAACCGTACTTCATGCTCAGGGGGTTCCGACGTACGTCAAACAGCACGCGCACATCGTTTCGAATCAGTTTGTTCAAATACATTTCGAGGCTGAGGCCTTCGTATCCTATGGTAAACAGGCAGGGCTCATGGCCGACGGGTTTGGCGGCCAGTACCTGCTGGTATTGTTCCTGCGGTAATCGTGCGGGTGCAATGGTGCTGTTGATGGCGAAATAAGGGTGCTTTACGTAGGTGAGGTCGATCAGTTCGTCGGCGGACTTCTGGCCGTACACGTGCAGTATGGCGCGTAGCCGTTGGCGGTCAGTTACTTTGAGTTGTATAAAATAGTCTGATTTGCTGCTCGCCCGCCACATTTTTCCCAGTTCCTCCGCATACCCGGTTTTGGCCAGGGCCGACAGGTCGGCGTTCAACGTAAAGGAGAAGCACCCGTATTTATAAGGAACAAACCCATAAGGCGCATCCGGATGCCCCTGAGCGAATAAGAACATCAGCTTCTGGAGCTTTAGTTTTTCCAGACCTGCATCAAAGTGTTGCAGGAGGGCAAGGGCCGTTTTTCTCCGATAGTACATAGGGCAAAGTTAAGGGAAGTTTAAGTAAAACAAAATGTTTTTTTAAAAAAACAACCTGACCTGATCGGCGAATCTGCCGCCCGTTCATACTTTTACTTCCTATACCCCTGAATGTAAACGCTTATGGACAAGTTCTTCGAAGCCCTGGTTGACCTCCTGCCTTTTGCCGACTGGCTGCGGTCGCTCGGATTCCCTGAAAAACAAAGCGCAGCCCTGGCTGCAGTGATCCTGGCCGCGCTGAGTTACGGCCTTTACACTTTGTACGTTGCGCTAACGAGTCGGTATCGGGATAAGCGAACAGCAATGAACCTGAAGCCGCAGTTTGACTATTTCACGGTTAAAAAGGCGCTCATTTACTACATTCCGACCCATGGCCAAAGTACGTCGCCCGCACGCCAGGACGAACCGGCCTTTACCCACCGCTACGACGTAAGTCGCAAAGCCCTCATTTCGCATTTCCTGAAAACGGCATTCAACGAAAAGCGGGAAAACGATCGGTTCTACCTGATTATCGCCGATTCGGGTATGGGCAAAACCACCTTTATGATCAACCTGTACGTGCGCTATCACGCCTTTTTTAATTTCAGGCGGAATCAAAAGATGAAGCTGCTGCGGCTGGGCGACCACAGAACCCTGGATCAGATCCGCAGCATCAAGCCGGAAGAAGCGCCCCACACCATTTTGTTGCTGGACGCGTTGGATGAAGACCCGAACATCCTGCCCCGGGGCCAGGAAAACGAGGAACAGGCCTTTCGCCGTCGGGTGGATGAAATCATGGAGGCCACTCAGGATTTTAGCGAGGTGGTCATTACCTGTCGTACCCAATATTTTCCCGGACAGGAGGACGACCCCTTTGAACTGCGTCTTCGTCGTCCGGATGAAAAAGGCTATTATACGTTCAATAAAATTTACCTTTCCCCATTTACCCTACCGGAAGCCAAACAATACCTGAATCACGTGTACGGTCGCCTGGGCTTGTGGAATTTCGATCCGCTGACCCGCCAGTTGACCATCTGGAATGTGGACAAAAAACGCCGGGCTTTGGAGATCGTACAGGAAGCGCCAAAATTGGTGGTGCGCCCCATGTTGCTGAGCTACATCCGGGATCTGGTGAACTCCGGGAAAAAATTTCAACATTTGACCGATACCTACGAAACGCTCATCGACTGCTGGCTCGAACGGGAAGCGGAGAAACGGGTCGGCAGGGCAGATCACCAGGCGTTCAAGGAAAACCTGCGCCGGTATGCCCAACAGACCGCCGTGGCTTTGTTCTACACATGGAAAGATGAAAAACGGCTGTGGCTCAACAAAGCAGAAACGGTGGCCATTGCACAGGAAAATGCCATTGAGTTGAGGCCCGACCAGATTACCGGTCAGTCCCTGCTCACCTGCGATGCACTGGGAAACTGGAAGTTCGCCCACAAGTCCATCATGGAGTATTTGTTATCGCGTGAGGCGATCCAAAATGCCGCATTGCTCGGAGCGCTGGCTGAGATCGATTTTGCCGGCATGGACTTTGCCCAACGACTGCTGACCGGTGTTTTCAACATGGTTCTGGTACCCGGAGGGCAATTCAACATGGGAGAAAAAGGCAGTAATTTTACGGTCGAACTTGCTGCTTTTCTCCTGGGAAAGTACGCCGTCACCTTTGAGGAGTACGACCTTTTTTGCGACAAAACCAAACGAAAAAAACCGGATGACGCCGGCTGGGGCCGGGGACGCCGACCGGTGGTCAACGTAACCTGGCAGGATGCAGTCGACTATTGCAATTGGCTTTCCGAAGAAACCGGTGCACCCTTTCGCCTGCCAACGGAGGCAGAGTGGGAGTACGCTGCCCGCGGCGGAGAAAAAGGGGCAAAAGACCATTTCACCAACGCTGGCAGCAATGACGTGGATGAGGTGGGGTGGTACAGAGAGAATTCTGGCGGAAAACCCCACCCTGTGGGTGGCAAACCCCCAAACCAACTGGGGCTGTACGACATGAGCGGCAACGTGTGGGAGTGGTGCGCGGACTGGTACGGGGATTACCCTTCAGGGCCGGTCAGCAACCCAACCGGCCCGGCTAAGGGTTCGTACCACGTGCTCCGCGGCGGCTCGTGGGGCAGCAGCGCCGGCCGCTGCCGTGTAGCGAGCCGCTACTACCTCTCGCCGGTGATTCGCTTCATCCTCTATGGTTTCCGCGTCGCTCGTTCCCTCCAGTGAGGTGCCCTGCCGATCCGGCCATCCATTGAGCTGGAGCGGGCATTCCGGGGCGAGCAGGCCCGCAGGCGGGGGGCAAGGGAGGGAGGGACGACCGACCGCCCCGGCTGCAGGGGGGCCTGTGAGCAGTGGCGACGGGTAAGGGGGTGGGTGGGGGCACAGACCCCCAAAAATTTATTTAGGGGTATGGTCGGGGTGTAGAGACGTTGCATGCAACGTCTCTACGCGTGGCGGCAATTCGGTGCGCGTGTATCGTAGAGACGTTGCATGCAACGTCTCTACGTGTGCGGCAATCCGGTGTGGGCGTGTTGTAGAGACGTTGCATGCAACGTCTCTACGATGGGTTTCCTCGCCCTTCGGGCTCGGAATGACAAGGGCTTTTAAAAAGAAGAGGGGGTAGCGCCTGGCCCCTCACCCTGGGCGGCGTGGGATGCATTTCGGTAAACGTTCGTGTGTGGGGCCAAGCGTTACGCCCCTTTTATCCTCTATGGCCATTGTCATTCCGAGGCCGTAGGCCGAGGAAACTCATTCGCTTAACGCGGTGCTGTCATCTCGAGCCCGATGCTTGCGTACCGAGGCGATGGCTGCGAGCCATCGCCTCGGTTGCGGGCCGCCCCACTCACAACCGCATACTAAGCGCCACCCGTTTCCGCTTCACATCCACCTCCAGCACCCGAACCGTGACCTGCTGGTTCATCGTCTTTCCCGATTGCCGCGTGGTCGTTTGCCGTATTCCTTCACATGTTGTTGGATATACTCCTCTTCTATTCTTTCGGCTTCTTTCCTTCCGGGAATATCCCGAACCAGAATATGACCGACAAAACGCAAAAAGTTGGCGACCAAATTGAAGAGGGATAGTTGATCCCTCAGTCTTGCTGAAAGGCCATCTGCTCCAATAGCATCATCGGAAATGCCGTACTTGTACACTTCACCCTCAAAGGCATCTTTTATCTCGTAGAGGTGATGCAGATTCTCGTTTTCGTGTGAGTTCCCGTGGGGCATGGCTTATCCGGATTTTAATCTTCCCAACCTGTTTCATTGCTATACGTTTCGTACGATTTCTTAGAAATATGCACGAATTCTTTTCCTGTCTTGCGTTCATGCGCCAAATGAGCCACCGCCAGTAATCGCTCGAAAGAAAGCCCGGTCGGGAACTTTGAGGGGTCATGTAGCACCGCATCATAGAAGGCTTTGCCATTGGCTACTATGCAGCAACGGTCGTACAAAAAACCATCAACCGACAAGTAGTCGTTGTCCTTGTCGCGCGTGGATGCCTCTGCGTGTTGGCGGGTGTCCAACAGCCATAGTTTCTCCGCCAGGATGTCCTCAAATTGGTGAATGTTGGCCGTGGGCATATCGGCCAATGCCTGCACCACCGGTTCTATCACAGCATCATCGTCCCCTTGCTTTGACCAATCCAGGCAGTCGATGAGTCTCCAGAATCCTTCTTCGGTGAGCCAGTCTTCCGGTATTTCCGGTACCCGGATTTCCAATTCCGCTGCGCCAAAGCGTTGCCTGAGTTCTTCAATGTAGGACTCGTCCAAAGCGTTAAGGTTGATGTGTAGGGTGGTACCCATAATATTCCAATTTTTCCATAAAAGTAAGGTATTTGGTTTAATAAACAATACGAAATCCATATCACAACCGCATACTAAGCGCTACCCGTTTCCGCTTCACATCCACCTCCAGCACCCGAACCGTGACCTGTTGGTTCAGTTTCACCACGTCGGCGGGGTTTTTGACAAACTTGTCGGTCATCTCGCTCACGTGCACCAGCCCGCTGTCTTTGATGCCGATGTCGACAAAGGCGCCAAAGTTGGTGATGTTGGTCACGATGCCGGGCAGGATCATGCCGACGCTCAGGTCGTCGATGCTGCGCACGTTGCCGAATTCAAAGGGCTGGACGGCGCCCCGGGGGTCGAGACCGGGTTTTTCGAGCTCCTTCAGGATGTCCTGCAGGGTGGGCAGACCCACGTCGCCCTGCACGTATCGCTTCAGGTCGATGGCCTTTCGGCGGGCGGGGTCGCGGATGAGGTCGGCCACCGAGCAGCCGAGGTCTTTGGCCATTTGTTCCACCAGGGCGTAGCGCTCGGGGTGCACGGCGGTGTTTTCGAGCGGGTGGTCGGCCTCGCGGATGCGCAGGAACCCCGCGCACTGCTCGAAGGCTTTGTCGCCCAGGCGGGGCACTTTTTTCAGGGCCGCGCGGCTGCGAAACGGGCCGTTTTCGGCGCGGTATTGCACGATGTTCGATGCCAGCACCGGGCCCAGGCCCGACACGTAGGTGAGCAGGTGCTTGCTGGCGGTGTTGAGGTTGATGCCCACGCTGTTCACGCAGCTTTCCACGGTGCGGTCGAGGCTTTCTTTGAGCTGGTTCTGGTGCACGTCGTGCTGGTACTGGCCCACGCCGATGCTCTTGGGGTCGATCTTGACCAGCTCGGCCAGCGGGTCCATGAGCCGGCGGCCTATGCTGACGGCGCCGCGCACGGTGACATCTTCTGCGGGAAATTCCTCCCGCGCGACCTCGGAGGCGGAGTATATGGACGCGCCGGCTTCATTGACCTGAAAAATATCTGTTGAACGGCCGAGGTCGACCCCGCGCAGGAAGTCCATGGTCTCGCGTCCGGCGGTGCCATTGCCCACGGCAATGGCGTCTATCTGGTACTGCACGGCGAGGCGTTTCAGCTCGGCGGCGCTGTCGAGGGTGCGTTTTTGGGGTTCGTGCGGGTATATGGCGGTGTGGTGCAGCAGGTTGCCGTTGTTGTCGAGGCACACCACCTTGCAGCCCGTGCGGAAGCCCGGGTCGATGCCCATGATCCTGCGCTCGCCCAGGGGGGCGGAGAGCAGGAGCTGGCGCAGGTTGTCGGCAAACACGCGAATGGCTTCGGTGTCGGCCTTTTCCTTGCTGCTGTTGCGAAATTCGGTTTCGATCGACGGCTGGAGCAGGCGCTTGTACCCGTCGCGCAGGGCGGTGCGCACCTGCTCGGCCGCACCGCCGGCGCCGGTGACGAAGCGGCGCTCAAGGTCGGCAAGGGCCTGCTCCTCGTCGGGCGCGATGGCCACCCGCAGGAAACCCTCTTCTTCCCCGCGCCGCATGGCCAGCAGCCGGTGGGAGGGGCAGGAGGCCAGCTTTTCGCTCCACTCGAAGTAGTCCTGGTATTTGGCGGCGGCCTCCTCCTTGCCCTTAACCAGCCGGGAGGCGATGACGGCGCCCTTTTCGAAGTGGCGCCGGGTGTTGTTGCGCGCCTGTACGTCCTCGCTGATCCACTCGGCGATGATGTCGCGCGCGCCTTGCAGGGCATCTTCCACAGTGGGTACCTGCTCGTTGAGGTAGACGGCGGCGAGCGCCGTCACGTCGCGGTCGCGCTGGGCGTACAGGCGTTGGGCGAGGGGCTCCAGGCCTTTTTCGATGGCTGCGGTGGCGCGGGTCTTGCGCTTGGGCCGGTAGGGCAGGTAGAGGTCTTCGAGCTCGGTGAGGGTGGACGCGTTTTCAATGGCCGTTTTCAGCGCCGGCGTGAGCTTTCCCTGCTCCTCGATGCTGTGCAGGATGGCCTCGCGGCGTTTGTCGAGCTCCCGGAGCTTTTTGTGTTGGTCGGCGATGGCGGCGATCTGCACCTCGTCGAGCGAACCGGTGGCCTCTTTTCGGTAACGGGAGATAAACGGGATGGTGGCGCCGCTGTCGAGCAGGTCGATCACGGATTGTACACGACCGGCGGGAATCCGTAACAGGGAGGCTATGCGTTGGGCGTAGGACATAACGGTTTTGATCGATGCTGAAAAAAGGGAGGCAAAGATCAGCGATTCTTACACTTGATTCAAGAAAACATACAAATCATCGTCCGTTTGCAGATGCAGTTTTTTGCGCAAGCGCGAGCGGCTCACGTTGATGCTGGACGGCAGCACCTTCATGATGTCCGAGATTTCCTTGGAATTCAGCCCGATTTTCAAATAGCCGCACAGGCGCAGGTCGTACAGCGACAGGTCGGGGTATTGATCCCGCAGTTTTTTAAAAAACTCCTGGTGCAGTTCGTCCATTTGAATTTCGAAAGTTCGGTCGTCTGTTTCCAGAAACAGGTCAAGCAGTCGTTGCATTTCCGCCAGCCGCATTTTGCCGAGGGAGGGATCGTGCTGCACCTCGTCCATTTTTTCTTTCAGGCTGTGCAACAGCTGGTTTTTGTTCTTGTTTTCGCGTGCCTGCTTGACCAGTTCCACGCTTTTTTGGATCACCTGTCGGTTGAGTATTTTCTTTTCGTCTTCGAGTTGCTGCTGTTGCTGGAGCAATGCCTCCTGCCGGTATTTTTCGGCCTGTTTGCGCAGCGACAGTTGTTCGCGCTCCAGCAGCGCCTTTTTTTGTTGCTGCAGCCGGTAGTGCAGCCTTATCCGGATCAGGTAGACCAGCAGTGCCGACAATGCCAGATAGCCCAGGTATGCGACTCTGGAGCGGTACCAGGGGGGTAAAATGCGAAAGGAAGCTTCCACCGGGTCCGTTATCCGGCCGTTGATGTTGGCCTTAATTTTAAAGGTATAATTTCCCTCCCCTAAATTCAGAAAATCAACCGACGTGTCGGTCGTCCATTTGCTCCATTGTTTTGAATAACCGGACAGCTGGTATTGGTACAGAACCTTCTGTGTATGTGGCGTCACAAACTGGAAACGGAGATTATTCATCGTATACGGGATGGCCGTATCCGGGGAAATCAATTGCCTGCTTTGGTTGTTGAACGCTTCTATTTTCCGGAGCAGCACGGCGCCGGCCCGGTTCCCTGAAATCGGTTGGATTTGCGTATTGCGGAGGGCGAAGCCGTTGTAAATCGGATAGAGCTGGTACTGTGCATCCAGTTGCAAGGGCACGTACACCCCGTCGAGCAACCCTGCAATGTCATTCGGCGCCACTGTGGCCTCCTGTATCCTGAAGGAGTCAATTTGTGCATCATACAGATACCGGTATTCACTGGTCAGCAAATGGATGCCCTGGCTGTCCTTCATCAAATGCAGGGCATTTCCCAAGAATGCGGTAGCGGGAAAGATCATTCTGCTGACCGGGACAAAATGACCGTCGAGGGTGAAGCGAATCAATCCAAAATTGGGAATGTTTACCCAAAAAACGGTGTCTTTTTCAATCAGCAGCTCATTACAGGAGCCCAGGATCAGGTCCACCTTTTTGAAGAAATCGAAACGGTTTTGGTTCCTTTTAAACACCGAAATGCCGTTGTAATTTCCGGTGAGCAGGAAGTTGTCCTGGAAGGGTACCAGAGTCCACACGCCCGGTTCGTTGTGTACTTGTTGAAAAGTATTGCCTTCCACTGTGAACAGCCCTTTGTCGTGGCCGCAAAAAATCCTTCCATTAATGGTTTGTAAGGACCATACCTGCCCTTCGGAGCCCTGGATTAGGGCAAAGGGGTTGCTGTCTGCATGTAAATTCAGCCGACGCCAATCGGCCTTATACAATCCCTGGTTGGTTCCGAGGTAAAAATGGTCATCCTGCAACAGGGCGGCATGTGCAGTGCCGAAGTTTCCCTGGAAATCAAAAAAATAAGTCAGGTTGTTGAACAAATGGATGGCCGAAATCCCGTAATCCATACCCAGCCACAACATCCCGTTTGGCGTGAAATGCATGCTCAATATGGTGTTGTTGGGCAGCCCTTTTTGCTTGTTGATGTGCTGAATGATGTTTCCGTCCAGGTCGGTGATGTACAATCCGTTCAAAATGGTGCCAAAAGCGTAATACGCGTCGTTGATCATCGTGGAACAGAACACCTGTTCCTTTTTCAGACAAGCTGAAATGTCGTTTTGAACGGGGGTAAGCTTGCCGGTCTGGTACAAAAACAACCCGCTGTTTTTGGTAGCAATCATCAGCCCATTGTCCGTTTCAAAAATGCTCACAACCTGAAAGGGTTTGTTGGCGGGGTAGGGAAACAGTAGTTTTAGCGATACGCCATTGAATTCGTACAAACCATTTTTTTCATCTGCCAGGTATATTTTTCCTTTTTCCTGAAAACTGCCCGAAAAACGAACCGGAGCAGCAATTTTGATGAGTTGGTTTTTTTTATAAACGTATATATTGTTAAATGAAATAAATAAAATATCGTCATTCAGCGGCCAAACATCCCAAAACTCCTCATTTTCCAAATTCAGGTCGTTGCCGAAGGGATACAGCGAGGTATATTCAAATTGGTTGTGCTTGTTTTTTTTCCAGCAGCCGAAATCCAGGTCTGAACCCGAATAAACAAGCGAATCGCCGGCGATGAACAAAGAACGGGTGTAGCCTTTGCTTCCTTTGAATTGATTCCAGGTTTGGCCGTCGTATTCCAACAAACCGGCGTCACCCGCCATATAAACAATGCCGTTGGGCGCAGCGGCGATGTCCCAGATTTTCCCGTGTTTGTGGTACTGACCGGAATGGTAATTCTCAATCCGGGGAATGCCTATTTCCGGGATTTTCTGCGCAAAAAGGGAAGAAAATCCGATGAATATTGAACTGCCAATCCACAGTATTTTGGAGCGGAGTGAATTTCTCAACAATGCTGAATTATTGGCTCATGTTCCCAAGTGGCTGATAGTGTCTGGGTGACTGTCAGTCACCCCGGCACTTACGCTCGGCATTCAGTAAAAGAGGAACATGGACCGAATTATTTGCCGCGAATTACGCGAATTGGCGCTAATTCACGACAAAATGAGTCGTTTCCGTATGTTTTTTGGCGAGGACGCCAACAACGGCACAAACTTAAACGCAAAATGCCTCTGAGAGGCTCAACGTTTGTAGAATACGTTGCATAAATTTTTGGGGCCCCGGAGGGGGTCAACGTTTGTTCGCGGGTCGGAATGCCGAACAAACGTTAGGCCTCTGCGAGGCCCAACGATATACGCTTGGTATTTCTACAAATGTTGGGCCTCTCCGAGGCCACTGCAAACCATGGCTTGAAGCCCAATATCGTCAACTTAGCGTCTATTATTTCACCAACAATTTATCCGTGTGCACAACGCCGTCGGTGTCCGTGATTTTCAGTACGTACATCCCTTTGTCAAAACCTTGCAAGCTGATGGCGGGCAGGGTGGTGGTTTGGATGAGTTGTCCGTTCATGTGGTAAACGTCCACTTTGGCGACTTCCGCCGTGATGTACACCCGGGTTCCGGTGGCTGCCGGGTTGGGAAACACGACCACCTTGCGTTGAACACTTTCCGGGCCGTCGGTATCCACGAGCTGATCGGTAGTGAAGTACATATTGTCCAGAAACAAAACGCCGGGACCGAAGGGGGTGCTGGTGAGGATGTACTGGTTGAGGTCGTTCAGGCTGGTGAGTCCGGCGCTGGTGAAGTCGGCCAGCGGAATGTGAAGCTGGTTCCAGGCGCCGAGGGTAGGCGTGAAATTCAGGCCGGCTTCCGAGTCGCCGTTGGCGCCGCCGAAGCCGTCGCCGAGGAAGCTGACCAGTTTGACGTTAAGGGTCGTGATGTTGGGCGTCCACACGTCCAGGTGCAAAAAGGTCATGCCGGACGCATTGATGGGTGCGGTGGTTGTTTCAATTCCGTTGAAGCCCAGGTTGAAGTACCTTTTCGTGGGGTTGCCCGCGATGGTATCGTCTTCGAAGCCCGACTGGCTCCAGGGGGTGTTCCAGGTGTCTACGGTCACATCGTTATATGCGTCGCTGAACATGGAGATCACGTTTGTGCTCGTGGGCACAGGGGCGCCGGTGGCCGGAGAGTTGAAGAAGTAGGCTACGGTGTAGGTGGCGGTGGTTATGCCGTCGGCGGCCGTTACCAGTACGGTGGCCTGGCCCGGAACGCCGCCGGCCTGGGTGATGGCGGTCACAGTAGCGAGGGGGTTGGTGGGTGTTGCCTGGGTGATTTGGGGTGTGCCGCCGCCGCCCGGGACGCCGTACGTGTAGTTGAAGGCGCTGGGGACAAAGCCGGGAACGGTTGCCCCGTCGACTTGCAGCACACTCAACGTGGCGTCGCTTGCGGGATTCACACCGCTTTTCCAGAAATAAATGTTGTCGAGGTAGATGTCGCACGGCGTTACGCCGGCCTGGGCGTCGAACTTCAGCTGGATAACGGAGTTCCAGGACATGCCGGTGAAGGCGCTTTTGGGTAAATCCACGCTGCTCCAACCGTTGGTTACCAGTGGCACGTCCACCAAAAACTCAGCAGGCCCTACGCCGCTGTTGTCGATCGGCGTGAATTTGAGCACGGTGGCGTTGCTCGTCCAGACATCGATGTGGACAAACTCCATGGCCGAGGCGTTTTGCGGATTGGCCTCAAATCCCGTTCCCTGGTAGTTGAAATTGGTGTAGGCCATGGCCAGGTTGCCGTTTCCGGGGTCAAAGGCGATGTTGACGGAGCCGGATTGCCCCCAAAACGGGTTGTAATTCACCCCGGAGATGTTGGTGTACACGTCGCCATAGATGGAAATCACGTCCGTGGCGTTTCGGGCGGGCGGGTTGGGTGCGCTCGTGTTGGGTTGCGCATGGGCGAGCAGCGCAGCAAAGAGCAACAAAGCAAGTGTAACGTATTTCATAACATAAAATTTAGCGGGTAAGATACCCAAAATTAAGAAATTGCAGTCAAAGCAGAGGCGTAGCCTCCCCCCTTTCTGGTGTTGGGAAAATGGATATTTGGCCATGGGAGACTTACAATTCACCTCTCCGGCTGACCAGTTCTTCTTTGATTTTCCGGGCTTTATCTTCAGATAAATCGTAATTCCACATAACGAGAATGGCGATCGCGGCAGTTGTGGCGGGGATCAGGATGTCCACCATCCGCAGTTGGGTGATGGTCTCTGCGGACTGAACGGCGGCGTTTTGATCAAAGCCGACGATTTTGAGCAGCAGCCCGCCCAGCACCAGCGCCAGCCCTTGCCCCAGTTTGACCATCCACCAGTAAATGGCGCCAAAGGTGCCTTCCTTTCGGGGCATGCCGTTGTTCAGTTCATCCAGATCGCACACGTCGGCGGTCATCGACATCATCAGCGTGAACAGGCCGCCGATGCCGAACGACATCAGCGGGATCGGGATAAACATGAGCCAGGGGTTGTCCGGATTAAAACCCCACCATTTTAGGCCATATCCGATGATGGATAAGATGGTGGCGATGATAAATGCTCTTCTTTTGCCCCATTTGTTGGCCATCCAGGTAATGACCGGAATGATGAGTATGGCCGTGACAAAAGCGCTGATCGTCGAAAACCAGGCAGGCCAGTGCCCGGCCGCTTCGTATTTGCCGTTGAACAGATAAAATACGATGATAAAATAACTGAACGAGGCCACCATTTGAAACCCGTTGAACACCAAAAAGGTGGCCGCGCACAGGCGCATAAAGGGTTTGTTTTGGGTGATCAAGGCCATGTTTCGGAACAAGCCTTTCAGGTTGTTGAAAATATTTTTCAGGCTCAGTTCATCCCGGTTTTTCAGGTTCGTCTGGTCCACCTCCTTGCAAAAAATGGCCGGCAGGATACCCAGCACCAGACAGGCCGCGCCCACCACCACGGATAGTTTGCGCACGCCTTCCGCCTGGCTGTCGAACAGATCCGGGTTGGCGATGAGCACCCAGAACCAGGGGACGATCATCCAGGCGAAGAGGCCCACCGTCTGGGAGAACCCCATCAGGCGCGTCCGCTCGTTGTAGTCGGAGGTCATTTCATAGCCCAGCCCGATGAGCGGGGTAGAAAAGATGGTGTTTCCGGTCAGGTAGATCATGGATACGATCAGGAAGTACCAGAAATTGTAGGTGGTGGAGTTTTCGGCGTCCAATTGCCACAGCACCGCAAAAAGGACACCGCTCAGGATGGCGCCGACAAAAATATACGGCTTGCGGCGCCCCCACCTGGAGGTGGTGTTGTCGGAAATATACCCCATAATGGGGTCGGTAATGGCGTCGTAAAACCTCGGCAAACCGCCCAGCAAACCCGCCAGGAACGGATCCATGCCAAATGCGGTGAGCAGGAAAAAGGAAAAGACACCCAGTGCGCCGGGCAACAAATTATTCACGAGGTGACCGGCGCCGAAGGCTGCTTTTTCCAGCAGGGGCACTTTGTCCTTGGACGCGGTTTGATAATGCGACATGGCAGTTGCTTTACGGGTTGAACACGATGCTTTGAATGGCTTTTGGGCTGATGCTGATCGTAAAAGATTGCCCATACAAGGCAACTTCAAGGGATTTGCGATCGTCGGTCGGGTTAAACAAGATGCCCACAATCGAGCCGTCGGGGTTTTTGGCGGCGGTGAACATCAGGTCTTTGTCGGGGTTGTCGAAACCGACCCGGACGGCGTCCGGGCGGATGAACTTGCTGAAGTGGGCCATGGTGTAGTACAGGGGCGTGAAGTACACTTCGTCCTTTTCCACGTCCACGATGACCGGCGCGACGCACCAGTTTTTGAACCAGTTGGGTCCGCCCCGGGTGTCGAGCACCATGTTCCAGTCGATCCACCCGTGCACATAGTGGTTGAGGCAGCCGATGATGTCGGTGGCGTACCGGAACACCGGAACGTACTTGGGGTGGAGGTGTTTCTGGTCCTCCGGCGCCCAGTCCCAGCCCCAGTCCGTGGCTTCTGCGCGCCAATACCAGGCATCGTCCTGCCATTTGGGCACTTCGGCATCCACGCAGGCCTCCGTTTGGATCAGCAGTTTGTCGGGGGCTTTTCGGTGCGCGTACAGGAGCGCCTCCGGGAAGTAATCATACGTGCTTTCGTACCAGTGTATGGCCGTTCCGGCGTAATATTTTGAGGTGTGCTCGTCTTTGAACATCACATCCACCCATTTGGGCAGTTCGGCCCGGTTCTGGTCGTAGCCCAGGATTTTGACGTGCCCGAGGCCGTCGTTTTCGAGGCGTGGCCCCAGGTAGTCCGACACAAATTCGGTCATTTCTTCGGGCGAAAAGAGCATGCTTTCCCAGTTGTTGCCGTTGCCGTGCGGCTCATTTTCGACGGTGATGCCCCAGATGTCGATACCCTCTTTTTGGTAAGCCTGCACATATTTGGAAAAATACAGGGCCCAACTGTCCCGGTATTCCGGCAGCAAACGCCCACCCACCCAGTGGTTGTTGTCCTTCATCCAGGGCGGCGCGGTCCAGGGCGAGGCAATGATCCTGAACCCGCTGCCGGATGCCTTTTGGGCGGCCTGAATCATGGGTATCAAGTCGGGCCTGTCCTCGTCTATCGAAAAATGCGCCAGCGCGGTGTCGCCCGGCACCGACGCGTAGGCGTACTGCCTGAGGGAAAAATCGCAGGAGTTGATGTGCGTTCGGGTCAGGGAGTAGCGCGCGCCTGTGTCGCCGAAATAGGCCTGTATGATGCTGTCCCGGTTTTCGGCGCTGAGCCGGTTAAGCAGGTAGGCCGAACTTTCGGTAAAGGCGCCGCCAAAGCCGAGAATTGTTTGATATTCGTCCTCGGGCCGAATCTCCAGCCGGGTTGCCTTTTCGGCGACGGCCAGGGGCGCTATTGCTTGCAGTTTCCGGCCGTCGGCTGAGGTTTCATAAATGGCGACACGCCAGGTTGTTTTTTGTTCACAGCCCAAACCGGTCATGGCGGTAAAAATCAACAGTGATTGAACCAATTGTCTTAGATGCATCCGATCCGTTTTTCTCAGGGTGTCCATAACCGTTCAGGTTTTATCCATACGTTGATCTGCCGTATTTCGCCGCTGCGGTCCAGTATGGCGCGGGTATCCGATTCGGTCAGGCGCAAGCCCGACGAGGGATGCGTACTGCCGTCTGCGCGGACCATCTCCAGGCCTTCCTGTTCGCCCAAGCGGTAGACCACCGGCACCTGGCAATAGGTGAAAAAAAGCGTACCGGCCGGCAGTGTCGTTTGTTGTTTTTCACCTTGTACATCGTAGTAGGCGATGGTTTTCGGTGCGGTCAAAAATTCCTGTTTGCGCAGCATGAAGGGCAGGAAGTGCAACATTCCGGCGCGCACAAAGACCCCCAGTTCGCCGAAGCGACACAGGATATCCTCTTTCACCTGTCCGGTCATGCCGGGCTGCTGGGCGCCCCTGCCGAGGGGGGTGTGGGAGTACGGGTCGGTTGGGAACGCGCCGTACACTTTGGGCGATTTGTGTACGCCTATGCCCTCGGCGATGGCGTAATAATGCGTCAGCAGCGGATGGGTGACCTCCGGGCTTTCATTTGTGCCCACGGCCTGCACGACCATTTCCTGCACCGCCAGGCGCAGTTTGGACACCATGTGCCAGTAGATGGACCCCAGGCCTTCGTACCCGAAAAACGTCCCGCTGCGTCCGGTGAAGGCTTTGTGGTGGAACAGCTCTTCAAAAAGGGCGAGCAGTTCGGCCTTTTCTCCGGCGCTGAGGTGCGTTGCCGCATCCAGCGCCACCTGGAGGTCGGCAGCGTTTTTAAAGTTTCCGTTAAAGTGGTAATGGCCGCGGATGTCCTTGTCCAGGATGCCGGGAACCCCCTGGTCCATGTATTTTTTTATCCGATCGTATCGCGCCATGTGCCCGGCGGAAACGGTGTTTTTCTCCAAAAAACCGGGCAACGCCTTGTTGGGGTAGAGGGTGTAACTGTGCTGATCCGCCCGGTACATGGCACTTTTTCGGAGCGCGTCCAACACCTGAACGGATTCCGCCGCCGTCAGATGGTCGGCGCTCAGCGCCGCCACCTGCCCTTCCAGCATTTCATACAACGGTTCTACGGAAACGGCTTTTTCGCCCGAGGTCATCAGATGGTAACCGTGGTACAGGTGGTCTTCGCGCTGGTTGACAGAGATAGTTTGTGCCAAAAAATGGCGCACGTGTGCCGCAAAACGAAATAATTCAGCGATGGGTACCGCCTGCTTTTCGCCGGTGAACGAATGCTCGTATACCTGCCGGCGGAAGTCGCCAGCCGCCATGCCCACTCCGTCGAGCATTTTTTTTCGGTCTTCGTCGCGGATCGCAGCTTGCAGCAAGCCCAGGTTGTCGGCGTACACCTTGCGCGTTTTTGCAAAAAAATCAGCCAGCTCCCGGGAGACGTCGACGCTTTCCAGTTCCGTTTTTTCCAACAGTTGCTGGAAAAACAATACGAACCGATTCAGGTAGTACAGCGTAACCATGGACACCCCGTTGCCGACCAGCGCGTTGTTGGCGTCGTTCCATTCGGGGCGCTGGGTGTTCATCCAGATGCCGCCTTCGAGGATGAAGTTGGACAACTTGGCGAGCAGGGTGGCCAGTATTTTTTCGACAAAATTGACGTGTACGATGTGCCCGTTTTTATCCGGCAACAACGCCCCGTCGGCCCCCTCTTTTTCCCGCCGGGTCCGGATGGCCTTGTCGAGCTGGAAGTCGAAATCAATGGTGTCCTTGGGGTTGCGGCAAATGTCCTTGTACGGTTTTATCTTGTACGGGATGTGGGCATAAACAAAATGTTCCTTGTTGAAAAAGCCGTCCAGCATCCCCGGGTAGTGATTCTCGGCAAATTCCAGGAACTTCAACAGGTAAATGATCTGGTGATCGCCCCAGTAGCCGATGTACGACCAGGGGTCGTCGTGCTCGATGGTTTCCCAGTCGAAACCGTCTTTGGTGACCCGATACGGATTGTACCCGTCGAAGGTGGAGGCGTTGAGAAATTTGAAGAGCATGCCTTCGATAAAGGCGGGGTAGGAAACGGCCAGGGCCTCCCAGTTCTGGAAGATATCGCGCCAGTTGCCTTCATAATCCAGGATTTTGGCGCCGTCGATATCGCTTTGGGTATTGATCGAAAATTTATTCCAGGGCCGGGAAGGGTCGCCGTGTCGACGGCTGAATTTCAGGGGCAGGTACTCGGTGGCCAGGCGAATGAAGTCCGGGTCGTCGGCGTTTGCCAGGGCGTTTTTTAATGTCCGGAGCGCAAAATGGTCGGGCAACCGGCGGCAAATGTCGGCGTTATTTTCGTACACCTTTGGACCGGCGTTTTCCAGGTAACGGATAAAATCGGCCTTGTCAATCTGATAGTTCTCGTCAAAAATGCCGCCGCGCATGATGTTGAACAGCACGTTGGAAAAATGCCGTGAATCGTTCAGGGGGTCTTCCGTGCATTGCAGGCCGTCGGCGGAAGCCACCAGCCGGATCAGGTTTTCGGTACCCCGGTCGACATCCTGCCGTATGCGCTCGCCCAATCCCGCATCCGTTTTAATGGATTCGATCAGGCGAACGATAGCGGAATGGTTTTGGTTGACGTCGGCCACAATCATCCACTGTTGCTCGGTATGTGCCGCCAGTTCGACTTGCTGTTGTACAAAATATGCGCCTTTCTCGCCCTTGACGTCTTCCTCCTGGCGGACGCTTTCCCCCTGTCGAAAATCCTTGAGTTGCAAGGAAGACAGGAGGTATGTCGGGTTGCGCAGACCGACGCAGAAAGCGATGTTGGCCTTGAGCGCCTCGCTGGGCTCGGCCTTGTCCACGATGATTGCGCTGAGCGCAAAAATGCCGAGACCGGACGCGGGGTCAAGTTCACTGCGTTTGTAGGCGTCCACCAGATTGGAGACCCGGTTCTGCAGTTCGCCGCCGACCCCGTAGGGTACGATATTCTGGATGCCGTCGAGCAGGGAGATGCCCAGGGGCTCGTCGGAGACGTTGCGCAGGGCGCATTTTTTTACAAATCCGAAGGTGTTTCCAACATTCCACTGGTACTGAAAAACGAGTCCCAGGTCGTCGTTGATCTCTTCAAAAAGGATCTTGTTGCTGTATTTGTTTTTGTACAGGTTTCGGCGGATGTCAAATGTGCCGGACTGCCGTTCGGAAAACGGCTCCCAGATGTGCATTTTGTGGCCTTTGCGCACCTGAAAAATGGTTTTGCTCCCGGTGATGTCGGCCGATTCGGTGATCTTGTCGTCGGTGTAATACGGAAACAGCGCGTAATCCGCATTTTTTCTGCCGGCCGTGAGGCCCCCGTTGCTGGAGATGAACATCCAGTGGTTGGCATCGCTGACGATGCTCATAAAAAACGGCCGCATCGCATCCACCTGTGCAATCCGGTAGAAGGGTTCGCCGTCGAGGAGTACGGACTCCAGTGTTTCAGGTGTTGGGTGTTGGGTCATACTTCCTTCCGCTTGATGGGAGAAATTATAGCCGGCTTGCACCGGCTTCCGGTTGCCGGTGCGATCAGTTTGCTTCCTGGTAAACCCGGACGTAGTCTATCGTCATGGTTTGCGGAAAGGGCGTTTGTGAGGTGGGGAAACCGACGTAATTGCCGCCGACCGCCACGTTGAGAAGGAGGAAGAAGGGCTGGTTGAACACCCATTCACCGGTCACGTCGTCCGGCGTAATGCGCTGGTAGAGGGTTTGGTCGACAAAAAAGTCGATGTAGGAGCCCCCCCATTCGACGGCGAAAACGTGAAAGTCGGTGTCAAAACGGGCACTGGCAAACCCGAAGGCTTTGGTGACGGCATTTCCGCCCGAGTAGCCCGGGCCGTGTACAGATCCGGCGATGAGGTTCGGTTCCTGCCCTCGTAGCTCCATGATGTCGATTTCGCCGCATTGGGGCCACGGCGTGGATTCGATGTTGGCGCCCAGCATCCAAAAGGCGGGCCACAGACCGGGTCCGTAAGGCGTTTTGATGCGGGCTTCGAACCGGCCGTAGGCTTGTTCGAACAAGCCCTGGGTTTTGATGCGCGCCGAGGTAAAGGCCGAGCCGGCAAAGGTTTCCCTTTTGGCGGCGATCACCAGGTTGCCGTTGCCGTCCTGGGCTACATTTTCGGGGCGGTTGGTGTACGACTGTAGTTCTGCGTTGCCCCAGCCGTTGTTTCCGGTTCCGATGTCGTAGGTCCATTTGGCTGGATCGGGCGACTCGCCGGCGGCGCCGTCGAACTCGTCGCTCCACACCAGCTGCCAGTTGCGGTTGTCCAGCTCCTGTTTATCGTCGGTGTCGCATTGTGTCAGGGTCAGCATCAGGGTTGCCCAAGCGGCGCTTTTTATCCAGCGACCGGTGGAGGTTTTTATTTGAAAATACGCCATGGTATGAAGTGTTTGGAAGGTTGAAAAAAGCGTGGAAGCGTTTATTTGTGGAAGTACATGTTGTCTACAAATACGGTGTTGGCGCCGGTGGGCTGTCCGACTAAGATGTACTGGGCCATGTGCGCGCGGGTGGTGAGCCCGGTGAAGTTACTCAGGGGAATGTCGTAGCTGATCCATTGGCCTTTGGCCGGCTGATTAAAATCGACCTGGTGTTCTTTGTCGTCGCCGCCACCGAAAGCACCGTCGGCACCGAAATCGACCAGCTTGATGGCAAAAAAGGTGAAGTCGGAGGACCAGACATCCACATGAAAGTGCGTCATACCGGATGCGTCGATTTGGTTGACGACCGTTTCAATGCCCACGAAGTCGAGCGCCGAATATTTTTTTGTTGCGTTGCCGGCCACCAACACGTCGGTCAGGGTAGCTGCCGACCAGGGCGTTCTCCAGGTGTCCACCGGTACATTGGTGTAAGCGTCGCTGAACAGGGAGATAACGTTTGCCTGTGGGAGGGTAGGGGTGGGCGCCGCCACGGTGGGTTCGGCGCCGCCGCTGCCGCCTTTTTTGTAGAAGTATATGTTGTCTACAAAAACATTGGGCAGGTTTCCGGAGAGGACGATCTGGGCCAGGTGCGCTCGTGAGGTCAGGCCGGTGAAAGCGGACAGCGGCACATCTATACTCACCCAGTTTTTGCTGGCCAGTTGAGCGGCGGGGATGGTGATCTCGTGCGTCTTGTCGTCGCTGCCGCCCAAAGAACCGTCGGCGCCCAAATCAACCAGCAGTACTTTAAACACGGAGGCGGGCCCTACGGGGTCGGGCGTCCAGATGTCCATGTGAAAGTCGGTCATGGCCGTGGCGTTGATGGTGGGATTTGTGAACTGGATGCCCACGAAATTGAGCATGGAGTAGCGCTTGACGTCGTCTCCGTTAATTTGTATGTCAAATGTTTGTGCTGTAGAAAACTGCCAGTAGCCATTAAAAAAATCGACCGGGACGTTGTTGTAAACGTTGCTGAAAACGGAAATGACGTCGGATGCCGGAACGGTAGGCGCAGGAGCCGGTGTCGTCGGCGCCACGGGGGTTCCCGTGGAGACAATGGTGAGGGAGCCTTGGGCCGGTGCTCCGGCCAGCGTAGCGGTGATGACGGCGGTGCCGGCGTCGAGCACGGTCACCCGTCCGTCGGCGTCCACCGTGGCTACGGCCGGGTTTGACGACTGGAAATCAAAATAAGCAGGCGAATTGGCCACTTGTTGATCCACGCCGTTGGGCAGGTTGAAGATTGTATATCCCTGAACGGTAAATGTGTTGCCCGTTTCGGCCTGAACGGTTTCGTCCATTCCGTCCCGGATGACGGCGCGTGCATTCGCAATGGTTCCGAGGTTTTCCCACTGCACCTCGTCTATCCAGAATGTGTATCCTTTGCCGTCTACGGGATCCGGACCCTCGGCATAAAACAGCATACCGCGCTCGGCGGTGAGTTTGGACGGATCGGGAATGGGGATGTAGTATTTTTTCCAGCTGGTATTCACATCGAGTCCGGCAATAGCTGCCTGGTACTTGTTTGCGCCCAGGTCGTTGCCGATCCCGATCAGGTCGATGGTAGCGGCCTTGGACGCTTTGGCCCAAAAGGACAGCGTGGTGTAACCGGAGAGGTCGCGCCCGGTGCTGCTCAGGTACACACCACCGGCATAGGCGCCGGCCGGGTCTTCGAAGTCGGGCACATCGAAGCGCATGGAGGTCGTTCCGCTGTATTTCACCTCATTATCGACGTCGAAAGCCCGCACGTCGGAGCCGCCAAACGCGGCATAGATCAGGTCGGGGGTAAAGCCGTCAATAAACACTTCGGCGTTGGTGGGAAAGGTGGCGGGTTCGAGCTCGTCGAGCTCTCTTTTACATCCGAAAAACGGCAGAACGATGGCTGCAAAGAGCAGGATATGTTTGTTTTTCATGGAAAGACAGTTTGTGTATGAAGCAGACTATTGAAAGATGTTGATGCGCAGGTAGGTTCTGATTTCCCATTCGTTTCCGTTGGGGTAGCCGGGTGCGGTCGGGTCGGGCACGACCTCCCCGGCCGGGTTGATCGTGGTGGTCGGGGCGTACCGCGGCGAGTACTGGTCGAGGGTACGGAACATGCCCTGGACACCGATTTCGGTGTTGGGCAGCTGGAGCCAGCTGGGTTTGCCGAGGGTGGTGGACACGTCGAGCAGGTATTGCTGGGGAAAGGTGAGGTTAAAGTCGCGGTGGTAGTCATAAGGCCCCCAGTCGTTGATCTTGATGCCGCCGATCACTTTAATGGACTGGTAGATGAGCCGGAGGTCGGCGCCGAAGCGGTTGATGGTACGGGTGTCGTCGCCATTGGCCTGGGCGGTGCCGGTGTACAGGTTGGCGACGAGCCCCAACTCCGGGTTCAGCTTGGAAACGATGCGGGCGTACGCCTCCCACAGGTCTTCGGCGGGCGCCGAGCCGGGAAAGGCGAAGGTGGTACGTCCGTCGGGCAGGATACCGATGGCGGCATCCTGGATGGTGGGCAGGTGGCGGTAGACGAAGCCGGTGCTGACGGCCAGTCGGGCGTCTTCTGCGCGGTCATTGTCCCATTCATACATCCAGGTGGCGGGTGTGGGGTCGTAGGTGAGGAGCAATTCGCCGGCCACCGTTTCGCGGTTGACGCGCACGACGAACGGGTCGTCGAGGATGTTGCGCGGCCTGCCGGGGGCCGGCACGTCGCCGGGGATGGGGCCTTCGATGGGGCGCTGCCACAGGAAGTTGGGCGCTATCTGCCAATCGCCCATTCCGTAGGTGAAACCGCTCAGGAAGTTGTACTGGTTGCCGCTGCCGCTGTCTTTGAGGCGCCATCCGGTGAAGGTTTTGGTGTAGTCGGCGCCGCCGTTGGCCACGAGGGCCATGGCGGCGGCCTGCGCGTACCAGTTGACCCTTCCTTTGGAGAAGGTGACCTTCACCTTGCCGCCCCAGTTGTCTTCCGGCCGGATTTCATCCTGATAAACGGTGTAATCGCCGCTTTCGCCGTCTGCAATCTGGAAAGTCCGGCCAACCAGCGGCTGCCCGGCCCAGATGCCGCCGAGCTCGAGCCCCAGGTTGCCCAGGTCCTTTTTGGCGTGCAGGGTCAACCGGCGCGTTTTGGGCACGGGGATGGCGAAGGAGCTTTCGGTGGTTCCGCGCTGTGCCAGGTCTTCGTGGAAGATACCGGTGAGGTCGACCCCTCCCACGGTTCGGCTGTACTTGAGGAGCACGGCGGGGTTGGCCCCCCACCACAATTCGGGCCCCATGGCGAGGCTCAGTCCCTTGAGTTTGCGTTTGCCGTCGATCTCGACGCCCAGGGGGGCGTTGCCGTTGTAAATGTCGATGGTGGGGCCATAATTGGCTTCCGGGTACAGCCCGAAGAAGTCGCCTTCATATCCCCAGTGGTAATGGCCTGTACGGTAGAAGCCGGTGAGGTCGAAATCCCGGTGGTTCCATTCGATCTCGGCGCGGTACACCTGAATGCGGTTTACATCGTTGAGGGTAACCTGGTTGCCTGTGTTGTTGTTGTTGACCACTACCGGCCGGCCCCGGTTTTCGTAGAAGATCTCGTTGATGGGGTTCAGCGCTACGTTGCCGAGCACGTTCATTTCCACCGAGGCCCGCATGTTGGGTGCGGGGGTAGCGCCGACGCCGAAGAAGAACGACTGCATGTGATCGAATCCCAGCTGGTTGGGGTACACTTCCTCG
Organism: Saprospiraceae bacterium; assembly: GCA_041736625.1. Lineage (GTDB taxonomy): Bacteria > Bacteroidota > Bacteroidia > Chitinophagales > Saprospiraceae > M3007. The sequence continues at coordinate 10,255 of JBGSTG010000136.1, read as the reverse complement.
GTCGGATCGGGTTCATCGGGAGTGCTGATGAGGTGCCCGCCGGTGTTGAAGGTGCTCAGTTCGGCACTCAGGCGGCTCATGTAGATTTTACCGTATTGTTCGCTTTTCAGGGCAGCCTGATCGCCGCGGGCCTTCAGGGCGGCATCGGTAACCCCGATTTGGCTGAAATGGGCGTTGATGGATGCCGTGGTGGTTCCGCTTTGGTAAGGGTTCAGGGTGTGGGCCTCTTTGAGGGCATAATAGGCTGCCCGCGGATACAGGCGGTAGAGTCCGCGTTCGTCGGTGGGGCCTTTGGCACAGATGCCAAACCACTCCTCGTTCATGTTGTTCTCGCCCTCGATGTAGTCGCTGAGGTATCCGCCATTCGACCAGGACGCGTTGTTGTCGTGCACGTCCAGATTGCTGGTCTGACCGAACTTCCACCAGCCGTCGCTGAACTGAAAAGTGAAGCCGCCGATGGAGTTGCCGGATTTACCCAGCCCGGCAGCGTTTTCATAAATCTCCCTCCAGTTGCTCAGCATACATTCCGCCTGGGGCTGCTGGTCTTCGCTGTTGGAAACGGCGTTGAAGGCATCCGCGCCAAATTCGGTGAACATCAGGGGTTTGCCGTATTCGTTTTTTACCCGCTCGAAAGCGTCGCCAAACGAAACACCCCGGTACATGTTTACCCCCAGGATGTCTACATCCGGGCACTGGCGGGCGATGATGTCCAGAAACAATAAGTCGCCGTTGCATATGGCCATCGGGTGGGACTTGTCGATGGTTTTCATCTGCCGGACTGCTTCGTTAAAGAGTTGGTACATGGCCTCCGCCCGCACGGTAGATTTCCGGTCTTCGATGGGGATATCCTCCGTTTCGGCGCCGTCCCAGAAAAGTCCGTAGTTGTTTTCATTGCCCAGCAGAAACATCAGCAGCCCCGGGGTGTCCTTGTATTCGGCGGTCATTTCCTGAACCTCCTTCAGCAGCAGGGTGCGCACCTGCGGGTCGGCGTATTCCGTATTCGGCGCCCAGGTGCCCCCCAGTGTCAGGCCGTATCGGCCGAAGGAGTGGTTGAGCATGGTATAAATACCGTACTTTTCGTAGATGTACCGAATCCACCTGGCCGGCACCCCGGTGTATTGGCGTATGGCGTTCACGCCCATTTCCCGGAGCAGGGGCATTTCCTGGTCCAGCGCCGCCCGGATGATGTCGTCCGGTTGGTTCCACAAACTGTACGTGTAATTGGTGCCGATGGGGCAGTAGTCCCAGTTCATGCCGTTGATCATGAACGGTTGCCCGTTCACCATCAGGGTCATGCCCTGTTCCTGTTTCAGGACGGCCACCTGTGTGGTTTGGGCGCCGAGTGTGGTCGCTACAAAGAGGCATACCACGATAAAGAGTAGATTTTTCATCAAATGGGCTGTGAGCTGGTGAATTATTTCGTCGAAACGGGTTGAAGCCGAACGTGTGTGGGTTTTTTGAAGGCGATAAATTTAGCGCTATTGTTTTTATTCCAGTCAATATACTTTCGATATACAGCATAACAAATTTTCTGGCAGTATGTCGACAGACTGGCTTATAAATATTGATAGTCAGTGAAATGAAGGGGTGTTCTGGTTGTAATGGAATTTGTGTATGTATACTGGTTTTAATCCTGTCTAGGGACAAGCCTTTTGCGCATCCCGGTTGTAGCCCAATTCCATCTCTGCCGCCACGAACACCACTTCCGCGCCCAGCATGCTGCAGATGGCCCGGTGGGCGGCCATCCGGTGCAGGTTTTTCCACAGCTCCGCTTGTTTCTCGAGCAACGTTTTTGCATCGGGGGCGGCACCGGCGCACAGCCCGTCGATGTCCGTTGCCTGCCGGGTGGTGATGAGCACGAACAGCTGATCGGCTTCCTGGTGGTACACGCGGTCCAGGGGCAGGCGCACTTCGGGCAGCTCCTGGACAAATGCTGTGTTGCCCTCTACCAACTGCAGCAGCCGGTCGATGGTGGACAGGCGTTCCTGGTCGAAGTTGCGGCTGAAAACAGCATCTGATGACGTGTACGCATTTTCCAGCAAGGCAATAGATTCGAGGTAACCGTGGTACGACTGCACCAGCCCATCCCGGGCATTGTCCTGTTCATTGCGCATGCCGGGTGTGGGTTCTTTTGCCGTTTCGCTCCGTTTGATGGCATGGATGTAGTACAAAGCGGCCGCTTCGAAAAAAGCCATCGTCTGCCAGGCGTCCTTTTTGTCAAAACTGTTTTCGGCCTTGCTCAGGGACTGGTTTCCTTCCAGCAACAGCACATCGCCGACGGTGGTGAACACCCGCGGCGCCACCCAGTCGGTTTCGGGGGCTATTTTGTCCATGTTTTCGTCAATAACCCGCAGGTCGGCCAGCAGGCGTGTTTTCACACCGGCGGCCTCGCTGTTCGGGTTTCCCTGTTCCATCAGCGCGCGGAATTGCATCAGGTTGATCTGGGCGCGCAGCATGCGGACGGCCAGGTCGTCGGGCGCTGCTTTCAGTGCCGTGGTGGCCTTCTGCAGGGCCGCGTCGTACCGTTGTGTCTCTATTCCGCTGTAGTAGGCTTCCAGCGCGTCCTGATAAGGGCCTTTTAGTGCCTCGGTGTTTTTGACGGAACAGCCTCCGGCAGCCAACAGCGTGATCAGCAGTATCCATTGAAATATTAAACAGGATTTTTTCATCATTTTGCGTTTATGTACCTTTAAGCTTGGCTTTCAGTTCCTCCAGTTCTTTGATCCGCGCTTCCATGCGCCGGCTCTCCTTATCCCGGGCTTCGCGTTCGGTTGCCGTCGCAGATGGTTCCGCGTCCGGATCGCTCCATTTTTCCCGTTCTTTGTTCAGGAAATCAATTTCTTCGTCGATGTGCAGCAAGCGGCGGTTCACGAGAAATTCCAGGGTTTTGTCCACCGAATTGTCGTCTTCCTCCAACGCACCCCACACCAGATCGTTGATCGCCGTATTGACGGTTTGGAGTTGCGCTTCGGTGAGTTTGTCCAGGCGGGACTGGTGGAAGGCGAGCTTTTCGAGGGTGTGGGCCCGCAGGTTCTCCTTCAGGCCGTTCAGCGAAAAGGTTTCCTCACCGAGAAACGGCGCCAGGTCGAGCACGATCTCGCGGATGTTTTTGTTGCCCGGATCGATCCACTTGCCCACCAGTTCCTGCAACAGCGGGTCGGACAGCTTCTGGTCGTCCAGGTAGTCCGGAATAACCCGGCAGGCCACTTTCAGGATTTTCCAGGCTTTTTGTTTTTCTGCTTCGGTGCCTGTTGCAAACAGCGTGCGTTCGGGCTCCATCAGCTGGTAAGCGTTGGGATACAGCAGCTTACACCGGCCGTTGAACCAGAAGTTGCGCACCATCGTGTTGTCGAGGCCCACATGGACGGGCTCCCGGAAGATGCCCTCTGCCTTGATGGCGGCATCGAGCGCCAGCCGGTTTTTTTCGATCTCCTGCTTCACGCGGGAGCCGAGTTTGATGAATCGGAAAGCCGTTTCGATCAGGTAATTGGCGGCCAGCGCCACCATTTCCGACTGGTTGGTGAGCGCAAAGGCCGGCTTTAGTGCGGTGAGCAGCTTGTTTTCGGCTAGATCAAACCGCTTTTCGGGTTCGTGGGCCATAAATTTTTGCCCTAAAGTTACCTATTGACATTCGAAATACCAAAGTTAGCTATTGGCATTCGAAATACCCTCCACCAATAATTTCCGGATCAGCACAATTTGCCCCAGGTGGTAGTAGCTGTGTTCGATCAGTCCGTCGATGTTTCGCTGGTACGTTCCGTATTTTTCGTCGACAAAAACGTCGAGCCACCGGTCTTCCGGAAATTGCTCCAGGCGTTCGGCAAAGCGTTCGGCATCGCGCCAGAGCTGGCTGCGCAGGGCATCCCAGTCTTCCGCCGACCGTATGGGCGGCATATCGAAGCTGTATTTGTCGCGGATGTCGAGCGAGCCGCCTTCCAACACGTTCAGGACGCCGGTAATGTAGTAGTGGATGTGGAAGGCAAGCAAGGCGATGGTGTTCAGGCGCCCCACGGGTGCGGTGGCCTGCTTCCAGTCGATGGCCGTCAGTTGCTCTTTAAAATTGGTGTTCGCTATCCAGGCGCCGTTTAGCAGAACTTCCCGAAAACGGTTGGCGAGTTGTGCGCTTGTGTTCATGGCGGGGTGTTTGTATTGGACAATGGTGTTTTAGTTCCTTTGTTCGATCAATGCTTTGGCAGCTTTCAAAACGCTGTCTTCGCCTTTCAGCAAATCCGCCAAAGACTGGGACACCGGAATATCGGGCGGTATGCCCCCTGCGGGTTTGTCGTCTGAGAAAGCGCCGACGATCGGAATGTCAATTTCCAATTGCGAATGGGGCAGGCGCAAAAAAAACAGGGTGCTGGCGTTGAGCCCTTTTTGGCTTCCTCCTGTTGTTTCACCGATGAGCGTGGCCAGCTTGTTCTCCCGGGCTATTTCAGCGAAGTAAAAGGTTGCCGAACTGTTCGAAGCGTTCACGAGCAGGTATATTTCGCCTCCAAAGGCATTGTCATAGGGTTTTATTTCCGTTGTGTTCTCCCCGGTCAGCAAAAAGTAATCGTCGTTAAGGGGTTGGGTTCTTCCGGACAGGTCGAAAAAGGTACTGTCCCAGGTGTACAGGTGCGGTCTTAACTCCGGCGTTATGCGGCGGTACCGCACCCGGTCTTGGCGCTGCGGTATTTTGATGGGCTGTTTTCCGATGTTTTTTCCGATAAACAGCAGCACTTCATCCTGCCCGCCCTCATTCCACCGGATGTCAATGACCAGATGGCGGGTTTTGCGTTTCCGGATTTCGGCAAAGGCATTTTTCAGAAACTGGCTCCATTCAAAGGAGAGCTGAAACACATCGAACGTGCCGAGTTGCAGGTAAGCCGTGTTGTTTTCCCAAAATGCAAGTTTCCACAACTGGTCGGCTTTGTTCAGGTGATCCGGGTTCTTTTGGATCAGGGCGTTTGTTCTTTCCGAACGGGTTACGGTATTTACCGTTATGGTTTCGGCGCTTTGGCTGCCGGGCGTTTTTACGGTCAGGCGGTATTGCTGATCAACGGGCGGATACAACAAGGGGAAATAACAGTCAAACGCTTCAAAATAATCGCCCACTCCAAACGTGTTGAGGTCAGCGTAGCGTTTGGCATCATTGGGGCCGTCGGCCTTTACCAGGCTTGCGGTTTCTTTCAGGAATGTTTTTGCCGGCACGCCGTCAATGGTCAGGATTTCGGTGCCGGTGGGCAGGTCGGCGTTTTCGGCGACGGACGCCGTAACGATCATTTTCCCGTCCAGTATCCGGAAGGTAAACGGCAATTTATCTTTTTGATTCAGCACCATTTCCCTTACCAGCGCATTTTGGTTGTAAAAACTCGGGAAGGTATGCCCGCATTGAATGGCCGAGGTCAGGCGGGATACCTGCAAAAAGGCTTCCCGGTAAGACAGGGGTTGCGCGAATACCTTTTGAAAATGATCAAAAACAGAGTCCATCTCGCCCCGGGTTTTATACCGGTACAGCCCCGGGTGAATCGCCAGCAGCGCCTTTTTGAGTACGGCGAAATCCTCACTCAGTTTTTCTGCGCTAATGTTGGGCAGGCGATTCAGGTCGAATGCATTTTGTATGTTCCACTGGTCGTCGAGTTGGACTTGCGTGCTGTCCAGCAGCAAAAACCGGTTCTGGCCTTCGAGTTCCCATACGGTATTTTTATCGCCGTAGACGTACTTGTACTCCAGGAGGGCGCCCGCATTTTTCGGGAAGGTCAGTTCGCCTTCAAACACACCATCCTTGTCGGCATCCAGGAGCAGGTATGTTTTGTCCCAGCTCAGCGGAGACAGGCTGCCCCTGACGCCAAAGTTTTTTGCGTTTTTGAGTTGCGACGCATTGACCCTGAATTTTACCGTGACGTTTTCTTGTGCCGTCGCGGGCAGTGTGTTGGCCAGGAGGCAGAGCAGGACAAGTATTCTGTTCAAGGATTGGATCATCTGTTCACTTTGAAAAATCAAGTTGGTTTACCCAGGTCGTCTGCAGGTAGAATTGGTTGAGCCAGTTATTTTGGTCGTTGTAAATCCAGCCCACAAAAAGCAGTCCGGCCTCAATGCTGTTCCTTTCGTTCAGTTTGATGCCCAACTGCGCGGCCGTCCAGTTCTCATCGAATTTGAACGAATTGGAGGTGTTGAAAAAGACTTCGGTGTACCCCATGAAGTAGTACTGGTCGTTGGCAAACGGCTGTTTGATGCCAATCAGGTAGCGCAAACGATGGGTGAAAGGCGTTTCGCCTGTCGTTCGGTTCTGGATAAAACGCTCGTCGAAACGGAGCCGTTGTTTCAGTTCTGCATTTTTACCAACGGGCAGTTTCAGGGTCAATTGTTGAAAAAGGCGGTTTTCGATACGGTAATCGTCACGGAATGGGTTTTGTCGCTCATACACATACGAAGCGGTGGCGCTCAGCCGGCTTGTCAGGTTGTAGGTTACACCTGCTTCTACGTATGCATACAGCGACCTCGCCTCGTCTGTTTCCGCATTAACGGTGCTGTTGTACGGTTTTATGGCGTCGAAGATGTAAACATTGTACCCCCATCGCGGTGCAAGTTTTGCGCTGTGGTCAAGCGTAGGGAACCAGCCCACGTAATTGACGTTTTGGCCGGTCACCGGCGTTTGGGTTGCCAGCAGCAAGGCGAGCGAGAAGGTGCAGGTTAACAGGTATAACTTCACTTTTTCGTCTTTTTTCGGTTTCCGTTTGGTACATTTCATTGTATACCCAAAAGTGGAAACTTGGGGTTTTCGTGCATATCCCAAAGTCCCCAATGCGCGCCGACGTCGCCTTCAGGTCCCACTTTCCACGACTCGTCGAACGAGGCGAAATAAAAAATCTCGATGCCCTCCGCTCGTGACCACTGTTGGGTGTTGATGAAGTATTTCATGGCATTTTCTGCGGAGGGTTCAGCGCCTTCCAGGCTTTTGCCCTGGCTTGGCCAGCCGGTTTCGGTGATGATAACTTTTTTGCCTTTGGCGGCCAGCAGGGCCTGCTGGTACATCTGTTTCATGTACACGAGGGAGTAGTCGATGTGGCAGCCTTCCCAGAAGGGGTAACAATTGGACAAAATGACGTCGCAGGCGTCGGCGATGTCGGGGCATTCGGTAAATTCGTAGTAGGCGTCCACGTAACCGACCGGCACCCCGGGGATGGCATTTTTCACCCGGCGGATGTAGTCCAGCAGTTCCGGTTCGCTGAGGTCTTTCCGGTAGAGCACTTCGTTGCCCACGGCGGCAATGTCCACATAGCCTTCTTCGGCCAACTGGATGAGGCCCGCTATTTCCTGTTCGTTGAGGTTTTTGTCTGTGCCCAGCCAGGCGCCCACGAGGGTTTTGAGCCCGAACTCGCGGGCTATCTTGGGCACGAGTTCGTTGCCTTCGATGCAGGAAAAGGAGCGTATCCATTGGGTGTAGGGGGCAATGGTTTTCATGCGGCGCCGGATCTGGTCGGCCGTTAGCACATCGCCGGGTTTTTGGCCCTCTTCGTAGGCACTGTAACAGAGGCCATGCATGCCCCCTTCGAGCGTTTCCCGAAAGAGGTTTTGAAGCTGTTCGGGCGATTTGCCGGAGTAGTCTGTTCCGGATAGGGCCAGGTGTTTTCCAAGTTTGAGAGACATCGTTTTTTATTGTTTTGCTGTAAATAATGTCTGTTTGAGCAGTGCCGCTTTGTTTCCGTTGTGCGTTTTTTCGATGGGATGCCCATCTCTTGACAGTCCTTTGAAAACGCCCTTGTCTACCCAGTCCCAAACGGCATATTTGGCCTGCCCGTCGAGGGTGAACAGTCCGAAGTGGTTTTCCGAGCCTCCGGGGTTGTCGGCGTCTTTCCAGGTTTCGTCAAAGGCTTCGAAGTAAAAGCAGGAAATGCGCTCCCGATCGGTCCATTCCCGCATCAGCTTGTAATACAGCCCTTCCTTGTACTCGTCGGTCGCTTTTGAGCCGTGGGCGCCGTAGTGGCCATTGCACGCGCTGGCCCAGCCGGTTTCGCCGATGTGGATGGGTTTTTGAATGCCCAGGGATGCCATGTATCGTGCGACGCTTTGATATTGCGACTCGGCATAGGCCAGGGCACGGTTCATGGCCGCGGCTATTTCGGTGGTATCGGACAGCGCGATTACCCCCTCGGCGTTGACCCAAAAAACGGGATTGTAGTGGGTATCGTGCATGGGGTAGGTGTGAATGGACACAAAATCGACCGCCTCGAACAACCGGGTTAAATCGTCCACGTGGTACTCGGTGTCCCCGCCGCCCCAGGACGCAAAGTTGTCGGAGCTGGTGATCCACAGGTCTTTGGGCAGTTTGCCGGTTTGTTTGAGCGCTTGCAGTTGGTTCACGTATTTAAGAATCACCCAGGGTTGCACGTAGTAACTGGAGGCCCACTTCACCATGGCCTCGTTGCCGACGGCGATGATTTTTACGATGTCGGGGTACTGGTTGGCCATGTCCACGGCCCTTTGGATTTCGGCGGCATTGGCCTCTTCGTCTTCGTGGTGGTGATCGGGGTGGTTGGTCCACGCTTTCCGGCAATCGATCCAGGCGCCGAGCATGACATACATCTCGAAGTCGGGGTCTTCCTCTTTTAATGCGCGAATGGCTTTTAACAGGTTGGCGGCTTCTGCCAGTTCGGTGTTGTAGGTGCGCAACACCCGGATGTTCATGGCGGCGAGGATCCTCATGTCCTCTTTCAATTGCGCCACGGTGGGCTGTGCTTCACGACTGTTTCCCCGATAACCGCCGTAAGAAATGGCTGGATAGTTGGGGTTGCCCAGTATGTCTTTTGCTGTCACGGCTTGTTTTGCTGGTTGATGCGTTTGGTTGATCTGCCCGGTGTGGCATGAAAGGCTGAGGGCTAAAGCCCACAGGACACCCGTTGATTTCCATCGTGTGCGCATACGCTCTTTCCAGGCGACTGGAGTTCATCTTCAGCAAGCCTGGGGCTACAAAACTACGAAGCACCATACATAGTTAGCCTGTAAAAATCCGGTGGCTTAAAATTTCTCTGGCAGCGGGGAGGAGTGACGCGCTAACTGGGCGATTTATTTATTCCCCGGGTTGCTGGCGATATTTTGAACTTCCTTGTTTTCCACAAGAATATCTACCCGGTTGAACTTATTCTCTTCGGATTCCTTGTTCTCTTCACTTTCAAGGATTTGTTTTATGGTAAAGTCTTCATAAAGCAACTCGGAGAGGAAGCCTTCCAGGATGTCGAAGTTGGCCTTGTTGCGAAGCAGTCGCTTGATCGCCCAGTCAAAACGAACTAACTTTTTGGCCATAAAGTATGGTTTGCCACAAAGATAGGGGCTTTGTTGTACATTTTGTTTTAAAAAGATGGTTTTTTATATTGGTTGTTGGTTGATTTGTTGGGTTTTGGGTGAACGGGGGCATGGGCAACGTGGCGACGTTTAGGAGCCATGTTAGACCATGCAAAGTTCTCCACTTTTTTTATTTAGAGGACATCACAGACATTTACAATCGCATTATTGCGATATAAATTCGGTAAATACTGTGATTTTACCCTGAATTGACTTCGTTTTTTAATTTTTGGCTTAGTTGAGACATTTTCCATTTTTATACCTGGATCGTAATAGATATGCCCATTTGCCATCTCTGCCAAGAATAATTGGAAATCAGTACCCGTTCCAAGTATGACACTATTGCCAAACATATAGCGTCTCGTTGGCTCCGTATCATTCAGTGAAGGCACATAACAGGCTTGGTTGTGCTTGCGATTCCAGTGCAACATCATCTCTGCAAAACCCCATGATGCCGCTTCATTCCCATCGGTATCTACGAGCGCGATTCGTCCGTCGGTACTGCGAATTTTTCCGTTTTGCACATCAAAACCAATCAGTTCTAATTGTAAATCTGTTGATTTTTGTCGCTCTCCAGCCTTGTGAATCCCGCCAAAATTTATCCGATCTTCACGGCCAACTTTGTCATCATATCCATATCTTCGTATGAATGCTTCAGTTCCTTCGTCCACGTAGAAACCATCTGTTGGCTCCGGTGTCATCAAAGTGATTACGGCTGTATTGATATTGCCAAAATGGTTAACCCCAAACTGCTTCACCTCCCAGCCCATAAAATCCGGTTCAGAATAACCGTTTGGCGTAATCCCCAACTCCGCTTCTAGCGTGTAACCACCACAATTCGGAGCATCACAAGGCAAAATATAGCCGCTTGCATCCAAACGCTTGGATTGAATCCAGCCCAATCGGGAAATCCTGCATAATTCAGATAGTAGTA
>JBGSTG010000120.1:0-25681 GCA_041736625.1 Saprospiraceae bacterium | reverse complement strand
CTCTTCCCATTCCGAACAGAGTAGTTAAGCCCGTTAGCGCTGATGGTACTGGGGTTGATGCCCCGGGAGAGTAGGTCGGCGCCAACTCAATTTAAACCGACCCCCGAGCCCGCACAGTTTTTGTGCGGGCTCTTTTTGTTTAATGTGTTAAACAAATGGTATTTGCCCTTTCCCAATTATTATATGAAGCCATTGAACGCATTTGATACAGTTGGCCTGCACATTGAACAGAAACTCTCGGGTCATTTTATCTTGACATGTTAATAAAATAATTTGTTTTGTTTGTAAATAATTCTTAACATTGCACTCGATTTAAAGATTACTTGACACAATTAATGACGCTCATGGAAATTGTATCAGACCAAGTTCCGGCGTTGCCGGTACAATTGCCTAAGAGGACACCTTACCAAGAACCCGCCTATCGCCTAATCGATCTTTTCGCAGGAGCAGGTGGTATGACCCTCGGCTTTTCCAAAGCTTTCGGCAATAACTTCGTATCTGTTTGGGCGAATGACTTTAACCATGCTGCCTGTTGCACCTACAATGCCAACTTCGGCTATCATTGTAATGAAGGCGATATCAATGGTCTGCTGAGTGATCCGACAATTCACATCCCCCAAGCTGACGTAGTTATTGGCGGCCCCCCTTGCCAAGGATTTAGTCTTCTTAATAAATTTCGAGAAGGAGACTCCCGTAAACAAATGTGGCGGCCGTATTTGGAAGTTGTCGAGCGATCAGGCGCAGAAGTATTCCTTATGGAAAACGTGCCACAGCTACTAGGTTCTCCGGAACACCACCAAATCATAGAGGTCGCAAAATCCATGGGGTTCCAATTGGCCTGGGCCAAGTTATGTGCAGCAGATTACGGGGTTCCGCAGACCCGTTTCAGAGCTTTTATCCTAGGTTGTAAATTTGCCGACCCTAAGGCAGTCTTTCCTCCAAAGAAAACCCACTACGACCCCAAAAAAGCGAAATTGCTACAAAATAACCTTTTCAGGAATGAAGAATATGTAGAGTACCCCAAGCCCTGGCGTACGGTTCGCGATGCCATCTTCGACTTGCCTATGCCCGAGGGTACCGAGCCCCGTGAAATTCCGGCACCCTTGAATATCCATTTTGGAAGAACCCCAACTGATACCAGTATGCTTAGGTACAGAACCATAGCGGCAGAGGGCATGAACCGTTTTGACTTAGAGCGGCTAGCGCCTGAACTCACACCGGACTGCTGGAAAAGAAAAAAAACCGGAGGTACAGACTTGTTTGGCCGCTTATGGTGGGACAAACCCTCATTTACAATTCGAACGGAGTTTTTTAAACCGGAAAAGGGCCGCTATCTGCATCCGGAACAACATCGACCTATCACCCATAGGGAAGCTGCGCGTTTCCAGACATTCCCGGATGATTTTTCCTTTTCAGGTAGTAAAATTGAGATAGCTCGCCAAATAGGAAATGCAGTGCCCCCACAATTAGCCGCTGCGGTAGCGCGTTCCGTGGAACAACTTTTAGCTTTAACTCATGGCTGATGTGTTCAATCAAAATTAGTTGACTTTTATAACCAGCCTACTATGAGTGCAAGAGATCGAATAAGGAAATTTTTTGAAGACAATGTCGGTAAAATCGTTACCACACACCAATTGTCGGAAGTAGCGAATATTCGAGATTACCAACGGCGAATACGGGAACTACGGAACGAATATGGATTAAAAATCCGGTCACACGTAGACCGTGTAGATTTAAAACCCGGAGAGTACTTATTGGAAAGCCTGGAATTGGACCCAGCCTTTGGCAGAAACATTTCAGTCCAACTTCGAAACCAGATTCTTGAGCGCAATGGTTTTACCTGTCGCCTGTGTGGTGCTTCTGCCCATGATGTCGATGATTTGGATCCAACAAAAAAGGTGCGGTTACACATCGATCACATTGTACCAATCAGCCATGGTGGTACAAATGACGCAGATAACCTAAGAGTTCTTTGTAGTAACTGCAATCAGGGTAAAAGTAACGTCAGGGAAATAACCGAAACCGCGCTAAATATCCTTGCCAAACTCCGAAAAATGAAACGGGCAGAGCGATTGGAGGTCTTTGAAGTATTGCAAAAGGAATTCGGTCGATGAATATAATATTGCATCATGTGTTCAAGTTATCCATGGCTAAAACAGTATGCCGACAAACTATGTAAATAGCGAAATCCTTAATTATAGAATATTATGTATTTAGCTGTCAGATAATTAGACGCATTCGGGGATAAAATTTCATGCAATCTGCCCCGGTCGAAATTCGCAATTCTGTCCTTTTTTGCCAATAAAATGCACCCATATCTTTGTATAGACCATTGCGCATTTGGTTTCACGCATTTTTTATTCAACAAAACACTTCATTGTCATGAAACAGACTGCCAAACTTTATTTTCTCTCCGGATTCGTCCTCTTATCGCTGTTTTTCATGGGTGCTGCGCCGTCCTGCCGGGCCCAAGGCGCCTCAAAAGAGAAAATCGCCATAGTGAACGCATCCGACCTGCTCTTTGTCGTTTTCTCCGACGCCAACGGAGAGCGGGTTTCACACTATTACATCCTGCAAGGCGCGAGCGTCCCCGATGCCGACCTGGGAGCGTCGAACGTCATGTTTGAGAAGGACTACCTGAGCATCGCCCCGCGCGACGGCGGCAGACCACGCGTTTTTGCACTGGAAGACGACACCGATCACGTGAGCATCCTGAGCCGGCGACCCGACACCGAAGTCGTCAAAGGGTATGGCCTGGCCCGGATAGTACGGAACGACGCCTGGCTCTTCGACTCTTTTATAGACGACCTGCGCGCCGGCAAATACGCCTCCCAAATTACCTCCTCTCCCGGCAGACCGGAAGTAGAGAACCCGGACCGGGGATGCCTGGTTGGGGGATGCGGATCCACCAGTTGTAAATACGAGGTAACCATGGGTCCCGTTCAGGGCGGTTGCGAGGTCACCTGTCAGCCCACCCATTACGCCTGCTGCGGAAATTTGATGAGTCTGAGCGGCTGCGCATGTATACTCGATAACTGCAATTGAAAATGGAGCTTTAATAGGTTGAAGACCAGCCTGTTGGTGCAGCAGGCTGGCCTTGTTTTTATAATGCCATCTCCGGTGTGTGCGAATAACCGTACTTTTGCCAAACGCGTAATTCGACTCATTTATTCAAATCAACACAATGCCTGAAGAGAAGCAACCGCAAGCACCGGCCCTGAACATCGAGATAACCGAAGAGGTAGCCGAAGGAATTTATTCCAACCTGGCAATTATATCGCACTCCAACGCAGAATTTGTGGTGGACTTCATCCGTATGATGCCGAACGTGCCCAAGGCCAAAGTGAAATCCCGTGTTATCCTCACCCCCCAGCACGCCAAGCGCCTGTTGAACGCTTTGCGAGACAACATCAACAAGTTCGAACATCAATTTGGCGCGATCGACGAACCGGAGCACCACCAGTACCCGCCGATGAACTTCAACACCCCGCCGGCACAAGCCTGAGTCTGCCAGGCGCCGATGGGCGCCCGATCAGGCGGTGGTCGTGGGCTGCTGGTCTTCGGCCGTGTTTCCCTCCTGAATTTTTTCCGGTTCAGGCGAGGAAGCAGCCTGGGCGATGGCCAGCCGTTTGCGCTCTTTTTTGTCGCGCTCCTCCGTCTCAATTTTGTCGTAAGCCTTGATGATTTCCTTGACAAGGCGGTGGCGCACTACATCCTCCGTAGAGAGGGTGAGGACGGTGATCCCGTCCACACCGTCCAGAATATCCATGGCCTGGCGCAGGCCAGACTTTTGGTGCCCGGGAAGGTCGATCTGGCTGAGGTCGCCGGTGATGATGCACTTGGCGCTGGGCCCCAATCGCGTGAGGAACATTTTGAGCTGGAGGGGCGTGGCGTTTTGGGCTTCATCGAGGATGATGAACGCGTTGTCCAGGGTGCGGCCGCGCATGTAGGCCAGTGGTGCGATCTCAATGACCCTGTTTTCCATGAAGAAGTTAAGCTTGTCCATGGGTAACATGTCGTCCAGTGCATCGTACAGGGGGCGCAGGTAGGGGTCTACCTTTTCCTTGAGGTCGCCGGGAAGAAAACCGAGGCTTTCGCCGGCTTCGACTGCCGGACGCGTCAGGACGATTTTTTTGATCAGCTTGTTCTTCAGGGCGCGCACCGCGATTGCCACCGCGGTGTACGTTTTGCCGGTACCGGCCGGGCCGACGGCAAAAACGATGTCGTTGGTTTCGCACACCTCCACCAGGCGCTTCTGGTTGCGCGTTTTAGCTTTGATGGGCCGCCCCTCCCGTCCGTAAAGAATGGTGTTGTCCACATTGTCGCCGTTCACCGGAATGCGCACGTCGAAAGGATTTTCGCCGCCCAGAAGGTCCATGACGATTTGCAGCGGCAACTCCCGGTGTTCGCGCAGGTAGCGCACCATCATTTCAAACCGGGCTTTGGCGCCCTGGGTCGACTTCTTTTCCCCTGTAATTTTGAGGCTGTTGCCGCGCGCCGTGATGGTGGCGTCCGGAAAAGTTTTGCGTAGGTGGTTGATTTTTACGTTGTTTTCGCCAAACAACTCCAGAAGGTCAACGCCTTCAACGGTCAAAATGATCTCGCTCAAAAGTGATGCTCGTTGTGTATGATTTTTCCCCCAAAGTAAAGCCTTATGGCAGACTTTTCAAACACCCATTTTTCAAAATCAGTTCCGCAATTTTACACAAAGGCGCGAATGCGCTGCGTATCGTACCTTTAACCCCTCTATCAGTCAAAAAACCAGACTCCTCCGATGGCTTATGCGACGCTGACAACCGATTTCGGCAGCCAGGACTACTACGCCGGTGCCCTGAAGGGGGCGCTGCTGCGTCATTGCCCGGATCTGTACCTGATCGACATTACCCACGCTGTCGACCCGTACAACATCACCCAGGCCGCTTACGTGCTCGGGAATGTATATGCGGAGTTTCCCGAGCAGACCATTCACATCCTCGGCGTGAATTGCGCATACGAGGACGGGTTTCACTTCGTAGCGGCCCGCCGCAATGGCCACTACTTTTTGGCGCCGGACAATGGAGTGCTCACCTTGATGTTCGACGGGCCCTGGGGCCCGGCCGACGTGCGCAACCTGGGCGGCGGCGCAGGCGAACATTTTGCCATCAAAAACGTACTGCCGCCTGCCGCAGGACACCTCGCTGCCGGCCTGCCCTGGGAAGAGCTGGGGGCGCCCACGCCCATGCTTCTGGAGCGCATCGGCCTCCGACCGATCGTCACGCCCTCCGGTATACGGGGAACGGTGATGCACATCGACCATTTCGACAACGCCGTGCTCAACATCCGCCGCGACGCCTTCGAACGCGTGGTGGGCGCCCGCCCATTCGCCCTCTATTTCAAAAGGCACGACCCCATCACCCGGCTGAGCGCCAATTACTGCGACGCGCCGGTCGGCGAACCCCTCTGCCTGTTCAACAGCGCAGGATACTTGGAGATCGCCGTGAATATGGGCAAAGCAGCCACCCTGCTCGGACTCGCAGTGGAAGAAGTGGTGGAAGTGGTGGTGGCATAAGCGCTTGTCCGAATGGGCTATCCGGCTATTTTGGGGTTGCAAATGGACAGCCAAGTCATTAACTTTGCACACATGAATCAGGGACTCGTCGAAAAAATCCTCCGATTGCCCAATGCGCCGCAACTGGTGCGGCAACTGAACAAGCACCTTCAGGAGGAGCACGAGCGACGTGTGGCTTTTTACAACTGGATTGATGCGTACACCAAAGCCGAATTCATCAACGGGGAAGTGGTGGTGCACTCGCCGGTAAAACGCAAACATTGGAAAATAACGGACTTGATTTCCTCTGTTTTGAGTGTCTACGTTCGAATCAAAGGTTTGGGTGTCGTGGGCACGGAGAAAGTAATGATCGCCCTCACCCGAAACGACTACGAGCCCGATATCGTCTTTTTCAGCGCCGAAAAGGCGGCTGCGTTTGAGCCCGATCAGGTGCTGTTCCCCGCGCCCGACTTTGTAGTGGAAGTGTTATCTGCCAAAACGGAAAAAACCGACCGGACGATCAAGAAGGAAGACTACGCTGCCCACGGCATCCGGGAATACTGGATCGTTGACCCCAACCGCCAAACCATCGAGCAGTACCTGCTGCTGCAACCGACCGATAAAACATACTTTGAGCCCTACCTGTACCGCCGGGTCGAGGAGATTACCAGCAGGGTCATTCCGGGGTTTGCCATTCCCGTGGCGGCCGTTTTTGATGAGGTGGAGAATGTGGCGGCGTTGAAAAAATTGATGGAAGGTTGAGTTTTTTTAAGAAAAAACTACACGCATAACCTCCCGCGCCGCCGCAAACGGCGACACCCGTCCCGCCAACACCGCTTCTTCCAGCATTTTTAGTTTTTCCAACACGGCCGGATGGCGGTAAAACGCTGTACGCAGCTCCTGCTCCAGGGCATCCTGGAACCAGTAGTGGGCCTGTAGCCGCCGGTTTTTGTCGAAAAATCCATTTTCCCGCGCCGTTTTTCTAAAATCCGCCAAATTTGTCCATACTTCCGCGATGCCCGTGCCCTCCGTCGAGCTGCACGCCATGACCCTTGGGGTCCATCCGCTTTCTTTTGCTGCAAACAGGTGTGCCGCGTTCAGGTAGTGCGCCCGCGCCTGATTGGCGAGTTTGACGCGGTCGCCGTCGGCCTTGTTCACCACCAGCAGGTCGGCCATTTCCACGATGCCGCGTTTGATGCCCTGGAGCTCGTCGCCAGCGCCAGGCAACAGCAACAGCAGAAAGGCGTCGGTCATGCGGTGCACGGCGGTCTCCGACTGACCCACGCCCACCGTTTCCACCAGCACGACGCCGTAGCCGGCGGCCTCCACGAGCGCGATGGTTTCCCGCGTTTTGCGGGCCACGCCGCCTAGCGAGTCGCCCGCCGGTGAAGGGCGGATAAACGCCAGGGGGTCGACAGACAGCTGCTCCATGCGCGTCTTGTCGCCCAAAATGCTGCCGCCGCTGACCTGACTGCTGGGGTCTACGGCCAGCACCGCCACTTTTTGCCCTTGCCCGGTGAGGTGCTTTCCCAAAGCCTCGATGAATGTGCTTTTGCCGACCCCCGGCGATCCGGTGATGCCCACCCGAAAGGTATCGGCCGGCGAATAAGCTTGCAAAACAGCCAGGAGTTCGGCTGCCCGCGTCTGGTGTGCCGGAGCCGCGCTTTCCACCAGGGTGATGGCGCGCCCGAGGAGCACGCGGTCGCCGCGGCGGATGCCGTCTGCGAGTTCGTTTACCGACGGTAGTGGGCGCGGCATGAGCGTTCCCTTAAAACTCGGCGTTGCCCGGATACCGCGGGAATGCAATCACGTCGCGGATGTTGCCCATGCCCGTTACGAACTGCACCAGGCGCTCAAAACCGAGGCCGTAGCCCGCGTGGGGACAGGAACCAAAGCGGCGGGTGTCGAGGTACCAGTACATTTCTTTTTCGGGAATGTGCATCTCGCGCATGCGCTGCACGAGCCGCTCGTAGCGCTCTTCGCGCTGGGAGCCGCCCACGATCTCGCCGATGCCGGGGAACAGGATATCCATGGCCGACACCGTGGGCCCGGGCACGCCGGGCTGCGGGTCGTCCTGCCGCATGTAAAACGCCTTGATGGCTGCCGGGTAGTGGGTGAGAATGACCGGCTTTTTGAAGTGTTTTTCCACCAGGAAGCGCTCGTGCTCGCTCTGCAGGTCGGCGCCCCAGCCCTCGATGGGGTACTGGAATTTGCCTTTTTTATTGGAGTTGGAGTTTTTCAGGATGTCCACCGCTTCGGTGTAGGTGATGCGCTCGAAGCGGTTGTCGACCACAAAGTGCAGCTTTTCGATCAGCGCCAAGTCGGAGCGCTGGTCCTGGGGTTTGGCCTTTTCCTCCTCGAGCAGGCGTTCCTCGAGAATTTTCAGGTCTTCGGCGCAATGGTCGAGGGCGTAGGTGATCACGTAGCGGAGCATGTCCTCGGCGAGGTCCATGTTGTCGTCGAGATCGGCGAACGCCACCTCGGGTTCGATCATCCAGAACTCGGCCAGGTGGCGCGTGGTGTTGGAGTTCTCGGCGCGGAACGTGGGGCCAAAGGTGTACACGGCGCCAAGGGCCAGGGCAGCCAGTTCCGCTTCCAGTTGGCCGGAGACGGTTAGGTTGGCGCTGCGGCCGAAGAAGTCCTGGCTGAAGTCCACCGCTCCGGTATCGGTGCGTGGCGGATTGTCCACATCCAAAGTGGTCACGCGAAACATCTCGCCCGCCCCCTCCGCGTCGCTGGCGGTGATGATGGGCGAGTGCATGGCATAAAAGCCGCGCTCGTGGAAAAACCGGTGGATGGCGAACGCCAGCGCGTGGCGCACGCGGAACACGGCGCTGAACGTGTTGGTGCGGAAGCGCAGGTGGGCGTTTTCCCGCAAAAACTCCAGCGACTGTTTTTTGGGCTGGAGGGGGTACTCCTCCGGGTTGCAATCGCCGTAAATGGTGACCGTTTCCGCTTTCAGCTCGATGCGCTGGCCTTTGCCCTGCGATTCGATCAGCTTGCCCCGGGCGCCGATGGCGGCGCCGAACTTGATGCGTTCGATGACGGCGGGTTCGGTATTTTCGTAGTCGACCACCACCTGCAGGTTGGCTGCGCAGGAGCCGTCGTTGAGGGCGATAAACTGGTTGTTGCGGAAGGAGCGCACCCATCCCATGACGGTCACGTCGGTGTCGATGGGTTCGGTGCGAATGAGGTCGGCAATCTTGTGGCGTTGCATAACGTACGGTTCAATGTGCGGGCGCAAAGATACGGCCAAAAAACGCGAGTCCACCGGCTTACTTGATCCGGTTATTTGCGTCAAATTTTTATTCCGCCTAACTTTGCGTCATGGATACACCGCGCACACTCCGCCTGTTCAACACCCTGAGCGGAAAAAAAGAACCTTTCGAACCCCTGCACCCCGGCCGCGTGGGCATGTACGTGTGCGGCCCCACCGTTTACAACGACGTGCACCTGGGCAACTGCCGCACGTTCGTGAGTTTCGACGTCATCTATCGCTACCTGCTGCACATCGGCTACCACGTGCGCTATGTGCGCAACATCACCGACGTGGGTCACCTGCTCGACGACGGCGAAGACCGCATGGTCAAAGGCGCCCGCCTCGACCAGCTCGAACCCATGGAGGTGGCCCAGAAGTACACCGTGGGCTTCCACGACATCATGCGCATCTTAAATACCCGCTCTCCGGGTATCGAACCCCGCGCCACCGGGCACATCCCCGAACAGATCGAAATGGTGCAGGCCATCTTCGAGCGGGGTTACGCGTACGAGCAAAACGGCTCGGTGTACTTCGACGTGCCCAAGTTCGCCAAAGACAACCCCAACGTGTACGGACAGCTCTCCGGACGCGTGCTCGAGGAGCTCATCTCCGAAACCCGCGATAACCTGAAAAACCAGGACGAGAAACGCCATCCGGCCGACTTTGCCATCTGGATAAAAGCCACACCCGAACACATCATGCGCTGGAACAGCCCCTGGTCCATTGGGTTCCCCGGCTGGCACCTGGAGTGCTCGGCCATGAGCACCAAATACCTCGGCAAGACTTTCGACATCCACGGCGGCGGCAACGACCTCAAATTCCCGCACCACGAAAACGAGGTCGCCCAAAACCACGGCGCCTGCGGATGCGCACCCGCCCGCTATTGGCTGCACACCAACATGCTGCTGCTCAACGGTCGCAAAATGTCGAAAAGCGAGGGCAACACCCTCAGCCCTGCCCAACTGTTCAGCGGCGACAGCCCCCTGCTCAGCAAAGGCTACTCGCCCATGGCCGTCAAGTTCTTTATGCTCCAGGCCCACTACCGCAGCACGCTCGACATCACCGACGAGGCGCTCGCCGCCGCCGAAAAAGGATACCGCCGCCTCATGGACACCAACGCCCTGCTGCAAAACCTCCAGCTGCCCACCGACGGCTACGACGGCTCCGAAAGCGCGGCAGACCGCGCCATCCTCGGACTGGTCGAAGAGGCGTACAGTGGCATGGACGACGACTTCAACACCGCTATGGCCATCGCCGCCCTCAACGAAGCTGGCGCCTACGTGCACAAACTGGTCAACAACCAGATGCCCGCCGGCGACGTGTCGCCCTGGGTGCTCGAACGGCTGAAAACGGTGTATGCCGCTTTTATCAACGATATTTTCGGACTGCTCGACGACGCCGCCCAGCAAAACGACCAGGGTACACTCGACGGCCTGATGCAACTCATCCTCGACATCCGCCGCAACGCCCGCGATCAAAAAGACTGGGCCACCAGCGATAAAATTCGCGACACGCTGGCCGAAGTGGGCATTACGGTGAAAGATGGGAAAGAGGGGACGAACTGGGTAGTCGGCGGTCGGTAGTCGGCGGTCGGTAGTCGGTCGTCGGCGGTCGGTAGTCGGCGGTCGGTCGTCGGTCGTCGGTAGTCGGTCGTCGGCAGGCCATTTATTTTTGGATTTCTTAAATTAAAAACAAATAATTACCTTTGTTTGTCCATATAGGTCAAATTTTTTTTGACTTTTATTAAAAAATTTAAAAAAACTTCGAAATGAATTCTTTATCCTTTTGCTCTTTTATCACCGCCTGCGCTCTTTTTGTCGTTTCATGCGAACAGGCGCCACCACAGGCGGCTACAACGGAGGCTGCCAAGCCGGACCTGACAGCCATCCGCGCCGAGATACAAGAAGTCGAGAACGCCTGGGCCGCCGCAATGAATAACAAAGATGTGAACGCCTTGATGGCGCTGTACGCCGATGACGCCATTTCCATGCAAAACGACGCGCCCTCGCTAACGGGAAAGGCAGCCATTCAGAAACAAACTGAAACCGATTTCGCCAAAAATACCGCCCAAAAAACCTATTCCTTCGAAACGATGGAGGTTTATGCTATGGGAGACCACGTGTTGGAAATCGGAAAATCGATCAGTAAAGACTCCACCGGGGCCGTTACCGGCGGAGGGAAGTACATGGCGTTGTTCGAAAAACAGAACGGCAAGTACGTGTGCACCCGGGAGATATACAACAATGACCAGAAGGAAAAATAGGTAGCGTGCAGGTGCCTTTTGAAGTAAAAAAAACGTCCGGTATTCGCGGAGATGAAATGCCGGCCCTGATCTCCCTTATCCACCAATTTCATGCTCGTGGCTGGTCGCCGGCCACGAGCACCAATTACTCCGTGCGCCGGATGGGGCAGGGCGGGTTCACCATTTCCCGTTCGGGGGTCGACAAGTCCGCTTTTTCGGAAGCGGATTTCATGGATGTGGATGTGGAAGGTCATCCGCTACCCGACTATGCACATGTAAAACCCTCGGCCGAAACGCTGCTGCACGCGCTGATTTACCGGGTTTTTCCGGAGACGAAGGCCATTCTGCACACCCATTCCGTGGTGAACACCGTCTTTTCCAAAAAACAGTTGGAAAAAGGACACGCGCAGTTCACCGGGTACGAGTTGCAAAAGGCGATTGCGGGCGAAACCACCCACGAGTCCACCCTGGAGCTGCCCGTTTTCCCCAACAGCCAGGACATGCGCCGGCTGTGCGATCTCATGGAGCCGTATTTCCTGCAGCACCCGGCCTGCAAGGGGTTTCTGCTCGCCGGACACGGGCTGTACGCCTGGGGCGCCGATGTGGCGGAAGCGAAGCGGCATGTTGAGGCGTTTGAGTTTTTAATGGAATGTGCGCTCTGGTGATCAAACCACTTTACTTCACGTGGTAGTTTAGTAGTTTGAGCCGCTACACTTTCCAGAATGCCTGATCCGGCGTCGGCGCCACCACTTCCACCCACTCCCCCGTTTTCGGGTGTTCAAACGCCAGTTTCCAGGCGTGCAGTTGAATGCTCCGGTCCGGATTGCCGCGTCGGGCGCCGTACTTCACGTCGCCCCGCACCGGGCATCCTATAGCTGCCAGTTGGGCGCGTATCTGGTGGTGCCGGCCGCCCTGTGGGCGCACTTCCAGCAGCCAGTAGCGGTTGGTTTGGGCGACGAGCCGGAAGTGCAACGTCGCCTCAACGGCCCCGGGTTGCGGTTCGTTCAGCAAGATGCTTTTGTTGCCTTTACCGGATTTTCGGATGTAGTGGGTCAGCGTGCCTTCAGCGTCCGGGGGGGCGGCCGACACGAGGGCCAGGTACGTTTTGTCCACCGCGTGTTGTTGAAACTGCACGGTGAGGTGTGTCATGGTTTCGGCGGTTTTGGCCAGGAGCACGGCGCCGCTGACCGGACGGTCGAGGCGGTGCACCAGGTGCAAGGGCGCCCCCGCGTGGCGGGAGGCCAGTTCGAGCAGCGACGTGTCGCCGGTAGGGTCGGGCTGCACGGGCACACCGGCGGGCTTGTTGAGCGCGAGCACGGCGCTGTCTTCGTAGAGGATTTCGGGTAGCATATCCTGCAAAGATGCATGAACATCTAAAATTCTGAACAGCTTAATCGTTCGGGTGTTTGAACAGGGTAATTTTGCACGTCGATTTTTATTCCCTCCGCTTAGTATGTTTATTTTTGTTGTCTTGTTTGTGATGGTTTTGCTGGATGTGTACACCTTTCAGGGTGTGCGCACGCTTACGGCCGGTGTGCCGGCGCCCTGGGGCGTTGCCTTGCGCTGGGGCTTTTGGGTGGTGAGTATTGCGCCGTTGTTGCTGGTGCTGTTGGGTCGCGAGTTCTGGGCCCAGCATCCGAATGCGCGGCAAGCCGTTTCCATCGTATTCAGCTTGTACCTGGCACTGCTGTTTGCCAAGCTGGTGTTCGTCATACCCCACCTGTTCGACGACGCGGTGCGCCTTTTCCAGGGTGTTACCGGGCTGTACAAGTCCGACCGGGATACCTTTTTGCCCGAGCGGCGCAAATTCGTGAGCCAACTGGCCATCGGCATGGCGGCGCTGCCCTTCTCCTCCATTGTTTACGGGATCCTGAAGGGCAAATACGATTACAAGGTGCATCGCCACATCGTGCGCATCCCCGGTTTGCCGAAAGCTTTTGAAGGGTTCACCATCACGCAGATCTCCGACGTGCACGCCGGCAGCTTCGACAGCCGCTCCGCCGTGCAGCGGGGCCTGGATATGATCACCGATTTGAACAGCGACCTGCTGGTGTTCACCGGCGACCTGGTGAACAACCGGTCCGACGAGTTCGCCCCCTGGGTCGATGCCTTTGCCCGGTTGAAGGCGCCTTTCGGCAAATACTCGATCCTGGGCAACCACGACTACGGCACCTACTACCCCTGGGCAAACGAAACCGAACAGGCCGCAGACCTGGCGCAACTGAAAAACTTCCACGCGGACGCCGGTTTCCGGCTGCTCCTGAACGAACACGTGGACATCGAAAAAGACGGCGAACGCATCGCGCTGGTCGGCGTGGAAAACTGGGGCAAAGGCTTCATCAAACACGGAGACCTCAACATGGCCCTGTCCACCGCTCCGGCCGACAGCGTGAAAATTCTGCTCTCGCACGATCCCTCGCACTGGGAGGAACACGTTAAAAACCACGACACCCACATCCACCTCACCCTTTCCGGACACACCCACGGGATGCAGATGGGCGTGGAGATTCCCGGCTTCAAATGGAGCCCCATCCAATACCGCTACGCCAAGTGGGCCGGTCTGTACGAAGAAAACAACCGCTACCTGAACATCAACCGCGGTTTCGGTTTTCTGGGTTTTTCGGGCCGCGTAGGCATCTGGCCTGAGATCACGGTGCTGGAGCTGGTTGGTGCGCCGGTATCGTGAGTTGGCAGATTGTTGGGTACCTTTGCGGTTTTAAGCACTAAGTCCACGCATTTTCCCGTTATCGAGGCCGATATGACACGTAAACTACCATTCTTGCTCCTCTTCCTGGTTGTGGGCAGCCTGCTGGGCGCTCAACCCAGGTACTTCGACATTTCCAAAAACCTCGAGATTTTTGCCAACGCTTACAGAGAAGTTAACCACAGTTATGTCGACGAGCTCGACCCCGGAAAGGTGATGCGCCACGCCATGGACGCCATGCTTGGCGAGCTTGATCCTTTTACCAACTACATTTCGGAAACCGACGTGGAGCGTTACCGCATCCAGTCCGAAGGCAAATACGCCGGTTTCGGCGCCTCGGGAAGAACCATGGGCGAATACATGGTGATCACCGACATTTTCGAGGGCAGTCCGGCGCAAAAGGCCGGCCTGAAGGTGGGCGACGCCATTGTGGCGGTCGACGGCCAGAGCGCCCGCGGGCGTTCTGAGGAAGAGGTGCTCAACTTTCTCCGGGGCTTTCCCGGCACCAAAGCCGACCTTACGATAAAACGCCCCGGCGCGCCCAAAGAAATCGGCATAGCGCTGGAGCGCACCGAGATCGAATCGAACAACGTGCCCCACTCCGCCATGGTGGCCGACGGGGTAGGGTACATCATCCTCACTACGTTTACCCCCAACGCCGGCCAGAATGTGGCCGACGCCCTGCGCCGGCTCAAAATCCAGAACCCCAGCATGAAGGGCGTAATCCTCGACCTGCGCCAGAACGGAGGCGGGTTGCTCGACGAAGCCGTCAAACTCACCAACGTATTCGTGCCCAGGGGCGAACAGGTGGTCAGCACCCGCGGCAAGGTGCCGGAATGGGATCGCAGCTTCGGCACCACCGAGCAACCGGTGGACACCGAAATACCGGTCGTCGTGCTCATCGACCACATGAGCGCCTCGGCTAGCGAGATCGTCAGCGGCTCCCTTCAGGACCTCGACCGGGGCGTGCTCGTCGGCCAGCGGAGCTACGGCAAAGGGCTCGTGCAAAACCAGAAGGAGATCGGATACAACGCCCGCATCAAACTCACCACCGCCAAATACTACATCCCCTCCGGCCGGTGCATCCAGGCGGTGCGGTACAAAAACGGGGCGCCGGTAGACATCCCCGACAGCGAACGCGCGCCGTTCAAAACCCGGAACGGACGCACCGTACTCGACGGCGGCGGCGTGAAACCCGACATCCTGATTCCGGTCGATACGCCCACCGGCGTCACCCGCGCCCTGCTGGAGCAAAACGTCATTTTCGACTACGTCACCGATTGGACGCTCCGCCACCCGTCAGTCGATTCCGCAGAAATATTCCAGTTTCAGGACTGGCCGGAGTTCGTCTCTTACGTCGGGAAACGCAACTTCCGGTTTGAAACAGAAGCGGAAAAACAACTCAAGGGGCTCCGGGAAGCGGCGAGCAAGGACAATTTGAACCTCGAAACGGAAATCAGCGGCTTGCTGACCCGTATCGAATCGCAAAAGAGCGGCGCGCTGGACGCCCAAAAGGCGCGCATCTTGCGGGAGATCGAGCAGGAAATTGTGGGTCGGTACTACTTTGAAAAAGGCAAGGTGCGCAAAAAACTGGTCGACGACCCTTACGTAGAAACGGCCGTGCAACTGTTTAACGACCCCGCCCGCTACCGCGCCATCCTAAAGGGGTGATCAGTACCCGGTAATGTACTGTTCCAGGTTGTTGATGTGTTCCTGCTGCTCGCGGATGATGGCGTTCACGATGTCGCCGATGCTCAGGATGCCGACGAGCCTTTCGCCGCCGTCGAGCACGGGGAGGTGTCGTACTCGCTTGTCGGTCATCAGGCGCATGCAGTCTTGAATATTATCGTCCATCCGCACCGTGTGTGCCGTACCGGACATCACTTCTGCGACGCGGGTGCTTTTCGACTCGCGTCCCTGCAAAATGATTTTTCGCGCGTAGTCGCGTTCGGAGAAAATACCGGCGAGGCGCCCCTCCTCGATCACGGGCAGGGCGCCCACGTTCCGGTCTGCCATGGTGTGCAGCGCTTCATAGACGGTCTGGTCGGGATGGACAGACCAAACTTCCTGTTCAGGTTTGTTTTCCAACAGCGTTCTTACGGTAAGCATACGGCAAAATCGGTTTAGTTAAAACTTTACATTGCGAATCGCCATAAAAGTAAGGGAAAAAAATGGTAAAAACAAACATCCGGTCGTTTTTTGTCAATCTCCTTCCCGGCCCTCGTCTTTGCTTCCCACGGAGAACCACTCCATCATTTGCTGTCGTTGCGCATCGCTCAGCCGGGCTTCGGGGTGCAGCCAGACGTACCCCTTCATCGGCATCTCCTTTTCGCCGATCACTTCGGCGCATTCCTCGGTTTTGTGCGCCTGCTTTTCCGCGTCATACGCGGCCCATTCAGAGAAGTTGAGGTGTTTTCGCCCTTCCACGATGTGGTTGCGGAGCAACCAGGAGACTGGGGCCACGTTGCTGTACCACGGATACCGGGTATGGTTGGAGTGGCAGTCGTAACAGCTTGCTTTGATCAGTTGCGTTGTTTCCGACGGCGGGTTGACGATCGACAGATAGTCATTTTCGGGGTCGGCAGGCGGATTATTTTTATCGATGCGCACCAATTGGATGATTATCAGCAGGGCGGGAATGGCCCACAACCATTTTTTCATGTTTAAGGTCTTTTTGTTCGGCAAATGGAAAAATCCGGATGTATCGCGAATCCGGGCAGCAGAATGGCGAAGTTCGGTATCTTTCTGGATATTTTTTTGGCCATGGAGCGTCTGAAAATCAAATTCTTGCAAACGACCGGTAAAAATCCAATATTTTCGCGCTGCATTTGGCCTGCACATCGGGCTTCAACGTTTTTCACGCTATTCCGCTCATCAAGTATCTTCCCATGTTAAAAAAAACACTTCTCCTGCCTTTTTTTTTGTTACTCCTGTGTGGCGCCGGCGCCCAGTCGTTCTGGCAGGATGTCCCCGGCGAATGGAAACCGGAAAAGGGTGAACGCCGCATTGTTCCCCAAAAGGAACGGGTAGTTCAACTCGATTTGAACGGGCTGGGCGCGTGGCTCCACCGCACGCCGCAACGTTTTGCCACGGCCTCTTCGGAGGCACTGCCGGTACTGACTTTGCCGATGCCCGGCGGCGGGTTTCAGCGATTTCGCCTGGCCGAATCGCCGGTGATGGCGCCCGATCTGCAGGCGCGTTTCCCGGAGTCGCGCACGTACACCGGAACCAGTATCGATGAGCCGGGCGCGCTGCTCAAGTGCGACCTTACCCCTTGGGGTTTTCACGCCATGGTTCTGCGCCCGGGTGGCGACGCTGTGTTTATTGACCCTTATGTGCACGGCGGAACGACTTTTTACACCGTTTACCATAAAAAAGACTACGCTCCTTCCGATGCGTTGCCGGCCGTTTGTGCAACCCCCGACGACTGGAACGAGCTTGCGCCTGCACCGGCGCAAAGGGCCGCCCAGGGCGACTGCCTGCTCCGCCGCTACCGGCTTGCCCTGGCCTGCACCGGCGAATACGCCAACTTCCACGGCGGTACCAAACCGCTGGTGATGGCGGCTTTGGCGACCTCCATGAACCGCATCAACGGCATTTACGAGCGCGACCTGGCGATCACCATGGAAATCATCGCCAACAACGACGTGCTGATCTTTCTGGACCCGGCCACCGACCCGTACACCAACAACAGCGTGGGCACCATGCTGGACGAAAACAGGAACACCATCAACGGCGTGATCGGCGTGAACAACTACGACATCGGGCACGTGTTCGGCACCAGCGGCGGCGGCATCGCCGGCGTGGGTGTGGTGTGCGGTTCCAACAAGGCGCACGGCGTGACCGGGCGATCCAGCCCCATCGGCGATCCGTTTGACGTCGATTATGTGGCCCACGAGATCGGGCACCAGTTCGGCGCCGGACACACGCAGAACAACTCCTGTGCCCGCGACGGCGACTCCTCCATGGAGCCCGGCAGCGGTTCCACCATCATGGGGTATGCCGGCATTTGTACGCCGAACGTGCAAAGCAATTCGGACGATTATTTCCACGCCATCAGCGTGCAGGAAATGGCCGCCTTTGCCGTGTCGGGCGCGGGCAACACCTGCCCTTCAAAGATCAACACCGGCAACAACCCGCCCGTGGTGAACGCCGGATTCAACTACATCATCCCGCGATCCACGCCTTTCGCCCTGACCGCCGTGGCCACCGACCCCGACGGCGATGTGCTCACCTATTGCTGGGAGCAGATGGACGCGCAGTTTGCCACCATGCCCCCCCAGGCAACCAACACCTCCGGGCCGACCTTTCGCACGTTCGACCCCGTGAGCTCGCCCACCCGCTTCTTCCCCCGGTTGCAAGACCTGGTCAATAACGCGAGCCCGACCTGGGAGGTGCTGCCCTCCGTAAACCGAACCATGAACTTCCGCGTCACCGTGCGCGACAACGCGCCTGCTGGCGGTTGTACGGCCGAGACAAACGCTACGGTGTCGGTGGCCGCTACCGCCGGCCCTTTTGTGGTCACCATGCCCAACGCTACCGGCATCATTTGGAACGCCGGCAGCACGCAGGAGGTGACCTGGGATGTGGCCGGCACCGACGTCCTGCCGGTAAACGTCGGCAATGTGCGCATCTCCCTGTCCACCGACGGCGGTCTCACCTACCCGGTCGTGCTGGCCAACAACGTGCCCAACAACGGCTCGGCCATGGTCGCCGTGCCCAACCTTGAGTCCACCACCTGCCGGGTGCGGGTGGAAGCGCGCAACAACATTTTCTTCGACATCTCCAACCAGAATTTTCAGATCGCCCGCCCGGGCTTTAGCCTGACCTTGTCCGCCGACACCCTCAAGGTGTGCAGCGGCAATGCGGTGGTTGTGCAAATTTCTTCCACGCCCCTCTCCGGGTTCAACCAACCCATAGCGCTGAGCACCTCTGGCACCCCGGCGGGGGCCGTGGTCACGCTCGTGCCCGACACCATTCCCCCCGACGGTAACTCGGTGCTGACCATAACCGGACTTACTCCCGCCATGGCAGGGGTGTACACCGTAGTCATCACCGCCAAAAGCGACACCATCACCCAGCTGTACGACGTCCAGCTGACCGTGCTGCCCGGCGTGGAGTCGACCGCCCTGGTGGCGCCCGCCGACGGTGAGAATTCGACCGGCATTACGCCTCTGCTGAGCTGGTCTGCCGCGACCTTTGCCGACAACTACCGCTTGCAGGTGGCCGACAATCCTTCCTTCAACGCCGGATCCCTGTTGTACGATATCCTGGTGGCCAACCCGAGCACGTCGCTTTCCAACCCGGCACTTACCCCCGGAAACGTATATTACTGGCGCGTCCGCGTGGTGAATGCCTGCGGCGACGGACCGTGGACGCCTTTCCGCGCTTTCCAGGTGGGCAATGCCTCCTGCGACAATATTTTTTCAAACGACGTACCGGTGGTCATTCCGAGCAACAGCGCCGTGACGATCTCCTCCGCCATCAACGTGCCGGCCAACGCCCTGATCGAACAAATCGAGGTGTCCATGTCGATCACCCACGTCTGGGTGGGCGATCTGAGCGCGTTCCTGGTGTCGCCCGCCGGCGATACCTTCGCGTTGTTTGACCGCCCGGGCGAACCGGTTTCCGACTTTGGCTGCAGCGGCGACAACCTGGAACTGACGTTCAGCGACCAGGCGCCCTGGACCTCCGACTCGCTGGAGGTGAGTTGCGACTTCAACATCCCGGCCATCAGCGGCGCCTTTCAACCCCTGGACGCGCTCAACGTGCTCGTGGGCACCCAGGTACAGGGTACCTGGACGCTGCTGGTCGACGATGCTTTCGAGCAGGACGGAGGCGCCTTGCTGAACTGGTCGTTGTCGTTCTGCTTCCCGCAACCTACCCAGGTGGCCGTGCTGACGGTCAACGACACGCTCATAGTGGGTGAAGGACTTTCCGGCGTCATCGACGATAATCTGCTGGCCATGTCGCTCACGGGCACGGCCGCCCAGGGCCGTTTTATCGTGCTGGAAACGCCGCAACACGGCGATCTGCGCCTCAGCGGCGCCACGATGG
Organism: Saprospiraceae bacterium; assembly: GCA_041736625.1. Taxonomy (GTDB): domain Bacteria; phylum Bacteroidota; class Bacteroidia; order Chitinophagales; family Saprospiraceae; genus M3007. The sequence goes on along the minus strand of JBGSTG010000120.1, from coordinate 5,892 downwards.
GCGTTGGCGACGTTTTTTCCCAGGAGGAGGTGAACAACGGACAGCTTTCCTACCAGCACAACGGCAACGCCGCCACGCAAGACGCATTCCGGTTCGACGTGTTCGACGAAAACGTGAACGCGTGGTTGCACAATCAGACCTTCCAAATCCGGATTATCCCCAACCTGCTGGCCGTCAACCTGGCCCTGCAGCAAGCGGTGCAGTGTGCCGGCGATGCTACCGGCGTGCTGGTAGCGACCGCATCCGGCTCTCCCGGGCCCTACACGTACAGCCTGAATGGCGGCCCTGCCCAGCCTGACAACGTTTTCAGCAACCTGCCTGCCGGCGCTTACACGGTGGTGGTTACCGGCGCATTCGGCTTTACGGCAACGTCTAATGTGTTTGTGCTCGACGCGCCGGCCGCCTTGACGGTAGATCCTATGGTGTCGGGCAACGACCTCACGGTGACGGCTTCGGGCGGTACCGGTGCGCTGGAATACAGCATTGATGGGGTGATCTTTTCACCCAACAACACCTTCAACGACCTGCCCGACGGCACGTACACCGTAACGGTGCGCGACCAAAACGGTTGTACGGCCACCAACGAGGCCGTCGTCTCTGTCGACAACCTCATCGTGTCGGCTGTTCAATCCGGAACGATCGACTGCGCCGGCGATGCCACCGGCGCCATCACGGTGTCGGCAGCGGGCGGCACACCTCCTTACCTGTACACGCTGAACGGTGTGGATTTCCAGGACGTCAACGTGTTCGCCACCCTGCCGGCCGGCAGCTATACCGTCACGGTGACCGACAACAACAGCCTGACGGCTGAAACCAACGTGGTGCTCATCGACGAGCCGGCCCCCATCTCGGTGTCGGCTATGGCCATCGATGCGCGCATTGAAGTGACGGCTTCGGGCGGAACAGGTGCGCTGGAATACAGCATCGACGGCACAAACTTCCAGCCGGGCAGCGTGTTCAACAACCTGACGAACGGCATGTACACCGTCACTGTGCGCGATGCCAACGGCTGTACGGCGACTGCTACCGCTACGGTGGATGCCGCGCCGCCGACGGGCGCCCCCAGCGATGTGCAGAACAATCCTTGTTTCGGCGGCACTACGGGCGCATTTAAACTGTGTGTAAACGGCGGACTGCCGCCCTACATGGTGGCCATCGACAACCCGCAGGCCAACATCATCACCGAAAACGGACCTTGTACGCTCAACCTGGCCATTTCGAACCTGGCTGCCGGCACGTACACCGTAGTGATCACCGACGCGCAGGGGCTGACCTCCACGCTCAACCAAACCATCGGGGAGGCGCCCGAACTGCTCCTGTCGGTGAACACCAACGGCGACACCATCCTGGCTTCCGCTACCGGCGGCACCGGCGCCCTGGCGTACAGCGTTGACGGCGCCAATTTCCAGCCCGAACCCGTTTTCCCCGACCTGCCCAACGGCACCTACACCGTATATGTGCGCGACGCCAACGGTTGCACCAAAACCCAAACAGGCATATTGGTCACCAGCAGCCTGATCGATCTGGTAGATGCCTGGGGATTGAGCGTGTCGCCCAACCCGGGTCATGGACGCATCCGGATACACCTGCCGGCCGCGCCGGCAGACATTCGCCTCGACGCTTTTGACGCCATCGGCCGGTTGATCTTCCGGCAAGGATTCCAGAACCCCGCCGGCGAATGGCTTTATGAACTCGACCTTACCCACCAACCTTCCGGCCCGTACTGGCTTCGCCTCAGCGCTGGCGGGCAAAGCGGGGCGGTGAAGGTGATCATCGAATAATTAACGTTTGCGGCTTGCCGCTTTCGATTGATGGCACACAGATTTAACGGATCGCTTTGCGAACACGGATACAACGGATTTTTTAATTTTAGTGGATAAATCCGTGATTATCCGTGTTCGCAAAGCGATCCGTTAAATCTGTGTGCCATCACCAGAAAGCGGTAGTTTCAAGACAATCAGAACGATCTGCATTCGAACATGGCTTTTACCATAAAACTCCCCGTCTTCGAAGGTCCATTCGACCTGCTCCTGTTCTTCATTGAGCGGGACGAGCTGGACATTTATAACATTCCGATTGCGAAGATCACGGACGATTTTCTGGACTACATGCACCACCTGGAGGCTTTGAACATCGATCTGGCTTCCGATTTTATTGTGGTGGCGGCCACCCTGATGCGCATCAAGGCCAAGCTGCTGCTGCCGCGCAAGCAGTTCGACGAGGAAGGCAACGAAATCGACCCGCGCCAGGAGCTGGTGGATCGCTTGCTGGAGTACAAGCGGTACAAATCGGTGCTGGAAGACCTGCGCCGCATGGAAGAGTCGCGCGGGTTCATGTCGCCGCGGGGGTTTGCCGGGCAGGAGCTGAAAAAACTGGCCGAGCACGCGCTGGCCGACTCGGAGATGGAGAGCCTCACGTTGTACAAGCTGCTGCGCGCCTTTGAGCGGCTGCTGACCAAGTACGAGGATGCGCAGCGCGACCAACGTGTGCACACGGTCTACGACTACAATTACACCATCCAGGGGCAACGCGAATACCTGGAGCGCCACCTGGCGGTGGGCCGGCAGACCGCTTTCGAGGTGCTCTTTGGCGGGCTCGAAAACCGCATCCACGCCATCGTGACCTTTCTGGCCCTGCTGGAAATGCTCAATGCGCAGGAAGTGGTGCTGATTCAGGGTGAGGGCACCAATAACTTTTGGCTCACTTTGCCGGAAGAGGAACCGGCGGATGAATAGCAGTTCGTATTTTCGGCCTTTATTTGACGAGAGCCGCCATGCAACTGCATTTTTACCTGAAATTTCACACCGAATACGGCGAACGCCTCAGCCTGGCTGTTCCAGACGGAACAGAAACCCCGCTGACCTACCTGAATGAAGAACTCTGGACTTGTTCGCTACAGGTCGATCCCGCACAAACACCGGTTTTTGCCTATGGTTACCGGTTTTATAGCGCCGGCGGGCGCATGCGCGAGGAGTGGGATCCGGAGCGGGAGATCAACCTGCTGGAGTTGAATACGCCGGAGTTGCAGGTGCTGGACCACTGGAACGCCATGGGCGACGAGGCCAACGCCTTCCTCACCCAGCCGTTCACAAATATATTTTTTCCGCAGGAAAAATCCGAAACCAGCGAATATTCCGGTCATTGCACCCATGTTTTTCGCGTAAAGGCGCCTTTGTTGGAGGCCCACGAATCGCTCTGCCTGACCGGAGGCACAGACACTATGGGTCGGTGGAACGAGCTGCCACCCGTGCCCATGAGCCGGGAAGGCCTGTGGCTCACCGCCCGCCTCAACCTGTCGGAAGAACGCTTCCCCATCGCCTACAAGTACGCCGTGTGGAACAGCCGCACCGGCGCACTCGACACCTTCGAGCAGGGTGACAACCGCATCCTGTTCGCCTCCGATCGACCGGGGGTGATCACTGTCGTTCACGACGGCTTTGCCCGCCTGCCATACCCGCAGTGGCGGGGCGCCGGCGTGGCCATTCCGGTGTTCAGCCTGCGCAGCGCCAAAAGCTTCGGCGTGGGTGAGTTCACCGACCTGCCGCTGCTGGCCGACTGGGCTGCGGGCGCCGGTCTCCAGCTCGTACAGCTGCTGCCGATCAACGACACCACCGCCACCCACACGTGGGCAGACTCCTACCCGTACTCCGCCATTTCAGCCTTTGCGCTGCACCCCCTTTACCTGAACCCCACTGAGCTGGCCGGCAAAAAACACGCCGCCCTGCTTAAGCCCTACGAGGCTGAGCGCAAAAAACGCAATGCCCTGGCCGAAGTCGACTATGGCGCCGTCATCAAACTGAAATGGGCCATTTTCGTACAACTGTACGAGGCGATGCGCCATGACTGGGAAAGCGATCCCGATTACAACCTTTTTCTGGCCGAAAACCGCGACTGGCTGTTGCCCTACGCCGCCTTCTGCTACCTGCGCGACGTGAACGGAACGGCCGAGTTTCACCGTTGGAAAACGCACCGGACCTACGACCCCAAGGCCATCGAGCCGTTTTTCCAGCCGGACTTTAAAGACCACCACCAGGTGGCCATTCACCTGTTCGTGCAGTACCAGCTCCACCGGCAGCTGCGCGCGGCGGTGGACTATCTGCACCAGCGCCGGATCGCCGTGAAGGGCGACATCCCCATCGGCATCTACCGGTACAGCGCCGACGCCTGGCAGTCTCCGGAGCTGTACCACATGGACAAGCAGGCCGGCGCGCCGCCCGACGACTTCGCCGTGGCGGGGCAAAACTGGGGTTTCCCGACCTACAACTGGCCCCGCATGCAGGCCGACGGCTTTGCCTGGTGGCGCATGCGCTTTGCTCAGATGAGCCGTTACTTCGACGCATTCCGCATCGACCACATCCTCGGATTTTTCCGCATCTGGTCCATTCCGGAAACCGCCACCCAGGGCATCCTGGGCTACTTCGTGCCCGCGCTGCCCTTCAGCCCGGAAGAGCTGTTTCAGGCCGGCGTTATGTTCGACAAAGAGAGGTTCTGCCGTCCGTACGTGACCGATCATATCCTGTGGTTGACCTTCGGCGAAAACTACCGCAGCAGAACGGCGCCTTTTCTGAAACAGGACACCCGCGGCCGGTACGCCTTTTTGCCGGACTTCGACACCCAGGCCAAGGTGGTTGCGCACTTCGAGCCCCTGATCGTCCAGGACCCAACACTGGCCGGCTTGCGCGACGGCCTGCTGAACCTGTTGGCCAACGTACTGCTCATCGAGTCGGAAGAGCAACCCGGGCGCTACCACCCCCGGATCGCGCTGGAGCAAACGGCCGGCTTCCGCGACCTGCCACCCGACCAGCAACGTTACCTGCACGCGGTGGCCACCGATTATTTCTTCCGCCGCCACGAAATATTCTGGGAGCAGGAGGCCCTCCAAAAGCTGCCGGCCCTCAAGCGCGCCACCCGCATGCTGGTGTGCGGCGAAGACCTCGGCATGGTGCCCCACTGCGTACCCGGCGTGATGCGCGACCTTGGCATCCTGAGCCTCGAGATACAGCGCATGCCCAAGCAAGCCGACCGGCGCTTTTTCCACCCCAAAGACGCGCCCTACCTGAGCGTAGTCACCCCCTCCACCCACGACATGAGCACCGTGCGCGGCTGGTGGGAAGAAGACCGCGAAAATACCGCCCGCTTCTTCCGCGAGGTGCTCGAGCAGTTCACCCCCGTGCCTTATTACTGTGAGCCGTGGGTCAACCAGCTCATCGTATGGCAACACCTGGCCTCCCCGGCCATGTGGAGCATCTTCCAGCTGCAGGACCTGCTCGGCATGGATGCCCGCCTGCGCCGCCAAAACCCCAATGACGAGCGCATCAACGTGCCAGCCAACCCCAAACACTACTGGCGCTACCGCATGCACCTCACGCTGGAGGAACTCCAGGGCGAAAAAGGATTCAACGCGGGGTTGAGAGAATTGGTGGAGCGAGCCGGACGAAAATGAATGCGGAATGCGGAATGCGGAATAACCCTGCTCAAGGCCTTCCGATAAACGCCGGACACCAGCCCCCGAACCCCGAATGACCGCGTAGCGGTCAAACTTGAATAACCCCGGATGAAAATGAATGCGGAATTCGGAATTCGGAATGCGGAATAACCCTGCTCAAGGCTTTCCGATAAACGCCGGACACCAGCCCCCGAACCCCGAATGACCGCGTAGCGGTCAAACTTGAATAACCCCGAATGAAAATGAATGCGGAATGCGGAATGTGGAATGCGGAATAACCCTGCTCAAGGCCTTCCGATAAACGCCGGACACCAGCCCCCGAACCCCGAATGACCGCGAAGCGGTCAAACTTGAATAACCCCGGATGAAAATGAATGCGGAATTCGGAATTCGGAATGCGGAATAACTTTGCGCTCGGCTTTCCAACCAGCCCCCGAACCCCGAAT
>JBGSTG010000105.1:0-33825 GCA_041736625.1 Saprospiraceae bacterium | reverse complement strand
TGCTGCCAGCGCCGGCGCCAATGCCCGCGCCGCATCTCCGTCGATCAATCGCGTCGCCAGCCCATGCGCCGCTTCCCGCGCCGCCTTGGCCTCGAGCAGCGCCACGTCCGCGGCCGTCTCGGCAACCATCAGGCCACCATCCATCACCACGTGCAGATCCGCGCCAAGCGCGCCTTCCAGCCCCCGCCAATCGTCCACCGCCATGCGATTCAGGGCAACGATTGCAGCGGCTTGGTCGGCCATCGCGTCGCCATTCTCGATAAACCGCCGTTCGATCTGGAAATGCAGCGAGCCGGCATTCTGCCCCGAGGCGCCGGCATTGATCTCGCCGGCCTCAACCAGCAGCACCGACGCCCCGGCGGCTGCCAGCCGCCACGCCGCGGCGCAACCGATCAAGCCGCCGCCCACCACCACAACATCGAACGTCTCGGGCGTGATGGCGCAAATCCTTTCGGCGTCAGGCCGCGCTCTGTGACGCCAGCCCCGGACCAATCGCCCCCAGCGATACCAGAGTCTGGCGGATTTGCACGGCGTCCTCGGCGCTGACATCGCGCAAAGGTGCCCGCACAAAGCCGGCGGGCACGCCGCGTGCCTTCAAACCGGCCTTCAGGATCGCCGGCCCTGATCCGAAACGCCCGACCAGTTCGGGTGTGTACCATGCCTCCATGATCACCCGGTCCTTGGCACCGCATTCGCGCGCCGCACCGATATTCCCGGCCCACAAATGGTTGTAGAAGTCGGCGTGAACGCGCCCCAGCACGGCGCCGGCGCCCATCGTCCCGTCGCCGCCACATTGCTGCAACAGCGCCAGGCCATGTTCGTCCATCGAATGGCCAAACACCCGCACGCGGTCGTTCAAGGCGAAAAACGTCTCGACGAACCGTCTCAAATCGCTGGTCGATTGCTTGATGGCCACAACATTGGGTATCCCGGCGATCCGCTCGAGCAGCGACAACGGCATGTCGATCCCCGTTCCGGGAGGCCAGTTGTAAACGCAGATGGGCAATGGGCTGGCGGCTGAAATCTGCGAATAAAAGGCAAAGATCTCGTCGCTGCTCGGACGCAGATACGGTGGCGGCGTCACCAGAATGCCCGAAAAATGAACGGTTGCCGCATGGGCGGCAAAATCAATGACTTCACGCGGAGTGAAGGCCGTGCATCCCGCGAGCAAGGGCAGCGTGCGTCCCATCTGCGTGCCGGCGGCGGTGAACAGCGTATTGCGCTCGTCGGCGCTCATGCTGGTCCATTCGCCCGTCGTTCCCGCAATGACAAGGCCGTGCATGGCTTCGCCGTGCAGCCAATCGAGCATAGCGCCAAGGCCGTTCAGATCGAGCTCACCGTCCGCGCGGAACGGCGTTACGATCGCGGGGATATAGCCGCGCCATTCAACGCGTGCTCGCTTGCTGGTCAAGTGACTGAACCCCCCGATCATGACGATGACAGTTCGTCGACCGCCTGCCTTGCCAACAATCTGCGACGTTAAAGTTCTTGAGACAATAGCAACGAAACACGAAGATCATTGCAATTCTCGCAACGATGGACAAAATGCCGCAATCACACGCAACATCGAGAAGCAGGGTCTGTCGATGATCTGGGATACCGGACTGCATTATTTTTACGAGGCCGCCAGCCTGGGCTCGATGCGCCTCGCCAGCGACAAGATCGGTGTCGCCGTATCGTCGATCAGCCGGCAGATCGCGCAGCTCGAACAGGAAATGGGCATCCCGCTCATCGAGCGCGGCCGCCGCTCCATCCGCCTGACCGAGGCGGGGCAACTGACCTATCAGTACCACCGCGAACAGCTTGCCCATCGCGAAACCCTGGCGAACCAGCTTCAGGAACTGCGGGAAATCAAGTCCGGCCGCATCGATCTCGCCATCGGCGAGGGCTTTCTGGGCCGCGCCTTCACCGCCATCATCGACTCTTTCCAGCGCCGCAATCCGGGCATCACCGTCTCGATCACCGCCGCCACCACCTCTGAAATCGTCCGCATGATCGTCGATGACGAGGCGCATATCGGCATGATCCTGCACAACACCTCCGAGCCGAAAATCCGGGTGCGCGCCTCGATCGTGCAGCCGTTGCAGGTCCATTGCGCCCCAGGCCATCCCATCGCCGCGATGAAATCGCTCACCCTCGCCGAACTGGCCAATTACGACATCTGCCTGCCACCGATGGGTTTTCGCATCCGCCAATCGCTCAATGCAGCCGAAAAGCGCGCCCATGTCTGGCTGGAGCCAAAGCTCACCACGACCTCGATCCATGTCATGCGCGAAATCGCCAAGGCCGGCCGCGTCGTCACCGTGCTGCCGCGCGTCGCGACGATCGCCGAGCTGGAGGAAGGCTCGCTGGTCGCCCGGCCCCTGATCGACGACGAACTGGAACAGTCGACCCTCAGCCTGATCCACCGCCTCGGTCGCCAGCTCGATGGTGCACCCGCGCGCCTGCTGGCGATCCTTGAGGCCAAGTTGCGAAGCTGGGGCGAGGAGGCGCCGGCCTAGGCACGGGGCGGACACGCGACAGGTCTTTATCGCCCATTTCGGCGGCCATCGCGGCACGGGTGTCGGGGCGCAGAGCACCGGGGCGCGAGCAGGGATCCGGGCGGCCCGCTTGCCCCTAAGACACCAAGCCTGTTTCGTGATCGACAGGACCGTGTCAGGCGACAACGGCCCGGCGAGCCGGCCAGACCGCACACACCAGCCCGACGACAATCGCATTGACCGCCATTGCAAGCAGGCCATGCTCCCAATCGGGGAACCAGCGCGTCCAGAAGGCATCGGCAACAGGCAGCAGCAGCGCGCAATAGCCGACCACAATACCGGCAAAGACGCCCATGGCATGGGCGCGTGGCCACAGGAAGGCGAGGAACACGCCCGGCGCCAGCATGCCGATCGCAGCATAGGCCGACAGCCCGATTTCCACGAGTGATTCAGAGCCTCCGACAGCGAGATAGACAGCGGCCGCGGCGAACATCACCATCGACAGGCGGGAAACGAGCAGCACGCGGCTCTCGCTCATGCCGTCGCGTAGCGGCAGCACGACATTCCGGCCGAAAATCGTGCCAGCGGTCAGCAACAGTACCGACCCGGGCACCAGCGCCAGCAGGCAGGCCGTGCCGGCAAACAGCCCCGTCACCCAGGCTGGGTATTTCTGCATGACAAACGTCAGCAAGACGGCATTGGGGTCGCCGTCCGGCGGCGCTGTCCCGGCCAGCAAAGCGGCAAAACCAAGCGCGATGATGAAGAAATACGACAGTGAATACAGCGGCTGCCAGATGGCGTTGCGCCGGATGGTGTCGGCGCTTCCGGCGGCATAACAAAGCTGGAACATGTGCGGCAGGATCCAGTTGCCCAGCGCGACGTTCAAGGCCGACGTCATCAGCCAGGCATTCGACAGCCCTGCCTCGGGCTTCAACCCCGGGAAGCGGCCGATGCCGGGAAAACTGTCCTGTGCCAGCCGAAACAAATCAAGCAGCGATGTCGCCCCGACCTTTGCCGCCACCGTCGCGCACAGCCCGATGACGATCAGCACCATCAGTATATCCTTAACCCCAGCGGCAAAGGCTGCGGACCTCAGGCCGGCAAAGAACACGAACGCCAACATGACCGCCGCCGCGATCAGCGCCGCGGTCAGCGGCGCAACGCCGGTGCCGAGCGTCAGCCGCACGATCAGGCTGAGCGCGACGATCTGGATCTGCACATAGACAACCAGCGCCGCGATGCCGGCCAGCCCGACGACAACGCCCAGCCAGCGGCTGCGATAATGATCGGCAAAGAAATCGGCTTGGGTCACCAGATTGCGTTCGCGCCCTGCCGCCCAGATGCGCGGCATCAGCAAATAACCGAGCGTGGCCGACAGTGACACCGATGTTAGCGCCAGATACGCGGGCGCACCATAAGCCCAGGCGAAACCCGAAATGCCGAGCACGGCAAAGGTCGTGTAGATTTCGCCTGCATTGAGGAACCAGAAGATCAATATGCCGAAACGACGCCCGCCGACCGCCCATTCGGTCACGTCCCGCGCCTTGGCCTGGCGCCGGCCATACAGCATCGCGCCGACCATCGTGCCCAGCACCACGGCAAGCGTCAGCGCAAGGATCACCGGCTTTCGACTTTCTTGTCCAGTGCATGCACGATGGCGATGACGGCGGCCGCAACGACGATGCCGATCAACTGCCACATCATCGGGAAAGGCAGGCCGAGCGGCCGCCATTCGACATCATTGACCAACGGGACCATGGCCACCTGCCAGACGAACGGCACCAGCAGCAGCCAGCGATGGCGATATCGGCTCAAGACGCCGCCCACTGATCGACGCTGGCCTCCAGGACGGCCAGCGGCACCGGCCCCGACAGCAGCACGAGATCGTGGAAATCCTGCACCCGGAATCGTGTCCCCATGCGCTTGCGTGCCGCTTCGCGTGCCGCGACGATGCGGTTGGCCCCGACCTTGAAGCTGCAAGCCTGGCCGGGATAGACGCTATAGCGCACGACTTCGCGCGTCGTCGAACTTTCCGGCTCGAAAGCGTTGGTCACCATCCAGTCGACGGCCTTGGCCATGCTCCAGCGTTCGTGGTGAATGCCGGTATCGACAACGATGCGCGCGGCGCGGAAAAGTTGCGATTGCAGCATGCCGATGCGGCCAAACGGATTGTCGTCATAAACCCCGATCTCGCCCGCCACTTGCTCGGCATACAACGCCCAGCCCTCCGTATAGGCCGAAAAGCGGACGATGCGGCGAAACAGCGGCAGGTCGCCGGCACTGCCCAGCACGGAATACTGGAAATGATGGCCCGGCACGCCTTCATGGTGAATCAGCGTCGGCAGCCGCCACAGCGGATGCTCGGCCGGGGTCTTGAGGTTCAGCGAGATGACCCCCGGCTCTCCCTTGGCGCCATCGCTGTAGAATGCCCCCGGCGCCCCCGATTCCACCGCCACCGGGATCCGCCGGATGACCACAGGATCGACGGTCTTGTTGCCGAATGCCTTCGGCAGCCGGGCGATGACCTTTGCCAACGCCGTTTCGGCTGCCGCCATGATCCTGGCGCGACCGGCATCGTCATTGGCCATCACAAAGCGCGGATCGGCATCAAGGCCGCTGATACGTTCGCCGATACTCCCCGATGTCAGGCCCTGCGCGCGCAACAACCGGTCGATTTCCGCCGAAATTTCCGCACATTGTGCCAGGCCGGCCCGGTGCAGTTCCCCGGCGCCGACACTGGCCGTCGTATTGGCCTTCAGCGCTGCGGCATAATAGGCGTCGCCTTCGGGCAGGCGCCAGACCCCCGGGACATCGACAGCACGCGGCGCCACGGCCCGCAAGGCCACCAACTGCCGTTCCAGCGCCGGCGCGACCTGCTCCTTGAAAATGGCTTCCGCTTCCGCCGCCATGTCGGGAAGCCCGCTGGCCCGTGCCCGCGCCAGTGCTGGCGCGATCAACGCGCTCTGCAACGGCGGCCCGTCCTTCAGCGCCGCGATCTGCGTCAGTGTCCGTGCGATGACGAAGTCCGGCGGAATATATCCCAGCGCGCCGTCATGGGCGATGCGCTCACTTTCCTGGTCCAGCGCCACCGCGAGGCCTGCCAGCCGTGATGTCCAGGCCGCGGCATCGGCCGCGTCGCTCATCGGATGCCGCGATCCGATGAAATCGGGCAGCCAATAATAACTGCCGTTCATCTGGCTGACCACATACGGGCTGGGTCGCAGGTTCATGTCGACATAGCCGGGCCGTGCCAGCAGGTCGGCGAGCGTGTCGGTGACGAAAACCGCAACGTCCTGGTCAAGCTTCGCCCTGGCGCCCAGTGACGGTACATCGACAGCGGTCAGCATCGTGCGCGCCTGCGCCACCGCTGCCCGGTCACGCGAGCGCGCTGCCAACGACCGATCGTCAAGCTTGCCGCGCAGGGCGGACCTGGCACCGGTGTCGAAACCGAAGCCCGTTGCTTCCTCGGGCGATCGCGTCAGGAAGGCGGTTGAAAAGCGCTGCAACAGCGCCGCATGCGCTGCGTCGGCAGGGGCCTGTGCCCGCACCGGCCCCGCCAGCGCCAATGCCGCCGCACCCCCCAGCAGGGCACGGCGGCTCACCATCACATCAGAATTTGTAACCGACCTGGACTCCGAAACGCCGGTACGAAGGCTCGACCTGGACACCACTGTAGAAGGCCTTTTCATAGGCGTTGGAGAAATAGCGCGCATCGAACAGATTTTCGACGAACACCGTCGCCCGGACCGGCCCGGTTTCGATGCCGGCCCGCAGATTGACGTTATGATAGCTCGGCGCGATGAACGGGAAACCCTGGTAACGATAGGCCAGCGGCGTCGATAGCGTCTCGCTACGGAAATTCCATTCCGCCCGCGCGAACAGGTCGATCGTGTCGGTGATCGGCTGGTCGAGCTGGGCCTGCGCCCCCAACGTCCACTTCGGCGCATTGACCAGCCGCTTGCCGGTCACGTCGATGACGATGCCATCGATCAGCGCGTTGGGGAAATCCTTCCACTTGGTCTCGTTGTAGCCGACCTGGCCGCTCAGCTTGAAGTTCTCGGTCACCGCGGCGTCAAAGCTCGCTTCAAGGCCATAGCTTTCGGCGGCGCCGGCGTTGGACACGCCGGAAACCGCACGCAACAGGCCGGTGCCCGGCTCGATGAACTGGAAGCGGATCGTCTGCTGGACGTTCTTCCAATCCATGTAGAACGCCGTCACGTCAAAGCGCAGCCGCTTGTCGAACATGTCGAACTTGGTGCCGATCTCGTAATTCCACAGCGTCTCGGGCTCGAACTCATTGGCCAAAAGCGCGCTGCCGCTGGTCTGCGTGCCGCCGGACTTGAAGCCGCGCGACGCGGTTGCATAGACCATCAGGTCGTCTGTCGGGCGATAGCTGACCGTCAGCTTGGGTGAGATGTCCTCGAACGGTGCCCGGCGGTTGTTGGTGCCGGTGATGATATTGTTCGATCGCGTCTGCGACAGGTTGAACGTCCGCTCATAGGAATAACGCAGGCCGAATGTCGCCGTCAGCTGGTCGGTGAAATTGAACGTCGTTTCTCCGAACATCGCGAGATACTTGGTCGAACTGTCCGAATCGAGCCCGGTGATTTCCAGGCCCTCGCACTTGCCTGCGAATGCCGCCGGGCAGATCGGGCTGGCGGCACCGTGGAACGTCGACTGGTCGGTCAGGCCGCTGTCGTTGCCCGCAAAGAAGCCAAGGCTCCAGTTGAAGAAATGCGTGCCGTTCGATTGCAAACGGACTTCGCCGCTGGTCGACTTCCGCTTCAGGAAGAAATCCTCATAGAAAAAGTCGGGGCTGCCGCCATCGACATCGCCATAGTTGAAAACGTCGGATTCAAGGTGCCCCAACACGCCGGTCAGCGTCGCCACGTCCAGGTCCCAGACCAGCCGCGTCGACGCGAACTGATACTTGCTGCCGACCTTTTGTGGCCGGTTGAAGTTCACCCGGTTGTTGTTGTCCGGGAAAAACCCGACGCCATCGGGGTTGCCGATGAAGCCCGGCTGCGCGCTCGGGTTGGTCGGGCGGTAATAAACCGACGTCCATGTCGAGGTGACATAACCGGTCGGCACGCCGTTGCGCATGCCGATTTCCTCGTTCGAATAGCTGTAGGTGAAATCCCAGGTCAGCCGGTCGCTGGGCGTCAGGCGAGCCTGGATGCGGCCGGTGTAGAACTCACCGTCGTTGCCGCCGCCGATGGCGTTGATGTTCTTGATATAGCCGTCGGTGCTTTCATACTGGCCGGACGCGCGCACCGCGAGCAGCCCGTCGATGATCGGCACGTTGAGCACGCCCTGGCCACGCCACGTATCAAAGCTGCTGTAGCCGACTTCGACTTCGCCTTCGAACTCGTTGATCGGCTTCTTGGTGATGACGTTGATGGCACCGCCAACCGCGTTGCGCCCGAAATAGGTGCCCTGCGGCCCGCGCAGCACCTCGATGCGCTCCAGGTCGACGATCTGCGGGTTGCTGGTGCCGGCGACGACGTTGAACTCGTCGATATAGAAGGCCGTCGAGGTCTGCCGCACATCGGCATAAGGGTTCAACTGGTTGGAGATGCCGCGGATCGCCAGATCCTTGCGGTCGCGCGAACCATTGGTCTGGAAACTGACGTTCGGGGTCAATGCCAGCACTTCCTCGATGCCGCGCACGTTGCCGCGGCGCAGCGTGTCGGCGCCGATGGCGGTAATGGCGATCGGCACGTCCTGCATGGACTGGGTGCGGCGCTGTGCCGTCACCAGGATCTCGGTGACACCGGCCTCTTCGGTGACTTCGGCCGCCGCCGCGGTCGTCGTTGCCTGGCCCAGCGCCGGCACCGCCAACAGCCCGGCAACAATCGCTGCCGTCGCCGTGCCCGCCCGCAAACCCTGAAGTCGATCCCGTCCGCTCATCATGCTAACCCCCTCTTACGCCGCCGATTCCGGCAATACATGTGTTTGAATTCAATCGCTTGCGTTGGTCACTTGGTCCAGCACTGCGGGTCCATCACGTCCTTTGCCGGGTCAAGCGTCGACCGGACGAGGACGATGGAAGCGATCTTGTCGCCTTTCAGCACCGCATGGCCGGCGGCCAGCGAGCAGGACACCTTGCCGTCCCGGCGCGACAGGATGACGTGGTAGTTGTAGATCTCGTTGCTGTGCTGGAAGACGTTCTTGAACGGCACGACAATCTCGACATCGCCGCCGCCGGACTGGATTTTCTGGAAATGCGTCGCCCATTGCTCGACACCGCTGATGACCGTGCGGCCTTCCAGGACGAGCGTGGCGTCCTCGGTGAAATGCTTGCGGAAATTGTCGGCAGTATAGGCGCCGGGCGTCTTGTACGCCTCGTTCCACCAGATGAACATTTTCGACAGCGCATCTGTCGCCGGCATCACGGTCGCGGGGGCGGCGGTTGCGGCAGCCCCGGCCGCGGCCAACGGCGTTGCCATGCCGGCAAGTGCCACGATTGCGGTCGTCACGAGCCTGAAGTGTCGCATGTCTACCCCCTGTTGAACGATTGTTGCGAGGGTCTTGGCCCTCATTCCCACAATCGGAGTGTCTGTCAGTTACAGTGTTGTTTCAACCGCATTACAAAATGACTATCGTTGCGTTCAGCGCAAAATAGCGCGTGCGGCGTGCGCGCTGTCGTCGTCGCCGGGCAATCATGCCGGTCGACCCGCCGCAAACCCTGCCATCGCCGCTCAGCGCGGAACGACGGTGCCGCCCTTCATGACAAAGCCCACGGTTCTCAACGCGGCGATATCCTGCGTCGGATCGGCATCGAGGGCGACGATGTCGGCCAGCCGTCCGACCTTGAGTTCGCCGACATCGCCTTGCACGCCCAGCATCCGCGCCGGTTCGATGGTGGCGGCGCGCAGGGCCTGCAACGGCGTCATCCCGGCTTCGGCATACAGTTCGGCCTCACGCACCGTGGCGTTGGTGCCTTCGTTGGGTTCGAACGGATGTTGGTCGCTGCCCAGCGCGATGTTGACCCCGGCCCTGATGGCGGATTTCAGCGTTTCCCAATGGATCTTGCCGACCGCCTTCTGCCGCTCCAGGTACCAATCCGGTGAGCCGATCTTCCTGTAGAATTCCAGCGCGCCCTTCTGGCTGACAACGATGGTCGGCACCAGCCAGGTGCCCTTGGCCTTCATTTTGGCCAACAGCTCGGGCGTGAAGAAGTATCCATGTTCGAAACCGTCGATCCCCGCGTCGAGCGCGACCGCGGACGCCGCCGGGGAACCGGTATGGCCGGTCACCTTGACGCCGTTGCGGTGCGCGACTTCGATGGCGGTGCGCATTTCCTCGTCGGTAAAGGGCGACGCGGCGATGGCGCCGCGGCGGTCCGAAATGCCACCGGAAATGCCCAGCTTGATCCAGGTGGCGCCGCGTTTGATCTGCGTCCGCACGGCGTGGGCGATCTCATCCGGCCCGTCCGCCTCGAACTTGGCATGGCCCCCCGTCGGCCCCACCGATTCGCCGGCGGTGTGCATCCGCGGCCCCAGGAAGCTGCCGTTGTCGATGGCGGCCTTGACGGCAAAATCGATGCCGCCGTCCTCGCCCGTCGATCGGATCGTCGTGACCCCGACGTCGAGCGATTTGCGCGCATTGGCCAACATGCGCAGCGCCTTGGCCTCGGGTGCTTCATTGTACAGCCGCGCCGCCCCCGGCAGGTTCAGCCCCAGATGGACATGCATGTTCATCAGGCCGGGGATCAGCCATTTGCCGTCCATGGGGATGACGGCGGCACCGGCCGGCACCGGCGTCGTCGCCTTGGGTCCGATGGCGGTAATGCGCTCTCCATCGATGATGACCACGGCATCGCGCAGCGCCGGCTTGCCGTCCAGGTCGACGACATTGCCGCCGACCAGCGCCGTGACCGCCGCATGGGACGGTGACGCCAGCAGAATAGCCGCGGCCAAGCCGAGCTTTCGCACAAACACGCCGTTCATCGGGCAATCTCCCCCGGCGCATCATCGTTGCGGACGATCTCGCCGCCCTTCATGACGAAATCGATGGTTCGGAGCGCCGAAATGTCCCGGACCGGGTCGGCATCGACGGCGATGATGTCGGCAAACTGCCCGGCCTTGATACGGCCGACGTCGGCGTCCAGGCCCAGCATCCTCGCCGGCTGGATGGTCGCGGCCTGTAACGCCTGCAGGTTGCTCATGCCGCCTTTCACATAAATCTCGGCCTCCGCCACGGTCGCCGTGGTGCCGCCGTTCGGCTCGAACGGGAACTGGTCGGTGCCCAGCGCGATATTGACGCCCAATCGAACGGCGGTCTGCAACATCGCCATGTGATCGCGGCCGGTCGATGCCACCCGCTCCAGATACCAGGGCGGCGATCCGATCTTTCGGTAAAACTCCATCGCCCCCGGCTGGCTCACCACCATCGTCGGCACCAGCCACACACCCTTGGATTTCATGATCTTCAACGTCGGTTCGTCGAGGTGATAGCCATGCTCGAAACAGTCGATGCCGAACTTCAGCGCCTGCTGGGCGGCCGCCGTTGATCCATTGTGCGCTGTCACCTTCACATTGTTGCGGTGGGCGGTTTCGATCAGCGTCGACAGTTCAGCATCGGTCATCGGCGCCGACGAAATGCTGCCGTGGGTGTCCGAAATGCCGCCGGAAATGGCGATCTTGATCCAGGTGGCGCCGCGCTTGATCTGTGTGCGCGCGGCCTTGGCAAAGGCATAGGGACCATCGACTTCGCGAAAGCCGTGTCCGCCGGTCGGCACGATCAACTCGCCCGCGGTCTCGATGCGCGGGCCGCGCGTTTCGCCGGCGGCAATGGCGTTCTTCAGCGCGAAATCATTGCCATGATCCTCATGCGTCAGCCGGACCGTGGTGACACCCGCCAGCAGCGACTTGCGGGCATTGTCGGCCATGCGCAGCGCCTGTTCGGCATCGGTTTCGTTGATCAGGGCATTGCCGGTGGCGCCGGGAAGCTTCAGCCCGAAATGCACGTGCATGTTCATCAGGCCGGGCACCAGCCACTTGCCGGCCATCGAAACCCGCCTGGCGTCCGCCGGCACCGGCACATTGGCGCCGACAGCCGTGATGCGCTCGCCCTCGATCAGGACCACGGCGTCGGGAATTGCCTTGCCGGTATCGATGTCGACAACCGTGCCGCCGACCAGCGCCGTGACCGGCGCTGCCGCGGCGCCGCTCGCCAGCAATCCCGCCAGCACCGCTGCAAACCCTGCTGATCGCATCTCGTTTCCCCGTTCTTGCAACCGCGATGTTCCGCCACCCCGGCGCAAGGCGCAATGCGGCGACGTCACCGAGTTGGTTGCGCCAGACGCAACGCTCCTCTCGTTTCGTTCCAGATCGGGCAATCATGACAGTTGCATTTCCTGCGTCGCATTCGCACCATGAAATTCGAGGCTCGGGAAGGGTATTGATGGACGTTTTCGGGGGCGGTTTCGGGATTTCGCGGCGCGGCACACTGGGGCTGTTTGCCGCCGGCTTGGCGGCGCCGCAGCCTACCTCAGGCGCTTGCAGCCCCTCCAAACAAACCATTCTGCTCGATGTCAACGGCCTGATCCGCGCCGGCGGCTCGCTCGTCACCTCCGACCGTCGCTTCAAAGAGAACATCGAAACCATTCCCAACAGCCTCGAGCTGATCCGCAAAATGCGCGGTACAACGTACACCCTGAACGCCAAGGACTTCCCCGACCGCAATTTCTCCGGCGGCAAGCAGTACGGGTTCATCGCGCAGGAGGTGGCTGAGGTGATTCCCGAGCTCGCCGTGCTCAATTCCGACGGCTATTACGCGCTGAACTACACCATTTCAACCTGAACGACGGCGCCGGTTCAGTCACCCTCAACGCGGGCGATCTGCCCGACGGGTTGTATGTCTACGACTTGCAGGTGAATGGCCGCCAGGTGCTGGAGCGGAAGATGAGCGTGGCGCGCAAGTAATGTCGAATGCGGAATTAGGCGTGTACGAAGGATCTGAGCGCAAACGGAATTGTGTTAACTTTGAACTAAAAATGCCACTTTTGGCCAGAAAAGCCCCGCTAGGGGCGGCCGTTCCCGTTCGTAGCGGAAACAACTGACATCGCCTGCAAATCCTTCGTACACCCCTAATTCCGCATTCGTCAAGGTGCGGTCTTGCTGGATTCGGCCCCGTCGACCAAGCGTTGCATTATTCCGCATTCCGCATTCGACATTCCGCATTCGTCAAGGCGCGGTCTTGCTGGATTCGGCCCCGTCAACCAGGCGTTGCATTATTCCGCATTCCGCATTCCACATTCCGCATTCGTCAAGGCGCGGCCGGTAAAAGGGTAGGGGGCGATTTCCAGACCAGGCGTTGCTCAAACATTTCGCGGTTGCCGGGAAAGACGTTGAGGTCGACGTGCCCGGGGATACCCTCCACGCTGCCTTCGTTGCTGTACTGCCAGCAGTCCCACCGGCGTCCGGTGCTCAGCACAGGTTGTTCCCACGAGTAGCGGGCCACCCACAGCGGGTAGTGGTCGAACAGTCCGGCGAGGTGTCGGTCGTAGAAGTTCTGATTGGAGTAAATGATGGGTCGCACGTTCAGCGCGCGCTCGACGGTGAGCAGCCAGATCCGCATTTCCTCGAGCATGATGTGTGGCGGTACGTTGTCGGTCACTTCCACGTCCAGCACCGGCCGGAGGTCGCCGTCCTGAAAATCAACGGTGGCGAGGAAGTGCAGTGCCTGCAAATAGCCGCTGCTGCGGGGACGGAAAAAGTGGTAAGCGCCGCGTCGGATGGGCGTTTGGGCGACCGATTGCCAATTGTGGCAGAAGAGGCTGTCGGTGAAGTCGGCCCCTTCGGTGGCCTTGATAAAAGCGAAGTGAATGGTGTTGCGGCGGGTAACCCAATCCCAGTCGATGCGTTTCTGGTGGTGCGAAACGTCTATGCCGGTCATCTGCTCCTGCATGCGCTCGGCGACGCCGAACGTGTGCCCACCCAGGATGGGCAGGTGCATCAATAAGTACACCGTTAGCAGACGAAGGACCATAGAGCGCAAAAGAGTAGGCGAAAGTAACGACAAGAATCTTTCGCGGTTCAATTTTTTTTGTCAAAATGGCCGTAACGCGACAAAATACTTTTGGATTACGTTGCAGGCGATTGTAAATAAACCGCAGAGGACACAAAGGCATCGCAGTGGGGCGCGGAGTAAAATCCTCTGAGCACCTCTGTGCGACCTCTGCGTCCTCTGCAGTTTATTTAAATGCGTATCGCCACGACGACGACCCGTTACCGGTTCATCGATTCCAGAAATTCCTCGTTGGCGCTGGTGTGCATCATGTGTTTTTTCATGAACTCCATGGCCTCGTCGGGGCGCATGTCGGCCAGGTGGTTGCGCAGGATGAACATACGCTGCAAGGTATCCTTGTCGAGGAGCAGGTCTTCGCGGCGGGTGCTGGACTTGGTGAGGTCGATGCTCGGGTAAAGGCGGCGGTTGGCCAGGCTGCGGTCGAGCTGGAGCTCCATATTGCCCGTACCCTTGAATTCTTCGAAAATGACCTGGTCCATTTTGGAGCCGGTATCGATGAGGGCGGTGGCCAGGATGGTGAGCGAGCCGCCGTTTTCGATGGCGCGCGCGGCGCCGAAGAACTTTTTGGGTTTTTGCAGCGCGGTGGCTTCCACCCCGCCGGAGAGCACCTTGCCGGAGGCCGGCGCCACCGTGTTATAAGCACGAGCCATGCGGGTGATGGAGTCGAGCAGGATCACGACGTGGTGGCCGCATTCAACGAGCCGTTTGGATTTCTCGAGCACGACGTTCGCCAGCCGCACGTGGTTTTCCGCCGGTTCGTCGAAGGTAGACGACACTACTTCGGCGCGCACGCTGCGGCGCATGTCGGTAACCTCCTCCGGGCGTTCGTCGATCAGCAGGATGATGACGTAGCACTCGGGGTGGTTTTTGGTGATCGCGTTGGCGATGTCCTTGAGCAGGAAGGTTTTGCCTGTTTTGGGCTGCGCGACAATAAGGCCGCGCTGACCTTTGCCGATGGGTGTGAACAGCTCGATGACGCGGTTGCCGAAATCGCGTCCGGTAGGGCTGACCAACAGGTTGAATTTCTGGGTGGGAAACAGCGGGGTGAGGTAGTCGAAAGGCACGCGGTCGCGCACGTCTTTCGGGTCCAGCCCGTTAATTTTGCTGACTTTGAGCAGCGCGAAATACTTTTCGCCGTCTTTGGGCGGGCGAATGGCGCCGCGCACGCTATCGCCTGTCCGCAAACCAAACAGTTTGACCTGTGAGGGCGATACGTATATATCGTCGGGGCTCGAGGCGTAGTTGTAGTCGGCCGAGCGCAGGAAACCGTAGCCGTCGGGCATCATTTCCAGGGTGCCTTCTCCTTCGACGACGCCGTCGAGTTCGACGTCGAATTTTTCCCGGTGTGGCACATGCATAACCTCCTGGGGTTCTTGCTCGGCGCTGCGCTGCTGAAGCATTTGCGGTTGCGCGTCGGCAGGCGGCGCCTGTACCGGCGGGGGGGCGACGGACTTGATGGGTACGAAGAGCATATCCTCATCGTCGTCGTCGGCGTTGGCGCCGCCGCCGTTGTTCACGTAATCTTCTTCTGCGCTGGTGAGCTTGTTGGCATCCGCGTCCACGAGGTTCGGGTTCCCTACCCGGGGTGGATTGCGGTTGTACTTGTCCTTGGCAGGCGATTGGCCTTGGCCCTGGGGAGGACGTTCAGGTCGGTCTGGCCGCTCGGGACGGTCGCGGAGGATACGGGGGTCGCGCTGGTATTTGTCGCGTTGCTGCGGCCGCCCGGGTTCTTTTGGCTCCTGCCGGGGTTGCTCCTGCCGGGGTTGTTCTTGCCGGGGTTGTTCCTGTCTGGGTTCCCGCTGTTCCTGTTTTTTCGGTTCTTCGGGTTTGGGTTGAGCGCCTTTGCCGGGTTCGTTTCTCCGCTGGCCTCCGGGTTGATCGGGTCGGCGGGACCGTTGGGCCCTGGCGTCGTCGGATTCCTGGCGGGTCGGGTTAGGCTGGCGGTGCTTGGCCAACGAGCCGGTCGAAGGTTCGTCCACCACGGGAACATCGCGGTCCTGGTTCTTTTTTTCGGCCAGTGCCTGCTCATCCAGGATCTTATAAATCAGGTCTTGTTTGTTCAGTTTGGTGTAGTTCTTCAAGCCCAGTTGATGTGCCACTTCTTTGAGTTCGGGCACCAGCATTTCATTAAGCTGCAAAATGTCGTACATAAAATAAGGGGAAGGTGAGTAATCGCGGTGGTTTGACCGCAAATGACGCAATGAAGCAAACTGCTGGCACTCCGGCCATCAGTGGAAAAAACATGTTTGGAGAAGTGAATGGTAAAATCGATCCGAATTCGCGGGCCAGGCCTGGAGTAGCAATCCCTCGGGTTTCAGTTCTTTTATGCCGGGTAAGAGGGGTGTGAATGGTGGTAGTTGCGTTGAGGGCAGTACGTCTGTCTGCCAAAACAAGCGCCACAAAGGTAATGCTTTTTTCATTTTCATCCTATCTTGCGGCACTTTTTTTGATTAAAAATTCCGTATGCTACAGTTAAAAGTTATTCGCGAAGAAAAAAGGCGGGTCCTGAACGGCCTGCGCAAACGCAATTGGACGGCCACGCAGCTCCGGGTGATCGATCAGATCATCCAACTGGATGACCGGCGCAAAATGACTCAGAAAAATTTGGACGAAACTTTGGCGGAAAGCAACCGCGCCGCCAAAGCGATCGGTCAGCTGATGTCCGAGGGCAAAAAAGCCGAAGCAGAAACCGCCAAAGCGGATGTCGCCGAACTCAAAACGCACAGCAAATCCCTGGAGGAAACCCTGAACGCGCTGGAGGCGGAACTGGAGGAACTGCTGCTCGGGGTGCCCAACATCCCCCACAAAACGGTGCCCAAGGGCAAAACCCCCGAAGACAACCTGGTGTACAAAGACTGGACCGGCCCTTTTCCGGCCCTGGCGCCCGACGCCCAGCCCCACTGGGAGCTCGGCAAAAAATACAACCTCTTCGACTTTGAACTGGGCGTCAAGATCACCGGCGCAGGTTTTCCCGTGTACCGCGGACAGGGCGCCCGTCTCCAACGCGCCCTCATCGCCTTTTTCCTCGATGAAGCCGTAAAAGCCGGCTACGAAGAGATTCTGCCCCCCCACCTGGTTAACAAAGACACCGCGCGCGGCACCGGCCAACTGCCCGACAAAGAAGGCCAGATGTACTACTGCGAGCGCGACGAGCTGTACCTCATCCCCACCGCCGAAGTGCCGGTAACCAACGTCCTGCGCGATGAAATCGTGCACGGCCGCCAACTGCCTGTCTGCATGACCGCGTACACCCCCTGCTTCCGCCGCGAGGCCGGCGCCTGGGGGGCGCACGTGCGCGGCCTCAACCGCGTGCACCAATTCGACAAAGTGGAGATCGTACGCGTGGAAAAACCCGAAGATTCCTATAAGGCTCTTCTGGGTATGGTGCGCCACGTGTCCAAACTGATGGCCAAACTCGAACTGCCCTACCGAATCCTGCGGCTCTGCGGCGGCGATATGGGCTTCGCCTCCGCCCTTACCTACGACTTCGAAGTGTGGTCGGGCGCCCAACAGCGCTGGCTGGAGGTGAGCTCGGTCTCCAATTTCGAGACCTTTCAGTCCAACCGCCTTAAACTCCGCTACCGCAATGACGAAGGCAAAACAGAACTGCTGCACACCCTGAACGGATCTGCACTCGCGCTGGCGCGCATCGTGGCCGCCATCCTGGAAAACAACCAGACCCCGGACGGCATCCGTATCCCCAAGGTGCTGCACCGCTACACCGGGTTCAAGACAATCCAGTGACCTGATCCGCCAGACGTATACCAGGGAACGCAAATAAAGCGGGCTATGATTTCATTGGTGGTGATCGCATTCAACGAGGAGGTAAACATAGGCCGGTGCCTGGAAAGCGCACGCGCCATAGTAGACGACATGGTGGTGGTCGACTCGTTTTCGACCGACAAAACGGTGGAAATCGCCTCCCGCCTGGGCGCCCGGGTGCTCACCAGGGCTTTTGGCGGGTACGTGGACCAGAAAAGCTGGGCAGTGTCCCAGGCCATACACGACCATGTACTGTTGCTCGACGCAGACGAAGCTCTTTCGCCCGAACTCCAGGCAGCCGTGCAGCAAATACGCGCCCATTGGACCCACGACGCCTACGCCTTCAACCGGCTCAGCAGCCTCGGCGGGCGCTGGATTCGCCATGGCGCCTGGTACCCCGACCGGAAAGTCCGCCTTTTCGACCGCCGCCTGTACCGCATGGCGGGCAACGACCCGCACGACCGCATCGAGATGAACCAAGGCGCCCGCATCCGTCGCATCAACGCCGATATATGGCATTTCACCAACGACAGCCTCGACAGCCGCGTGGCCTCCATAAACCGCCTGAGCCGGGCCGCTGCCAATGCCGCCTTCAACAACGGCAAACGCACCTCTCTCCCAGCCATCCTGCTCAAACCGGCGCTGCGCTTTTTCAAGGAATTCTGGTGGCAAATGGGGTTTTTGGATGGCTATTTCGGCTATTTCATCGCCAAAACGTCGGCTCAGTACGTTTTTTTTCGGGAAATGAAATTGTGGGAACTGTGGCAGGATCGGGCAAAGACCCGGACATAACATTTCAAAGCGCTGCTTTTGAACATTTTGTCCCTTTTTTATGTCTTTATCCATAAGTTTGCGTCTTAAAAAACTAAAAAAATCGACTACCCATGTTCTTCGGAATAATGATCATCAGCATTATTTTCACCGTGATCGGCATGATCCTGAGCGGCCGCCTCAAGTCCAAATTTGCACACTACAGCCAGGTGCCGCTCGACAGCGGCATGAGCGGCGCACAGGTAGCACAAGCCATGCTCGAAGCAAACGGCCTGCACGAAGTGCGCATTACCCAGGTAGACGGCCAACTGACCGACCACTACAACCCCCAAGATAAATCTGTGAACCTGAGCCACGACGTGTACCACGGTCGCAGCGTGGCCGCCGCCGCCGTAGCCGCCCACGAATGCGGTCACGCCGTGCAGCACGCCACCGGATACAGCATGTTGCAGATGCGCTCGGCACTGGTGCCGGTCGTCAACATCGCAGCCACCATGCAACAATACGTGTTCATGTTCGGCCTCGGCGGCATGTACCTGACCAACAACCCCACCATCATGGTCATCGTGCTCGCCATCTTTGCCGTGACGGCCCTTTTCAGCCTCGTCACGCTGCCCGTCGAATTTGACGCCAGCAACCGCGCCCTGGCGTGGCTCGACAACAGCGGTGTGGCCGCGCGTGGCGCCGGTCACGAAGGCGCCAAAGACGCCCTGTGGTGGGCCGCCATGACCTATGTGGCCGCCGCACTGGCCGCATTGGTGCAGTTACTCTACCTACTGCTGATGTTCATGGGCAGAAGAGAGTGAGGCGAATGCGGAATGTGGAATTCGGAATGCGGAATAGGGTAACGCCTGGTTTGGGGGATGATATTGGGTGGCGTTCACCACAGGCCCAGTTCCGCCGTTTGCTTTTGTAAAAAGGGCACTACGTCCGACTCAAACCAGGGGTTTTTCCGCATCCACAGCCGGTTGCGGGGCGAAGGGTGGGGGAGCGGCAAAAATTCAGGAAGATATTCATGGAAGGCAGCCACGGTTTGCGCGAGGCTGCCTTTTTTTCGTTTGCCCAGGTAAAAATCCTGCGCGTACCGGCCGATCAGGAGGGTCAGTTCGACATGCGGCATAAAAGCCCGCACCCGGGCGTGCCACAGGGGTGCGCACTCGGGGCGCGGGGGCAGGTCGCCGCTGCGTCCTTTACCGGGATAGCAGAAGCCCATGGGCATGATCGCGATGGTTTTGTCGGTGTAAAACCGGTGGCGATCTACTTTTAGCCATGTGCGCAGGGTGTCGCCGCTGGGGTCGTTCCACGGGATGCCCGTGCGGTGCACGCGGGTGCCTGGCGCCTGGCCGATGATCAGGAGACGGCTCTCCGGGTGCACGGAGAGCACCGGCCGGGGTGTTATCCAGGCTTCGCAGGTGCGGCAGGAACGAATGTCGGTGAGCAATTGATCCATGAAAGCAGATGGGCGTTTGGTGGGAAGGAAAGATACCGTATTTTTACATCCGGCACAGGTGTTCATATCGCATCCGACCATTCAAAGACATGGCCAAAGCCAAAACCATTTTTTTCTGTTCCAGTTGCGGCGCTTCCTCCCCCAAATGGCTGGGCAAATGCCCGCATTGCAACGAGTGGAACACCTATCAGGAGGAGATCATCCAGAAAGAGACTGCAACGGAGGAAAAACGGCGCTCCTGGGCAGGCGCCGGGAAAAGCGCCGAAGGCCCGAGGGCCGTTGCGCTGCCCGACATCCAGACCGGCGCCACCCGCCGACTGCACACGCCGGACGAAGAGCTGAACCGCGTGCTGGGCGGTGGCATTGTGCCGGGTTCGCTGGTGCTTATCGGGGGCCAGCCGGGCATCGGAAAAAGCACCCTGCTGCTCCAGATCGCCCTTCAACTGCCTGGAAAAATTCTGTACGTGAGCGGCGAAGAGAGCGAAGAGCAAATCAAGATGCGCGCCGACCGCATCGGGAAAAACGCCGCCGAATGCTTTGTGCTCACCGAAACCAACACAACCAAACTGCTGCGCCAGGCCCAGGAGCTGCAACCGGCCTTGCTCATCGTCGACTCTATCCAGACCATGAGCACCCCTCACCTCGACTCCGCGCCCGGCGGCATCGCCCAGGTGCGGGAGTGCGCGGCCGAGTTTCTGCGTTTCGCCAAAGAGACCAACATCCCCGTTTTTCTCATCGGTCACATCAACAAGGAAGGGGAAATTGCCGGGCCCAAGCTGCTCGAACACATCGTCGACTGCGTGCTCCAGTTTGAGGGCGACCGCCAGAATGCCTACCGCATCCTGCGCACCCTCAAAAACCGTTTTGGCAGCACCGACGAGATGGGCATCTACGAAATGCGGGCCGAAGGCCTGCGCGAGGTGAGCAACCCCTCCGAGCTGCTGCTCAGCCAGAATGACGAAGCGCTCAGCGGCTGCGCGGTGGCCGCCACGATGGAGGGCATGCGGCCCATGCTCATCGAAACACAGGCCCTGGTGAGCAAGTCGGTCTACGGCACCCCCCAACGCACCGCCACCGGCTTCGACCTGCGCCGGCTGCAAATGCTGCTGGCCGTGCTCGAAAAGCGTTGCGGATTTTACTTCAGCATGAACGACGTATTTCTGAATATGGCCGGTGGATTGCGTGTAGAGGACCCCGCCATCGACCTGGCGGTGGTGGTCGCACTGATCTCTTCTCTCCTCGACGTGAGCATACCCGCCGACGCCTGTTTTGCCGGCGAGGTGGGCCTCAGCGGAGAGATCCGCGCCGTGAGCCGCATCGAGCAGCGCATAGCAGAGGCCGACCGCCTGGGCTTCCGCGAAATGTACATATCCAAATACAACGCCAAAGGACTCGACCTCGGCAAGTTCACCCTCAAAGTGTACGCCCTCGGCAAAGTGGATGAATTGCGGGGCGCCCTTTTCACCTGATTAATTTTCGCTCACACAAATACCTACTACAATGCAAATCAAGAACTTTATCTACGCCGCCACCTGGACTGCAACCCTCGCTTTGCTGGCCGGCTGCGCCTCAGAAGCCAACAAACAGCACGAAGCGGCGGCGCCTGCCCCCAGCGCTCTGGCGCCCGCCAGCCAAACGCCCGCGCCCACTGAACCCAACTTTAAAGGCGCGGGCACAGAACCTTTCTGGGGTGTCGAGATCGATTTTGAAAAAGGCATGCAGTTTAAAACCATGGAAGGGGAAACGGTCAACACGCCGATGCCCACGCCCAACGGAAAAAGCGACGGCACCCTGGTGTACAACGCCCAGACGGAATCCGGAACGCTCAAAGTGACCCTGAAAAAACAACAGTGCAGCGACGGCATGAGCGACCTGGTGCATGACTACACGGTTGAGGTGGAAGCACTGGGTAAAACATGGAAAGGGTGCGGAAACTACCTGTCCGGCGCGCTGGCATCGGTATGGACGCTCAAAACCCTGAATGGAAAAGCGCCTGCCGCCGGCGAATTTGTCAAAGGCAAGTTGCCGACGCTGACCGTGAACGCCACGGAGGGTAGCTACAACGGTTCCGACGGCTGTAACGTAGGCGGCGGCAAAGTTAAGGTCGACGGCAAGCAAATCAAGTTCGAGCCGGGCATATCCACCATGATCGCCTGCCCGGGCAACGGGCCTAAAACGTACCAACAGGCGTTGTACAGCGCGACGGCGTACCAGCTGGAAGGCGTCACGCTCACCCTGTTGGCCGGTGAGAAAGAGGTGCTCGTCTTCGGGTTGTAGGGGGGTAACCAAAAATAAAAGAGCCGTCCCGGGAGAGGGGCGGCTCTTTTCATCATAACGAACGAAAAACTACTGCTCTTTCTTGGCGCAGCAAGCCTTGCCTTCCGATTTGCCAGACGAACAGCAGGCTTTTGTGCCGGTGGCCGTCGAGGTGCCGCAGCTTTTCTTCACCATGCCTTCCGTTGCGGCATCCCCTTTGGGGGCTACGTTCACGAAAGCGTTGCTGGCCTCGTCGAACTGAACGCTTACCAGACGCACGTTGCCGGTCTGGTCGGTTTCTTTGCGCATGTAATTTACAGTACCGGTGGCGTCTACGGTCGACTCAATGGTCGGGTCGGCTTTGGCGGCAGCAGCAGCTTTGGACGCGCAGCAGGATTTGCCGGTTGTAGCGGCGGTCGATTTGGCGGAACCGCAGCTTTGGGCGTTGGCGGTGGCGATGCCAAGCGCGAAAAAGAACGAAAGCAGAAAAACGACTTTTTTCATGGGAGTGCTGAATAGTTGTTTGAATGAAAGTAAACTTTGGCAAAAGCCGTTCAAAAGTAGTTGGCTTTTACGAAGCAAACCTACTTTTTTCTGACTTTAACAATGCATTAGCATGGATTTAACGGTTGGTGGTCGATTTGGTAAAGGTAGCCAGCAGGATTTCGCCCTGGCGCAGGTGTAGTTTTTCGGCGTCGATTTTGTAGTTGTCGGCCTTGCCGAGCGAATTGTTGAACTGCTGTTCGAGGTTCATGAGCGGTTCCGGACAGGCCATGAGGGTGGAGGGCCCCGGTTTCAGAGACAGTTTGTCGTTTTCAATCGTCCAGGCGCCCGAAACGGTGTTGCAACCCGCGGAGGAGCTGAAACGCCCGCTGTTGTCGAACCGGAGAAACCCTTCGCGGCGACGCATGTCGGCGGGTACGTTTTCCAGTCCGGGCATGTCGGAAAGGGTCCAGTTGGTTCCGTTCAGATCGGCAGTTTTCATGGGGTAGTTTTGTTTGGTGCAGGAAAAAAGGGCGACAAAGCCCAGGAAAATGAGAAAACGCATGGCAAATGCAGGTTTGATGTGCTTGAAGGATGCGGAAGGGATATATTTTGCACAAAACTATATAATTTAGTACGGCAGGCGCTCCAGCAGGAACAGGTACTGCTCCGGCAGGTGGTGTCTGAAAATGTTCTCCGATTTCGGGTCGTTGGGGTACTTTTTCAGGTAGGCCTCATCGGGCGCCAGTACCACCGGGGAGCCCGCCCGCATGTAATTGTTGGATTGGACGTATTCCGGCTCCTGGAAGTCCGGGAGGGTTTTTTCCACGTATTTGTTCGCCTTTTTGCCGAAGTATTTCTGGTAGCGTTTATTGGCTTTCAGAGCGGGTTTGCTCAGCTGTTTGTACACGTGTTTCATCACGGTTTTTTGGGGAAATTTCTGTTTTTTGATGGTTTCCTCGATGTTGCTCAGCGGACTGATCTGGTTGAAATCGTTTACCGTCTGCACGGTGAGGGGCGATTCGGGTACCCAATCGAGCGGATTGACCACCGTGAAGGCCCACCCCCCGGCGGTGATCTGCTCGTAGTCGTAGGCGTAATACAGGTTTCCGGGCTTGGGCGCCGCGCTGCAATAGGTTTTGATGCGCCACCCGTTGGGTATTTTACCCGATTTTTTCAAATAATGCAGGTGCGAAGTGAGCAGGTAGGCGATGGCGCCGCCCTGGCTATGGCCGATGATGAGCAGTTCGCGGGCGCCGTCCTGGTGCTTTTTGTTCAGCACCGGCTCCATATCGCGCCACAGAAAGGCCATGCCGGTAAGCCATCCGGTGTGCACGGCCGCCGCAGGGTTGTCGGCCAGGTGATAATCGAACATGAATTTATCGCTGAACGCCATGCTGCCCTGCGCGGGCGACATGGCGGCGTACACATTGGCCAGCCAGCTCACCGCATCGCTGGTGGTGCCGCGGATGCTCACCACGATGGGGTCGCCGGGGCGGCTGCTTTCCCAGAGGTCCCAGCGATTTTTCAGCCCGACCTCGGGCGAGCGGTAGGTCATTCGGTACCGTTGGGGAGCGAGCGCCGGATCGAGGGTGTCCCAGCCCAGGGTGTCGCCCTGGCGGTTGCTCACGCGGAGCAGCTCGGCGTACTCGGTTTTGTCGAAACCCGGCTGAAGGTGCGGTTGGGCCGAAAGGGCTACGGCGCTGCTCCAGCATAAAGCGCAAAGGATTGTTTTCAGGTTGTGCATATGATTTGGGCGTTTTTAATGGTCAATCATCTGGACTTTGCCAGGTGTTCGTC
Organism: Saprospiraceae bacterium; assembly: GCA_041736625.1. GTDB lineage: Bacteria > Bacteroidota > Bacteroidia > Chitinophagales > Saprospiraceae > M3007. Next base: position 9,789 of record JBGSTG010000105.1, on the reverse strand, counting down.
GCCTTTTGCTTTGTTTCCAACGGCGTAGTACGACTTGGCGAGGTTTTCGTGGAACAGTTTATTGTTTGGCGCCAGCGCTACCGCTTTCTCAAACCAGGGCAGCGCCTCCGCCGGGCGGCCCCGGATGCCGTTGATGACGCCCAGCGAGTGGGCCGTTTCCGCGTCTTTGTCGTTGAGCTGCCAGGATTCCCGCAGCAGTTTTTCTGCCGTTTCGAGGTCTCCTTTTTGCTGACCGTAAAACTTGCCGCCGTCGCGCAGGCTGAGGGTAAGGCCGAGTCGCGCCTTGGGGTCGTCGGGAGCGATCTGTGCTGCGCGGCGGTAGTCGGCAATGGCGCCGTCGAACAACTGCAGGTAAAACTGGCAGCCGCCGCGTGAAATGAGTGCGTCTTTGTAGTTGGGGTATATGTCCACCGCCTTGCTCAGGTGTTTCAACGACTTTTCAAGCAGGGGTTTTCGCGCGTCGTCCGTTTTCTCCTGGATGGCTTTTTCCAGCAGCATGCTGCCTACCGCGTTTTGCACCTTGGCGCTGTTGGGCGAGGTGTGCACATCGGTAAAAAAGAGTTTTTCATTGCTCGCCCACGCCGGATTGCGAAGTATGGTGAGGGCGGAAAAGAGCAGGGCGACGGTAACCCATCCGCCGATGACGGCGTTCAGGCGTTGGGGCGTACACCACCAGGCCGCCACGCCAGCTACGGCCATGGCAAACCCTACCGAGGGCATAAAAGCGAAGCGCTCGCCCATGTTGGTGCCGATGGGGAATACGAGATTGGACACGATGCTGATGGTCAACCCGTAAAACAAGATGCCGAAACGAACGGGGTCTTTGCGCGACAGGCCGGAAAAAACAAACCAGGCCAGCGCCGCGTGCAGCAGCAGGCTCAGCAAGGCCACGGGGTTGCCCCAGCCGATGATGCCGATGTGTCGCGGATAGTAGTCGTGCGTCAGCGGCCACGGTACGAACAACAGCTTGAGATAAACAGCCAGCGTGTAAAAAATGGTGGCTAATTTCTCCGAAAAGGTAAATGACACCCACCGGTTGCCCTCAATCTTCAAAAAGGGATTGTTCATGAGCTCCATGGGCTCGCCCCCAAAACGCCAATCCAAAATACCCCCGCGCACCACAAAAAACACCACAAACGCCACCCAAATCGGAACCAGGCCCCGCCATAAGCCCACTGCTTCAGCCGTGGGATTCCCGGCGCCCCCGGCGCCCCCGGCGCCCGCAGGTCTCGCCGCCCCCACCCGAAAAAACCAAATCGCCAACGGGATCACCACCGTAAACGTAGCCGCATTCTCTTTCGACAGGCATGCGCCAAAAAATGTAAGTGCCGCCCACAGGGCATACACCGTTTTACCGGTGTCCACCAGCCGCAGGGTGAAGTACAGCGCGCCGAGGCTGCCCAGCAGGGTGACAATTTCGTCGCAGCCCTTGATGTTGGCCACCACTTCGGTATGAATGGGGTGCACGGTGAACAGCAGGGTAGCGCCCCAGGCGATGAACGGGCCGTGCGGCGGCCCCGGTCGGTCGCGGAGCAGCAACAACAGCGTGTGGTACAACACCACACAGGTAAAAGCGTAGAGAAGAACGGTGAGCAGGTGAAAAGGGAGTGGGTTGCTGCCGACTATCTGGAACAACAGGGCGAACAGCACCAGCGTCATGGGGCGGTAACGGCCGCCGCTTACCAGCGTTTCTTTGCCTTCTACTTTAAAAAAACCGAAAAAGGTGTCCTTGCTCAGAATTCCGGGTACGCCTTCAAGGCCTTTGGACGTGAACATGTTGTCGGTGATCACGATCGCGTCGTCCTGTACAAACCCATGGGTGAGCGTATTGGCATAGAGCAACACGGCCAGGGCGAAGAACACAAAACTGTTCAGCCGGGTGTTTTGCAACCAGTCGGGCAGGTTCCACATAGGGGTGGGCGCCGGGCCGGGAACGCTTTTGGCGGCTACTTTTGGGGCAGGTTGTTTTTTTGCCATAGACGAAAGGCGCTTTTGCCCCGCGAAAAAACGGAAAAATTAGTAGCTGGGCTGAAAAATATTTGCAAAGGGAATCTGTGTGGTGAAAACGATCCAATTACTGTATTTACGCAGGCTTTCGGTATATTTGCAGTGTATACCGCACAGGAACGACATGACTGCATTGAGCACGACAAAAGACAGGGGGTCATTTATCTTTCATCACCTGGATGTGGCCCTCACGCCCGAATACATAGCCCAATTGAGCGAGTATAATCCAGGCTGGCGCATCGAGCGTACGGCGGATTTAAAACTGGTTGTTATGCCCCCTGCCAATTCGGAAACCGGAAACCAAAACTTCAATCTGACCACTAAACTGGGTGTGTGGAACGAAATTAGCAAGCTTGGCTATGGCTTCGACTCTTCCACCGGATTCACCCTGCCCAACGGCGCCATCTATTCCTCCGATTTGGCCTGGGTCGGCAAGGAACGCTGGGAAGCTTTGGCACAGGAAGATCGAAATACGTTTGCGCCCATTGGGCCGGACTTCATCCTGGAGTTGCGTTCACCCGATCAGTCTCTCTCCCGCCTGACGGCAAAAATGACGGAGTACATGGAAAACGGTGTTCGTCTGGCCTGGCTGATCGATCCACAATCGCGCCAAACATATGTTTATCAGGAGAACGGAGTCGTAGCGGTTGTTCCTTTCGACCGGCCATTGACCGGCGGCGAGGTGCTGCCCGGGTTCGAGCTTGCGGTGGATACCCTTCTGAAAACTACATAAATATCTCCTCTTCACGCCGGCACCGGGCGTTTCCACGCCCGGTAGACCCCTTTCCCGAACTGTGTGCCGTTGAACCGCATTTTGGGCCCTTCTGTTTTGCGGTCGGCCTCCGGCAACTGCATAAAATCCCGGCATTCGGCTGAGCAGCAGCCTGCATATGCTTCCCGGCAATCGGGGCACTGGATGAACAGGATGTGGCAGTAGTCGTTGCGACAGTTGGTATGGTCGTCGCAAACGGCGCCACACAGGTGACACTGCGCGATGATGTGGGGGCTGATGCGTTCGCCCAGGCGCTCGTCGAACACGAAGTTTTTGCCGATGAACCGGTTCTCCAGGCCCTTTTCGCGCACCTGCCGGGCGTACTCGATGATGCCGCCTTCGAGTTGAAAGACGTTTTCGAAGCCCCGGTACTTCATGTATGCGCTGGCTTTTTCGCAGCGGATGCCGCCGGTGCAATACATGAGGATGTTTTTGTCCCGCTGCCCCGCCAGGTGCTCGGCGACCCAGGGCAACTCCTCGCGGAACGTGGCCACTTCGGGTGTGAGGGCCCGGTCAAAATGCCCCACCTCACTTTCGTAGTGGTTGCGCATGTCGACCACGATGGTGTCCGGATCCCGACTCAGCGCGTTCCACGCTTCGGCATCCAGATGTGTGCCGGTGTTGGAAGGGTTAAAATCAGGATCGTCAATGCCGTCGGCCACAATTTTGTCTTTTACCTTGATGATGAGCGCAAAAAACGACTTGCCGTCGGCTTCCACAGCGATGTTCATACGTTGGCCACGAAAAAAAGGCCAATGGTCCATGGCTGTTTTGAATGCTTCCCAGTTTTTTTTCGGAACGGAAATTTGGGCGTTCACCCCCTCGCGGGCCACGTAAATCCGGCCCAGCACCCCCAACAGGTTGTAGGCTGCGTACAGCTCGTCGCGAAAATCTTCCGGGTCGGGCAGTTGAACGTACTTGTAGTAGGAAAGGGTGATGCGTTTTTCGTCGCTTTGCAGCATACGCATTTTCAGTTCGCGCCGGTTGACGCGATTCACGAGGTGTTTTTTCATGGTATGGCGCCGGTGTCCGTTTGTAATGCGGATAAGCGAGGCAAAAATAGAACAAAATTTTATCCTGAGCGCAGCGAAGGATCTATGTAAAGCAGCGCGCAGCGAAGGATCTATGTAAAGCGCAGCGCTACCGCCCGCACAGCAATAGTCCCCGGGATGCCACGCGTTTTCTAGGCGCGGTCGCACCGGCTGATGGGCGCGACCAGGTCGAGGAGAATATTCCCTTTGTAGTGGAACATAGCGCCCGGGCCGAAGTACGCTTCAAAGGTGATGCACCGCACTTCGTGATCGGGGACAAACTCAAAGGTGTACTCCCGCCAGTCGGCATGTTGGATTAGGGGGGATGCGGCGAGCAATTCGGTTCGCCGGCCCTCGATTCCGCCCCAGATGCGCAGGCGCACCGCCTGGTTGTAGCCGACATATTGCGGCAGATGGGCCAATCGGATCGAAAACTTATAGCAGACGCCGGTCTGCAGGGGCTGTTGGAGGTTTTGCGATACGTCCTCTGTCGAGCCGTCGGTTCGGGTGACCAGTCCCAGGCAGGTTTTGCCGTCGTATGCTGGCGCTTGCAACCCCCAGGCGCCGGGGAGAATATCCGGGGTGCTTCCGTGGGTAAAGGAGGTCCACCCCGCCGGAGAGGCGGAAGCGCGGGGCTCGTCTTCAAACGACGGGTTGAAAAACGGTATGGGCGAGGGTTGTAACGCCCAAAACCATCCGGCGATCAGGAACAGGTATGGCATGTCGGTTTAACGCAAGAGCGGGAATGGGTATTGCGCGCAAATTTACGCCAGGAATAAGTGAAGTGTAAGGGGCTGATGGCCTACCTTTGCCCGCTAAATGCCTGCCGGCGATATGCCCAAAAGAAAACCGCATTACCTATCGGCGATTCTGAGTATCACCCTGGTGCTGTTCATGCTGGGTTTTTTTGCCCTGCTCACGCTGCACGCCCGGCAGCTGACCCGGCTGTTTAAAGAACGGGTGGACATTTGGCTGGAGCTGAAACCCGATTTGCCCCAGGACGACGTGACGCGCATTGTGCAGGCGGTTCGCAAACAGCCCTTTGTGTTGCCCGAAACCGTTACGTACATTTCCAGTGAACAGGCTGCCAACATCATGCGCAAAGACCTGGGCGAAGAGAGCATGCTCGAGCAGTTGCCGGAAATGATGCGCGATGTGGTGCGGTTCAACGTAAAGGCGGAACAATTTCGCGAGGACAGCCTGCGGGAATGGCGGGAGCAATTTCGGCAGGACTCCCTGGTAGAGGAGCTGTATGTGGAGGCCGCCAACGTGGGAAATGTGGGTAAAAACCTGGAAAAAATAGGCTGGATGTCCCTTGGATTGGGATTATTGCTCATCTTTGCTGCCGTGGCTCTGATCCACAACACCATTCGCCTCGATCTGTATGCCAACCGTTTCCGGATCAAGAACCAGGAGCTGGTGGGCGCCAGTTGGCGTTTCATCATCCGGCCTTACCTGCTGCGCAGCGTCATCAACGGTTTGTTGAGCGCGTTCCTCGCTATTGCAGCCCTGATCGGTCTGCTGTGGATAGGGCGGAAAAACATTCCGGAACTCGCCGACCTGGAAGATATGAACGGCATGTTGATGATCTTTACCGGGTTGGTGTTGCTCGGTCTGATTATATCTTATCTCAGCACACGGTGGGTTGTGGGTAAATTTTTGCGCATGCGCATCGACGATTTGTACTAAACGCGTAAACTGAACAGTCCAATTTTTCTTTATATGGCAAAAAAACAACAACCCAAACGCCGCCCCAATCCGCCGGCAGCCCGCCAGGAAGCCCGTCCCGCTACGCCGTCTGCCGCCCCGCGCGCTGCCGTCGGCCCCCGACCCGAAAAACGCCCCAATGTTTTTACCCTGGGCAGCCGTGACATGCTTTTTGGCCGCCGTAACTTCATCATTATGGGTGCCGGACTTGCGCTGGTGCTGTTGGGCCTTGCGCTCATGTCAGGCGGGGCGCAGCCGGATCCTAACGTTTGGAAGGACGAGATTCCGTACAGCTTCATCCGCGTTACGCTGGCGCCCTTGTGTATGGTAGCCGGTTTTGTGGTCGCCATTTGGGGCATTTTTGCCCGGGACAAATCCGGCAAGGTTTTGGAGAATGGATCTGACCTGCAAGGCTGAGTCCTTTTCGCTAACCGCCTAACTACGCTGTATGTCCCTCTGGCAAGCCATTCTACTCGCCATCATTGAAGGCGTTACCGAGTTTTTGCCGGTGTCGTCTACCGGTCACATGATCATCGGCTCCTCGCTGATGGGTATAGCTTCCAACCCGTTTGTAAAGGTGTACACAGTGGCCATTCAGTTTGGCGCCATTTTGTCTGTGATCGTCCTGTACTGGAGGCATTTTTTTAAAGATTTCAACTTTTACCTCAAACTGTTGGCAGGATTTATCCCGGCGGTGGTATTCGGCTTGTTGTTGAAAGACGTGATCGACGCGATGCTGGAGAATATCGTTGTTGTTGCCGTCGCCCTGATCGCGGGCGGGATCGCTTTTCTGTTTCTCGACAACTATTTTGTGCAAAAGAGCAAGCGCGAAACCAGCGTTGAAGCGGACGTAACCCTGCCCAGGGCCTTCCGCATCGGGCTGTTTCAGGTGTTGGCCATGATACCCGGCGTGAGCCGCTCGGCAGCGACCATCATCGGCGGACTGGTGCAGGGGCTTTCTCCTACCACGGCTGCCGAGTTTTCGTTTTTCCTGGCGGTGCCCACCATGTTTGCCGCCACGGTGAAGTCGCTGTACGATTACATCCAGGACGAAGGCGGTGCGTTCACTTCCCACGAAATGATGCTGCTGGCCGTGGGCAACGTAGTCGCTTTTGTAGTGGCCTTCTTGGCGATCCGGTCGTTTATCCAGTTCCTCACCCGAAATGGCTTCAAAGTTTTCGGTTATTACCGGATTGTGGTGGGAGCGCTAATCCTGATTTTGTGGGCCTCAGGAATGTTCAGCAACGTCGAATTGTCCAATTTTTAGTATCAGCGCCGGCCAGATTGCAAAAAAAATGTGCCTTCCGGGGGCGCTTTGCATGAACAATGTTGCGTTGTGTTTATTTAATAGTAAAACTTCGCCGCATGGATGACAAAGGAAAGGTATTAACACTCTTGCTCGCGGCCGTATTGTCTCTGGTATGTATTGTGGTCGGCCTGCTGCTGCTGTTTTTTTCTTGTGGATCCACCCAAACGGAGGTACTAACGGTTACGGGCATCGAACTGAGTGCCGAAGGGCCGCTCTTTTCCGGCAGCAACACAGCACAGGGGATTTGTCGTGCCGAAATGGACGCCTGGCTGAAGACCATGGGTAAAACCTCGGCCGATGTCAGGGAAGTGCGGTTGACCCGCGCCCAGATGTATGTGCCCGACACGACCAACTTCGATGGTCTGGCCTCGGTTACACTGATGTTTGCCTCCGATAACATCGACATGCAAACCATGGGGGCGCTTAACCCCATCCCTGCTGGCCAACACCGGATCGACATACCGGTAGCACATTCCCAGCAACAAATCAAGTGGTTTGTTGTCCAGCCGGCTTTTTCCGTAGTGCTGGACGCCGACCTGAAGGCCGACTCCGACGCCAGCTTGGGCCTGAAGGCCGACCTTGAATTCTCTCTATTGATGCACCAATAAAAAAATGGAATCCTGTTATGCGAACCCTGCTCCTCCTGTTCTGCTGTTTTTTCAGCATTGCCCTCCATGCCCAAGCCGAAGCCGACAAGCTCCTCGGCCTTTGGGAACCCAGCAATGGCAAAGCACGCGTCAAAGTAGAAAAAATCGGCGCCAAGTATTTCGGCAAGATTGTATGGCTGCGCGAGCCCAACGACCCGCAAACCAACCAACCCAAGGTAGATAAAAACAACCCCGACGAATCGCTTCGCAACACTCCGTTGAAAGGCTACCGCATCCTGAAAGATTTTGTATATTCCGGTAAAGGCGAATGGACCGATGGCGTCATTTACGACCCGGAAAACGGCAGCACCTACAGCTGCGTCATCAAAATGAAGGATGACAACACGCTGGACATCCGCGGCTACATTGGGGTAAAAGCCCTCGGCCGAACCGATGTGTGGAAGCGCATGCAAGTCACCGGCAAATGAAAAGAGGGATTCTGTCGTTGATCTGGGCCGCTGCCTGGCTGCCGGCCCCGGCGCTCAGCGCCCAAACGCCGGATACCCTGCCGCCGGCAGCGTCTGACGAGGATTACAGCCAATACGAGCAGGTGCAGTTTGCCGACGACGGTGCGCGCAGTTATTGCTATCCGAAAATACTGGACCTCGCGCCCCAGCGCTTTGTGTCGATCGGCTGGGATGCCCAGGCGCTGTATCGCATGCAATCATCGGCTTTGGGCGAATACCAAGGGGACGACGATCCGGCGGTCGCCGAGGAGTCGGATGTTCGCTACACCGGCGGCCTTCGCCTCACGGCCAATGTGCCTGTGGTCTCGCGCAACAGCGTCGTTTGGCAGGTGGGCGCCAACTACTGGGACGTGCGCTACGACCTCAACCCGGTCTTTGCGCTCAGCGAAAGCGCCGGGCTGCACGCCCGCCTGGCCGACCGCGGCTTGCGCACCCTGGGGCTCAACACCACGGTGTTCAAACCGCTGGATGCAAAACAATTCCTGTATGTGCAGGCGGGCGCCGACCTGAACGGCGATTACACCTTTTCAGACTTCCAACCGCTGCGCTACCTGCGTTACAGCGCCGCCGTGGTGTGGGGCAAGCGTCCCAGCGACTACAAGCAGTGGGGGATAGGGCTGTCGCGCACCTACCGGGTAGGTGAGCTGAATTACCTGCCCGTGCTCCTGTTCAATTGGACCTCCCCCAACCGAAAGTGGGGTGTGGAAACGTTGTTGCCCGCACGCGCACACGTGCGGCGCACGTTCAGCCCCCGTAGCCTCATGTTGGCCGGTTTTGAACTCGAAGGGCAGAGCTACCGGATCGAAGCCTTGTCGGACGGCGACAACAGCTTCGAGATCAGGCGTAGCGAATTGCGCATCCGGCTGGAATACCAACGTCAGATCGCCGGTTTTTTCTGGGTCAGCGCCCAAACAGGCCTGCGCAACGACTGGCGTTTTCATGGGGATGAACTGGAGGGGGGACGGGATTTTTTCCGCGGGTTCTTCGGCGATCAACCGTACGCCATGCTCAATAACCTCGGCAACGCCCTGTACCTGAATATCGGTGTGCACCTGGTCAGCCCCTGACCGTAATTGCTTGAGGGTGTTCCATGAGTCCAAATAACCGGCATTCACTGTCGACGTTTTATGCCTGGTCGCTCGCTCCACCATTAAAAACAATTTGTTTTTAATGGTGGAGCTTAGTACTTTTGCCTGCTCAACCCCTGTTGATCATGGCAAAATCAAAATCCAAAAGTTCGCGCAAAAAAGACAAGCCCCACGACGCGGTGTTCAAAACCTTTTTCGGGGATGTGGGTATCGTCCGAAACTACCTGGCGCATTACACCGGCCCGGAGGTATACCGGCACATTGATCTGGCTGCGTTGCGCAAGTGCGACACGGCGTTTGTCGGCGGGCGTTTCGGCTTGTCGTTCAGCGACGTGGTATACGAAACCCGGCTGAACACCGGCGCGCCGGTTCGGCTGTTGTTTTTATTTGAGCACAAGAGCTATCAGCCTGAGCACCCCGTGCAATTGCAACTGTTGGACTACATGTTGCAGCTCTGGGAGGACGACCTGCGGAACAGTCGCCCGCTCTCGTTTATCATACCAGCGGTGGTGTACCACGGCGAAAAAGGCTGGACGCAGGACTCATTTTTTGACTATTTTTCAGGCATGCCCGAACATTGGCGGGCCTTTCTGCCCGACTTTCGGTACTGGCTCACCGAATTGAGCGCCGTGAGCGTTGAGGAAATCCATGCCAAAATAGAAAGCGAATACCTGCGCAACCTGTTTTTGGCGCTCAAACTGTCGCGCAATGCCGAATTGGCGCGAAAAAATTGGAAAAAATCTTTACTTTTGGGTTCAGTT
>JBGSTG010000100.1:0-23675 GCA_041736625.1 Saprospiraceae bacterium | reverse complement strand
GTCCATCATGGGTACCATCGTCCGTCACCGTCACACGTAACCGAGGCGATGGCTTGAAGCCCAATGTCGTCAACTTAGCGTAAAAAGATTGCTTTGGGGTTGTTTGATGTCTTACCGCGACCTTATTTTTTGCCGCGAATTAGCGCGAATTCGCGCTAATTCGCGGCAAAAAAAAATCTAGCTTCGTTGTAGACAATTTTACAACATTGCTTTTACACTAAGTTGACGACATAGGGCTTCAAGTCATCCTATCGGTTAGCGTCGTCTTTCAAAATTGGACGGAGAGCCATCGGATCGGCAAGCGTTTTGCCGAAAAAGCATGCCGGAAGGACGCAACCCGGTTACCCTCTTTACTTCTTCTTCCCCGGTTGCGGTTTCTGCTGTTCGCCCGCAATCCGCTGTTGTTCCTTCATAGCCTTTTCCAGCCGGTCGCGGAAGCCACCGGCTTTTCGGGGTTTCTGGCGGTTTTTCTCCAGCTTTGCCCTGATTTTTTCGTGGTTGATCAGGTAGTTTTTGGTGACCACCGTCTGGCCGATGTTGAGGATGTTGCTGAACACCAGGTAGCAGGTAAGCCCCGAAGCGAAGTTGTTGAAAAAGAACATGAACATCACCGGCATGAAGTACTGCATGTACTGCATGATCTTCATCTGCTCGTTTTGCAGGGCCGACTGGTCCATCTGCTTCATGTTGTACCAGGTGTACCACAGGGTGGTGACGACCCAGATCAGGGTGAACAGGCTGATGTGGGTGCCGAAGCCGGGCAGGTAGAAGGGCAGCTTGATGAGGTCGTCGTAGCTCGACAAGTCATTCGCCCACAGGAAATCCGCCTGGCGGAACTCAATGGCCGCCGGGAAGAAGCGGTACAGGGCAAACCAGATGGGCATTTGGGCCAGGATGGGGAGGCAGCCGCCCAAGGGGTTCACGCGGAACTCGCTGTAGAGTTTCATGGTCTCCACCGAGAGGGCCTGCTGGTCGTCGCCCAGTTTTTTGCGCAAGGCCTCGATCTGGGGCTTCAGGGCCGACATTTTGGCCTGGCTGTACACCATGCGGTAGGTCAGGGGGTACAGGATGAGCTTGACCAGCAGGGTCAGCATCAGGATGACCAGCCCTTTGTTGCCGATGAATTGCGACACAAAGTCGAACAGCGGGTGAATGGCCCACCGGTTGATGATGCCGAATAGGCTGGCGCCGTAGGGGATGATGTCTTCGTATTGCGCACCGAGGCTGCGCAGGGTGTAAAATTCGCTGGGCCCGGTGTACAGGGTCATCTGGGCCTCGCCGTTGGTCAGGGGGATGGAGGCGACGGTCTTGAGGGTCTTCAAGTCGGGATCCGTTTCCGAGCGCATGATGGTTTCGGCCTGGAAGTCGCGGAACTGGAAATTGCGGGCGATGAGGCCGGTGTTGAAAAACTGGTTGGCGTGGCTGAACCACTCCACGGGCTGCTGCCCGAGGTTTTCCGTGTCGTCGGAGCGGCAGTCGCAGTAGTTGGGCGACTCCTCCCCGGGTTTGAAGTACACGGTGGACATGGTGCGCTCGTACTGCTGGTTTTTCTCCAGTTTGTCGAGGTGGTTGATCCAGATGAGTTGCACGGCGCCGTCCGGGATGCCGGCAGCCTTCAGCGTGTAGTCCAGCTGGTACTGATCGGGCAGCAGGGTGTAGTGTTGTTCGAAGTAGCGCCCTTCGCCGGCGTCGATGCGGAACACCACGGTATTGTTATCCTGCCGGGTCTGAAAGTACAGATCGGCGGTGCCGACGCGGCCGTCGGGCGCGCCCGGGCTGGGGATGCGGTATTCGAAGCGGTTGTTGGGATCTTCGAGGAGGTACACGGGCGCGCGGAAGTCGTTGCCCGCGGTATCCACGTTGATCTTGTCGTAGTTTTTCACCCGTACGCTTTTGATGCGGCCGCCCTTGTTGGTGAAGGTCACGCGCAGGCGTTCATTTTCGAGCACGGTCTCCTGTTCGGCGCCGGCGGCCTGGGCGGCGAAGTCGCCGAATTGGGCAGCCAGGCGGGTGTTGGTGAGGGAGTCGTCGACCGGGCGGGCCACCGTGTCGGCCGGGGCCGTGGTTTGGGCCAGGGAGTCGAGTGCGGCGCCGGATGCCCCGGGCGCCTCATTGGCTTTCGGGGGGGGGGCGGCGTATTGCATCCAGAGGTAGAGGAGGGCGAAAATGAGCGCCATCCCCACGTAGGTCATCCAGTTAGTCTGCTTTTCTTCCATTTTTTTGCTTCGCTAGGCGGCGGAGAAGCGTTTTTCCACCGTTTCCCAGTTGAGTACGTTGAAAAATGCGTCGATGTACTCGGCGCGTCGGTTCTGATACTTGAGATAATAGGCGTGTTCCCATACGTCGATGCCGAACAGCGGCACGCCGGGCTGGTCGGTGAGGTTGACCATGAAGGGGTTATCTTGATTGGGCGTCTGGGCGATGTACAGTTTTTTGCCCGGGCCGGCGCACAGCCACGCCCAGCCGGAGCCGAATACGGACTTGGCGGCGTTTTTGAACTGCGTTTCGAAGGCGGCGTAGGAGCCGAACGCTTCGTTGATAGCGCCCGCCAGTTTACCCGTTGGTTCCAGCGGCTTCCCGCCCGGGGTCATGGTTTGCCAGAACAGGCTGTGGTTGTAGTGGCCGCCGGCGTTGTTCCGGATTTTCTGCTCCGCAGCGGCTTTGCCGACGCTGCGCAGCACGTCTTCGATCACCATGCCTTTGAAAACGGAATCTTCCAGGGCGTCGTTCAGGTTTTTGACGTAGCCGGCGTGGTGTTTACCGTGGTGAATTTGCATGGTTTGGGTGTCGATGGAAGGCTCCAGCGCCGAAAAGTCGTACGGGAGCGGCGGCAATTCAAAGGGTGGCAGGAGCAGCCGGTTGCCCGGGGTTGCGGGCTGGGGGCGTTCGTTCAAGCCGAATACGTTGTTCAGGGGGGCAAAAGTAGCGCCCAAACCCAATACCAAACCTGTTTTCAGGAAAGTTCTTTTTTTCATGGTCGTGCGTTTTATGGCGCCCGTAGCGCCGGGGATAGAAAGGAAAGTATAAACTTATGCCGGAGCCAATGTTTGCTCCAGCAGCTGATAAATTTGCGCGTACTCCGGCCTGGCCAGGTTGTAAAAAGCATTCTTCCCTTCCCGACGGACCGTCAGCACCTGCTTGTCCTTCATAATACGCAAATGGTGCGAAGCCACCGCCTGCTCAATGCCCAGGGCCAGGTGAATGGCCGTCACGGTCTGTGGACCCTGCTCGTGCAGCATCTGGATGATGAGCAAACGCAGCGGGTGCGCCACGGCGCGCAGGGTCTCCGTGGCATTTTCCAGAAACAAATAATCGTCGTCCATGTTTTTCATAAAGGGATAAAGATATGTATATATTGCGAAAGCGCGAGTCCCGATTTTTAACTACCTTTGTATTCCTTGCCAAATACGCCCATGCCCAAACGCCCGATAGAAGAAGAATTGGAGCCTGACTTCAGCGAACCCAATGACGAATTGAACGACGAGCCGGAGGACGGCTCGGACGAGCCCAGTCCATCCGACGAGTGGTTCGAGCGGCACGACATACGGGTGGACGCCCGCCAGTCGCTCGTCCGCCTCGACAAATTCCTCATGGATCGGCTCAGCAATCGCACGCGCAATCGGGTACAAAACGCCATCCGTGCCGGTTCGGTTTTGGTCGACGACCAGGAGGTAAAGCCCAATTACAAGGTCAAGCCCGGCAACCAGATCAGCATCCTCCTCCCGCGCGACCCCCAGGAGTCGCTCGACGTATTGCCCCAAAACATTCCGTTGACCATTGTTTACGAGGACAACGACGTGCTGATTATCGACAAACCCTACAACATGGCTGTGCACCCCGGGGTGGGTATTCCCAACGGAACGTTGGTGAATGCCGTGGCCTGGCACCTGCGCGAAGCGGCCGGACAACTGCCGGTGAAGGAGGGCAACGACCAGCAACGCGCGGGCATCGTGCACCGCATCGATAAAGATACCACCGGGCTCATGGTGGTGGCCAAAAACGACTACGCTATGGCCCACCTGGCGAACCAGTTTTTCCACCACACCATCGAACGGCGCTACTGGGCCCTGGTATGGGGCGACCCGGAGCACGACAGCGGCACGGTGGAAGGGCACATCGGCCGGAACCCCAACGACCGCAAGCTGTTCATGGTTTTTCCGGAAGGAGAAGAAGGCAAACACGCCGTTACCCACTGGCGCGTGCTCGAACGGTTCTACTACGCCACCCTGGTGGAGTGCCGTCTGGAGACCGGCCGCACCCACCAAATCAGGGTGCACATGAAATACATCGGCCACACCCTCTTCGGCGATCCCCGTTACGGTGGCAATCGGGTGCTGAAAGGTACGCTCCACAGCCGGTACAAACAGTTTGCCGACGGGCTGCTCCAAATGTGCCCGCGCCAGGCCCTGCACGCCAAGGTGCTGGGTTTCGTCCACCCCGTCAGTGGGGAGTACCTGCGTTTCGAATCCGAACTCCCGGAAGACATGCGTACCGTCATTGCCGAGTGGCGCCAATACGTGCACGCCCGCAAGGCCGAATTATAACCATGGAAAAATCCCACCCGATGGAACCGCAGGGCATCTGGACGGAAGCGCTCAAGCCCCGGCGTATCCTTTTTGTCGTCAACCCCAAAGCGGGAAAACCCTGGCGGCGCCACCTCAGCCGAAGCGTGGATCAGCACCTGAACCACCGCAAGTTTGAATATGGTATCCGCGTCACCGAAGCGCCCGGTCATGGCGTCGAATTGGCCCGGCAAGCCGTTTCCGACGGGTATCAAATCGTGGTGGCGGTCGGCGGCGACGGAACCGTAAACGAGGTCGCCGAAGGGCTGCTGAACACCAATACCCCCCTTGGCATCGTGCCCGCGGGTTCCGGCAACGGACTGGCCATGCACCTGGGCATCGGTCGCGACATGGACCGCGCCGTTCAACGCCTCAATACCGCCACCGTCCGACACATCGACGTTTGCCGGATCAACGAACGCCTGTTCGTTAACCTGACCGGCGTGGGGTTCGACGGCCTCGTCGCGCACCTCTCCCGCCGGAATTATACCCGCGGACTCCTCCCGTACTTCCTCCGCGCTGTGCAAGCCGGACTGACGCACCCGATGATCGACTTTGACGTGGAGGCCGACGGACGCCGCTTTTCCCTGCGCGCCCTCTCCGTTGCCGTCTGCAATGGCCCTATGTATGGCTACGGGGTAGAAATAGCCCCCGGCGCCCGGATCGACGACGGACTGCTCGACGTGGTGGCCCTGCGCGCCACGCCGCGATACCGGTATTTCGCGGCCGTGCCCGCCTTTCTTCGCGGAAAAGTGTACGACCTGGACTTCATCGAACACTTCCGCACCGCCACCCTCACCCTCTCTGCACCCGGCAAGCATTACATTAACCTCGACGGAGAAGGGATTATCATGGAAGGGCCCCTCACCTTTCGTTTGGAAAATAACCCAATCCCATTGTTGGTTTGACTTTGCATACCCCGGATTTGCATCCGGGGCTATTCATGTTTGCCCGCTACGCGGTCTTGCACCTATGGCGTACCCACCGCCGACTACCCACCGCCGACTACCGGCCGCCGACTACCGACCGCCGACTACCGACCGCCGACCGCCGACCGCCGATAGCCGACCGCCGATAGCCGACCGCCGGCCGCCGATAGCCTATAGCCGAAATCCAACATCCTTTTGCTATTTTTGCCCAAACCTTTCTGACTAAACAGGCAAATTTACTATGGCAAGACTTACCGGATTCTCCCGCTTATTGATCACCCTGGCCATTGTGGTGGGTGTATTTTTTCTGATTCGCATGTTTCTGCCCCAGTTGACCGAACAATTCGGCGGCAAGCAGGACACATCCACCGAACAGTCAACAGCCACTACCCAGGACGATCAGGGGGAGGGCGCCACGGCATCAGCGCCTGCACCGGCGTCTGCCGGCAGCGCCACCCCCTTTCGTTACCAACCCCCGGCGCCCGTCAACGGCAAGCTGAAAGGGGTCGTGGAGATGGGGGCCACCGGCTTCAATTCGTTCATCATCAGCGTCGACAACCAAAAAAACTGGAAACTGGAAAAGGCGGAGTTTGGCTCCAGCCTCGTGTACGAAAAACTGGCCACCGACACCGACATCCGGAACGGCCTGAAAAACTACATTGCCGATATGCTGGCTTTCGGCGTTCCGGCCAAGGACATTCACTTTGTCATCTCTTCCGGTGCGAAAAAAGTGGCCATCACGTCCAAAATCTCCGGAATGCTCAAAGGCATGGGTTACAATGTGAACGAGGTGACGCCGGAGCAAGAGGCCCGCTACGCCTTGCGCTCGGCCATGCCCCCGGCGTTCGACGCCAAGTCGTTTGTCGTGGACATCGGCTCGGGCAACACCAAAATCTCGTGGGTGAACGGCAGCGCAGTACGTGGACTGGAATCCTACGGCGCCAAATATTTCCAGGATAAAACCACCGACGCCACCGTTTACAACGACGTGAAGGCTAAATGCAGCCAGATACCGTCCGGCCTTCGTTCCACCTGCTTCATCATCGGCGGTGTACCCTTCGAACTGGCCAAACAAACGCGCAACGGCAAGGAACGGTACACGGTACTGAATATGCCGGACCAGTACGCCGCCCAGGGTGAAAAGCAAAAGGCAGGGCTCAATATTTACAAAGGCGTGGCCGACGCCACCGGTTGCAAACAGTTTGTTTTCGACTGGGATGCGAATTTTACCATCGGGTTTTTGCTGAGCTTGTAAAATGTCGCGCACCGATATTCTCGACGACTTCGACTTCGACGACAGCTCCTTTTTTGAAGGAGGCGACGAGGGCGAAGTCGTCGCCAAATACTATTCGAACCTCGAAGCCGAAGTGGCTGCCGCCCGCCTGCGCTCCGAGGGCGTTCCCTGCTTTCTGGCCAGCGCCACGGCCCAGTCGGTGCTGCCGCACCTGCAACTGCTTGTGCGGCTCCATGTGCGTCCGCAGGATGCACAGCGCGCACGGGAAATCCTGGGCGAGGCCGCCATAGACGCGCAGGAGTCGGAGTCGGCGAGTGATCTGAATACGCCGGTACTCACCATCATCGCCGTTGCCATCGGGATTATCCTGGCCATCCTTTTGGTGAAGGCGATTGGCTGGTAACAAAAGTGGTCAGGTCAGCCTTTTCCACATGCCCAATGCCAGCCCCAGCAGCATCAGTATGCTTCCTGCCCACACCAGGTTGATGCCGGGGAACAGGATGGCTTCCAGCACGATATAGTCGGATCGGGCGGCGTCCTCGGCAATTTCGATGGGCAGGCGGCGCTGCTCCTCCGTGGTTTGTGCGACGGCGATGGTGAGCGTCTCTTTCTCCGGATCTATTTTTTCAAACCGCAGGTGAAGGCCCATTTCAGGGATTTCGTCCTTTAGGCTGAAGGGTCTGTTGCCTCGCAGCAGGTAAACGGGCGCGGCGGAAGCCGTTTTGCCGTCGGGCGCGGTGATCAGCAGCCGGGCGGTCACGGCAATGTCGCCCGGTTCGGGTACATAGGCCGGGTGCGTAGCGTTGGGCTCGACTTGTGTAAAATGGATGCTGTACCCGTTGTAGTCGTACGTGCCGCCCTTTTGCATGGGGATTTCCCGGTAGGTCAGTTCGTCTTCGGTGCGCAGGATTTTTTCCATGGCAGCTTCGGAGAGCCTGAACTTCAGTTGCAGGGCGCTCACCTGGTCGGGCAGGGTAAATGCGCCCTCGCCGGGCCGGAGGTACATGGCCGGTTGTACCGTATAGGTTTTGGGGTCTTCGAGCGCGTAGACGTCGAGCATTGCACCGAAGGCCAGGTCGCCCGGACGCGTTTTATAATCGTGGTGCTGCGGGTTTTTGGTGAATTCACGCACCACCGCGTAGTACTGGGTGAGGAAAATGGTATCGCCGACGGCCGCCTCGAACACCTCGTAGCGGAGGCTGTCTTCCTGTTGTTTGGCGTATTCGCGATCCAGCTCTGCCTTGGGCAGGGAAGTGACGTGGGTAAAAATATCGCGATCCCAGTAATGTTTGGTCGACGGGTTGGACGCCACAATGTTGGTGAACTGCCGGTCATACATGACGTTGGGGGTCAGTTCAAACGTTTCGCCGCCGATGTTGCCCAGCGAATCCAGCTTTTCGAACCGCACGGTAAAGGTACGCGTCTGTCGCTCCATGGTGTCGCGCAGGTAGGTAGCCCGGTATCCCCGGCGCATGGGCATGGGCGCGTCCTTGAGCAGCAGCACGTTCCGGTTGAGCGCTTCGGCGTCGGCCCCTTCGATCAGCCCTTCCATGGCAAAAGGGTTCGACGACACGTATTCCTTGTTCAGGCCGGTGTACAAAATACCCAGGACCAACACGCCGAAACCAAAGTGGGCGACGCTGGAAGCGCCGAGTTTCAGGTTGCCCTTCACCACGGAAAACAGGTAGTTTGCGTTTGAAACGGCGGCGAACATGCCGGCGAACAGCAGCACCCAGTACTGAAAACCGTCGGCTTGCAGCCACAGGCCGTTGATTGCGGTTAGTGCCGAAGCGCCGACGAGTGCGATGGCCATGTGGCGGATGAACGTTTTTTGATACATACGCCAGTTGCGCTCGCTGTAGCGCAGCCACTGGGCCGTGCCCGACAGCAGGGCGATGAACACCGCCACCCACAGCTGGTAGCGGTTGTGGTGTGCCACCGGGTCTTTGAGCGCGGCGCCCACATAATCGGGGTTGAACGCCTGCACAATTTTGTTCCACACCGGCAGGGAGGTGGCGCCGGTGATCAGTACGGCCGAGAACAGCAGAACCATGGAACCGATGAGCATCCAGAATTCGCGGGTGGAAGCCGGCTCGTCCTCTTTCATGCCGGGCGTTTCCCGGAACCGGGCGATCCAGAGCCCGAAGCCCAGCACCGAAAAGGCGGCGATGAAGAGGATGAGCTGCAGGCCGAGGCCCATTTCGGTAAAAGCGTGCGCGGAGGTGTCGCCCAGAATCCCGCTGCGCGTCAGGTAGGTGGAATACAGCACCAGCACGAAGCTGAGCAGGTACATGGCATAGGCGCCCCGGATCGAGTGCCCCGAGTGTCGGGCGATCAGGTGGTTGTGCACGCCGGCCACCAGGGTGATCCAGGGAACGAGGGATGTGTTTTCCACGGGGTCCCACGCCCAGTAGCCGCCAAATGACAGTGCCTCATAGGCCCAGGCGCCGCCCATCAGAATGCCCGTGCCCAGGATGGCTGCGGAGAACAGCGCCCAGGGCAGGGCCGGTTGGAGCCAACCCTTGTGGTCGCGCATCCAGAGGCCGGCCACGGCGTAGGCGAACGGCACAATGGTGGAGGCAAAGCCCAGGAAGAGGGTAGGGGGGTGGATGGTCATCCAGTAGTTCTGGAGCAACGGATTGAGTCCGTTGCCCTTGACCTGCGACAGGTAGTCGGCTTGTTGAAAAATAGGCGCCTGCATGGTGTCGCGCAGCAGGTCGAAGGGGCTGGCCCCGAACCGGCTGTCGCCGAAATACAGGCCCAGCAGCATGGAGGCGATGAACGTCTCCGCAAGGGCAATCACCGCCAGCACCGGCGCCTCCCAGCGGCCGGCGCGCCAGATGAGCACCCCGCCCAACACCATGTGCCAGAAACTCCAAAGCAAAAAACTGCCCTGTTGCTCTTTCCAGAATGCGGAAAAAATGTATTGAAAAGGCAGATCATCGGACACGTTGGCCCAGGCGTAATGGTATTCGTAGTATTTGTTGATCAAAATAAAAAACAGGACGCCGATGATGCCGAAGGTGGCCAGGCCGTGCACACCGAACGACAGGCGGCCCATGTTCAGCCATCCTGTATACGCAGCCGTTTGCCGGCGCTGCGCGGCCCAGGTAAAGGCTACCGTACTCAACAAGGTTGCCACAAACGACAACACCACCAACAAGTGCCCCAGTTGACCGGGCAACAAGTGTTCGCCAACGTATTCCATAGACTATTTACAAAGGTTCTAAATCAGGATTGCTCCTGTACGTAAATCTCCTGCTGCTCGTATTTTGACGGGCATTTCAGCAGCATGTCGTTGGCCTCGAACTGGTCTCCGCGCATGGCGCCGGTGAGCACGATCTGTTCGGAGCGCTCGAAATCCTGGGGTTTGCCCGCGCGCAGCACCACGCGGCGTACCTCCCCGGCCTCGTCTTGCAGGTAAAAAGCGAGAAAGTTGGGGTCTTTTTCCGGGTTGTATTCAACGGACTGATCTTTAACCAGTTGTCCCACCAGTTTGACGCGATCTCCGCTGGCGGCAGCCTGGGAGAAGGTTGCGTAAGTAGTCACATCCTGGCTGGCGGAAATCAGAATGGCTATGCCGACTGCGACAAGGGCAATAGCCAATATGTGGGATTTTTTCATCTTGCAGACACAATTTTGCACAAAGTTAAGGGTCGATCCGTAGCTTTCGTGTCTTCATTTCGTCAAACGTTTCGAAAACCATACATTTACCCAACTTTTAAACCTGGTGAACGCTGTAGGAAACATCCGATTTGCGCTGTTGGTTCTCGGCCTGTGCGGGTTGGCCTCGCCTGCGCAGTCGCAGTCGGCCTGGGCCGACTCGCTGGCTCTTCGGGTAGGGGTGCTGAAACAGCTCCATAAAAGCGACCACCTGGAGCGCGCCCAACTGGAGGCGATGTCGCTGATGGGTTATCTGGAAACCCGGCATATCCCCTGCTCGGCCGAAGCGCTGCAGGTGATGAACGGCGTTTTTTGGGAGAATAAGGACCGGGAGTCTGCCGGCAATCTGTTTGCCAAGGCAGAGTCGGACGCCCGCCAGCTAAAAGACCCCGCCCTTCAGGTTCAATTGTATGCATCCCTGGAAAAATGTTTCGCGGTATGGGGCCGGGAAGCCGACCGGGAAAGGGTTCGATACGCGCATGATGCGGCGCTCCAGGCGTGGCAGTCGCGCCAGCAAGCGTTGTCCGCGCGTGCGCTGGTGCGGGAGCGCGACTCGCTGGCCTTGCTACTGCATGTGGTCCGGCAGTCGAATAGCCGTCATTGGTTGGTTGATTCGAACGCGCTTGCGGGCGCCGTGGCCACCACACTGGGTTTGTTTATGCTGCTGTTGCTGGCGTGGGGGCGCAGCCACCGCCGTTGGAAAAACCGGTGGGTACGGCGGGAGCAGGAAATTGGACTAGAAAAAGCGGCTGCCGGCCTGGCCCTGTCGCGGACGGAGCCCCTGGCTGCCGGGTTGCCCGATTCGGTGCGGCACGCTTCCGGGCAGCCCGAACACGTTGCGCTGTTGATCGAGCCCAACCGCCCCATCTCGTTGTACCTCAAATCGCTGTTGTCCGACCGATTTCGGGTGGAGACGGCAACTACGCCCAACGAGGCGCTGCTGCGGGCCGGCGACCTGCTGCCCGACCTGATCATTTGCGACGCCGTACTAAATGGACATACCGGCATCGAGGTGGTGCGCCAGATCAAGCTGAGCGATCGCACCAACCACATTCCCGTGATCCTGCTGGTCGAAAACCACGGCGCTGAAGCCCAACTCGACGCCCGCCGGGCAGGGGCCGACACGTGGTTTGTGCGACCCTTGCCCGACGACGAGCTGTACCAGCAGGTGGACCAACTGTTCCAGACCCGCAAGCAACAACACCGGCTGTTCGACCGACACCTGCACCTGTACTTCACCGAATGGCGCACCGCTGTTCCCGATTTATTTCTGCAAAAAGTGCTGGAATGTGTGGAAGCCAATTTGTCGAACCCCGATTATCTGCCGGAAGATCTGTCGCGGCAACTCCAGCTCACCCGGCCTCACTTCGTTCGCAAGCTGCTTGCGCTGACCGGCCGCGACCCACAACAGCTCATTCGGGAGTTGCGCCTCGAAAAGGCCAAAGTGTTGCTCGAAAAGCGCGCCGCCCCGCCCCAGGTGGTGGCCGAGCTGGTGGGCTTCAGCTCGCCCGGCAGCTTTGCCAAAGCGTTCCGCGATTATTTTGGAGACGACGCTCTGCTGCTCAAAAAGTAAGCGCCCGGATTTATCAAGATAAAGTTATTGTTAAAATTGTGTGGATTTTATGCTTTATATCAAAGTCCTGCGTAAATTTGATCATTCATTGTTAGGGCGCCGGAAATGGCAAGTTTCTCTTGCATTCCCGATAGGTTCCTGAACCAAACCTCTCCGGCGCTGTACCTGGAACTCTCTGAACTTTAAGGGTGTTTTACCAAAGTCATTTTTAAACCATAAGCCTTTTGTTTTATGGAATGGAGACGTTTAAACGGACAGCGCATTGAACAACCCTTGCTGGAGGCGGTGGAGGCCACCATCCGGAGGGAAGCCGCTGACGGTTACAAACTCAAGGTCTGCATCGGCACCGACTCACAAGTGATGTCGGAGGAGGTGCACTTCGCCACCGTTATCGTGTTCCTGCGGGAGAAGCGCGGCGGCTTCATGTTCATCTCGAACGACCGGAGCCAGCGCAAGATGACCCTGCGCGAACGCATGATTCTGGAAGTAGGCCGCTCTGTTGAAGTGGCCTATTCTCTTTGTCACCTGCTCGACCAGTACGAGGTGGCCCTGGAAGTGCATGCCGACATCAACACCGACCCGGCCTTTGAGAGCAACGTAGCGCTCAAGGAAGCCATGGGCTACATCCTGTCGATGGGTTTTGAATTCAAAGCCAAACCCGATGCGTTCGCCTCGTCGTCGTGCGCAGACAAGGTGATTTAGGATTCCTCGGTGTTTTGTGCGTATTCGGCTAATTTTAACCGTTGTTCATCGAACAAGGTGGGCGGTTTTTGCTTCACCTTTGCATCTTGGCGTCGAATTTCCGATCGTCCAATAAATGCATTGATAAACATGAATCGACTACTTTTCTTTATGGCCTTCCTGTCAGGGTCCATATCCTTGTTGACGGCCCAGAACATCCGTTTCGTCGAGTATGAATTGCCAAACGGCCTGAAAGTCCTCCTGCACGAAGACCATTCGACGCCCATCGTCGCGGTCTCGGTTATGTACCACGTGGGTTCGAAAAACGAAAAACCCGACCGCACGGGTTTTGCCCACTTTTTCGAACACTTGCTGTTTGAAGGCTCTGAGAACATCCCCCGCGGGCAGTTCGACGACTACATCAACAACGCTGGCGGTCTGAACAACGCCAACACCACCTACGATCGCACCTATTATTACGAAGTGCTGCCCAGCAACCAACTCGCCCTGGGGCTATGGCTCGAAAGCGAGCGCATGCTGCACGCCAAGGTGGAAAATGTGGGCATCGAAACCCAACGCCAGGTAGTCAAGGAAGAGCGCCGCCAGCGCATCGACAACCGCCCCTACGGCAAATTGCTCGAAGAGGCCATGTCGCGCGCATACACCGTGCACCCGTACAAAAGCTCGGTCATCGGTTCGATGGAACACCTCGACGCCGCCGTGGAAGCCGATTACAAACAGTTCTACGCCGATTTCTACCGCCCCGACAACGCCATTCTGAGCATTGCCGGCGACATCGACATCGAGCAGACCAAAAAGCTCATCGACATTTATTTCAAAAGCATCCCCCGCGGCAAAGGCACCATATACCGCCCCAACATCGTAGAGCCGCCACTGAAAAAAGAGGTGCGCGATACCGTGTTCGACAACGTCCAGCTCCCCGCACTCGTGATGACCTACCGCATCCCTGCCCAGGGCACGCCCGACATCTACGCCGTTAAAATGCTCGGCACCCTGCTCAGCCAGGGCGAGAGCAGCCGCATGAACAAGATTCTGGTGGATGACAAACAAATGGCGCTTACCTCCGGCTCTTTTCCTCTGGAACTGGAAAATCCGGGTGTGAACATCATGTTCGCCATCGCCAACATGGGTGTGCAACTGCCCGACCTGGAAAAGGAAATCGATGCCATCATCGCCGACTTGCAAAACAACCTGATCCCCGAAACGGAATTTCAAAAAATACAGAATCAGGTGGAGGCCGATTTTGTGACCGCCAACAACTCCGTTGCAGGAATTGCCGAGAGCCTTGCCAACTACGAAATGTACTTCGGGGATGCCAACCTCATCAATACGGAACTGGAGCGCTACCGCAAGGTCACCCGCGAAGACATCCGCCGCGTAGCCCGGGATTACTTCAAGCCCTCCAACCGCGTTGTGCTTTACTGGATGCCCAAGCAGAAACAACCCTGAGTTTCCGGTTTCATTATGCCTGGTTGACCCCTTGAGACCCATCTACATTGATCCAACAACCATCAACAATACATGAAACAAGCAATTTTTTCCATTATAACCTGTGGCCTGCTGTTGGCCGGATTGCAGTTGTCCGGACAACAACCCGCAGGCAAAGCGCCCAAAATTCCAACACCCACGGGAGACGTGCGCAAAGCCGCTCCACAAGCAGGCGAAGCGCCGAAAATCCAGATCGGCAAAGCTGAAACAATCACCTTGAGCAACGGCTTGAAAGTGATCGTAGTAGAAAACCACAAACTCCCGAGGGTCAGCTATCAGATTTTTGTCGATACCGACCCGCTCGTAGAAGGCGACGCCGCCGGTTATGTCCAGATGATGGGCGACCTGCTCGGAAAGGGAACCAAAACGCGCACCAAACCCCAGATAGACGAAGCCATTGATTTTATCGGCGCCAATATGTTCACTTCCGCCAACGGCGTCAACGGCTCTTGTCTGACCAAACATTCCGACAAATTGCTCGAGATCATGTCGGACGTGTTGCTGAACCCCGCCTTCCCGGAGGACGAACTCACCAAGTCTAAAAAACGCACCGAAAGCGGTCTGCAAACTGAAAAAGACAACGCAGACGCCATCGCCGGAAACGTGGGCAACGTGCTTCGGTATGGCAAAGGGCATCCCTACGGCGAAAACATGACGGAGGAAACCCTGCAAAAAATTGACCTGGACAAGATCAAAAAGCACTACGGAACCTATTTCAAACCCAACACTTCGTACTTTGTTTGTGTGGGCGACATCACCAAGGCCCAGGCAGAAAAATACGCGCAAAAATACTTCGGCAACTGGGCCAAAGGCGATGTGCCGCAGCACACGTACGCTGTGCCGCAGGCCCCGGCCCAGTCGCAGGTCGACTTTGTCCATAAGCCCGGCGCCGTGCAGTCGGTCATCAACATCACCTACCCGGTCGACCTCAAGCCGGGCACGCCCGACGCCATTCCCTCCAGCGTAATGAATACCCTGCTGGGCGGCTATTTCAACAGCCGCGTCAATGCCAACCTGCGCGAAGGGAAGGGATACACCTACGGCGCCCGCACGGGCCTGTCCGCGGATGAGCTGGTCGGCAACTTCAACGCCACCGCCAGCGTGCGCAACGCCGTTACCGACAGCTCCATCATCGAATTTATGAAGGAACTGAATCGCCTGCGCACCGAAAAAGTGGCTGCCGACGAACTGCAGGTGGTGAAAAACGTGCTGACCGGCAACTTCTCCGCCAGCCTCGAACAGCCCGGCACGGTGGCCCGCTTTGCGCTCAACACCGCGCGCTACAACCTGCCTGCCGATTACTACGAAAAATACCTCGAACGCCTGCAAAGTGTGACCGCCGACGAGGTGCAGGCCATGGCCCAAAAGTACATCAAACCCGACAATGCTCACATCCTGGTTGTCGGCAACAAGGAAGACGTAGCCGACCGGCTCAAGCCGTTTGCCAAAAGTGGCAAAGTCAACTTTTACGACATCTATGGCAAGCCGTTGGACGATATCAAGGTTGCCGTGCCCGCAGGCCTCACCGCCCAGCAAGTGGTCGACGACTACGTGAACGCCATCGGGGGCGCCGCCGCCATCCAGAAATGGAAAGACGCCGACGCCAAAGCCACCGTATCCCTCGGCCCGGGGATGGACATGATCATTCGCACCGTGCAAAAAGACAATGCCAAGGTAGCTACCGAGGTGTCCATGAACGGTCAGACGATGTCCAAACAAGTGTACGACGGCGCCAAAGGCTACGCCGTCGGACCCGGTGGCGCCCAGGAGGTAACCGGCAGTGAACTCGACGATTTGAAGGAACAGGCGGCCTTTTGCAAGGAGGCCGGCTATAAGTCTAAGGGTTACACCCTGACGCTCAAAGGCGTAGAAAACGTGGAGGGCAAAAACGCCTATGTTGTGCAGGTCAAACGCCCCGACAACAAGGAAACCACCGAGTACTACGACATGGCCACGAGCCTGAAAATCCGGGAAATCAGCACCCAGGGCGCCGGCGACCAGAGCGCCACGATCATCACTGATTTCAGCGATTATAAACCGGTTAACGGCGTGCAATTCCCCCACACACTGACCATTTCCGGCGCCATGCCCATTCCGTTAAAGGCACAGATCACCGAGATTAAGGTGAATCAGGGCGTGGACGATTCTGTTTTCAAAGCAAATTGATCTTAAAAACATTTTTCATGCTCCTGCTCCAAGCATCCCAGTCCAGTCCTTTCATGGCGTTTTTGTTTCCGCTGCTCATCCTGGTGGTATTCTACTTTTTCTTGCTCCGGCCTCAGATCAAGAAACAAAAGGATCAGCAAAAGATGATCGACAGCCTGAAAGAAGGTCAGGAAGTGGTTACCACCGCCGGCATCATCGGCAAGGTAGTCCGGATTGACGGCAACATCGTGCGCCTGCTGGTCGACGAAAAAACGTACATCCGCGTGCTGAAGCAGACCATCAGCGGTGAATATAAAACCGGCGCTTGATGCGCCGGTACATAGCGTGCTGGCTCTTGGCGGCGGTGGCTACTACCCTGCAAGCCCAGAGCCCCTGGACACAAAGTAAAGCCGGCCTGTACACACAGGCCGGCTATCACTTTATCCCGACGTACCAAAGTCTGTTTGCACCCGAAGGGGGCGAACAGGCGTTGGAGCGCGAACTGACCGAACGCACCATACAGTTGTACAGTGAATACGGGATCGGGAAAAGCACCACGCTGGTGTTGGCCCTTCCCTTTCGTTTTCTGGAAGCCGGCAACCTGACTACGTCCGGCACACCGCCGCAAACCGCACCCGGAACCCTCAGTGGCCTGGGTAACACCCAAATAGGCGTTCGCCAAAAACTGATCGACGGCCGGCTGCCGCTGACGGCCTCCTTTAAGGTTGAACTTCCGGTTGACAACTACGACGACATCACCGGCATGAGCCTGGGTTACAACGCCTGGACGTTCACGCCCATGATCAGCACGGGAAAGGGATACGCCGCAACCTATTGGTTCGCCTACGCCGGCTATGGGTACCGCACCGATGCGTACAGCCATCTGTTGAATGCCGGAGCGGAAGGCGGACTCCACCTCGGCCCGGTCTGGGCCATTTTGTTTGTCGACTGGGTGCAGCCCATGCGCAACGGCGCGGTGGCGCTGCCACCCCGCAACAACCTGACCGGCCTCTACGTGAACAACCAGGGCTATGTGGCCGTGGGCTTCAAAACCGTCGCGGAGATCAACCGGTTTTTCGGCGCTTTTTTCTCGTTTGGCGGCGCGGCTACCGCCCAGTTGGTGCCCCGCAGCCCGGGACTTGGGCTTGGAGGGTATTTCAAGTGGGACTAACGCGATGCAAATGACCCGCTACCGAACCCCTTGAAATCGATTGTGTGCAACCTGTTGCACAACGCGCTTTTCCCCTATCTTTGCGCCCTTCAAAACCAATGTCGCCCTCCGTTTTTCCCGGGAGGCACAAATCCGGAACCACACCATGGCATTACAATGCGGCATCGTCGGCCTGCCTAACGTCGGCAAATCCACGCTTTTCAACGCGCTGACCAGCGGCAAGGCGCTGGCTGCCAACTATCCTTTCGCGACCAAAGACCCCAATGTGGGCGTCATAACGGTGCCCGACGCCCGGCTGGATAAACTCGCAGAACTGGTTAACCCTCAACGCACGGTGCCCACCACCGTGGAAATTGTAGACATCGCCGGCCTCATCAAGGGCGCCAGCCAGGGCGAAGGGCTGGGCAACCAGTTTCTGGCCAACATCCGGGAGGTGGACGCCATCGTCCATGTGGTGCGTTGCTTCGACGACGACAACGTAGTGCACGTCGACGGCTCTGTGAATCCGGTGCGCGACAAGGAAATCATCGACTTCGAGCTGGCCTTCAAAGACCTGGAGACCATAGACAAACGCATCGACAAGACCGCCCGCGCCGCCAAAGCCGGCAACAAGGACGAGCTCAAGGCACTCGATGTGCTCAACAAGGTAAAAAGCCACCTGGAAAGCGGCAAACCCGCCCGGCAATTGCTCGCCGATCTGGATGAGGACGGGCTCACCCTCATCACCCGCGAACTCAGCCTGCTCACCGCCAAGCCGGTGCTCTACGTGTGCAACGTCGACGAGAACAACCTCAACGGCAACCACCATACCGAAACGTTCAAACAATCGGTGACGGCTGAAAACGCGCAGGTAATCCTGGTTTGCGCCGGCATTGAGGCGCAGATCGCCGACATGGAGCGGGAGGAAGAACGCTCGGAGTTTTTGGACATGATGGGCTTGACCGAACCCGGAAAAAACCTGCTCATCCGCGCCTGCTACACGTTGCTAAACCTGATCACTTACTTCACAGCCGGCGAAAAAGAAGTGCGTGCCTGGACGGTACGTCGCGGCGCCAAAGCGCCTGAGGCAGCGGGGGTGATCCACTCCGATTTTGAAAAAGGGTTTATCCGGGCCGAGGTGATTGCTTACGCAGATTTCATCCACTACGGTTCGGAAGCCAAGGTGAAAGAAGCCGGCAAGATGTCGGTGGAGGGGAAGGAATACGTCGTTCAGGACGGCGATATCATGCACTTCCGATTTAATGTTTGAGGTGGCGGCTGCCTGCGGCTTGTGCTCCCCCCGGATTTCATCCGGGGTTATTCAAGTTTGACCGCTACGCGGTCATGTGTGCCGGGCTGAGGGATGAAATGTGCATGTTGGGTGCGCGTAATTCCGCATTCCGCATTCCGCATTCACTTGGGTCTTTTGCCGGCATCCAGAAATTCCTGGTATGCTTTCAGGTTTTCCCATTCGCCGTTGGCCGCGAGGAGGGCCTGTGCCGACCAGGTGCCGGGGTCGTGCATGCCGTATTGGGGTCCGGCTTCGTTGAGCAAGGCGCGGAGGCGTTCCACGGGTGCTGCGGCGAGTTCCTGATACGTACGGATGCCGTTTTTATTGAGTAGCGCTTCGATCTTGGGCCCAATGCCTTCCACAATTTTCAGGTCTTCCGGCTGTTCGTTGCTCAGGAGGGGCAGCAGGATGGGTTCCGGCTCCGGCAAAATGGGCGATTCAAAGTTTTCGGGTACGAATGCGCCTTTGCTGCGGGTATTTCTGGCCGTATCAGCGTCCTCAGGCTCGAGGGTGTCCGGCAAGTCAAGGGGTGGCATGTCGGTTCCGCGCGGGGTGCTCTCCATGCTGCGGGACACCGTTATGACCAGAAATTCGTCATGCGTTTCGGGTTCTGCCTCAGGCTCAGGCAGGGTAGTGCCGGGTGGCGGCGGGATGGGGGTGGCGTCGGAGCCGTCGAAATGTCTGTTTTCGACGGCAGGAGGCAGGTCTTCTTTGTGGTAGTCGTCGAGCGAGAAGTCAAAGTCATTTACCGTATGGTCATCGGTGTTCAGGTTGCTGAACAGCGCGAGGTCAAGGGCTACGGCGCCGTTGTCCACGGCTTCATCCAGCGCCATTTCGAAAGAGGGGAAAGGAGGAGAGGCGGGGTCCTGGTGTGTGTGGGTATCGGAATGCGGTACCTGAGGCGCCGGGATATCCCATTCTACATCGTTTGTTGCGGGAACGGTTTCTACATCCAGGTCGGGGTGTGCGTGGGTGGAATTCAGCGTCAGTTCTGTTTCCAGTTGGCGGACTTTAGTCTGTGCCTCCTCCAGGCTTTTTTGGGCGGCGTCCAGTTTTTGCCGGAGCTCGGTATTTTCCCATGTCAGGTTGTTCACCTCTGCTTTCAAGCTGGCTTCTTGTGTTTCGGCTGCGCTCAGCCGCGTGTTGAGCTCCTCCACCTGGGTGCGCAGGGTAACGGCGGTGGCGAGATTGCTTTCATTTTCCACCCTGGATTTTTCGAAGCCTTTGCGGTAGCGGCTCCAGAGCAACCAGCCCAGCCAGATGCCGATCAGGAATGCGACGGCGAGCATGAAGAAGATCTCCAGGGTATGATCGATAAAGGTTCCCGTACCAGGTCCGTACTGTATCGGTTGTTGAAACATGGTGTATACTTTTACTTGACGGTTATTTCCACACGGCGATTCCGGTACCGCCCTTGGGGGTTATCATTGGTGGCCAAAGGCTTGCTTTCGCCGTAGGTGCTGCATTTCACTTGACTTTTGGGGATGCCCTTGGCGATGAGCAGATCCCGGATGCTGTTGGCGCGACCGAGGGCCAACCGGAGGTTATACTTTCTGTCGCCCACCATGTCCGTATGACCGGCAATATAGGCGGTTTGCCCGCTCTGTTTGAGGTGGTTCGCCAGGCGGACGAGGTATCTGTCTACGGCTTCGTCGTCTTCCTTGCTGGTCGATCCGTAAGGGAAATGGATACGGGTGAGGTCGTTCATTTCATAAATGTTCACTACGTCGATATTGGGGTCGGTGTCCGGCCGGTATGCCTGTAAATCGATGGTTGTAGTGTCTTCAGGGGTATAAACCGGCACGGAAAGGGCTTGTTCGTTGTTTTCGGAGCGGGCGCCACATGCATCTTTGATGTGGCAAACGTACCACCACCAACAAAAGGCACTCCAGCCGGCAAACAAGATCAGTGCTAGAATTCTGGCGTTCATATTTTGGGTTGCATGTAGCGCGCGACCAGCGCGCACTGGTTTGAACCAACAAATATAGGGTAATGCGCATAAAAAAAATAATTTGTTCCAAAAATTATGATTTTATGACTTGCAGACAGCGTTAATAAGCGAATTTTGCGCCATGGAATCGATGGAAGAGAAAAATCGCAGGGGCCCAAGCCGGGAAAGTATCCGGGAGGCGTTGAGCATTTTTTCGTTCGTGCGCCCTTACCGCGCACAGTTTATTGCAGGATTATTCCTGCTGTTCTTGTCCAGTACCGTTTTTATGGTATTTCCGTACATCATCGGGGTGATGATGGACGTGGCGCAGGGGCGTTCGCCTTTGCCCGATCTGGATCTGCCGAGTATTGCCTTGTTGCTTCTGGCCATCCTGGTTTTTCAGGGCCTGGTGTCCTACTTGCGCGTAATGATGTTTGCCCGGGTGAGTGAAAGCAGCACGGCGGATATTCGGAGCGCCGTGTATGAGAAGTTGATTTCACTTCCGGTCGTCTTTTTTGAGAAAAACAGGGTAGGGGAGCTGGTGAGCCGGATCACCAACGACATTGAAAAAATCTACAATGCCTTTTATTTTGTGCTGGCCGAGTTTATCCGGCAAATCATCCTGCTCGTCGGCGGGGTGTTGTTTCTGGCCATACAGACGCCCCGCCTGGCAGTCGTCATGCTGGCGGTCATCCCGCTGATTGTCGTGGGCGCCATGCTGTTTGGGCGCCAGATTCGCAAGTTGTCCAAAGAGCGCCAGCAAATACTGGGAGAGACCAATACCATCCTCGACGAGACGCTGCAAAGCATCCACGCTGTAAAGGCTTTTACCAACGAGCTTTTCGAGCTGGGTCGCTACCGGGCCGCCAACGACCGGGTGGTCCGAATGTCGATGCGCTACGCGGTCGGCCGCGCCATTTTTGCCGTTTTCATCATCACGGTGTTGTTCGGCGCCCTGTTCTTCGTCATCTGGATGGGCATGCGCATGGTGCAATCGGGCGACATCACGGCCGGCCAACTCATCTCTTTCGTCACGTTTACGGCCGTTGTAGCCGGCGCCATTGCCGGGCTGGGCAATTTCTACACCGAGCTGGTGGGCGCCATTGGCGCTACGGAGCGCGTGCGGGAGATCCTGAAAACGCCGGGCGAGCCGGAATTGCGCAGCGGCCCGGGGGTGAAGGCCGGACAACTGCGCGGTGCGGTGGCTTTCTCCG
This sequence comes from Saprospiraceae bacterium, assembly GCA_041736625.1. GTDB lineage: Bacteria > Bacteroidota > Bacteroidia > Chitinophagales > Saprospiraceae > M3007. Next base: position 1,794 of record JBGSTG010000100.1, on the reverse strand, counting down.
ACGTTCATTTTTCCTACCCCACCCGTTCCGACCTGCCGGTGCTCAAGGGCATCGACCTGCACATCGCGCCCGGCCAGAAAGTGGCCCTGGTGGGGCAAAGCGGCGCCGGGAAGTCCACCTTTATGGCCCTGCTGCTGCAATTCCACCGACCCCAGCACGGCCTCATAACCGTTGACGGCCGCGACATCGCCGACTACGACCTCTACGATTACCGGCGCAACTTCGCCATCGTCCCCCAGGAGGTCATCCTTTTCGGCGGCAGCATCCGCGAAAACATCCTGTACGGCAACCCTGAAGCCACCGAAGAACAGATCATCGAAGCAGCCCGGCAAGCCAACGCCTGGGATTTCATCTCAACTTTTCCCGAAGGCTTGGACACCATTGTCGGCGAGCGCGGCATCAAGCTCTCCGGTGGTCAACGCCAACGCATCGCCATCGCGCGCGCCATCCTGCGCGACCCGGCTATTCTCCTGCTCGACGAGGCCACCTCGTCGCTCGACGCCGAGAGCGAAAAAACCGTGCAGGAAGCCCTGTATAACCTGATGGAGGGGCGCACCAGCATTGTCATTGCCCACCGCCTGGCCACCATCCGCCACGTAGACTGTATTTACGTGCTGGACGAGGGCCGCATCGTCGAAACCGGCACCCACGAAGAGCTTTCCCGAAATACCGAAGGATTGTACGGACACCTGGCGCGGCTCCAGCTTTCGAATGCGGAATTCGGAATTCGGAATGCGGAATAAATTTGCGCCTGGTTGAACAGGAAACCAAACGTACAAAAATTCGCCCGTCTCCATTCCTGTTATCATTGCCCAACGTATGGCCCGTTTTTTCAACACCACCAGCTTTTGCAACTGCGGATGCGGCGGTAAATGGCCCGCCACAAAACAAATGAACAGCCCGCCTATTCCGACCGGCACGTAAAAGAATTGTTATTCTGAAAATAAAAATTAACAATGTTAAAATGGAAAAATCGTGGATCGGCACAAAGAAATATGCCCATTTTTGAAAAGTTTTTAACCAAAACCGAAAGTTATGCAAACTTCACCCCTTCACCCCTTCACCCCTTCACCCCTTCACCCCTTCACCCCTTCACCCCTTAAAAGATTTTTCTCAGTTTTAGCGCTTTTTCTCTGGGTTGCCATTTTTGAGGGCGCTCAGGCGCAAATGCCTTATCCCAATTTGCTCAAACGAATCGAGTATTGCACCCCATTTGCGCCGTACACGCCCGGCGATTCAGATCCTACCCTGTGCGACCAGTTTTCGGAAATAGATGAAAACTCGGCCGATGTGCTGATTGGCAGCAGCAGTTCCAGCGTAACGCTTGCCTCCTCGCTTTCTTCTTCTATTTTATCGGACAAAACCGTCTATATTCGCGGAAGGTTCGTGGTAGACGAGTACACCTGGTTTACCCGTTGTACCGTAAGGATGGGTACAGGTGCGGAGATCGAAGTAGCCGACGGCATTCGGTTTTTGGCCTTTTTAAGCAAATTTTTTGCCTGCGACTATATGTGGAAAGGAATCACGCTCAAACAAACTGCCCGCGGAGAAATATGGCATTGCGAAATAGAAGATGCCGACGCTGCCCTGAGAACCACTACCGGGAACTACATCTCTGTTGTGGGTACCCGGTTCAACCGGAATTACAGGGGCGTGTATTCGCTGAATACTGCTGGGTTTGGTTTTGTACTCCCGACAACCTTTAACCCGGTTTATTTTACCAACAACACCTTTACGGCCACTTCCGAACTCAACCTGCCTTTCCCCGGTCAGGCTTTAAACTCTAATTTTGCC
>JBGSTG010000056.1:0-19677 GCA_041736625.1 Saprospiraceae bacterium | reverse complement strand
GTCGGCGTGACTTGAAGTCACGCCGACACTTATCCAGTCGATTTTAAAAATTATATTTTGACAATTTCGTTTTATTACAACTTATGAGACAGCCTCCTGTGGTTACTGCTAATACCCGTCGTTTTGCCGCAGGTTCGGGTTGGAATTCAGGTCCTGCGCCGGGATGGGGTAGATGTTGCGGTAAGGCGGCACGGTGACGCCTTCTTTCACATTGCCCTTCCAGGCCCACACGTAGGTGCCGTTGGTGAACTGGCCGAAACGCACGAGGTCGGTGCGGCGGTGGCACTCCCAGTACAGCTCCCGGGCGCGTTCGTCGAGGATGTAGTTGAGCGTCAGTTCGCTGTCGTCGATGTTACCCGATTTGCCGGAGTAGGCCCGTTCGCGCACCTTGTTCACGTATTCCACCGCCTGGGAGGTGGAACCGCCCCCGCCGCGCAGGATGGCTTCGGCGGCCATGAGGTACACGTCGGCCAGCCGGAACATGGGAAAGTCGGTATCCGGATACTGGAGGTCTTTGCCCCTGCCACCATCTGATTTGATGTTCGTGAACTTACGAATGGCGTACCCTTCGGTGAACGGCGGCACCTCGTCGATTTCCAGTTTCTGGCCGTCGGTGTAGAATTTGGCGCGGCGGTCGAAGCCGTTGGTCTTGATCTTGTAGGTGTAGTCGGGCCGGTCAACGTCGAGGTAGACGGTGTAATTGCCTTCTTCGTCGATCTGGATGTCGGCGCCGCCGGTTTCCAGGAGGGCATCCGCGCCGTTGTCGCCAAGGCTTTTGGCGTCGTCGAGGTTGGGGCGGAATTTAAACCCGCCTGCTTTGAGGTCGCCGGTGAACTCCAGCTGGTTGGTGGCCGGGTTGAAGGTCATGGTCAGTGCGGCGCCCTGGGTAGCCGACCCGACGAGGTTCCAGTCGCGTTTCTCGACCGTGTAGGTGCGGTTGGTGCTGTTGCTGATGTCGAGCGTGAGGTAGTACAGCCCGGCGGTGGTGACGGGTATCCTGGCGCCGTTCGTTTCCAGCACGCCGTCGGTGTTGTTGTCACCAAGGGGCGCGAAGGTTTGCGAAGGCAGGCGCCGGAACAGGAACTCGCTGTTGTCGTTGGGGAAGTAAATGTGCCCCTCAAACTTGTTGTTCACGCCGACGGTATTTGCGCTGATTTTGATGCTTTGGGCGATGCCGGCGGAGTCGAAGCCGATGTGGCTGGCGGTTACGTAGTAATTCGAATACCTTTCGGTGTTGCCCTCGTTGAAATCCACGATAACACCGGTAAGGTTTTGCGGGAATTTGGCCACAAACTCCTTGGTGGTGCGCACGCCGCCCCAACCGCCGTCCTGACCCGAATCCAGGGCATCCATGGAGCCGCCGATGCCGGCGCGGATGATGAAGGTGGTGCCGCCGAAAGTGCGGGTGTTGACGCCGTCGAAAGCGACCGGGAAAATGATTTCGTTGCGCAATTCAGGGCGGTCGTTATCGGCCATGAACAGGTGGTCGTACACCGGGTGGAGCTGGTAACCGGCGCCGAGGATGCGCTCGCAATACGTCAGACAATCGGCGTAGCGGTTGCCCTTGCCGTACACTTCGGCGTTCAGGTACAATTTGGCGAGCAAAAACCACGCAGCGGCTTTGTCGGCGCGGGCGTACTCGTTGGTGCGCGGGTCGGCGAGGTCGGCATCGATGGCTTTGAGCTCGGACTCGATGAAGTCAAACAGTTCCGGCCCCGTGATCCGGGCTGGTGTAAACGTGCCCACCGCCTGGTCTTCGGTAGCAAAAGGCGTATTACGGAACAGGTCGAGCCCGTGCCAGTAGCTCAGTGCGCGCAGGAATCGCGCTTCGGCGCGGTAGCGCTTGATCTCGTTGCGCAGGTTGGCGTCCACGCCGCGCTCGTCCAGCTTGCCGTCGGTTGTTTCGCGGAGGTATTCATTGACCAAAGCGATCTGGTAAAAAACACGGCTGTATAAGGCGTAGATAAAGCCGTCGGTAGAGGTCCAGGTTTGCCAGTGGAAGTCTTTGATGGTCTGGTCGTTCCAGCCGATAATGGCCTCGTCGGTGGACAGTTCCTGGTGGTACCAGAAGCCGCGCATGTACTGGCCGAAACCTTCGTCGATACCGGAGATGTCGGGCTGGCCGGCGGGGCCCTGCTGTCCGGAAACGGCGTAGCCGGCGTAGAGCTTGGCAAGCACCTGCCTGTACGCTGCGGGGTTGTCGTACACAGTGAGGGAGGTAACCTCATCCGGGTCGAGGGGCTCGGTGTTGAGGTCGTCGAAGCAACCGGTGGCAAGCACCAACAGTGCCGCCAGCGCAAAAAAGGGAAGTTTGATATATGGATTGCTCATGTGCTTGAGTTTGGACTCGTGTTAGAAATTGACGTTTACGCCAACCAAAAAGGTGCGCGGGCGGGGATACACGTTGTTGTCGATGCCGTTGGCGATTTCAGGATCCAGCCCGTCGTAGTCGGTGATCACAAAAGCGTTTTGCACGGTGGCATACACGTTAAAATAGCTGATCAGGCTCTTCCTCGGCTGGTCCGGCGCCACGGTGCCGTCGGTTGCCGTTACCGCCGAGGTGCTGTTTCGGTTGAACAGGCTGGTCAGGTCGTATCCCAGGGTAATATGGTCCATGCGGAAGAAGTCGGCCTTTTTCACAAACTGGTCGCTAAAAGTGAGGCTGGCTTGTTCCTCCACGTTCAGGTCGACGGCCGACTGGTTGATGTTCGACAAGTAGCGGGTGGGGTGCACCAGGCGGTTGAGGTAACCCATGTCCGTCTGGATGTTGTTGTACACGTACTGACCGAGGTTGGCCCGGCCGGCAAAAGAAAGGTTAAAGCGGCCGATGCCGAAGTTGTTGGTGATGCCCAAAGTGTAGAAAGGCGCCGGATTTTTGTAACGGTACAAATCCTGATCGTTCACCACACCGTCGTCGTTCCGGTCTACAAACTGGTCTTCCAGCAGGTTTCCGTCTTCGTCGTATTGTTGTTCGTACACGTAGAACATGTAGGGCTGGTTGCCTACGGTGTGGATTTGGATGGTGGAGCCCACGCCGCCGGCGATGCCGCCGACCTGAACACCCTGGAAGGTGGAGTCAGCGTCGTTGCGCAGCTTGGTGATCTCCGAGCGGTTGTAGGCGACGTTGGTGAAGATGTCCCAGGTAATGGTACCGTTGCGGATGGGCGTGAAATTCAGCCCGAGCTCGACACCATTGGATTCCATTTCACCGATGTTGGTGGTCAGGAAGTTGGTCAGGTTAGACAGCGCCGGGAACGGGATATTGGCGAACAGGTCGGAGGTTTGCCGCCGGTACACGTCCACCGTACCGCCGATGCGGTCGCGGATGATGCTGAAGTCGGCGCCGAGGTTGATGGAGGACGTCTCCTCCCACTTCAGGTTGGAAACGTAGCCATTCGGGCGATAGGTTTGAACGAATTCGTTGCCGAACTGATAAGACGCGTTGAACTGGCCGAGCTGGTAACGCGCCAGGTAGTCGTAGTAGCCACCGGTTTCCTGTTGGCCGGTGACACCCCATCCGCCCCGCAGTTTGAGGTAGTTGAAGTTGTTCCGGTCGTTGTCGATCACTTTTACACCTGCGGCGACGGCGGGGAAAACGCCGTAGCGGTAATCTTCTGCAAAGCGGGAAGTGCCGTCGCGGCGCAGCGATGCGGTCAGGAAGTATTTCTGCTTAAAGTCGTAGTTGATGCGTCCGAAGAGCGACACCAGGTAGTATTCGGCCCGGCTGCGGTCTTCGGTGGTCTGGGCCGTATCGCCGGCCAGGTTGGAGTTTTTGAAGTAATTGTCGTATTCGAAGTGCTGCCAGGAGTAGCCAGCCATCAAGTCGAGGCCGTGCAGCCCAAACGTTTCGCGGTAGTTCAGGTAAGTTTCCAGCAGGGTATTGTCTTTTTCCTGGGTGTAGACGTTGTTCACACCGCCGACGGTGTAGGCGAAAGCGGCCGAGTCGGGCACTATGATCGTTCCGTCGCCGTTGGCGCCTTCGTACCCGAGGTTTAGGTTGGCGCGCAGGTTGGGGAAAAAGGGCAGGCGGTAGTCGAGGTTCAGGCTGGTGACGATCTGGTCGACGTTCGAATTATCGTCGCGCAATTCGAGCAGCGCCACCGGGTTGGTGGGCGCCAGGCCGTTGGGCAGGCCGTTGTTTTGCATCCAGGTGGTGTACCCGCCAAAGCGGTCGGAAGTGTCGGAGCGCACCGTTTGGGTGGGGTCGAAACTCAGGGCATTGCCGATGGCGCCGCGGTCGGCGAAGTGGTTGTCGGAATACGCGTATTTGAAATTGAAATTCGTCTGCAGGGTGTTGTCGAAAAATCCCGGGTTGAGGTTCAGCGCTGCGGAGTAGCGGCTGAACTCGTCGGTTTTGAGCAGACCTTCTTTATAGGTGTATCCGAGGGAGAGGCGGTACGGCACAATGCCCACGCCACCGGCGAAATTCAGGGCGTGATCGGTGCCTAGGGCGGTCTGGTAGATCTCGTCCTGCCAGTCGGTGCTGGCGTTGCCCATCAGGTCTAGCGTCGGCTGGTCGTTTGCGTACCGATCGTTCATGACGGCGCGGAACTCGTCGGCGCTCAGGGCGTCGATTTTACCGGACGGTACGCCCCAGGAGACGTTGCCGCTGTAACCCACCTGGATTTTCCGTCCCAGTTTGCCCTTTTTAGTGGTGATGAGGATCACCCCGCCGGAGGCACGGTTGCCGTAGATGGCGGCGGCAGAGGCGTCTTTCAAAACGGTGAACGACTCGATGTCGTTGGGATTGACCACGTTGAGGGGGTTGCGGCTGCCGGAGATGCCGGTGTTGTCGAGCGGCACACCGTCTACCACGATGAGCGGGTCGTTGGTGGCGTTGAGCGACGACAGGCCGCGCACGCGGATCTGGGAACCGCCGCCGGGAGCGCCGTCGGTAGTGACCACCACGCCGGCCACCTTACCAGCGAGCAACTCGGAAGGGCCGGTGATGGCGCCGCGGTTGAAAACGGCGGTGCCGGCTTTTTGCACCGAACCCGTCACGTCTTCTTTTTTCACCGTGCCGTAACCGATAACCACCACCTCGCTGAGCGTGGAAGCATTCATGGGCACCTCGACGACGTCAACGCCCACAATACTGACCTCCGCGTTGTCGTAACTCGAATAGGTGACCAGGAGCGCCGTGGCCTTGTCGGAAACGTTCAACCGGAAGTTGCCGTTCACGTCCACAATTGTACCGTTGGCGGGGGTTTCCTTTTCCACCACCGTGGCCCCGATTAAGGGCTCACCGGTTTCGGCGTCGGTCACGCGCCCCGTAACGGTACGCTGGGCCTCAACCGAAAAGGAGAAAGCCAGCCACAAAAGGCCCGGTAACAGGGCCCGAACAAGTTTGGGTGTAAAAAACTCCATATAACGTGAAATGGGTTTAAATAGTTTGAACAAAAGAAGAAGAAGGCAACCGCTCCTTTGTAGCATCTTTACACTAACTCAAGGATTTGATTTTGATTTTTGGATTAAAAAAAGCAACTTTGACAGGATTAGGCATGAAAATTTTTCCGCTCAAAGTTCTCTCCAAATTTAAAAACATGTTAACTTTGTGACAAAGTTACACTAACCGTACTTTCCAACGAAAAAATTTTTTCAAAAATGAAGTTTCGCCTACTTTTTTTACTTGCATTCTGTGCGCTGGCGTTCAACGCATTTGCACAGATCACTTCTGTCGGCATCATCGGTAGCGCCACGCCCACCGGCTGGGATTCGGACACCGATATGACCCAAGTCAACGACAGCATCTGGACGATCAGCATCAACCTCACTGGCGGCAATGCCTGTAAATTCCGCGCCAACGACGCGTGGGACACCAACTGGGGCAGCACGGACTTCCCCTTCGGCACCGGTACCCAGGGCGGCGCCGACATTCCGGTTCCCGTATCCGCTGCGTACTCGGTTACTTTCAACTCCAACTCCGGCGCCTACGAGTTCTCCGTGAACTCGCCCATCGGCATCATCGGCAACGCTACGCCGAAAGGCTGGGACGAAGACACCAACCTGTTCCAGGACAGCCTCGACGCCAACAAGTTCTACCACGTGCTGAACCTCAAACTCGGAGAAGCCAAGTTTCGTTTTAACGACAACTGGGACAGAAACTGGGGCTCAACCGACTTCCCTACAGGCATCGGCACCCAAAATGGAGCAAACATTCCCATCACCTCCGCCGGCCGCTACCGCATCGACTTCGACACCCTCACCGGCGCTTACGCGTTCACCCTTATCCCGGAATACACACTGATCAGCGTCATCGGTGACGCCACGCCCGGTGGCTGGGACAACGATACCCCCCTGAGCCAGGACAACGCGAACCCGGATCTCTGGGTTGGAAACGTAGACCTGACCGTGGGCAGCCTGAAATTCCGCGCCGACAGCGCCTGGACCTCCAACTGGGGCGGCACCACCTTCCCCTCGGGTACCGCAGTCCCCAACGGCCCCGACAACATTCCGGTGGGCACCGCCGGTCGCTATCAGGCGAGCATCGACGTGAAAAAACTCGAGTACAACTTCCTGGTCATCCGCCCCTACCAGACCGTAGGCATCATCGGCACCGCCAACCCCGGCGGGTTCGACAACCCCACCCCAATGACCGAAGACCCCAACCAGGAAGGTCTGTGGAAGGCCCGCGTGGTGCTGAAAGACGGCGACCTGATCTTTAAGGCCGACGACGACCTGTGGAGCTTCGGCGACTTCCCCACCGGCATCGCCGAACTCGACGGCGCACCCATCCCGATCACCGCCGGCGAATATAAAATCGAATTCAACCAGATCACCGGCGCTTACAGCTTCGAACTGCTCGTGATCTACGGCACCGTAGGCCTCATCGGCCCGGCTACGCCGCTCGGCAACTGGGACACGGACGTGGACATGACCAAGGACGCCAACGACGAGTTTTTCTGGTTCATCCCGGAAATCACGCTGAACGACACTACCTGCAAATTCCGCGCTGAGGACGCTTGGACCGTCAACTGGGGCGCCGCATCCACTGAAGTAAGGGAAGAACCCTCCGGTATCGCTACGCAGGACGGTGTAGACTTCAAGGTTAAAGCCGGCGTTTACGGCATTACCCTCCGCGCCGTGAAAAACGAAGGCGAATACATGTTCGGCGCTCCGCTCAGCGCACCGGTGCTCATCAAGCGCACATCCATGAACCTCTCGCCCAACCCGACCAAAAACGTGTTGAACATCGAGCTCATCGAACCGTCCCTGGGCGGCGAGGTAAACCTGACCATCTTCAACAACCAGGGCGTTCGCGTGTACGCCAACACCATCAACATCCAGGAGTACGCCACCATCCAGCTGGGTGATATGGCCCCCGGCGTGTACTGGCTGCACATGACGAACGGCAAATACTTCGCCGGCAAACAATTCATTGTTTCCGAATAAGAAAATTTGCTTTTGAAAGAAAAAACCCGTGTGGCGACCTGCCACGCGGGTTTTTTTTATGCTTTTTTGTGCAGCGGGAACACCACGGGCCGGGAAGGACTGGCATCCAGCTCAAACGGCGCCGTCTGGATGTCGAGCAGGTACAAACCGTCGGGCACGTCATCCGGGATGAACAGGAGTTCCGAAATGGTGCACTCCGTCCGCGGCGCATCCGGGTACCGCCAGAAAGCCCGGTGGGCCAGCAGCAGGCCCCCGTCTTCTTCCCGGTCGACAGAGGGCAAATCCAGCAGCAGGTGCTCCACGCCCTGGTCGGCCATCCAGGTGGCCGCTGCGGGGTCGAGGTAAACGGGGTTGGTGCCCGAATAGTGCATCCGCTGTTTGTCCGGGTGGTTGGGCAGGGTGCGCAGGATGAGCGCAGGCGGCACCGCGGCGCCCTGCACGGCGGCCAGCAGGCCCGCCAGGGTCACCACGCGGTCACCGTCGTCCTGCTTTTCCGGAAAAACACTGACCAGCAAGGCCGGGTGGAGAGAAGCTTTCAGACAGTCGTTCAGCAGGTACGGCTCGCGGGCGATGTGCCCGACGCATTCGGTGTGCGTGCCGTTGCCATGCGGGTTGCATTTCAGGTTGAAAAAGTTCACCACCCCACCCCGCCGCGTACTGCCCACAAAATCGCCCGCCTCCACCGGCCAATATTCGACAAAAGGCGCCCAAAAGCAATTGACGCCGGCGGCGCCCTCCTTCAGGGGAATGCTCAGATCGAGGCCCCGGCTCAAGTCGGCCTGGTATTCGACTTTGTTCCACTGCAGTTGAATGATCATGATGCGGTGTTTGTTGTTTGCACAGACACAAATATGGGCGTATTTTTCGGCTGAAAAAAATCCGCATTCCGCATTTCCATGCTTTACCTTATCCCCACGCCCATCGCCGACAACGCCCTGCACACCTTGCCCGGGCAGGTGCTGGAGGTGGTGCAGCGGCTGGAGGTATTTGTGGTGGAACGGGCCAAAACGGCGCGTCATTTTGTCAAGGCAGTGGGGCCGGCGCGGCCCTTGCAGGAGCTGGTTTTTGTTGAACTGCCGCGCGAGGGCGGCTTGGGCGAGGCGGAGGGTGTGTTGATGGCTGCGTTGGCGGCAGGGCGGGATGTTGGCCTGCTGTCGGAGGCCGGTTGCCCGGGGGTGGCCGACCCGGGTGCTGCGGTGGTAGCGTGGGCCCACCAGGCCGGTATGCCGGTAATGCCCTTGACAGGCCCATCATCCATCCTGCTGGCGCTGATGGCTTCGGGCATGAACGGGCAAAAGTTTTGTTTTCACGGATATTTGTCGGCCAAAAGGCCCGAACTGGCCAAAGACCTGCGGCGCCTGGAGCAGGCCATGCGCCAGTCGGGTGCCACCCAGTTGTTCATGGAAACCCCTTACCGGAGCCACATGGTGCTGGATGTGGCCAAAGAATGTTTACAGGGCAATACGCATTTTGGCGTAGCGCAGGACCTCACCGGCCCAAGCCAGCGCATTGTCGTCCAGTTGGTGGAGCAATGGCGAAAAAGCAGCATCCAGGTGCTGGACAACCGGCCAGCCGTATTTATGGTGGGCCGTCAGTGAGCGTACAGCCAGGAGGCCGCCTGCGGAAATGCGCGCCCCCAGGCGCCCTCATTGTGCCCGGCATCCTTCTCTTTGAGATACTGCATCGAAAAAGATTTGCCGAAGGCGGGGTGCCGGTACAGGTGCGCGCTCAGTTGATCGGTGTGTTCAACCATGATACCCGGTTCTTTTTCGCCCACAAACAGGAAGAATCGGTTTTGCCCATGTTCGAGCAGCCGGGCCGTATGGTCAATAACGCCGGGCGCCGCCCAGAGGGACGGGGAAAAGATCATGAATTTCGAGTAGGTCTCCGGGAACAGAATGCCCGTGTACAAGCTGATGAGCCCGCCCATGCTGCTCCCCCCGATGCCGGTATGCTCGCGGCCGGGCAGGGTGCGGAAGTTGGCGTCGATGTACGGCTTGAGCGTGTTGCGCAGGAACTCGGCGTACTCGCGGCCGAGCGCATCGCCCCATTTCAGGGTGGGGTGCGGCAGGTACTCCTTGATGCGCTCCTTGCCGCCGTGGTCGATGGCGACCACGATGAAGTCGCCGTGGCCTTTTTCGGCGAGCAGGGCCAGCTGCTTGTCCACGCCCCAGGTACCGAAGGGGGCGCTGTCTTCAAACAGGTTCTGCCCGTCTTGCAAATAGAGCACGGGGTATTTTTTGTCCGAAACCTGGTAGTTCCAGGGCAACAGCACTGAAACCCTGCGGCGGCGGCGGAGTTGGGGGACGTGGAATCGGGTGGACAACACCTGGATGTCGGGATAAAAACTCGCGTTGTACCAGCCGGCGTGTTTTTTCCACTGGGGCACCAGGTCGCGCACCCTTCCGCGCGGCACCTCCATGCGCCTGTTGCCGGGCGGAAGTCCGTCGTCGTCCAGCTCCTCTGCTTCCCAGCCGCCCTTCAGGTACTTGTATTCGAAGGAGCCTGCGGGTAAAAGGTCGTGTTCAAAATGAAACTGATAGTGGCCGGAGTCCAGTTTTCGCATTTGAAAACGTTCATCCCGACACATCCAGTTATTGAAAGAGCCGGTAATGTAAACCGGTCTTCCGTCGTCGTTTTGCGTGAAGAGTTCGAGCGTAAGTAACTCCTTGGTTGCAGCCCGGACACCCTCCGCATGGTGCGCTTGGATGTTCATAAGAATTGTTGCCGACTTTTAGACGGGATTAAAAACAGCAGTAACCGGTCTGCGGGCTACAAAAATAAACCATCTGCGTACAGCCAGCGTGAAAAACGGCCATTCTTTTTTTCCACATTGGCATAAGTGAGCGATACTCAAGGCTATTCCCTGAATTTATCGAGCAACTCCGCGAGCAGTTCAGCTTCGTTTTCGGTCAGGGACTGGCCCTGTTGGAACTCGGTCCGGAAGAATCCTTTGGCGTCAATGTCGGCAAGCAACTTTTTTCCAGCTTCGGTAATGTTCACCAGCACCATGCGCCGGTCGTCCTTGTGCGAGCACCGGTCTACCAGGTCGGAGGCGCGCAGTTTTTCCACCAATCGGCTCACATTGCTGCTGCGATCCAGCATCCGGCATTTGATGTCCAGTACGGTGAGGGCTTTGGGATAACTGCCGCGCAGGATGCGCAGAATGTTGTATTGCGGGCCGGTGAGGCCAAACTGCCGGAGAAAACGGCCCTGAATGGCGCTGATCCAGCTGGCGGTGAACAAGATGTTGAGTATCGCGCGTTGCCGTGGCGGCAACGCGCGACTGCTTTTGATTTCGTCTTCCAGACGCATGAGCCAATATTTAATGTTAGAACACCAGGTGTCATAATTGGTTCATCGTCCGCGTCCTCTTGGTGCGGCCCTTGGTGCGGAACGCGCGCCGCCGCCTGAAGGCGAATAGCTTCTGCCCATGCCTGCGCCCTGGTTGGTTCCCTGGAAATTTTGCTGCCGGGTATTGGACCGGTTGTAGTTTTGGTAGTTGCGGTCCATGTTTTGCGACTGCTGGCTTGGCGCCGGCTTCCACTGGTTTTGTTCGCGCGTTTGCCAGGATCCGCTGGCGTCATCCCGCTGATATACTTTACCGCTAGGATCGGAGTAAACACGACCGGGTGTGGCCGGCCGGGTGGAGGGCTGCTGGGTGGGCTCCGTGGGCCGGGTGGAGGGCTTTTGGGTCGGTTGGCCGCCGGGTGTTGTGGGCCGGGTGGAGGGTTTTTGGGTTGGTTGTTCACCGGGTGTTGTGGGCCGGGTAGAGGGTTTTTGGGTTGGTTGGCCACCGGGCGCTGCTGGTTTGGTGGAGGGTTTTGGCGCAGGCTGCCTACCGGGTTTCGTTCCCGGGATAGGCCTGTCTTTGGTGATTACATCCTTACGGTTGTTGTAGATGTTGTTGGTCCGGCCGGCGTTGATGTTGCGGTGGCTGACGTAAGCGCCCCCCCCTCGCGGACCGTAATGCGGGTGGTTGTGATACCCCCAATAGGGCGGGTGGTAGTGCGGAGGGCCGTACCAGCCGCCGTAGTGACCGCCGTACCAACCGCCGCCCCAATACCAGGGCCGATACCAGCCATACCCATAGCTGAAGCCGAAACTCCAGCCCGTCCAGGGGTTGTAGTTCATGTTGAAACCCCAGGTACAGGGTCTTGGATAGTACCAGTTGCCCCGCCAGGGGTTATAGTAATAACCGGTGCCGTACACAATGGTCGGGCCGTAGACGTAGGTGCCCATGTATCCGGGCGTATACCCTACGTACACGTATTCGGGCGTCACGTCGTAGATGTACACATATTTGGTGTTGTACATCGGGTTGTTGGGCGGAATGTTCTCCACACCCCTCGGTCGTTCGAGCGAAACCGTCCATGGGCCACCGGGGTTGCTGGAAACAAACCAGATGCCGTCCTCCACGGTGTAATATTTATTGCCGGACTTGATCACCGAGGAGGAGGTGTTCACGGCGTATTGCATGTCGGTGCTTTCAATGGATTCGAACTTGGGCTGCCCGTCGTACTCAACATCCGCCTTGGCTGTTTTGCGGTCTACTTTAGCCGTTTGGGGCACCTGCGCGTCGAGGGCGGCCTCTTCGGCAGCGCGGGTTCCGGCGACGCTGACCAGAACGGCGTCTTTATCCGATCCTTCAGGGATCATGGCAAAGTCGTCGGGTAATTTGTCGGAAGCAACATAGCTCCACGGGCCTTCGACCGATTTGGAACGGTACCAACGGCCGCTCAGGAGCACAAAATAGTCCTGTGTCTTCACCTCCAGAAACAATTCGTTTTCGGTGTTGCTCACGTACAGGAGCCCGGTGCCCTCCACCGTGGCCATCTCCGGCTTGCCTTTGATCACAATGATTTCGGCGGGCACGGTGCTGATGGTGATCGCAGGCGGGGTATCCATTTTGGCGACTTCCTCCGACTGGTCTTCCGCCTCTTTCTCCTTCACCATTTTGTCCACCTTTTTCAGGCTTTTGGGCAACTTGCTGATGTATGTGTAGGGGCCGGTTGCCTTGGATGCCTGGTACCAGAAGCCGCCGCCGTACAGGAAAAACTGCCCGGAAGCGGGGTTTACCAGCAGATTGGGCGAGTTGATCACGCGTTTCACATCCAGGTCTTTGTCTTCGACCAACTTTGGTTCGCCGTCGATAAGGATGAGGATGGTCGGCTTATCCGCGTACAGGATTTTTGGTGGCGCGGTGTTGAGCTTGTCGGATTGGGTCTGTTCCCCTTTACTTTGCTCAAGACCGGCGAGCAGTTCTTCCAAGGAACCTTCAATATTCCATTTAGGCACCTCGATCTCCACAGCGGTTTTAAACCCTTCGATCAACACTGGATCGGTCACTTCCGGCAGGCGTACCTCTGTTACGATGACGCTTTCCAGTGCGTAAGTGCGGTTGTCCCTGTTGGTCAGCAGGTTTGCTTCGGCCCACATCACCCCGTACATGGGATCGTCTTTTCCGGGCGCCATTACGGAAAATGCCGCCCGGGATTTGAGGACATTCCCCTCCAGCGATTCCGCCTGGGGTTGAAAGATGTTGATCGTGTAACCGCCCTCGGTGGTGAAAGCCCGGGGCCAGGCGGTTTCTTGCGCATGTGTGGTGTACACCCCGAACAGCAATACGGCAATAGAACCTAAAAACTTCATTATGGGCTAAGTGTTTTTTACAAAGATAACGTGAATTTTGTGATCCGGGGCTACTTTTGGCCTGCATGAAGTAATTTACCTCTTCCTATGGCCAACAAACCGACCATTATTGCCACCCTATTTTGCTGCCTGCTGGCCTCATCCGCGTGCTACCGGGAAAAACCCGACATTCCGCCTTCCACAGAAGGAATGTTCAAGTATTCAGATGCCGAAATGCTGATGCGCTCCCAACGGCTGGCGGAAGAAGACCAATTGCGGTTGAACGACTTCAAAGACCGCATCCTTCTGCTGAACTCAACGTTGGACAAGGCCACCAGGCGCTTTGACAGCCTCGACATGGTGATAGACTCCTTGCGCGAGCAGGGATTGCCGGTGGACCCCAGGCTGACGATCCGCTGGGAGGCCACCCGCGACGAGGTGGACTTTATACTCCGGGGCAGACAATACATTGACAGACTGGTGCTGGTGCTGGAACGAAAACAACGCAAACAGGAAGAAGCATTCCGGTTCATCCTGTATGGAGAGGAGCCCGCGTCCGCCGACTCGAGCCAATCTGCCAACGTGTCGGGCAGCACCCCCTCCACCGAAAAAGCAGCGCCCACGGTTGCCGAAAAACGACCGGACACCCTGGCGCAAACCACCCTTTCCAAAGACAAGGACTGGCGCCTCACACAAGCCTTGCGGATGCTGGAACAGCGCCAAGAGGAGCTTCAGACAGCCTGGAAAAAGGTGGACCTGGTGGAAGAGATTCTCAACATAAACCAGGAAGACCTGGCACTCACCCTGGCCATCCTGGGTGTGGAACGGGAAAACCTGAATCGGTACGACGAGATACGGAAGCGGTTGGAAAAACAGCGGGATAGTCTGCCGCCGGCGGACACGGTTCTGCAACATCGGGAAACGGTGGAGCGTCGCATAGCGATGATCATGCAAAAATCCAGCCTCCAATCCGAACTGCTCCAGAAGGACTCCGCCATCGCCGTTACCCTGCAGAAGCGTATTGAAAAAATCCGGCAGATCTGGGCGCCGGTGACGGAAAGCTACGAAAAAGCGGAGCGCGCTGAAGAGGCGGCCCGTTTCAGGGTTGAATTTTTACAAGGCCCCTTTTCTCCGTACCGGTTCAAAAGATGGCTGCTCGTGTCTGCTCCACGGCTGATCATCATCCTGGGGTTTCTCGGACTGTTCTGGTGGAGCGCGCGGCGCCTGGCCAAATACTGGTTGGAAAGGAATACCCCCGAAGGTACGCTGCAGGAGCGTATGGAGCGCAATAAAACGCTGTACGCTGCTTCCAAAAGCGGAATCACCGTGGTCACCGCCACCATTGGCCTCTTTATTTTGTTGTCGGAACTCCAGGTAGATCTGAGCGTCGTGCTGGGCAGCGCGGCCATCGTGTCCCTGATCGTCGCTTTTGCCGCCCAGAACCTGGTGCGCGACTTTTTTTCAGGTTTTATGATCCTGCTGGAAAACCAGTACCGTATCGGCAATGTCGTGTCCATCAACAACATCACCGGCACGGTGGAGCAGGTGAGCATGCGCATGACCACGTTGCGCGACATAGAAGGCGTGGTGCATTACATGCCCCACGGCCAGATCAATACCGTGAGCAACCTCACGCAGGACTGGTCGCAGGTAAACTTCAAAATCGGCGTGGCGTACAAGGAGCAGGTCGATCAGGTCATGGAAGCGCTTTTAGGGGTTGCCCGGGGCATGCAGGCTGATCCGGAATTCGGGCCTTACATCATGGAGGACCCCGTCATGCTCGGCGTGGACGAGCTGGCGGATTCGGCGGTCGTGATCCGCATGCTCGTGCGCACACAACCGCTCCGGCAATGGGTGGTCAAACGCGAAATGCTTCGGCGCATCAAAAACCGTTTTGACGAACTGGGCATAGAGATTCCCTTCCCGCACCAGACCGTTTATGTGCGCAATGACTGACCCCCGTTTGAACGGTTTGTGCTACCTTCGCCTCGCCTGACCAACCCGACCACCAAGCCGGTAATACCCGATATGTCCACCGATACTTTTGAAGTCAACGGCGGCCGCCCCCTCTCGGGTGTGCTGCATCCCCAGGGCGCCAAAAATGAAGCCCTGCAAGTCATCAGCGCCGTACTGCTCACCGACGAGCCGGTGACCATCGCCAACGTGCCCGACATACTCGACGTCAACAAGCTCATCGACCTCCTGCGGGGCCTGGGCGTCACCGTGGAGCGACTGGCGCCCGACACCTGGCGCTTCTGCGCCGGCACGGTGGACGTGGACTACCTGCGCTCCGACGCTTTCCTAAAAGACGCCCAGCGCCTGCGCGGCTCGGTGATGCTCATAGGGCCCCTGCTGGCCCGCTTCGGGCGCGCCAGCCTGCCCAAACCCGGTGGCGACAAGATCGGGCGCCGCCGCCTTGATACCCACTTCCTGGGGTTCCAGATGCTGGGGGCCGAGTTCAAGTACGACGACGAGAAAGACATCTACTTCGTGCAGCAACCCGACGGCGGACTACGCGGGGTCTACCTGCACATGGACGAGATCTCCGTCACCGGCACCGCCAACGTGCTCATGGCCGCCGTACTCAGCCCCGGCCACACCACCATTTACAACGCCGCGTGCGAACCCTACGTCCAGCAACTCTGCCGACTGCTGCAGGCCATGGGCGCCCGCATCGAAGGCATCGGCTCCAATATGCTCCACATCGACGGCGTGGAGCGCCTCGGCGGCGCCGAACACCGCTGCCTGCCCGACATGATTGAGGTGGGCAGCTTCATCGGCCTGGCCGCCATGACCCAGTCCGACATCACCATCAAAAACGCCGGCATCGGGCACCTCGGCATCATCCCGCGCACCTTCGAGCGGCTGGGCATCCGCATCAACCAGCAGGGCGACGACCTGCGCGTACCTGCCCAGGAGCACTACGAGATCCACACGTTCATCGACGGCTCCATCCTCACCATTTACGACGCGCCCTGGCCGGGGCTCACGCCCGACCTGCTCTCCATCGTGCTGGTGGTGGCCACCCAGGCGCGCGGCAACGTGCTCATCCACCAGAAAATGTTCGAGAGCCGGCTGTTTTTTGTGGATAAACTCATCGACATGGGCGCCCAGATCATCCTCTGCGACCCGCACCGCGCCAGTGTCATGGGGCTCGACCGCCGCTACCCGCTGCGGGGCATCGAAATGAGCTCGCCCGACATCCGCGCCGGGGTGGCGCTGCTCATCGCCGCCCTGTCGGCCAAGGGGAAAAGCCTGATCCACAACGTGCACCAGATCGACCGGGGGTACCAGTACATCGATGAGCGGTTGCGGGGGATCGGGGCGGATGTGCGGCGGGTGTGATGATCAGAAAATATCTGGCAGACACCTGAAATCTTTATTTAATAACGAAAACACGACGTGCGGGATAAGTGCTGAAAATGACGGCAAAGACGAAGTTCGCGTTTTGGTTATTCGTTAGGTGCGGGAAAGCGGTAGTTCTCTACAAGCAGGGAAACAGAAAACAGACCCGATGGTGAAACCCACATTTCCTGCTAACCAATCCGCATTTTGTGCTAGTCATAACGCAGTGAGTTCATGAGATTTGTAGTTGATCTTCTAACTGGAAAGAAATATGTCAATTATCAAAATAGCTTCCATCAGTCAATTACATCAACTATTGGGGATGCCCAAACCCCGGCATCCGCTTATTTCACTGATAGATGTTTCCAAAATTCAAGTGACGGAGGAACAAGTAAATACCAAGGTGATTTATGATTCCTATATGGTGTCGCTCAAGGACAAAAGCTGCGGCCTGGAGCATGGCCGGAACTCTTTTGATTTCGATGAAGGGGTCATGATCTTTACCGCTCCCGGGCAGGTTTACACCTTCACCAAACCTTTTAAACCAGGGGATATAAAGGGCTGGATGCTCTTTTTTCACCCCGATTTGATACGAAATACGCACTTGGGCAGACAACTAGACGACTACTCGTTTTTCAACTATGAAGTGATGGAAGCATTGCATTTATCTGAAGACGAAGAAAGGATAATCAATACAACGGTCGACCAAATAGAAACCGAGTACCTGCAGCGCATTGATAATCACAGCCAGCGGGTGATTGTTTCGAATATCGAATTATTGCTTAATTACTGCCTGAGATTCTACGAGAGGCAATTCAATACCCGCGTCAGTCATAGCAGGGATATAATAACTGTATTCGAAAAGGAGCTAAAAGAATATTTCAGGTCGCAAAAAAACCTTGATCTAGGATTGCCCAGCATTCAATACTTTGCTGAAATCGCTTATCTTTCACCTCATTATTTCAGCGATTTGGTAAAAAAAGAAACAGGTAGGACGCCTAAAGACCATATCAACGAATATGTGATAGAACAAGCCAAAAACCTGCTGATGGGATCAGAACGATCCGTAAGCGAAATAGCCTATGAATTGGGCTTTAACTATCCACACTATTTCACGCGCCTGTTCAAGTCAAAAGTTGGGTGTACCCCGACCGAATACCGTAACCTGAACTGATTCAGGATTTCGTGTTATCCATCCTGCATTTCGTGTAATTTGAATCCCTTTGAGAGCACCATCTTTGTGTTGTACAAACAAGGTTTAATTATGACCGCACAAGAAGCATACAACCATTTAGAACCCCAGAGATGGTCAAAGACCACTGTAAAAGAGCGATTAAACCTTTTAAAGGAAATCCAGAAAAACCTTAAAAAACATGCCAAAGCACTTGGTGAAGCAGATGCCAAGATGAAAAATGACCTAATTGGTCAAGAAGCAGTAAGTGTCGCTGAAGGAATGGGCGGTACTGTGATGCCCATGGCAAATACCCTGATGGCCATTCAAAAATTTTATGAATCGCTGCTGAAGGGAGAAATGCTCAAACCGGTATCAACTCAAAAAATTGACAAGAATCTTTACGAGGTTCAGGTATTTCCCATCTTTTCAAAAGACAAGTTGGTTTCTGGAAAACAGAAAGGATTTCTACATGTAGAAGGAAAGCCAAGGCAGATCAATCCATTGGATAAACCTGCCGGAGTTATTGCCATTTCAGGTGCGGGAAACTACAGTTCATCCATAGAAATGGCCATGGCGCTTTTTCTTGAAAACAAAGCAGTGATCCACAAGCCTCATCAGCTCAATGAGGCTACGGATGCCATTTGGGAAAAGATTTTTGCCCCACTCATTGACTGGAGAGCCTGTGCCTTTTGTGATGCCGACCAAGGAAGAGCCATGTCCAAATTAGAAGGCCTGCATTCTATTTATTTTACTGGCTCCACTCCGGTTGCCCATGCGATTCAAAATGCAGCAAGTACACCCCTTGTCTCTGAATGTGGCGGCAATAATCCTTGTATAATCATACCCGGTAATTGGTCGGAAAAAGATATTCGACGACAGGCCATACAGTTGGCATCTGCCGGCAAATTAAACGGTGGTGCCATCTGTGGACGTCCGCAAACCATCGTTACTTCTAAAAGCTGGCCCCAGCGCGATCAATTTCTTAAAACACTTAGAAAAGTGCTGGCAGAAGAAACCTTTGCCTGTGCCACCTACTATCCCGGAGTAGATCAGACCATAGAAGAATTTTTAAAACATCAACCTTCAGCAGAGGTGTTGAAACCGGAGAACGGAAAAGTCAAAAGCAGCGATTATGTGTTTATTCCAGACATTGCAGAAGATGATTTTGCCGTGACAAATGAAGCATTCGGCCAGGTGTTTAGTGAAATCGCACTGGAGACTACAACAGAAACGGATGACTTTCTCACCAAAGCCACCCGTTTTTGCAACCATAAATTACTGGGTTCTCTGGGCTGCATGATACTCGTAGATAATGATACCTTCAAAAGTAATGAATCCAGAATCCAGCAAGCGATAAGGGAATTGAACTATGGCGGCATTGCGGTAAATGACATTCCGGCTAATATTTGGCTAAACGCTTACCTAACCTGGGGAGGATGCGGTGAAACTACGGAAGATTTCGTATCGGGTGTGGGCAATTTTGGCAATCCATTTAATTTCGAAAATGTGAAGAAATCAGTGTTGATCAATGATTTCAACGCCACAAGTTTTGAATTTACCAATCGAAAGCGTGTGGAGCATCTGGTTGAAAATGTTTCTTATTTCAATACCGATCAGAGCTGGGGACATTTCTTAAAACTGGCCGGGCAAATGACAATTGACAACTTCAAAGGCAAAGATTTTTAAAGATAAAACGATGAAAAAAACAGCATTAATTACAGGAGCAAGTGGAGGCATAG
This sequence comes from Saprospiraceae bacterium, assembly GCA_041736625.1. Taxonomy (GTDB): domain Bacteria; phylum Bacteroidota; class Bacteroidia; order Chitinophagales; family Saprospiraceae; genus M3007. The sequence continues at coordinate 396 of JBGSTG010000056.1, read as the reverse complement.
GCAGAGAGTTTGCCCGGATTCATGCCAAGCGGGGTGGTGATCTGGTTATTGTGGCCAGGCGAATCGAAAAGTTAGAGGAACTCAAAAAAGAATTGGAGGATAAACATCAGGTTCGCGTAGTGCCCATCGTGAAGGATTTAGGATCAGCAGGTGCTGCAAAATCACTTTTTGAAGAGGTGAAGAGCAAAAATATTCAGATAGATTTTTTGATTAACAACGCAGGCTTTGGGCTTAGGGGCAAATTTCATGAACTTTCGTAACCATCCGACCAACTACATCTTGCCCACCCTCTCATTCCCCTTGACCTTTGCCCGACAAAAATCAAAGCTATGAAAAGAGGGACAAAACTGCGTCGCGGTCGCGAATTTTGGGAGGCTGCGCTCAGAGAACAAGATC
>JBGSTG010000026.1:0-8452 GCA_041736625.1 Saprospiraceae bacterium | reverse complement strand
CGCCGCCGCCCGCCGTTCCGCCGTCGCCGCCCTTGGCCCTGCCGGCGGTCAGGCGCAGGCCGTCGATCCCGATTCGGCCATTGGTGACGTAAAACAGCCGGGTTGCGTTGTTGCCGCTGATGGTCAGGTTGGCGCTTCCGGGTCCGCGAATGATCATATTGGCCGATAGCTGGAGCGGGCTGCCCAGGGTGATGGTTTGTCCGTTCAGGTTTCCGGCGAACCCGATGATGGTGCGGTCGCGGAGGTTGGCCTCCTGCGTGGCTGCCCGGAAGGTGCAGTTGCCGTTGCCGTCGGCGCACACGCCATCGCCCGGGTTGGCATCTCCGTTGTCTGCGTTGGAATTGACGACAAAGTCCGGCGTCTCCACGGCAATCACCGTGGCGGAGCCGTCGTTGGCGCCGGTGCAAGAGGAGTTGTCCGTTTGAAAAGTCAGGGTAAAGCACCCGGGAGGGGGCGCCTTGGCCTCCAGCGGAATACCCGGGGTATTCTGGGCCGGGAGTACCAGCGGAAGGGTTACCAGCGCGACACCTGCCCAGGCGCGCAAGGCAGTTAGCGTGGGCAGGATGTTCATCATTTGGTCAAAAAAACGACTTTTCATAGGTGACAACAATATATTTACGTGAAACGATGCAAGAAATAGGGTACCAATGGGCAAGCATTTGCAAATCAGCGCCTAAAGGTATACAGGTCTCCATATATTTTCAAAGACTGCCGTGCCTTTTCGCTTGAATGCCGGCGGAATTTTTCCGGGTAGCGGCGGCGGAAAAGTAAAGGCCGCCCCACGAGTCAAACTCATGGGACGGCCTCTTGCTATTCCTGTCTGTTGACCAGGGGAGCGAACTACTTGTCGTCGTCGTCCTCCCGGAACTGTTCTTTCAACTGCGCGAGTGCGGCGAGGTCGCCAAGGGTTTCCTTTTCGACTTTTTTCTGCACGTCGGTAACGGCGTCCTGGGTCTCGGCGCGCTCCTTGTCGCGTTCTGCGCGCACGGCCTGGTCGGCCTTGTACTTCAGATCTTCGAGGTAGCGGGTGTGCGACACCAGGATGCGGCGGTCGTCTTTGTTAAATTCGATAACCTTCACGGTGACCGTTTCACCCTCGTCGACCATTTGGCCGTCGTCTTTGCGGATGTGTTTGGCCGGTGCGAACGCTTCCAGGCCGTCGGGCAATTGGAAGGTGGCGCCTTTATCGTCGCGTTTCAGCACGGTAGCCTCGTGGTAGGAGCCTTGCGGGTAAAGTGTGGCGTAGGCATCCCACGGGTTTTCGAGGATGTGTTTGTGACCCAGGCTGATCTGGCGCTTGTCCTTGTCGATGTCGAGCACGATCACTTCCAGTTCGTCGCCCACTTTGGTGAACTCGCTGGGGTGTGCGTAGCGTTTGGTCCAGGAGAGGTCGGAGATGTGGATCATGCCACCCACGCCTTCGGACAGTTCGACGAAGATGCCGTAGTTGGTCAGGTTTTTCACCACGCCCTTGTGGCGGCTGCCGATGGGGAACGCGTTTTCGATCTCGCTCCAGGGGTCGGCGGTGAGTTGCTTGACGGAGAGCGACATTTTACGGTCGTGGCGGTCGATGGTCACCACGCGTGCCTGGATCTCTTCACCGAGGTTGAAGAACTCCTTGGCGGGCACGTTCTGGTTGCCCCAGCTGATCTCGCTGATGTGGATGAGGCCTTCGACGCCGGGCATGATCTCGACGAACGCGCCGTAATCTTCGATGTTCACCACGCGGCCGGTGACGACAGCGCCCTCGCTGACCTCTTCGGGCAGCACTTCCCACGGGTGCGGGGTGAGTTGCTTGAGGCCGAGACTGATGCGTTTTTTGTTCTCGTCGAAGTCCAGCACAACCACGTTGATGCGCTGGTTGAGCGCGAGCACTTCGCTCGGGTGGCCGATGCGGCCCCAGGAGATGTCGGTGATGTAGAGCAGGCCGTCGACGCCGCCGAGGTCGAGGAAGGCCCCGAAGTCGGTGATGTTTTTAACGATGCCCTCGAGCACCTGGCCTTTATCGAGGCTGGCGAGGATTTGTTCGCGTTGCTCGGCGAGGTCGCTTTCGATGAGCGCTTTGTGGCTCACCACGGCGTTTTTGATCTGTTCGTTGATCTTCACGACCTTGAACTCCATGGTTTTACCCACGTACTGGTCGTAGTCGATCACCGGCTTGATGTCGATCTGCGAGCCGGGGAGGAAGGTTTCCAGTCCACTGCAATCGGCGATCAGGCCGCCTTTGGTTTTACTGATGATGATACCGCTGATGATGGTACCGTTCTTGTAGGAGTCCACGATGCTTTCCCAGGCGCGCAGGATTTTGGCTTTTTTACGCGACAGGCCGAGCTGGCCCTGTGCGTTCTCCTGGCTTTCCACGTATACTTCCACCATGTCGCCGGAGGCCAGGTGGGGCATGTCGCGGAATTCGTTGAGGGACACGAGGCCGTCGCTCTTGTAGTTGATGTCGAGTACGACATCGCTGGAGCCGATGGCGCTCACGCGGCCTCTGATGATTTCGTTTTCGTTGACGCTGCGCAGGGTCACCTCGTAATCCGCGAGCATGGTGCTGAACTCACCGGGCGTGTACACCTGGGCGCCTCGTTTGTCGACGTTCCAGTTAAAGTCGTCGTGGGCGCCGCCGGCCTGGATGATATCGCCCAGGGGCAATTCCAGGTCGTCTTCGTCGTCGTCGGTGGGCTCGGCGTCGTCGTCGGGGCGTGAGGCCGTCATGGGCAACGCTTCGTCGTCAGACGGCAGGGGCAGCAGGTCGTCGGGCTCTTCGGTGTCAATGGGGGCGTCTTCTTCCTCCGTATTGTCCGTTTCCGCCAGAGGCAAGTCTTCCTCAGCCGTTTCGGCGGTGATTTCGGCAACGGTTTCTTCTACCGCTGCGGTGATCTCGGGAACAACTTCTTCGACTGTGGTGATCTCGGGAGCAATTTCCTCAATCGCTGCGGTGATCTCGGGGGCAGTTTCCTCAACTGCTTCGGTGACCTCGGCGGCGACTTCTTCGATGACGGTGGGCGTTTCCGAAGATGCTGCCTCGACTTCCGGCGTTTCTACTGTTTCCACCGGCGTTTCAGATTCCTGGTTGGGGTCTTTTTCGTCGTCAATAATCATGATAAAAAAGGCGGTCTTGGGGATGGGTTTGGTTTGCACTGTCTGGTTTAGCAACACTTCGGGACGTTGCTATTGCCCCTGCTTTGGTAAAGCGGGCGCAAAGTTAAGGGGTTTGGTTGGAATGTGCAAGCGAATGTTCCTTATTGTGCTTCTCGCCGGTACTTTTTTTTCTCGTGCAGCGCTATACAAATTTGATCAAAAAAGCGACCCATCGAATAAGCGGCGGAGTAGTTGTTTATAAAAATGGATGGCATGGTTTGTTAAAACTGTAGTGCCGAAAAAAAAATATATCCATTGATGAGCATAAAAAACAAGGCGGGTAACGACAGGGAAAGGCTGTCTTTCGCTTTTATCCTCGTAATAACTCCTAAAAACATCAATAAGGACAAACCTCCTGAGGAGATCAGTAGAATAACAAGGAACTTTAATCCCACCAGTAAACCCAATGCGCCCAGTAATTCTAAAATGGCAATAAAAACCCCTGTTTTCTCAAGTCCAAAGCGTTTAAATTCGTTTTTTATGCGCGGCGACTTAAAATAAGCAATTCCATAAAACAAAAAGGAGATACTTGAAATGAATATCAGGATATGAAGCAAATACATAATTAAATTAACTTAAGCGATACTGCGGCAATAAAAAGACACAGTATGAGCAGAAACAAAGAGGGCAAATGGTAGGACCAGGGATTTCTGAATTTAAAATGAAAATATTGGGCTGCTACCATCAGCAAGGCCATGATCAGGGCTGGAACAAGCACCAAATCCGGGTGCCAGATACCGGCAATCAGCAAGGTTGCCAGTGCAATTTTAGTGGCGCCTACCATGCTACGGACCAGGTCACTTAAGTGATAGCGTTTAAATTCTTTTTCAATGTTGTAGTAGCGAAATACCCATATGATTATGATCGACAAAGCAACGATAATTTGAGCGATGATGGCGTAATTGGTCATTTGTTCAATTTTTAAGGTTTGCAGTAGAGGTTGGAGCCCGGCAAGCAAAATCCGAACAAGCGCTGGCTTTGGTTGTCGAAAAAAACTTACGCAGAACGCCTGCCTCTGTGACAAAGATAAGCACGTCTGGTGAAAACATCAGCAGAAAATACCAGGCGGCCAATCTGGCCGGCATACAACTTGTTTTTTGTTAGCCGGCCGGCCATATCGGCGCTTGTTACATGCCGTTTTACGACCAGCGCCGTACGCGGGCGAGGGCTGCTCCGCTTCCAACGGCGCGTCGTGTCGAGATTGTTTGCGCCATTTGAAATGACTCAAACTTTATACGCCATATAAACCTTGAACACTTCGAAGCATTCCTTGCGCACTTTTCCCCGGCGCGTTGGGTGCCAGATGCATCTCGGCGCGGCCTGGTCAAATAAGTACAATCGGTTGCCTGGAGCAATATCCAGGATGCCTTCCGGCGCGCTTTCCAGTTCGTTTAATGTAAACGAGCGGTACTGCACCGAGTCCATGCTCAAAAAATCATCTATGTCCGGGGGCATATCCGGTGCTTGTTGTTTGATGCCGGTCTCATAAATCACGTCGTACAAAAAGGCATCGCTATACACCTCATCGTTGATGAAGGCTTCAAACTGTTGAAAATCAGTTATCCGGCTCAGTATGTCTTCCGTATTTACCGAGCCCTCCGTCATTTTTTCAATGGGATACGCTTTGCGCATCATTTCCTGAAAGCGCGGATTGTTGGCCTTGCGTTTGAATTGCCATTTGAAAAACCAGCCCAACCATCGGCTATCGAACATGGCTTTTAGCATCCGCAATCCCTGCACATTTTCCGGCCCCAACGTAAATGGGTCGCTGTGCGCGTAGTAGCGCGCCATACGTGCTGCCTGTTCCTCGCTCATTTTGGGCACAAGGTGCTCTCCGTTGCTCAGGATGCCGGTAGCCGGGTCATACAAGCTGACCTTGATGTTGAATTTGTCTTTTCTCAGCGGGTCGTTTTCCTGTCCGGCTCGTCTGTACGCGATGGTTATAAGCTCTCCCTGCGTCCACCAGGAATTCAGATAATTGCCCGAGGGGTCTTCCGGTTCGTGGCTGTTGTAGATGATGAGTTCATCGCAGAACGCCAGGCGCCGGTCAATAATCGCCAATAACATCCAGCGTCGCATTTTGGAGATCAGTTCTGTTTCGTAGGCAAGGCTTCCGGGAGGTAGAAACAGGGCCTTTTTAGAGACGCCGTTGTGGAATGCACCCGCCTCGAGTCGGCCGGCAAGCGCCTCCACTTCTTTTATATATCGGCTTCTATAACTGATAAATACTTGATATTCTTTTCTTTTTCTGATTTCTGCGCGTTCCATGGCTTTCTGCATAGCCGGCAGATAGGTATCGTACAACTCAAAACCGGTTTCGCCTTCTTTGTAGGCTATTTTTTCCTCTCTGGGCGCCTGCAATTCAGATAAGCGTTCATCGAGCCAGGCAACAATATTCCGGTTGGTCCAGGTTTCAAAGCCGGCCCCCTGGTTGGAGGTCATCCCTTCCGGATGCCCGACGGGAACAGGGTAAGGCGGCATGCCGCCCTCCTGCATGGCAATCATATTCAGCGGAACATAGGTTCGGCTAACCATCAGGATGTGATCGAAGGAAATGTGCTGCATGGTAAAGGCCGAGTAATTATGGTTTTCCTCCCCAAGCAAGGAAGCATCCGCAACCACCACATCATCCGCCAGCGCAGCCTTGAAAAAATCGTTTTGGGTAGCGCCGGTTTTCACCTGAACGGTAAACCCGTATTTGGGCCCAAGATCATACGCTATGGCCGACGCCAGTTCCTGGCCTTCCGGGCTTTCCAGCGCAAAAAAAGTCAGCGTTTTTGTTTTCATTTTATGACATTTGGTGTGTAAAACAACTTTAACGGTATGCCGGCAGCCGTTTTTTACCCGGCCTTTACTGCCCAATGCACCAACTTGACATACGTTTTTTGGGTTAAAGGTAATCGTTCATGAAAAATTTGCTTGACCAACGTGCCTTATCCGTATTGTTGGTGTGACCGAACAGGGTCAGTGCGATTGGGATGTATTACCAAACTTCTTATTTTGTCAATTTTCTTCATAGTAATACGAATAATCAATGCCCTTCATATACATCTCGCGGCTGTGGATGTCGTCGGTCAGGGCATTTTGTAATAAGGTTTTGGAACCCGCAATGATGCCTTCATAATCAAGCACATCTGATTTGTATTTTTTTTCGTCGGCGGCAAGCAATTTGAGTTGGGTAGTGGCACTAACCAACTCGCTGTTTTCCTTTTTGAGTTTGGCTTTCAGATACTTCCAATAGTTTCGGTTTTTGTTGTAGTCGTCCTGGTCGTTCAATACCGCCACGATGTCCAGGACAGAAAACCACCATTTAGCCTTTTCTTCATCCCATAAGGCACGCACTTCTCGGTCTTCGAAAAATCGGATGGATATTTTAGCGCTCATAGCCGATTTTTATCAGATTGTTGGCTGGACAAGCAAAGTTAAGCATTAGATTGCATGCTGATCGTCCATCGGTATTTTTTATACCCTGGTGCCTGGTGAGTCTTTGTCTGCCTCGTACATGCTTTCGAGCAGTCCGCTGATAATGCGGTTGATTTGTGTCTTGTTTTTTGTTAGCCAGATGGTCATATCGGCAATGTCTCAACCAATTCAGCCGCCCCGTGTAACCTGCCATACACGAAGGCATGCTGACCGTATCGGGCAGCTAATTGTTGAGCGTCCTCAAGGGTTATGCCAGCCACAAAAAAACTTTTTTCAGCGGGCCACACGCCATCTTTGCCCTGGCCCTCGCCGGGTAATACGATGTATCGCTTTACGTCGTTCAGCAGTTACAGGTTTCTTTTTTCGTTTTCTGCCGGCGGAAGAGCCACCGATAAGGGGTTGTACGCCGTGATATAAGCCCACCCTTCCAGCCGGTTGGCCGCTAAGAGGGCATCCGCTTCAGCGGACACACGGCCAATATGGATCGGCTGGACAAACGCAGCTACTTTGTAATGCGTGTTCAGGTAGCTTTCTTTTAGATCGTTGGTCATGGCGGGGTGGGGTTGTTGTTTGGGATGAGTTATGGTTGATTGGTGATATACTTTTTGGGCGAACTGGTGGTACACTTTTGGTGATTGGTGACAAAATCTCATTTTGCACGGCCCCGTCATTCCGACCGAAGAGAGCAACCTTGATTTTACTCATCCCTGTTTCCTTTAAGCAGTTTTCTGTTTTCCACCTCCTGCAACACCTTCATCTGATGAATGGCGATCTGGTTGAGTTTTGCCAGTCGTTCGTTTTGCGGCATATTTTGGTTAATGAATACGGCGTTGAGGTTTTCCATATTCGAAAGGCAGATGAGTTCGTTGATGCCGGCATAGTCGCGGATGTTCCCTTTCAGTTTGGGATTGGCATCGCGCCACTGTTTGGCTGTCATGCCGAACATAGCCATATTCAATACATCGGCTTCGCCGGCATACACATGATTGATTTGTTCTCTGGTCAGTTCGGCCGGGATCAGGTTTTGTTTGATGGCATCGGTATGAATGTGGTAATTTATTTTAGCCAGTTCGCGTTTGGCAGTCCAGCCAATTTGTTTTTGTTCCTCCTCTTTCAGGCGTTGAAACTCCTTAATAAAATACAGCTCAAACTCAATCGATATCCAGGCGGCAAACTTGAACGCAATGTCCTTATGGGCAAAAGTCCCGCCGTATCTTCCGGATTTGGAAATGATTCCTTTGGCGTTGGTGGCATCAATCCACTTTTGCGGCGAGAGCGTAAATGCGTTCAAGCCGGCTTCCGTTTTAAACCCCTCGAATTCGAGGGGTTTAAAACCCGGATTGTATAAGGTTTCCCAAATACCCAAATATTCAATGGTGTTGCGGTTTCGCATCCAGTTGGCTATAACCGCAGTCGGGTCATCGCTTTTATGTTTTGCGATATCGGTCAACGAAATATAATCATCCTCGTTGATCTTGAGGATGGTAACGTCTGTTTGTTGTACGTTTATTTTTGCCATAAGCGTTCAGCAGGGTTGAAATTTTACTGCCTTCAAAGGGAACCTCCCTCCAGTTCCGCCACAATTTCATCAATCGCTGTGCGCAGGTGGTGTTGCCGGGTCACGATTTCCGCAATTCGGGCGTTCAGTTGGGCGATGTCCACGGCTTCCGTGGTGTTTTCCTGTTCCACGTAGCTGCTGACGGCGATGTTGTAGTCGTTGTGTGCGATGGCTTCGTTGGGCACGAGCCGTAACCATCCGAGCAACTACCCCCCCAGTTCTTTCCACTCAAAAGGGAGGAGTTTTTGCACCTGATTGACCGGGAACTCGGGTAGTTTTCGGAACACATCGGTGAAGTATGCTACCGGCTCGACTGCACAGATTTTGCAA
>JBGSTG010000021.1:0-15698 GCA_041736625.1 Saprospiraceae bacterium | reverse complement strand
ATGAGGAGATACAAAGTTGGTCGCATGTGTACAACCACCTGCGGCCGCACGAAAACCTGGGGAACAGCACCCCGGAACAGTATGAGAACAAAAAAGAGGTTCTCTATTATTCAGTGGCCTCGTGATTGGGGGAGGCTACAGCTTCTTTGGTAGGGTAATGGAATCCAGCCAGAACTTTTTTTTTGAGATACTTCCAAACCTGTTTATTCTGGAATGTCTGCCCCCCATGTTCCGGAGCTTTGACCCCAATGTGGATAACTAGTCGCTCCTGACCACCCCCTAACACCCTTATTTCCAAAACCTTGACTCCCAAACAGTGTGTATATATTTGCAAGATGTCGTAAATCATCCTCAAAAACCTTACAAATAATGAAAACAAACTTCCCAACCTCAAAACCAATTCATTCGCCCTACAATCGCATCAAATAGTAAACCCAATAACCATACTACCCAACCCCAACCATTCACAACTCCGCAATCTCCGCATCGGTAAGCCCGGTGTACCGCCGGATTTTTCCATGCGTTTAAATGTGTCATTGAACCAATGCCTCAACCTGATTTTTCAATTCAGGCAAATGCCTTTCAAAACAGCCCAAACTATTGCATCATCTATCTGATCATAGTTGTGCGCCAACCGGTTGCGAAATGATATGATTTGGGCAACGTTATTTAACTGAAAATCAGTGACCTCCCTGGAGAACTTTTTGACGGCCTCGCCCAGAATTTCCAACTGCCTTTCCACTGCACTTTTTGTTTTAGGGTCGTTTTGATAGGATTGGAAAGTAGGTGTATCCGCTGAAAACCGCTCTGCCAATTCTATGGCGTCCAGCATATCAAGCAGGTATTTTCTCGCTTGATCTGTCATAAATAAGCTTTTTTGTACGCTCAACACGTTCCCGGAAGTACGGATTCTTAATGGGCTGGTCAGTCAGCAAATCCACTTTTCGCCCAAACAGCATTTCCAAAGCATCCCAAAACTCCATTAGCAGCATGCCCTTTTCAACCGGATCCGCGACCGGCAATAGTATTACCTGCAAATCTATATCGCTGCTTTCTTCCTGAAAAGTGCCTGAAACAACAGACCCAAAGGCAAATAATTGCGAGACCCCGAATGCATCGCACAACTTAGTGAGTTGTGTTCTTCGTTGTTCCAAAAAGGAGTGTATATCCATGGTTTACAATTGATAAAAAACTTGTTGTTGCTCAATGTGGCCAACTGGAAAACCGGTTTGAACACAAAGTTATACAAAAATCTCCTTACATTAGCCGTTGTGACGAGCTTTTCGCACACCGCCCCAACCCCAAAACCCACCATTCACAACCCCGCAATCTCCTCCTCCGCAAGCCCGGTGTACCGCCGGATTTTTTCCGCCAGCTCGCCGTCTGCCTTCATTTGCCGGGCGATTTCGCTTTTCTCTTCCGCCCGTCCCTCCTCCCGTCCTTCCATATACGACGTATCAATCACATTTTTCAAATCCCGGTAATACTTCAGACGCTGTTCGTAGCCCTGCCGCTCTTCCGGGGTAAATTTGGCGATTTCCGCCACTGAGAACAGTTTCTCAAACATAATGGACGAAAAAATGATCCATTTTGACAAAAATTCATTAACTTTGCATAATCAATGGCTTTAACTATGAATGAAGATCTGCTCAGTAGAATCACTGTTGACCCGAAAATTTGCCACGGCAAGCCCACTATCCGGGGTTTGCGCTACCCGGTAGAACACATCCTTGATTTGCTGGCTTCCAATATGACGCATGCGCAAATATTAGAGGATTTTGAAGATTTGGAGGAGGAGGACCTGCTCGCTTGCCTCCTTTTTGCTAAAAGAGTAATTCAGGTAAAAAATATCGGCAAGCTGGTTGCATGAAGTTTTTAGTGGATGCCCAGTTGCCCAAAAAACTAGCCCGTTGGTTTTCGGCCAGGGGGTACGACGCAATCCATACACTGGATTTACCTGAAAAAAATAAAACATCGGATGAACAAATAAACGAATTGTCACTCAAAGAGCGCCGGATTGTAATCTCCAAAGATTCAGATTTTTACGACATGTATTTTCAAAAGCTCGAACCACACAAATTGATATATTTAACCGTTGGCAATATGTCCACGGATGAATTGATTCAATTGTTTGATAGAAATTTAGACAGAATTTTAATTGAGATAGAATATAATAATGTGTTGGAGATTACAAGAAGTTCGATAATTACGTTGGATTAATTAGTCGATCCTGAAAAACGCCTAACACCTTTATTTTCATTGCTTTGACTCCCTGATCCCCCCCCTATTTGCATCGAATAATAAACCCACACACGAGCCGCCTTTAAACATACCACCCAACCCCAAAACCCACCATTCACAACCCCGCAACCTCCTCCTCCGTAAGCCCGGTGTACCGCCGGATTTTTTCTGCCGGCTCGCCGTCTGCCTTCATTTGCCGGGCGATTTCGAGGTTTCGCTCTTGCATCCCTTCTATTTTTCCCTCAGCTTTTCCCTCCTCCAGTCCTTCCATGTACGACGTATCAATCACATTTTTCAGATCCCGGTAACATTTCAGACGCTGTTCGTAGCCCTGCCGCTCTTCCGGGGTAAATTTGGCGATTTCCGCCACCGAGAACAGTTTCTCAAACACGCGGTCGGTGAAAGGGTTGATGTACTTGTCTTGCAAGGCCATGACCAGGATGGTTTGTGCAAAGATACGTCTTTTTATACAAATTGTGTTGGCAAGGGTAACAAAAACGCCTTACTTTTACCGCCGTGACCGCGTTGCACAAAACATTCCTGAATGCAACGTGCGCCCGTCTTTACCCTCAATTGATAAAATCATACCATCTGATCCCTCATGAAAAAGTTCTTCGCCTCCCTTTTGTTGGCTTACCTGATGCTGCTGCAGGCCGGTGACGCCGGCGCCCAAAAGATCGACCTCGACCCCATGCCGATCCCCGTAGCCTACACCCGCTTGCCCAAACAACCATTCCCTGCCTCCTACAGCCAGTATAGTGCCGATTTCTCCGCCAACCCGGGCGATCTGAGGTCGGTTGGACTGGATGAAAAGTTCTTCCTGAACAACCTCAAAGTGTACGGGTATGAAAAAATACCCAAGGGAGGCCAGTTCAGCCTGCAACTCAAACTCTCAGAGTTTACCAAGGGCGATGCAGCGCTCAAAACCCGCAAGGAAACCACCAAAGACCCGTCCGGCAAGGAAATAACCGCCACCTACTATTACTATGAAGCGAAATACGACCATAACCTTAACCTGAAAGTGGTCACCGAAGACGGCAAAACGGCGTTTACAAAAAATTATCTCTGGGGTGGGCGCACGTTCAAGTCCAAAGAATTCGGTTCACAAGCCGACGTGGATGCCTACATCAAAAACGGAAAAATGGGCAAGGACATGGCCAAAGCCGACCAGGATGGCCTGGTCGGCGCCATGAAAGAAATCCATGAAGAAATCAATACCCTTTTTGGATACACGCCCATAACCATAACCGAACAATTGCAAATCCTCAATTCCAGATCGCACCCGGATTTTAGCGGTTTTTACAGCGCATACGAAACCCTCCGGCAGGCCTTCGTTACCATGAAAGCCGACCAACCGCTGGACTCGGTTCGCTTATTGTCGCAAAACGCCATCGAATACTTCAACGAACAAAAAGACAAATACACCTCGGACGAAAAAAACGACAAAAAGCTCCGGTACGCCTGCCTGTACAACCTGACCCTGGTTCATTTTTGGCTGGAAGACCTGGATAAAGCGGCCGAATACGCGCAAGCCGTAATAACCAACGATTACGACCCGAAAGACGGAAAACGCGCCCTCTCGGCGATTGACGAACTGAAAGAAGCGTTTCGAAACACCGGCAAGAACACCCGACACCTGGCCATGCAAGCAACCCCGACGCCGGCGCCGGATGCGTTGTCGGATGCCCCGCCCAAAACGTATGACACCGACAGCGATGACCGAAAAGACGCCTACAAGCAAAAAAGCCTAGGCCTGTCCGTCAGTACCGTGCAGTACAACGGCACCGTGACCGGTACCGACGGTATCGAAAAAAACGTGTTGTTCCTGGCAGAAAGCCCCAATTCGATTGGTCTGAGCTTCGGCGCAGGCGGAAATGTGCGTTACGCCGTCGATTTAGGCGAAAAGTATAAAATCGAGTACCTCGATAAGGGGAAAATAGCCGGTTTTGCCTTCGACGGACGCATCTTTAAAATCATGCCTTTCAAATCAGCCAACTCCGTCAACCTTGGCGCCAGCAAGACCATTCTGGAACTGCTGTACGATTCACCGCAAATCAAGGCATACCTTGCGTATGCCGATGACAAAGACGGCGTGATGAATCCACCCGAATACGTGCTCTACAACGTCGGCAAAGAGGAGTACACGTCGCTCAACAGCATAAAATTCGCCTTTAACCTCAACAAAGGCATCAAAAAGGCGTACGCCAATTGCCCGGCCGTGCTGGAAGCCGCTGAAAAAGAGGTTTTTTCGCGCAATGCAGAAAGCATTGTCAAACTGGCGAAGATGCTGGAAGAATGCACGCCCTGACGGAAAGTCCGCAGGTTGATCCATGCCGCCGACTATAACAACCCACAAAAAAAGGCTTCTGTGCGCAAACACAAAAGCCTTTAGCATGGTAAGTGCGGGAAGGGGGAGTCGAACCCCCACACCCGTAAAGGCGTACGCCCCTGAAACGTATGCGTCTACCAATTCCGCCATTCCCGCAGGGACTTCGCTTAAAAAGCGGGTGCAAAGATAATATCGCAAACGCTAACTACGCAAGCGCTGTGTGCATTTTTTTTCGACAAAAATCAATTCACACCGTACACATACGGTCTTTGCTCCTCCTCCGGCCACCGGGGGATGATCACCCAGAAGCCATGGTCCGACAACCCGGGCAGCAGCAGGAAAAATTCCCAGAACTGGTCGATGGGTTCGGTGTCCACCGGGTTGTTGTCGGGCAGTTCGATCGGCAACAGTTCCAGGGTAGCGGTCTGGAGGTATCCGTGGATGCGGGTGCGCACAGCGTCGCGAAATGCGCGGGGGCCGGCGTAGTCTCCCGGATGGATGTTGTGCACCTGGGTGACGATGTGGAACACCGAGCGGGGCTCGAGGTAGTCGTGCAGGATGGTGTTGAGCGCCTGTCGAAGCAGCCCCTGGGGGTGGCGCCAGTCGGGGCCGAATTGGGTGCGCTGTGCTTCGTATTCGCTTTCCGGGAACAGAAGCTGAAGCCCGGGCAGGTCAAACTCCTGAGTCAACACATCCCGGAGCCGCTCCTCCAGGGGGCGGCTGTCGGCAGGCTGGAAGCAATCGTTCCAGGCCGTCTCGCCGTCATGATTGTCGCGCGGGGTGTTTACAATGGCCTTGATGTGCGTCCTGCGGGGCATTTCCACCACGAATAGCCACCACTCCTTTTCGTCCCAGTAGATCATGTCGGGCGGAATGCCGAAGGCATTGCCGTCGCGGAAGTCGGCCGGCAACAGCGAAATTTTCCCGCCGTCGTTGAGGTAGTCGCGGATGTACGCGCTGAGGTCTCGCTCGGGGTCGGGCCAGATTTCCTGTTGTATGAAATCGCGGAGCGACATGCTGCTTTCGCCGTTGTAAATACCGCCGTGCACGGCGGCGAAGAGGGCGTTGCCGAAATTCTGCCCCGGCAGATACGCCAGCTGGCGCGTCACCTCATCCGGGTCTACCGACGCCGCCAGACCGGGGTTGTCCAGCAGGCGTCCAATGATGTCGGGCATCAGATCAGACAAGTCCGGCTTGCGCGAAATGTACCCGTTGCTGTACTGCTGGTCCGCCTGGTCGCGGCGCATATGGGCCAAAAACAGGGCCGGAAAGAACTTGGGGATGTGCAGACCGAACACCCAGTTTTGTTCGGTGTCGAGCCCCTCCGGCACGTCGTGCGCCAGGGTCTGTTGCTGCCCGGGGTCGAGGGGCACCAGGAAGAGCGTACCGCGGTCCAGGTGGGCGCGCAACAGATCCTGGGGCGTGGGGTACGTCTCGTTGTCGTGAAAACGGTTGACAAAGGCGCCAAAACTCAGCTGCCCCATGTTCCAGCTCAGGAACGCCTTGAGGGCGCCGCGCAACGCGTTTTCGAACAGGCGGGGCTGCCCCAGGTCTTCCTGGCGCCTGACCTCGGCCGGGGCCATCTGCCAACCCAGGTTCATGAGCCGGTACTCGTCGCGGATCACGCGCTTCAGGATGGCCTCGTAGGGGTTGTCTGGATCGGGCGACTGGAACTGCGCGCGCAACCACGCCTGCGCATCCGGATCCAGGGAAAACTGCGTGCCGATATACAGCATGGTGCGCCGCTCGGTGTCGGTGATCCGGTACCCGTCCTGCGCTTTTTGGTAGATCTGCTGGATCTCGTCCAGGGTAATGGCGCCGCCGTCGGCACTGAAGGACCGGGCCATGTCGAGCAAATTGCGTTCGTAACGAACGCGCCGGATGATCTGGTACTGTCGGCTCATGGAATACAAGTGATTGTTTGGTCAAATGTAAAACCATCCGCTTTTACCGCAGGTTAACTTTTTCTGAAGTTTGCACACGCGCCGCACGCCATGGGCCACCAGACCAATGTCGTCAACTTAAGGTTTTTAGTGGCCTCGGAGAACCTGTCCCGACCTACGGTACGGGACAGGTTCTCCGAGGCCCCCAAAATTTGTGCAACGTATTCTATAAACGTTGAGCCTCCCGACCTACGGTACGGGACAGGTTCTCCGAGGCCTTTGCGCTTAAGTTGACGACATTGGGGTCACCAGACACCCGCCGAGCACGCCACCCTGCCCCACCCTTCTCTCCATGCCCGAAAACACCTAACTTTCGCCCCCACTATCCCTAAGCGCACCCTTATTCCACATTCCACATTCCGCATTCGACATGTCTTTTCTCATCCTGCAAACCGCGTTTATAGGCGACGTCGTCCTGGCCACCCCGATCATTGAGAAGCTCAGGCGTTTTTATCCCGATGCCCGCATTGACTTTTTGCTGCGCAAAGGGAACGAGTCCCTGCTGGAAGGGCACCCACACGTGGGCCGGGTATGGATTTGGGACAAAAAAGGCGGCAAATACGGGCAGCTCTACCGGCTTGCCCGCCAGATACGCCGGGAGCGCTACGATTGGGTCATCAACTGCCAGCGTTTCGGCGCTTCCGGTTTGCTGACCGTTTTTTCCGGCGGACGGCAAACGGTGGGGTTCGACAAAAATCCGTTTTCATCCTTGTTCACACACCGGGTGCCGCACCTGGTCGACGGACGCCATGAAGTAGCGCGCAACCTGGGCCTCATCCAGCACCTGACGGACGCGCCGGCGCCCGAACGGCCACGGCTGTACCCGGGCGCCCAACACCGCGCCGCAGCCGCGGCCGTGCGCCCGGCAGGCGCCTACGTGTGCATAGCGCCCACCTCCGTGTGGTTCACCAAGCAGTTCCCGCTGCATCAATGGGCCAGGCTCATCGACCACATACCGGAAAAAACGACCGTTTGCTTGCTGGGCGCCCCCTCCGACCGCGCGTCCTGCGACCAACTCGCCGGCATGGTCAAACACCCGGGAGTGGTCAACCTCGCCGGCCATCTAAGCCTGTTGGCATCCGCCGCGCTCATGGAAGAAGCCCGGATGTGTTACGTGAACGACTCCGCCCCCCTGCACCTGGCCTCGTCCGTGAACGCCCCAACCTGCGCCGTGTTTTGCTCCACCGTGCCCCGTTTTGGCTTCGGCCCGTTGTCGGATACCCGGTACACGGTGCAAATCGATGAGGAACTGGCGTGCCGCCCCTGTGGCCTGCACGGATACAACGCCTGCCCCAAGGGTCACTTCCGCTGCGCAGAGGCGATTTCCGTGCAAAATTTCCCCGTTTAAAATGTTAAATTTTTTTTTGACATAATATACATTGTTCATTTTTGCATTCATATTTAACTTTATTTAAGATATTTAAAATTTAAAATAATAAATATATTTTAATGTAAAAATTTTTCTTTCATTTTTTCGACAATATTTTTGCTCCGAAGCAGATTATATGTCAAAAAAACCTTCATATTTGCAGTGCGAAACAGGAAGCGGTCGTTTTTTTGAGGGAACGGTTTTTAAGTTCCGTTTTTTCAAAAAATATGCTTTGCCAAGCAAAGTGCTTTTTACCGTTCTCTAACCGGGCTTATGTATCCGGTGCCCTGTTTGAATTGACTACGTACCGGCAACACGTGTTGCCTTGATTGCTAAAAAGCGGCGTGTGACAGCGCCGTTGAAAATAAACCGAAGGCGGGGGCCCTCCGGTCCTTTCAAAGGAGAAAGGACGGAGGGCTATTTTTTTTAGGTCGGCGGAATGGCGTTGGGCAGCGCGTGAATCCTGAAATTGCCGGTATATTTGTGGCGCACATTGGCCTTCGAGGCCGTTGAACCGCCGCGCTTTACCCTTTTATTACCTCCCTATGCCCTTGATTTTGCCTTGCAACGATAAGATGCCCTCCTTTGGGCAAAATGTATTCATCGCCGAAAACGCTACCATCGTGGGCGACGTGGTTATGGGCGACGACTGTTCGGTGTGGTTTCAGGCGGTCGTGCGGGGCGACGTGAATTTCATCCGCATCGGCAACAAGGTCAATATTCAGGACGGCGCCATTTTGCACTGCACCTTCCAAAAGTGCGGCACGACGGTGGGCAACAACGTCAGCATCGGCCACCGGGCCCTGGTGCACGGATGCACCCTGCACGACAATGTGCTGATCGGCATGGGCGCCATCGTGATGGATCAGGCCGTGGTGGAAGAAAACTGCCTGATCGCCGCCGGCGCCGTGGTGCTCGAAAATACCGTGTGCAAAACCGGCGGCGTGTACGCCGGCGTGCCGGCCAAACGGGTGAAAGAACTGACCCCCGAACTGTTCGAAGGGGAGATCCGGCGTATTGCGAACAACTACATGTTGTACGCTTCTTGGTTTAAAGGTTAATTAGTGAAACCGGACACCACCAACCGTGCCCGTCGCTGTTTGTGCGTTATTCTTGGTAAATTTGAACGTGAGGGTGTACACCCGCAAGGTGTCGGAAGGCAGATACGGCGTGTAAAAATGCAATCCGGCTAATCCGAGCGCGTAGAAATCGAGCCCGCGCAACCCCTGGCTCAGCGGGCCGGCGGTACTGTCGGCATACCAGATGTCCAGAGAATAAAAAAGATCATTGAGGGACGTACCGGCGGGGTGCAAAGTATCGAATGCCTGATCGGCCGTGATCAGGATGGTATCCAGCCCGTATTGGGTTCCTCCATTGCCGTCGTTGGGACAACTGGTGCCGTATGCCACCGATGTAACCATAGGCATGTAACCTTCGGCAAAAAACTGCAATGAATCGGGCAAAACTTCAAATCCGGTGGCGGGCAGGTTTTGTGAAAGGGGTGACAGATCAACCTGCCAGACCAGCAGGCGCTGGTAATCGTAAAAAGTGAAGACGTCACAACAAGCGTCCAAAACCGACAGGACGACGAGAAAGACAAACAAAAGAAAAACCTTGCGCATAAGCGTGCCCTTTAAACTGTCTGAGTAGTTCTACGACCGCACCAAATATACGCCGGCCAGAATAATTCCCGTACCGGTAACATCCAAAACCGACACATTTTCCCCGTCGATAAACCCGATGAGCAAGGCCACCACCGGCAGCAAATACGTGACCGAGGTAGCAAAAACAGGGCTGGTGCGTTGGATAAGCCAAAAATAAAGGATGGATCCGCCGACCGTTCCCACGGCGGCCAGGTAGCCGATGTAACCGATGGCCTGCGCACCCCGCTCGTGTGCCAGGGCCGCCGACCAGGCGCCGCTCCACCAGAGTCCGGCGAGGAAAAACAGCCCGGTGATCATAAACGCGGCGGAGGCGATGCCCGCCGGATGCTGGTCGGCCAGGTATCGATTCACCAGTTGGGCGTTCATGGCGTAACACATAGTGGCCAGGATGCACAACCCGGTGTACCACAGGTTTCCGGAAAAATGCCCGCCTGTGCTGCTCCACACGAGCAGCGTAGCGCCGGCCAGCCCCACCAGTACCCCCCACAGCTTGGAAAACGACGGCGTCCGGCGGAACACCACAAAACCCAGAAACAGGGTGAACATGGGCGTCAGGGCGTTCAGCACGCCGGCCAGGCCGCTGTTTACGTGCTGCTGGGCGACGGCGAAAAAATAGTTTGGAATAGCCGACCCGAACAAGGCCACACCCACCAACACCTTCCAGCGCCGCCAGTCGATGCGCGACCAGAAGGCCAGCGCGATGGGCAGGTACAACACCGTGGCCAGCGACATACGCCACAAGGCCATATGCACCGGCTCAAATACCTGAACGGCGCGTTTGATGAACAAAAAAGAGGCCCCCCAAACAACCGCCAACAGCATCAGTGTAAGCCAGTCGAGTAAAACAGGCGGTCGGTCGTGGGACATGCGGGCTAGGGTTTATAATCCCGCAAAGAACGCAGGCCCGTGCAAAAGGTTTTCGCGAAACCCATTCAGCCCTTATCTTTGGATCGCCAAACCATTATTTCTGTTCCCAATACCCGACTGTCCATGCGCCCTGCACTTGTTACTACCCTCCTGCTGCTTGCGACCAGCCTTTTGTCCGCACAAATGCCCAACAAGCCCAAACTCATCGTCGGCATCGTCGTGGATCAAATGCGCTACGACTACCTGTACAAATACGAGGATGCCTACGGCGAAGGCGGGTTCAAGCGCTTGCTGCGCGACGGGTTTTCCTGCGAAAACACGAATTTTAACTTTATGCCCACCTATACCGGTCCCGGCCACGCGTCCATTTACACCGGAACAACACCCTCGGTCAACGGGGTCATCGCCAACGACTGGTGGGACCCGGAATGGAAATCCGCCCGATACGTCACCCAGGATCCCCGTTACCGGACCGTCGGCGGCACCCCCGGCAAGGTGGGCGAACACTCCCCTGCCGTGATGCTCAGCTCCACGATCACCGACGAACTGCGCCTGTCCAACGCCATGCGCTCCAAAGTGGTGGGGGTTTGCCTCAAAGACCGCGGCAGCATCCTGCCCGCCGGCCACTTCCCGAACGCCGCCTATTGGTTCGACGACAAGACCGGCAACTGGATCACCAGCACCTATTATCCCGACTCCACCGCCCTGCCCGCGTGGGTCACCGCATTCAACGCCCAGAACCGCGTGCAGGCCTACCTGAACAAGGGCTGGTCGAAGCTCCCCAACGCCGATTACAGCCAGAGCTTCCCCGACTGGAAACCCTTCGAAACGCCCTACATCAGCGGCGACCTGCCCTACGATCTCCCGGAATTGCAGAAAAAATTCGGCCTCGGACTCATCCGCTACACCCCCTACGGAAACGAGTTCACCCTCGACTTTGCCCTCGAAGCCATTAAAAACATGGAACTGGGCGCCGATGCCTACCCCGACTTCCTGTGCCTGAGCTTCTCCTCCACCGACTACTGCGGGCATCAGTTCGGCGTGCATGCGGAAGAAACGCAGGACGTATACCTGAAACTGGACCGGCAGGTCGAACGCCTGCTGAACTTTCTCGACCAGCAATTCGGCAAAAACCAGGTGCTCGTGTTCCTCACCGCCGACCACGGCGGCGCCGAAACGCCCGCCCACCTGCAATCGCTCGGCGGGGTGGCCGGGGTTTTTCCCGAAAGCAAGCTCAAAACCCGATTGCTTCAGGCGCTTGAGCTCGATCTCGGCATGCAGGCCAATGTGATCCACGAGGCGAGCAACCAGCAGGTGTGGCTCAACTGGGAGGCCATGCAAGACCTCGCGCTGGACCCCAACACCGTCGCGGACGTGATCATCCAGGAACTCATCGACATGCCCGGCGTGTACGACGCCATGAGCACCGATGAACTCTTCTACCTCCCGGAAGACTACCCGTTCGCCGGCGAGGTGCGCCGCGGCATTCACCCGCGCCGCTCCGGCGACATCGTGTTCCTGCTCGACCCGGCCTGGCACACATCCGACGACTATTTCCTCACCGGCGGTACCACCCACGGCTCCCCGTACCCGTACGACACCCACGTGCCCCTGCTCTGGTACGGCTGGAAAACGCCACAGGGCGAAAGCCACGCCCCGGTCACCATCGCCGACATCGCCCCCACCCTGGCGGCCCTGTTGCGCATCATGGAGCCCAACGGCAGCACCGGCAGGGTGATCGAAGACCTTTTCAAAAAATGACACCCGAACCTTTCGACTTCGGCCGCGAGTACGTCCTGGAAGACGACTTTGTGCGCTTGCAACCCCTGACCTTGGCCGACTACGACCATCTCCTGCCTTTTGCCCTGCAGGAGCCGGAAATATGGACCCACACGCTGGTGGCGGCCGACAGCCCGGAAAAACTGAAAACCTACATCGCCCAGGCGCTCAAGTACCGCGCCCGGGAAGCCGCCTACCCGTTCATCGTTTTTGACAAGCGGCAGGACCGCTACGCGGGCAGCACCCGCTTCTACCACATGGACCTCAAAAACCGCAGTACCCTCCTGGGTTACACCTGGTACGGCAAAGCGCACCAGGGCACCGGACTCAACCGGCATTGCAAATTCCTTTTGCTCGATTTTGCCTTCGGCACCATGCAAATGGAACGGGTGGAGTTCAACGCCGACGTGCAAAACGAGCGCAGCATCGCCGCCATGAAAAAAATCGGCTGCACCGTGGAAGGCGTGCTGCGCAGCCATAAACTGCTCCCCGACGGCCGCCGCCGCGACAGCATCGTGCTGAGCATCCTGCGTGAAGAGTGGCTGTCGGGCGTCAGGGAGCAGTTGCGCTTACGGTGCTGAGGCAGACATTTTGCCTAGGCTTTCCGCACCGAACAAGTATTCGCCCCCACGATGGCGTACAATGGACAAAAATTAATCAGGGCGGTGCCGATCAATATCAGACCGATGGCGCCGAACCAGGAGTGAAAATAAATGCCGCCACCTACCATGGCTGCGCCCAAAACCAGGCGGAGGATGCGATCGAGAGAACCTACGTTGCGTTTCATATCAGGAACTGTTTAAGTGATGAATGATGAAACAAATATACAGGGCACGGAAAGCCGCGCTTTGTGACCTCAGTCACCAAGCACCTAAATAATGTATCACGCCCCGCTCCGTTCGCACCATTTGCTCCTCCTCCAGACGCTTCAACAACCGGGAGACCACCTCCCGGGCGGTGCCCAGTTCGTCGGCCAACTGCTGGTGCGTAATCCGGAGCACGGGCCCTTTTTGCAGGCTGCACTTGATCCGGAGCAAATCCACCAGCCGCTCATCCACCCGGTTGAACGCCACCTCCTGCACCATTTGCAACAACTCCTCATAACGGCGACTGAAAAGCCCGAAAATAAAGTCCAGCCAATCTTTTCTCGATGACAAATGCCGCCGAACGGCGTCTACCGGCAGCAGCAGTACACGAGCCGCTTCGGCTACCTCGGCCCGAACCCTGCTGGGCGTGTTCTGCTGCACCGCCAGCAGGGTCATCACGCAGGACTCCCCCGGGACAATCAGGTACAGCAGCAGCTCCCGCCCCGACTGGTCCTCCCGCACCACCTTGATGCTGCCCCCGAGCACCAGCGGAACCCATTTGATATACTGCCCGTCACGGAGCAACACCGTGCCGCCGGGAAAAGTGTATTCTTCTCCGTATGTATTCAACAATTGAAGCAGTTGGGCATCCATCTCCTGTTTTTTTTGCTGTTTCGCTTTTGCCCGGCAATTTACATGCATGCGCGTGCGAAATAAACGTTTGATTGGGACTAACCATGTTTTATGCGAAACAACATCCTCTTTTGGGCCCTGGTGCTGCCCTGCGCCCTGAACGCCCAAACCGACACCCTCCGCGAATACGGCCACGCCGACGACAAACTGGCGCCCACCAAAGACCTGGTGTTGCTCAAAATCGTGGTGCAGGACCTGAACCAGCGCAAGCTGCCGGACCTGGACGTATCGGTCGTGCAAACCGCCGGCGGAAAAACCTGGCAGGGCGTCACCGGCAAGTACGGAGAGGTCAACTTCCGCCTGCCCAAGGGGCAAACGTACCGCATCGGCGCCGGCAACGAACCGGCCATCGAGACCATCACCCTGTCCAACGACCCCTTCGCAACCGAATTCCTGCGCATCACCCACCTGCCCAAGGCGTTTACAGAGGAAGCGGTGAACGACACCATTCGCCAGCAGGTGTCCCTGTACCAGACACCCACGCGCGACCGCGTGCTGCTGATCGCCAACATCATGGATCTCGACGACAAGCCGATCGAGGGCGAAGTGCTGTACTTTGCCGTCCAGGGCGCCCAAACGGTGTACACCGCCACCACCGACGCGCGCGGCAAGGCAGCCCTGATGCTACCCAACGGCAAGCAATACTGCTTCAGCACCGCTTTTTACAAAAACCTGAAGTGCTACGAACTGCCCGACAACGGAAAAGCCGGTCAGCTCAAGATCACCTACAACACCATCGGAACCCGGGAGCTGCTGCGCCGCCAGGCCGAACGCGCGCGCCTGGCCGCCGTGCGCGATTCGCTCTATCAGATCCGGCGCGCGCGCGACTCGGTGGCCACCCTGAACAGGGAGCTGAAAGAAAGCGACTTTGTCGACCAGCTCGTTTATGGCGCCCCGCTCGACTCGGTGATCAAAAAAATTGAAAAACGCAGCGCGCGCGAACGCGAAGCGGTGGCCAAAGACCCCAAATACTTCGAAAAAACGGGCGAGGTGATCAAAGCGACCTTCTTCCGCATGGGCGAACGCTGGGCGCACAAGGTGGTGGTGACCGACCTCACCGGCAGCATGTCGCCCTACATGGATCAGGTGGTCCTCTGGCACGCGCTCCAGCTGGTGCAGCACGAAGAAAACAGGTACCTGTTTTTCAACGACGGCGACCGCACCCCGGAAGACCGGAAGCGCATCGGGCAAACCGGCGGCCTGTACTTTCTCGACCGCGCCGACATGCCCCAACTCCTCGAAAAAATGCGCGAAACCACGCGCAACGGCAACGGGGGCGACAGCCCGGAAAACGACCTGGAAGCCCTGCTCGCCGGCGCCGCCCAAAAACAGGGCCTCGATGAGCTGTTGCTCATCGCCGACAACTATAGCGACGTGCGCGACAAGGAACTGGTCATCCGCCTGAACGTACCCGTGCACATCGTCCTGTGCGGCACTGAAAGCGGCATCAACGAAGACTACCTCGAAATCGCCTACAAAACAAAGGGTAGCATACACACCATTGAAGAGGACATCGAAGACCTGGCGGCCCTCGCCGAAGGGCAAACCATTGCCATCGGTGCGTTTCAGTACCGGGTGAGCCGGGGGACGTTTATTAAGGTGAGCAAGATGTGATGCGCATAAAATATCCTTTCGGATTCCGCCGCTATTCAGAATATTTACTGGAGAATTATCTACATTTCATCGAATTTCGATAATCCCCGTTCCCGTATATTAATTTCGACGAACGATCGCCAAATTCACCCGCAGTCATGGAACAATCGATCTCTTTTTCTATATATTTGCATTGTCAGTTTAATCCACCCAAAAGCACTTTTAACCATCTCAAATACTCTGATTATGAAAACAATTTTTTCTTTCCTCCGCGGGGGGGGGCCAATGGTTAAACTCTTGAACCACCGCTCCAGGCCCGGCGGGCTTTTTCCGTTGATCGTCTGCTGTCTTTTCTCGGTGTGGGTGTCGGCCCAGTCCACTGACGATTGCAACTGGAATTTTGTCATCTACAAC
>JBGSTG010000096.1:0-14229 GCA_041736625.1 Saprospiraceae bacterium | reverse complement strand
CCCGTAGGCCGCCGTGGCGGCGATCAGCGGAGCGCCGCGCACCGCCATGTCCTGGATGGCCGCCACCACGTCGGCGCTGGTGCGCAGGTCCTGCACCACCACCTCATGGGGCAGGCGGCGCTGGTCGAGAATTTGTACGGCATGGGGGTCGGCGGGGTGAGGCCAGAGCGTTCGGGTCATGTCGAATGCGGAATTTTATCCTGAGCGAAGCGAAGGAGCTATGCGAAATATTTATTACAGACTGGAAAAATCGGGAGCGGTTGGGTGATGCCCGGATGCCTGGGTTCCCGGGCGGACAATCTGCAGGGTTTGTAACCCGGCGCTCCGGGCGGCATCGAGTTCCGCTTCCACATCGGAGCAGAACAGGATGTCGGATGGGGGCAGGCCCAGGGCTTCGGCGATGGCCCGGTAGGCTTCGGGCGCGCGCTTGGGGCCGATGTGCGTGTCGAAGTGGTCGGACAAAAACGGCAGCAGGTCGCCGGCTTCGGAGTGCCCGAACAGCAGTTTCTGGGCGTCGACCGAGCCAGAGGAGTATATGCCCACACGCAGCCCCCGCGCCGTCCAGCGCTCGAGCGCCGGGCGCACGTCGGGGTACACGTGTCCTTTAAGCGCGCCGGCAGCATAGCCGTTGCGCCAAACTTCGCCCTGCATGGCTTTCAGGTTGGTTTCCTTGCGATCGGCCACGGTCCAGTCCAGCAACACCTGTTCGGCCGCGTCGGTACTGATCGTTCTCCCATCTTCGCGCAGGACGATATCCTGCACCTGCGCCAGCCGGTCGCAGAACGCCGGTTCGTTCCGGTGTGCGGCGGCGTAAGCGGGAAAATACTTCGTGAAGTACGGAAAGAGCGTATCGTAAACGAAAGACACGGACGTAGTGGTGCCTTCAATGTCGAGTAGAATGTACGTCACGGGTTGTACTGCTGGTCTACGCCCGACTCCGTGTAATGGGGTACCCATCCGGACTGGTCGATGAAGATGCGGATGGCCTTCACGTGCGGGTTTTCCTTGCCGGCGTCGAACCAGTGGCGCGTGTTGGCGGGCACGGAAATGAGGTCACCGGCTTCGCACATCACGTTGAACACGGGGTCTTCGCCGTTGTCGAGGTTAAACCAGAAGAACCCTTTTCCGTCGACAAAAAAACGAACCTCATCTTCGGTATGCTGGTGTTCGCTCAGGAATTTGTTGCGCACGGCCTCGTAGTTGGGCGTATGCGCGTTGATGTTGATCACGTCGGCCGTGTGGTAGCCATTTTTTTGCATGAACGGATTCAGTACGTGCCGGTAGGCGGCGAGCACGGTCTCCTGGTCGGCGTCGACGGCCAGGGGCGCGCCGGCCTCCCACTGGTCAAACCATACGCCGCGGGCGGCGAGAAAATCGCGGATTTCGGCGGGGTCTGTAATTTGGCGTTGTTGGTCGGGAATGTTTAGGACAGCCATAGGTTGGTTGATGCGTATTGCGGAAAATTACGTTAAAAAAGGTCGGCAAGACGGAGGGTCAATCCGGGGAGCACATCGCCGCCGTCAAGGGTTTGATCAAACGGAACAACTGTTACGTTGCCGTCAAGGTCATACACAAACGTTTGCCGTTGCTGTGGGTCGATCAACCAGCCCAACCGGCAACCGGCGTTCCGGTACTCTTCCATTTTAGCCCGCAGATCAGGAAAGGATTGCTCCGGGGAGCGCAATTCCACCACAAAATCGGGCGCTATGGGCGCGAACTGCCGGCGTTGGCTTTGGGGTATGGCCGCCCATTTCCCGGATTGGATCCACGACAGGTCAGGAGAGCGAAAGGCGCCATTGGGCAACTGGAAACCGGTAGACGAATCAAACAATTCTCCGCCCTGGTGTTGTTCATTCCAGATACCGATGTGTACGAGCAAACGGGCGTTTTTATTGCCCGTGTCTGAATTGGTCGGGGGCATAACGTGAATGCGTTTGTCCGCGTCCTGTTCAATGCGCAGGTCTTCGTTCATCGCACAAAACCGGTAAAACTCCTCATTCGTCATCCCTTCACCGGGCAGATAGAATGGGAATGCCGATGCGGTATGGGATAAGGCAGTCATTCGTTCAATTTCCTCTTGCCACAAATATCGGTAGAATCCGACGCAAAAAAAACTGATTTTTGCGTCCAAATTCAACGCCCCATGGGATTTCGCGCCACCCTCGTCCGTCCATTCGCCCTGGCGATCGCCCGTTCCATCGACCGGTGGTCGGCCAATGGTGTGGCCCTGCAGGCGCGCACCCTGCGCATGTTGCTGGAAAAAGGCCGGAAGACCGCTTTCGGGCGCGACCACGGGCTGGCAGACGTGCGCACGTACGCAGACTTCAAATCGCGGGTACCCATCCGCGATTACGAGGACCTGAAGCCGTACGTCGAGCGCATCAAAGGGGGCGAAGTGGACGTACTGTGGCCCGGCAAGCCGCGCTTTTTCGCCAAAACCTCCGGCACCACGTCGGGGGTCAAGTACATACCCATGAGCCGGGAGAGCACACCCCATCATTTCAACACCGCGCGCAACGCCCTGTTCAACTATTTTGCCCGCACGGGCAACGGCGACTGGCTCGACGGCAAAATGATCTTCCTCTCCGGCAGCCCAACGCTCGACCGCGTGGGCGGCATACCCACCGGCCGCCTCAGCGGCATCAGCAACCACCTGGTGCCCGCCTGGCTGCGCACCAACCAGTTGCCCAGCCTGCAAACCAACGTAATCGAAGACTGGGAGGAAAAACTGGAACGGATTGTAGACGAAACCCTGGGCGCCGACATGCGTCTTATTTCCGGCATCCCGCCCTGGGTGCAGATGTACTACGAGCGCCTGCTGGCCCGCACCGGCAAACAAACCATCCGCGAGCTCTATCCCCGCTACTCCGTGTTCGTGTACGGCGGCGTCAACTTCGAGCCCTATCGCGCCAAGCTCGAAGCGCTGGTGGGCGACACCGTGGACAGCGTGGAGACCTATCCGGCTTCCGAAGGGTTCATCGCTTTCCAGGATGCCTTTCCCGGAAAAGGGCTCTTGCTGAATGTGGACGCCGGCATGTTTTTCGAGTTTGTGCCGCTCGACGCCTTTTTTGATGAAAACCCGCCCCGCTACTGGCTCGATGAGGTGGAACTGGGCGTCAACTACGTGCTCATCCTGCACACCAACGCCGGCTTGTGGGGGTACAACATCGGCGACACGGTGGCGTTTGTCTCCAAAAACCCGTACCGCATTACCGTTACCGGCCGCGTCAAACACTTCATTTCGGCCTTCGGCGAACACGTCATCGGCAAGGAAGTGGAAGAGGCCGTCCTGCCCGTGGCCAACAATATGGGCGTCCGGATTGTGGAGTTCAGCGTGGCGCCCCAGGTGAATCCGCCCGAAGGCGGGCTGCCATACCACGAGTGGTTCGTCGAGTTTGATGAGACGCCAAACGACATCGCCGCCTTCGCCCAGGCCGTCGACGACCGGCTCCGCGTGCAGAACATATACTACGACGACCTCATTCGCGGCAACGTCCTGCGCACGCTGGTGGTGCGCCCGCTGAAACGCGACGCTTTCCGGGAATACATGAAAAGCGAAGGCAAACTCGGCGGGCAGAACAAGGTGCCGCGGCTGGCCAACGACCGAAAAATCGCCGAGTTTCTCATCCTTTACCAGGTGTGAACCGCAATGGAAAAACATACGGCCCTCCCGGTCCCAAATAGTTTCGAATATGCGTTCTCCGGTTTTTGCCTTCCTTCTTGCCGCCCACCTCGCCGCTGCCCAGGACGCCGGCCCCATCCTGGTGGCCGATCAGACGTTCAAGGTTACCGGCGTCGACGAATACGCATTTGCGCTCGCTGCCGGCGACCGCATCGACCTGCGGGTGGAAATGCTCACCGGACGCCAGCTCAAGGAAATCGAATTCTTCCAGTACCCCAACTACCCCATCCTGCGCGACTACGCCATGGACCAGGTGCTGGAGCGCACCTTCACCGCGCCCAAAACCGATGTGTACATGCTGCGCTTCAAAGAGAGCGGAAGCGGCAAGAAGGTGTGCCGCTTTACCCTGCACCGCACGCCCGCCGGCCCCGAAACGACGCGCATGGATACGCGGGTGACCTGGGACGTAAAGAAGCAACCCCAATACCAGATTGCGCGCCGCAAGGTGGCCGCCGGCGTTAAAACCGAGCTGGTGTCCCTCGGCGGGCAAGTCACCGTTTCCGGCAGCCAGATGGGACTGAAAAATGCCGTGAACGCCTACCAGTTCACCCTGCCGCCCCATACCGTTCGTTGGGCGTACCGGATCGCCGTTGGACAGGCCGCCGCAGAGGCGCGCAAAAAAGATGCCGACAAGCTGGCGCAGATGCTCAAGACCACCGCCGTGCGCGCCGCGCCGGTGCAGCCCGAAACGGCGCTGGCCGCCTTCGCCCTGGGCATGGCCATCAACCTGACGACGTCCTCCAGCGGAGAAGACGTCGAATATGCACTCCTCGACGCCGCGAACACACCGGCTTTTTTTGACAAGGGCGAATACCAGTCGTTTATTCACCAAAAAGGGGTCAGTGTAGACGTGCAGCGGCGCAGCTACCCGCTGGAAGGCACCTGGTTTTTTGCCTTGCGCAGCGACAACTGGGTGCAGGCCATCGATGTGCACATCGACATAGAGGCCGTGACGGAAACGCCCCGGTATGTGGAAGAGCTGTTTTTAGAACCGGTGGGGCGATAGCCACCTTTTTGCGCCGGGCATGTCTATCTTTGAGGCCTCAACTGTTTTTGACTACATATGAAGCGACTTCTGTTTGTTTTTTCCATCCTTGCCCCGTTTCTCTGTTTTTCCCAAACCCAACCCACGCCCGCCGCTGAACGGCTCATGGCATTCCAGCAGCGAAAAGACATGCAGGCCAACTCCCTGCTCGCCACCCTGGAAGCCCAAAGCATCGGGCCCAGCATCTTCTCCTGCCGCGTGACCGACGTGGAGGCCAACCCCGCCGACCCCACCGACATGTACGTCGCCTACGCCTCCGGAGGCTTGTGGCGCACGCGCAACAACGGCACCCGCTTCGAACCGGTGTTCGACCACGAGGCCAGCATGACCATTGGCGACATTGCCGTAGACTGGGGCCGCAACGTCGTCTGGGTGGGCGCCGGCGAGAACAACTCCAGCCGCTCCTCCTACGCCGGCACCGGCATCTACCGCAGCGCCGACGGCGGCAAAACCTGGGAGCACCGCGGACTGCCGGAGAGCCACCACATCGGCCGCATAGCGCTCCACCCCACCAACCCCAACGTGCTCTGGGTGGCCGTGCTCGGCCACCTCTACTCGCCCAACGCCGAACGCGGGGTGTACCGCAGCACCGACGGCGGCAACACCTGGACGCGCACCCTTTATGTAGACGACAACAGCGGGGCCATCGACCTGGTGGTCGACCCCGGCAACGCCGACGTGCTCTACGCCGCCACCTGGCAACGCGACCGCCGCGCCTGGCACTTCAACGGCGCCGGCGAAGGCTCGGGCATCTGGAAAAGCATCGACGGCGGCCAAACATGGAGCCGCCTCAACACCCCCGCAAGCGGTTTCCCCAACGGAAAAACCGTCGGCCGCATCGGCCTGACCGCCGGACGAAAAGACGGCAAAACCGTGCTCTACGCCAGCCTCGACAACCAGGCCGCCAAACCCAAAAAAGAAGCACCCAAACCGGACGCGCTCACCAAAGACCAACTGCGCACCATGAGCGCCGCCGATTTTGACAAGCTGGCCGACGACAAGATCGAACAATACCTCCGCGACAACGATATCCCGGAAAAATACACCGCCGAAATCGTCCGCAAACAGGTCAAAGACGGCAAAATCACGCCGCTCACCCTCGTCGAGTACCTCGAAGACGCCAACACTAAACTCTTCGAGGTGGATTACATCGGCGCCGAGGTGTACCGCAGCGACGACAACGGCCAATCGTGGTACAAAACCCACTCCGAACCCCTCGACAACATTCACTTCACTTACGGCTACTACTTCTCCAACGTCCGTTGCGCTCCTGACAATCCCGACAAGGTCTACCTCCTCGGCTTTTTCATCGTGCGCAGCGACGACGGCGGCAAAACCTGGCTAAAGATCAACGGCGATAACGTGCACGTCGACCACCACGCCCTGTGGGTCAATCCCCTGCGCGACGGGCACCTGATCAACGGCAACGACGGCGGCCTGAATATTTCCTGGGACGACGGCGCCTCCTGGATGCTCTGCAACAACCCGCCCGTAGGCCAGCTGTACGCCGTAGCCGCCGACGAAGCCGAACCCTACAACGTGTACGGCGGCGCCCAGGACAACGGCGTGTGGGTGGGCCCCTCCACCTACAAAGCCTCCGACGACTGGCAGCAGGAAGGCCGCTACCCTTACCAGCGCCTCCTCGGCGGCGACGGCATGCAGATCGCCATCGACACCCGCGACAACAACATCGTATACACCGGTTTTCAATTCGGCAACTACTTCCGGATGCGCCGCACCGGCGGTAAACCGGAGCCCATCAAACCCAAACACGATCTGGGCGAGCGTCCGCCCCGCTTCAACTGGCAAACACCCATTCACCTCAGCCGCCACAACCAGGACATCCTCTACCTCGGCGCACACAAGCTGTATCGCTCCTTCGACCAGGGTGCGCACTGGGAAGCCATCTCCGGCGACCTGACCCGCGGTGCCAAAGAGGGCAACGTCCCCTACGGAACCCTGACCAGCATCCACGAAAGCCCGCTCCAGTTCGGACTTCTGTACGCCGGCTCCGACGACGGCCTGGTGCACGTCACCCGCGACGGCGGCCTCAACTGGAAACGCGTGTCGGATACCCTGCCCAAAAACCTGTGGGTGTCGCGCGTCATCGCCTCCGCCCACGAAAAAGCCCGCGCCTACGTAACCCTGAACGGGTACCGCAACGACAACTTTACCCCGTACCTCTTCGCCACCGAAAACTACGGCGCCACCTGGACCCGCCTGGGTACCGACCTGCCGCTCGAACCCGTGAACGTGGTGCGCGAAGATCCCGCCAACCCCGACCTGCTCTACGTGGGCACCGACCATGGCCTGTACATCTCGCTCGACCGGGGACGCTCCTTCCAGGCCGTAAGTAAGGGTTTGCCCGACGTGCCCGTGCACGACCTGGCCGTCCAGGCCAACGCCAAAGACCTGATCGCCGGCACCCATGGCCGGTCCATTTACAAAATTCCCGTCGGCCACCTGCAAGCCATGACCGCCGCCGTCCTCGCCAAAAGCCTCCACCTTTTCCCCCCCGCGTCCGTTAAACACAGCGCAAACTGGGGCAAAAAACGACCCTGGGAGGAAACCAAAGATCCCGAACAAACCATCGCCTTTTACAGCAAAAGCGCCGGCAAAACCGCCTGGCGCGTGGAAACCGAAGACGGCGGCATCCTGATCCGCCAGGGCGAAACAGACGCCCGGGCCGGACTCAACTACTTCGCGTATGGCCTCGACGTCCAGGAAGACGCCGCAACCAAGCTCAACAAAAAACTGGAAAAATCCGACCCTAAAGCCAAACTCCAAAAGGCAGACTCCGGAAAGTACTACCTGCCCAAAGGCAAGTATAAAGTGGTTTTGAAACAGGGAACCGCAATGGTCAGTGAGGTGCTGGAGGTTAAGTAGTCGGTAGTCGGTAGTCGGTAGTCGGCCCCTCCGTGCCCCTCTGTGTATCCTTTGTGCCCCTCTGCGGTTTATTTTAAAGGCTTTCGGTAGTCGGTGCCTCCGTGATACCTCTGTGTGTCCTTTGTGCCCCTCTGCGGTTTATTTAGGGTGGTGCATAGCGGGCAGCCTTTAATGGAAATTCGAGGAATCATATAGATCACACCGATACCCGCGCCCGCAAACGCCGCCCAAAGTACACCTGCACCGGCACCAGCAAAACCGTCGGGCCAAACCACTGCAGGTACCAGGGCAGGAACGGCGCGGCGTTCACCGCAAACGCCGTCGTCGACGCGATGAAGGCACCGATCATGGACGAAACATGCAGCGCAAGCCATTCCATCCGTTGTACATCGCCTGCATTTTTGAAATACCGCAGATTACGGGAGGCATCCCACAGGGAGGCCATACCAAACACCCCGAACAGGATCGGCAAGGCAGGGTCGACCCCCCGGGCAAACATCCAACCCGCCCGCAACACCATGGCCAGGCCGGCAAAACCCAATAAAGCCGTGTACACATAATCCAGGGGCAACACCGGCCCATTTTTCATGAATTGCAACGCACGAAAGCCCCGCATCACGCCGGCCCACACAAACACCGAGATGCCCAACAGAAATTGATAGAAGACAAAATCGGGGCGCCTGAAAAAACCAAACGTTGCCGATGCGCACACCACCAGCATGGCGTAAAAAAATACCCGTCCTGCGGGCCGGTGAATGCGCAGGTTCGACTCGTTGGTGTAGATCGCCACAGGCCCCAGGAGCAGGGTGAGGGCGCCGGCGGCAATGTGCAGATAAAGGAAACTGTTAAGGACGAATTCCATAAGTTGTTTTTTAAACCCACGGCAAAGAAAACGCCCTTTAAAGCGCCTGACAGAAAGAAAGGTGGAATCGCCGACTTTTTTTTGGGGGGTGAACGGGAAGGCAAAGTGTTGCGGCGCCGACATCCGCACGGGTTTGCGCAACAATCCGTCCCAAAAATCCTTTAAAAGAAAAAATCAATACCATGTTAACCTGGTCCGACATCCTTCGATTCGCCGACACCGAAAACCCCCAACCAGACCGCGTTGTAGTAAAAACAGACGACGAGTGGCGCGCGCAACTCTCCCCGGAAGAATACCGCGTAACCCGCCAGAAAGGTACCGAACGCCCGTACAGCTCAGATCTGTGCTCCCGCTTCGAGCCGGGGCTTTACCAGTGCGTCTGCTGCGACACGCTCTTGTTTGATGCCCGCGAAAAATTTGAGAGCGGCACCGGCTGGCCTTCCTTCACCCAGCCCGTCCGGGAAAACGCCGTGGCCTACCACGCCGACAACAGCTACGGCATGCGCCGTGTGGAAACCCTCTGCAACACCTGCGAAGCACACCTCGGCCACGTATTTCCCGACGGCCCGGCGCCCAGCAAACTGCGGTACTGCATCAATGCTTTGGCACTGCGCAAGGTGGATATTCAGCCGTAGTTACCACAAGGAATGTATATTTGCGCAGCAATAATAAAGCATTCAACTTTTTAACATGAAACAATTTCGTTTTTTACTGCCGGTTGTACTGGCCGTCGCATCGGTGCTGACCGGCTGTTTGCACATCGAAGAAGAAGTAACCTTTAACAATAAAGGAAATGGAAAGTACGCCATGGTCATCGACATGAGCGAAGTGAAAAGCATGATGGAAATGTTCAAAGGCATGGCCGAAGACAGCACGGGTGGTGGAGAAATGCCGGACCTGTCGGACACCGATATGGGCGACATCGGCAAAGAACTTAGCGGCGTGACCAACTCGCTCAGCGGCATCAAAGGCATCAGCAATGTGCGCGAAGTGAACGACACCGCCCAGTTCCGGTTCGGTTACAGTTTTGAGTTTACCGATATCGCCGCCCTGAACAGCGCCCTGCGCGTGATCAACAAGGAAAAGTACGACAGCAAAACGGAGGAAATTTTCCGGTACGACGGCAAATCGTTCGAGCGCCTTGCCGCCGGCGACCTCGGCGAAGAAATCAAAAAGGCACTGGCAGAAGGCGAAGAGGAGGACATGGAGGGCGCGATGGACATGATGAAAATGTTCTTCGGCGACATGTCGTACAAACAAATCTACCACTTCCCGAACCAGTCCATCAAGTCCAGCAACAACAAACTCGGCGAAGTCAGCGCCGACGGCCACACGCTCACCGTGAACATCAAACCCTTCGACGAAGAGCAGGCCAAAGAAAAAATGACCGTAGCCACCAAGCTAAAACTCAAAAAAGGTTAATCAATCAACCCATCAGCCCACGGCTTCAGCCGTGGGACGGATACGATATCGTTTCAACGATATCGTTGAAACGATATCGTTGATACAACATCGTATCCCCCCATCAAAGCCCCAACAAATGCCCCATCAAATCCTGTTTCGTCTGCAGGTAGTCCCTGTTGTCGGCATGGGGCTGAATGACCAGGGGTATGCGATCCACAACCCGGACCGGGGAGAGCCGAAAGGCTTCCACCTTGTCCGGGTTGTTGGTTAACAGGGCCGCCTGAAAAATGCCGAGGTGCTGCAAGATGAACACCGCACACTCGTACTGACGGGCATCGATTTCGAAGCCCAGGTGCGTATTGGCCTCTGCGGTGTTCAGGCCGAGATCCTGGAGTTTGTACGCTTTGAGTTTGTTGATCAAGCCGATTCCCCGTCCTTCCTGACGCAGGTAAACCACCACGCCACCGTGTTCGGCGGCATAACGCAGCGAAGCGTCGAGCTGTTCGCCACAATCGCATCGGCGGGAACCAAATACATCGCCCGTCATGCACTCCGAATGAATGCGCACCGGAACTACGCCCGATGCGTCGAACCCGTCGGCCACAAAAGCCAGGTGTGGCATGCGTTCTTCAGGGCTTTCCGCGTAGGCGATCATGGTGAATTCGCCATGGCGGGACGGGATCCGGGCTTCTGCTTGTTTTTCCAACATTACCTACAAAGATAACCATAAAACAACAGGACAGGATCAATGTTTCAGCGTTTTTCACCGGCCCGGTAAATGCGCTTCGAGCCATTCGAGCCCGACGCGAAATACCGCTTCCTGCTCCGGCTCGTTGTGCAGCTCGTGGTAGGCGCCGGGCCAGGAACGGAACGTGATGTCGCCGCCGGCATGGCCGGCAAACGCCAGGGAAGCGGCGTGCGAGGTTAGCCCGTCGGCGTCGCCATGCATCAGCAACAAAGGTACCGGGTAGGTTCCGGCAAAAGCATTGAGTTGACGGGCGGCATCCAGTATCGCCATGCCCAGTGCTGCCGAAATGCGATCGTGCACCAGCGGGTCGCGCCGATATGCTTCCACCACTTCGGGGATGCGCGAAATCTTGCGCGCATCCAGGCCGGTGGGCAGGGAAAAGGCCGGTACAATGCGGCTCATCAGTCGCCCAACAGCCACTTTGACTGCCGGATCGGGAAACGCCAGCCGTATCCACGGACTGCTGGCGATCACCCCCTGCACCGCTTCCGGGAAACGCAGGGCGTAGTGCAGGGCAATGTTGCCGCCCATGGACTGGCCGTGCAGGAAAACCGGCAGGTTGGGGTGCGCCTTTTTCAGTTCGCCCAACACCGCAGACACGTTGTTCAGCAGTTCGTCGAGGCTGGCGGCGTGCCCGCGCTTTCCACCGCTGGCCCCGTGCCCCGGATGATCGAAGCCGGCGGTAGCGATGCCGGCCTGCCCGTATCGGGCTGCCAGGTGTCCAAAGCGCCCGACGTGCTCACCCAACCCGTGCACCACCAGCACCAGGGCGCGCGGCCGTTCGGCAGGCCAGTGTACGCCGTACAGGCGATGGCCGGTAGCGGATGATATTTGAAAAGTCTCTTTGTTCGGCAACATGTGGCGCTATTTGTTTTGGGTTGTTTGCTGTGTTTTTCGCTCTTCCCGGATCATGTCTTCCAGGCTGCGCCAGCGCCGGCGCTCCAGAGCATCCGGCGAGATGCCGGTGATGCGCAACTCGGTGCGGCGGTTGGCGGCGTGTTGGTCTTCGGTGCACGTCACCCCGTCGGTGCATCCGTTGACGGGTTGCGTTTCTCCATACCCGCGAGCGGTGATTCGACTGGAGTCAATACCGCCCTGCACGATGTAGGCGACGGCACTTTCGGCGCGCTTCTGCGACAACTCGATGTTGTACTCGTTTTCGCCGCGCGCATCGGTGTGCGAACCGAGTTCGACGCTGATGTCGGGGTTATCGAGCAGCAGTTGCACCACCTTGTCCAGCTCAGCGGCCGCTTCAGGCCGGATGTCCCACTTGTCGAAATCGTAATAAATGTTGTTCAGCCCGATTTTTTTGTTCATGGTCGCCCGCTCCAGCTCGATGTTGGTCAACAGGGTGCCCATGGTGTTGCCGCCGGTCAGGTTTTCAGACACGCCCGGCGTCATGTCGTCGAGCCCGTGCAGGCACAGGATGCAGTCTTCGACGTTGACGAACACTTCGACGCGCTTGGCCAAATATCCCGGTTTTCGGATCAGGATGGTGTAATGATTTCCCTGTTCGAGGTTGAAACGGAAAAAGGCCTCCGGATGCTGATCGAGCATCATTTCAACGGTATCCTGCGTACGGTTGTAAATTTCGATGGTGGCGCCGGTGATGGCGTCTACCACCACGTTGTCGTCGTTGCGCGCATCGGCCAGGGTGGCCTCCAACAGGTAACCCGGCCGGCGTTGCAGGGGCATTTTTAAAAACAGAGGCGTTTGTTCCACGGTAACCGTGTCGCGCCGCTCTTCAAACAAATCCTTGGTGGTGCGCATCAGATACCTGCCGGGCTGCAAAGAAAAAATGAACTGTCCATCGATGGTGGTGAAGGCCGCTGCCACCGGTTGGCTGGACGGCCAATAAAAAACCTCCACTTTCGCCTGGTTCAGAAAACCCCTGTTGTTGTTTTCAAAAACGTATCCCTCCACCCGGGTCTGGCCGGAAAGTGCGGTGGCGCCGAACATCTGGAATAGCGCCAGGGCAACGGCGATGGGTTTGTTAAACTGGGCTATCATA
Source organism: Saprospiraceae bacterium (assembly GCA_041736625.1). GTDB lineage: Bacteria > Bacteroidota > Bacteroidia > Chitinophagales > Saprospiraceae > M3007. Next base: position 1,591 of record JBGSTG010000096.1, on the reverse strand, counting down.
ATGTTGGTGGGTGTTAATACAATGCCGGGCTGTCCGGTATTGTCCGACAAAAATAAACAATTGCACCAAATATGGTTCTTCCGGCGCAACTTTGTGCCATGATGCGCATCGTTTTTCTGGGCACACCCGAGTTTGCTGTTCCTTCGCTCGACATATTGGTTCAGCACGGTTACCCCATCCCTGCGGTCGTCACTGCGCCCGACAAGCCCGGCGGCCGCCTCGGCGTGCAGCAGTCGGCCGTCAAGCGGTACGCACTGGAACACGGGTTGCCGGTGTTGCAACCTCCCAAACTCAAGGATCCCGCATTTCTGGATGCCTTGAAAAACCTGCACGCAGACCTGCAGATCGTCGTTGCCTTTCGCATGCTGCCCGAAGCGGTCTGGACCATGCCACCCCGCGGAACCATGAACCTGCACGCCTCCCTGTTGCCCAGATACCGCGGCGCAGCGCCCATCAACTGGGCCGTCATCAACGGCGAAAAAGAGACCGGACTCACCACTTTTCTGCTGAAACACGAGATCGATACCGGCGACATCCTGTTTCAGGAACGCATCGGCATCGGCGAGAATGAAACGGCCGGAGAACTGCACGACCGCATGATGATGCTCGGCGCAGACCTGGTGTTGCGCAGCGTTCAGGCACTCGAAACCGGCGCCGCCCGACCACTGCCACAAGTGGCCGCCGAGGTAACCCACGCCCCCAAGATATTTACCGAAACCTGCCGGATCGACAGCGGCCGTAGGGTTCGGGAAATACACAATTTCATCCGCGGACTCAGCCCCCATCCGGGCGCCTGGATGGACTTCGACGGACGCATGCTGAAGATCCTGCGCGCCGTTCCGGATGAACGGACGCACTTGCAAGGGCAGCCCGGCGACCTGTTCTCCGACAGTAAACAACACCTGTTTCTACGCGTAGCCAACGGCTACTTGCGCATAGAAGAGCTGCAAATGGAGGGTAAAAAGCGCATGTCGGTGCGCGATTTCCTCAACGGCTTCAAATTTCCGTGGCCATCGCTGGAATCGTTTACCTGATAGTCATCCTGCCGACCAGGCATCCATCAACGCCCGGTATCGCGGGTCTTCTTTCAACACATCCGCATTGCCCAGCACCACCACGTGTTCGCGCGCGCGGGTGAGCGCCACGTTCAGTTTGCGGTCGATCCCTTCGGTAGACAAGCTCACCAACGACTCCAGTTGATGGGCCGCGTTTACACAGCAGGACATCAGGATCACATCCCGCGCCCCGCCCTGGTAGCGTTCGACGGTGTCGATGGTAAAAGCGTTTGGGTCCAGCCCCCATTTTTCCAGTGTTTGACGGATTTGTGCGATCTGCGCCCGCCAGGGCGTGATGATGCCCAGCGTGTGTTCCGGAAGCCAGGCTCGGCCCGATACCCGGTACCACGCCTGAAAATACCGCACCAGCCAGGCAATCATTTCCGCCTCGCTGCGGTTGTTTTTGGCGCCGGGTATGGCAATCCCGGCCGGCGAGGGAATAAACACCGTGCGCCGGGCGGCGAGTTGCTCCGGCGCTGGCAAATGGAACCCGGGCGGCAGGGGTGGCAGGTCGGCCGGCCAGGGCCCCGACGGCG
>JBGSTG010000094.1:0-28986 GCA_041736625.1 Saprospiraceae bacterium | reverse complement strand
GTCGGCGTGACTTGAAGTCACGCCGACACTATGCTCGATCAAAATTTTATTTCGCTGTCTGATTCCGTTAAATACTTGTGAGACAGCCTCTGTTTTCATTTACTTCGTACCCGCCAGCAAATACAAAACGGCCATGCGCACGGCCACGCCGTTTTCCACCTGTTGGAGGATGATGCTGTGCGGGCTGTCGGCCACCTCCGAAGTGAGTTCCACGCCTCGGTTGATGGGGCCCGGGTGCATGATGAGAATCGGTTTGTCGAGCTCGTCGAGCATGGCGCGGGTGATGCCGAAATATTGATGGTACTCGCGGAGGCTGGGGAAGTATTTGATGTCCTGCCGTTCCAGCTGGATACGCAGCACGTTGGCTACGTCGCACCAGCGCAAGGTATCGCGCACATCGTAGGAGACCTCTACCCCGAGTTCGTGGTAGTGCCTGGGAATCAGGGTGGGCGGGCCGCAGACGCGCACCCTGGCGCCTAATTTTTGCAAGCAAAACACGTTGGAGAGGGCTACCCGGCTGTGCACGATGTCGCCGATGATGGCCACCTTTTTGCCAGCCAGGTCGCCCAGTTTTTCCCGAATGGAAAAGGCGTCCAGCAAGGCTTGGGTGGGGTGTTCGTGGGTGCCGTCGCCGGCGTTGATGATGTTGGCCGGGATGCGCGAAGCCAGGTAAACACAGGCGCCGGGCGCCGGATGGCGCATCACCACCATGTCCACCTTCATAGCCAGGATGTTGTTTACCGTATCGAGCAGGGTCTCGCCTTTGCTGACGCTCGAACTGGAAGCCGTGAAGTTGACGATATCGGCGCTCAGGCGGCGCTCGGCCAGCTCAAAGGACACGCGGGTGCGGGTGCTGTTTTCAAAAAAAAGGTTGGCGACGGTCAGGTCGCGCAGACTCGGAACCTTTTTGATGGGCCGGTTGATCACCTCCTTGAAGTTGTCCGCCGTCTCAAAAATGAGCTGGATGTCCTTCTCGGTGATGTCCTTTATGCCTATGAGGTGTTTCATCAATGTCGGATTTCAGGTTGGGGCGTCAGTACATAACGATATCCGCTAATCTGGCTTGTATTCGAACAACAGGATCTCGTCTTTTCCGTGTTTTTCTTTCCAGCGTACTTTGACGTAGGCTTCGTCGAGGGCGTCGACATGTAGCCCGACATAGTCTGCCTGAATGGGGAGGTGCCGGTTAAAACGGCGATCCACCAGCACCAGCAATTCCACCAGGCGGGGTCGACCGTAATGTTGCAGGGCCGAGAGGGCCGCCTGAATGGTGCGCCCGGTGTACAACACATCGTCTATCAACAGCACTTTTTTATTGGCCACCAGAAAATCGATCTCGTTGGGGTGCGGCGACAAGGGTTTGTTGTGCATCCGGAAGTCGTCGCGGTAAAAGGTAATATCCAACTTGCCGTAATCAATCCGGTTGTTTCCGGTCAGTTCGGTGAGCCGCCGGTGCATGCGGTCGGCCACGAACACGCCGCGTTGCTGGATGCCAATGATGCAAGTATCCTGCATATCGCCCCAGTCTTCGATCACCTGCTGACACAGGCGCTCGATCATGAGCTGAAAACGGTCGGAGTCGAGCAGGAGCTTGCCCGTTTGGTCGTCCATGGAGCAAAGGTAAGGCGAATGCGGAATGTGGAATGCGGAATGCGGAATAATCTGACTCCTGGTAGCTGTTTTATCCGGAGGCGGGTTATTCCGCGTATCATTTTCATTTTTAAGGCGTTTAATAGCTATTTTCATCCAGTTTGACCTTTCCCCGGAAGGTCCAAAAAACAAACGTCGTATACACGGCCACGATCGGCACGCCGATCGCCGCAATGGTGAGCATGATGCGCAAAGACGGACCGGAGGAAGCGGCATTGTACACTGTCAGGCTCCAGTCCGGGTTGAACGTGCTGGGCACCATCACCGGATACAAGCCAATGGCCACCATAGCGAGCAGCAGCGCCGAGGTCACTCCCGAAAAAATAAACGCAGTGAGGTACAACCCTTTTTCGGAATACCGGCGGATATTGATCGAACTGAGCATGCTCAAGGCCGGAACGGCAAAGAGCGCCGGATATCGCCTGAATTTTTCGGCCATATCCGGTATATAAATCAGGGTGGCCATGGTCAGCAGCACAAACAGGATGACAAAGGCCCGGCTGGTCTGTTTGATCATCAACACGAGTCGGGTGTGCAGCCTCTTTTCGGTCTTCATAGCCAGGTATATCGCGCCGTGCATGGAAAACAAAGCCAGTGTAGTGGCAGCCGTAAGCAAGGCATAAGGATTAAAGAAGGCCCACGTACTGCCCCGGAATTCAAAATCAGCGCCAATCGGTATGCCCTGAATCAGGTTGCCCAGCAAAATACCCAGAATGAGCGTGATGAGGATACTCGAGACCGAATAGCTGATGTCCCAGGTCAAACGCCACCAGGTCATCGGTTCCTTGCTCCGGAATTCGATGCTGATGGCGCGAAAGATCAGCGCAACCACAAAGAGCATAAACGGCACATAGAACGCTGAAAAAACGGTGGCGTACACGTGCGGAAAGCCGGCAAACAAAGCGCCTCCGCCGATCACCAGCCACACCTCGTTACCGTCCCAAACCGGTCCGATGGCGTTCAGCGCAATGCGGCGGCTTTCCTCTTTTCGAAAGAACAGATGCAGGGCCCCCGCGCCCAGATCGAAACCGTCGAGAATGGCGTAACCGGTAAATACAGCGCCCACCACCAAAAACCACCAGGTGGGCAAATCGAGTCCAAGTAATGTTTCCATGGCTGTTTATTTTTCAAAAAAGATAGGAGGATGCCCAAAAAACCGGATTCCAGCGCAAAAGCAAAGATGCCCTCCGCCGCCAGTGCCGAGCCGAAAATGTCGCCCACATACCGCGAATAGGTGGCCCAGTTGGTGCCGAACTCAAACTCCATCACAATACCTGTGGCTACACCGATGCCGAAAATAAGGGCAAAAATCTTGATCCAAAACTTCGTCAGATGCTCCCAAACCTTGTCGCCCGTGCGCAGATACTGCCCCTCCAGAAAAATAAGGATTAACCCCAGGCCAATGCTCAACGGCGGGTAGATGTAGTGAAATGCCACGGTGAAGGCAAATTGCAACCGGGAAAGAATTTCTACGGACATGCGTTTAAATGATTGATAAATCAATTATTCTAAATCCCTGTAAAGGTAAACTGTTTGAATGTTGACGATACAGAAATGCACGCTAAACAAAGTGATTATCATTGATTTACCCTAATTATACGCATTCTATACAAAGCAATCTCTCATTAGTGCAAGATTTAAAGCATTTTCTCCAATCCGCAGTTCACCGTTGTATATTCGCCCCGCAACGGTAGTTTGTGCTCAACCTATTCCATCATGCAATATCCTCGATTGACAAGCGCCTTTTCAGGTATCCTTTGTTGGTGTCTGTTGTTGTTACTCCCCTCTCCCGGTCACAACCAAAATCAACCATCGGCAGATAAACGAACGACAGGCTACCCCGACTCTGTCTTTCAGTCGCTCGCTTTCCGTTGCATCGGCCCCTACCGGGGCGGCCGTTCGGCAGCGGTTACAGGCGTTGCCGGCAAACCCAACCTGTATTACTTCGGCAGCACCGGTGGGGGCGTTTGGCGCACCACCGACGGCGGACGCACCTGGGGCAACATCTCCGACCCGTGGTTTGGCGGATCCATCGGCGCCATTGAGGTGGCCCCTTCAGACCACAATGTGCTGTACGCCGGTGGTGGAGAAAAAACGGTGCGTGGCAACGTCAGCTACGGCTTTGGCGTTTGGCGCAGTACCGACGCCGGACAGACCTGGCAGTTCGCCGGACTGCCCAACAGCCGCCACATTGCACGCTTGCGCGTGCACCCGAACGATCCCGACGTCGTATACGCAGCCGTTCTGGGCGACCTGTTCAAAGGCAGTCAGGACCGCGGCGTGTACCGCTCCCGGGACGGCGGAAAGTCCTGGCAACGAATACTCTTCGCCAACGAGGACGCCGGCGCCGTTGACCTGTGCTTCGACCCCGCCAACCCCCGCATCCTGTACGCCACCACCTGGCGCGTCCGCCGAACCCCGTACAACCTGAGCAGCGGCGGCGACGGCTCGGCCCTGTGGAAAAGCACCGACGGGGGCGACACCTGGGCCGATATCAGCCGCAACCCGGGCTTGCCCCAGACCGACACCCTCGGCATCATCGGCGTCGCCATCTCAGCCGCCAATCCGCAGCGGGTGTTTGCCATCGTGGAAGCCCAAACCGGCGGTGTCTTCCGCTCCGATGACGGCGGCAAAACGTGGATCAAAACCAACGAAGACCGTAACCTTCGCCAGCGCGCCTGGTACTATACCCGCATTTACGCCGACCCGCAAGATGCGGACAAGGTGTACGTCATGAACGTCCAATACCACGTGTCCAAAGACGGTGGAAAAACCTTCCAGGCCAAAAGCGCTCCCCACGGCGACCACCACGATCTGTGGATCGCTCCCGACGACCCACGGCGGCTCATCATCGGCGACGACGGGGGCGCACAGATCAGCTACGACGGCGGCGAAACCTGGAGTACCTACCACAACCAACCCACCGCCCAGTTCTACCGGGTCACCACCGACAACCACTTCCCCTACCGCATCTACGCCGCACAGCAAGACAACAGCACCGTGCGTATCCTGTCGCGCAGCTACGACGCTTCCATCGACGAACGCGACTGGGAGCCTACCGCCGGCGGCGAATCGGGCCACATCGCGGTTGATCCGTTGAACAACGACATCGTGTACGGTGGCTCCTATCACGGGTACCTGACCCGGGTCGACCACAAAGCCATGTCCGCGCGCATGATCAACGTCTGGCCCGAAGACAACATGGGCCACGGCGCCGAGGACGCCAAATTCCGCTTCCAGTGGAACTTCCCGCTCTTCTTCTCTCCCCACAACCCAAAAAAGCTCTACGCCGCCTCCAATCACCTGCACGCCACCACCGACGAAGGGCAAACATGGCAGTTGATCAGCCCCGACCTGACCACCAACGACAAAACCCGCCAGCGCTCTTCCGGTGGCCCCATCACCCAGGACAATACCAGCGTCGAATATTATTGTACCATTTTCGCAGCCTGTGAATCGCCACGTGAACCCGGATTGCTGTGGACCGGCAGCGACGACGGTCTGGTGCACGTTTCACGCGACTCCGGCCAAACCTGGAGCAATGTCACGCCCGCCAACCTGCCCAAATGGTGCATGGTCAACAGCATGGAACCCGACCCCTTCCGCAATGGCGGCCTTTACCTCGCTGCTACTGCCTATAAATCGGGCGATTTCAAACCCTACCTGTTTCACACCGACGACTACGGGAAAAACTGGCGTCAGCTCAACACGGGCATACCGGATGGGCACTTCACCCGCGTTGTACGCGCCGATCCTGTGCGCCGTGGACTGCTGTTCTGCGGCACCGAATCCGGGCTATACGTCAGTTTCGACGACGGTAAAGGGTGGAAACCGCTGCGACTCAACCTGCCCCTGACGCCCATCACAGACCTGACCATCAAAAACAACAACCTCATCGTGGCCACCCAGGGCCGCAGCCTGTGGATACTGGACGACCTGACCGTGCTGCATCAGTTCGATGAAAATTTGGTCGAAAAACCGCTCCACATCTTCGAACCAACGCCCGCGTACCGGATGCCAGGTGTACAGACAACGGGGTTGAAAACGGCGGGCATAAACGCTCCGGGCGGTGTATCCATTCATTATTTTATGGCCGACAAACCCGGAGATAAAGACACTATTCAGGCCGATGTGCTGGATCAAAAAGGGAACGTTGTCCGGAGGTACAGCACGTACCCCACAGAAAAGCCGGGCGACCGCCGCAAGCCGGATCAACTGAAAGTCAAACAGGGCGCCAATAATTTGATCTGGGACTTGCGCTACACCGGCGCAGAAAAATTTGAAGGATTGGTGCTCTGGTCGTCCAGGCTCAGGGGTCCAACCGCAATCCCCGGTGATTACCGAATCCGCATCCGGGCCAAAGGGCATGAAGCGGAGCAGCCGATCCGGATACTCAAGGATCCGCGAACGACTGCCACCGACGATCATTTGCAAGAGCAATTCAATTTTGTCGCCGGTTGCTCCGACAAACTCAGCCAAATACACGCAGTCATCGCCGACATTCGGCTTGTCAGGGGGCAAATGAACGGATTGGCAGAACAACTACCCAAAAGCAATTCCATGGAAATGCTGCGATCGGACATCAAGCGCATCGACTCGCTCATGACCGACGTCGAAAAAACACTCTACCAGACCCAAAACAAATCAAGCCAGGACCCGCTCAACTTTCCGGTACGCCTCAACGACAAACTGGCCAACCTCATGGAAATCGCTGCGCAAGGCGACTTCCCGCCTACCCGCCAGGACTACGAGGTGAAAAATATGCTTTTCGAGCAGGTCAATGCAAAACTGGCGCAATGGGAGCAAATCAAGTCGCGCGACCTACCCGCATTAAACCGGATGATCCGGGAACAATCGGTGGATGTGATAAGGGTTAGGGAATGACGCTAATCCAAAGAAGAAAAAACCATTCTTTTGCCGTTACAACTGCAAAACAATCTTTTGACACCAAGTTGATGACATTGAGGCCAAGGCCGTGTGTTCAACAGCTGTTTTCATCCAGTATGGCCTTTCCCGGGTTATGTGACCCAAAATACTATGCCTGGCGCCAACTGTCACCCGCAAAACCACTCACTCACTCTACTACCCTGTTCACCCTATATTCGTGTGTCCGCACGCATTCCAGGTGCTTTTTGATGCCATTGGAAGGTATTTTTGTTCATTCACTAATGCTAAATGAACAACATGAAAAATTTCCTGCCCATAACCGTACTGCTGTTCCCTGTGATCATTTGGGGGCAGAGTTTTTGTCCATTCCCTACCGAGATCACCCCCGTGCACGGAAATCGATTGTTAATGGGTCCTGTTGGCATGGGCAACCTGAATACTTGGTATGGCGGACAGGGGCTTCGCTTAAACCCTTACACCACGGACGAGCCCGGAAAGGGCAATAACCTTGGCATAAATTTGCATTCGCTGAAGTTTGCAGGTTTAGACTCCACCCATAGTACGTTATTTATTGCCGGAGAGCTCTTTGAAACGTCATCACCCATCTACACTGGAGGATCTGTGACCGATTCCGACAACCAGCAGTGCCGCCATTGGAACCGGTCCTGGCGGGTTACAAGGAACGACATCAGCCTTCACCTGAATGACTGGGCTGATGACGGCACAGTTCAGGTCATCCGTCCGGCCATTTACGGTTGGCCTGGCGTAGGGAATATCTGGTTTGAAGCCCAAAACGGCTTCCCGTTGCCTTATGATGACCACACCCTTGCGCCATTTTATGATAGAAATCAGAACGGTTTCTACGAACCACATCTGGGCGAATACCCGCATCCAGAAGGACTTGACCCGGCTATTTTGGCGGCAGATATTTCATGGGCACTTTTTCATCCACAACAAAACTTTTACGGAAACAGCCATTTTTTACCCAAAATTGACATCCAGCAGACCTATTGGAGCTTGTCGTGCATCAATCAGGATGACTTAAACCACACTATCTTTTGCCAGAACCGGTTCATCAACTTCGGGGAACGGCTTGACTCCTGTATAGTCGCGCTTTTCGCCTGGATGGCTATAGGTTGCGACCCCGACGACGGCATTGGCACCCTGGTTGACCAGCAAGCGTTTTATGTATACAACAAAGATAACGACGATGAGATGGCTGTTGGTTCTGCTGTCCCCATCGGAATAAACCCACCGGCATTTGCCGTCATGTCGCTGAATAGAGCACTGTATAAAACAATTTACATAGCAGAACACGCATTTACAGACTTTCAATTCTACCACTACATGAATGGATATTGGCCATGGGGACAGCCGATCACCCGGGGCGGCACCGGCCAGGACCCTGAAAGCCCCACCCGACCCAAATCAGACTATATTTTCACAGGCGACCCCGCCGATCCTGATGCTTGGGCGATGACCAATGTGCCACCTGTAAAAGACACCTGGAAAACGCTCACGAGTATTTACCTGGGCAACCTGATGCCACAAAAGGAACATACGATCGATTGGGCGTTTGTAATGATGGCCGACAGAACACTCAACAACCTTCAGCAGGTGGACGCACTCAGGGATCGCCTGGCTTTTATCCGCCAGGAATATGCAATAGGATTCACCGGTGATTGTACGTATAAGGAATGCGCCAATGCGGATTGTTTATGGCCGGGCGACACCAACCGCGATGGGATCGTAGATCACCACGATCTTTTGCCTTTGGGCGTGGCATGGGGAGCCGAAGGACCCCAAAGAGCGGAACCAGTGATATGGAAACCGACGGAGGCGCCTGATTGGAATGTCTCCTACAACAACCAATACGACTTGAAATACGTCGACGCCTCCGGCAACGGACGAATCGACTCCCTGGATGTAGAACTGGTGAGCGAGTTCACGGGTGTTACGCACCCCCTGTATCAGCCCCCCCAGGATGACTACTTCTTGTCGGACGACGTTTACCTGGAAATTGCCGGCCCATCCAACCAGCAGTTGGTCCAACCCGGCGGCGTTCGACAGCTGAAAATCATGGTTGGTGATGTGCCCGGGCTATACGGGCTTAGCCTTAGCCTCGAGATAGTTGATACCTTTTGGTCATCGAACTTTTTTATATCTCCAAACCATCCGCCCGGTGCGCTACACCTCTATCAGGACAAAGTTGAGAATAAACACTACAGTTTGTGCCTGACAGAACCTTCGCAGTCGATCCCGCAGGAAAGGGTCTTTTCTTTGATCCTCATCTCCAAGGATACATATTCAGCCAATTGGCCGGACTCTACCCGAATTCTACTGAAAAATGTTCGCGGTGTACGCTCCGACGGCACGCCGATTGAGCTGGGCGGCAGACCAATTACTTTTTACTTCGATAAAAGCACCACAGCAGGGGAGCCTGAAAGCCGACAAGCGAACCTTACGCTATTCCCCAATCCGGCCCGTGATGAGCTCCATGTTCTATCACCACAAGTGGAGCTAAACACCATCCATATTTTCGACGTGCATGGCAGGATGTATCAACTGGCCAATTTTCCTTCAGGTGATCACCAGCAAAGGATTGACGTATCTGCTCTTCCTGCGGGAATGTACTTCCTCCGTGTAGGAACTTCCGAGGGGGTGATTTGTAAATGGTTTGTCGTTGAATGAATGTTCCACACAACGCTTGGCTTGAGAAAGCAGTACACTCCATGACCCGCCAATGGACAATCAACAATTTAAGCTCACAACCGCACCCGCGAAGCAATCTCCGAGGCTAACGCTGCCATTTCCGCCGGGTCCACCTCCACCGGTGGCCGACCAAAGCCCAGGTCGGTCACGGCATTGATCGGAATCAGGTGAATGTGCGCGTGCGGCACCTCGATGCCGACGACGGCCACGCCGATGCGCTTGCACGGCACGACCGCCTCGACCGCCTGGGCCACCTTTTTGGCGAACACCATCAGTTGGCCCAGCAGGTCGTCGTCTACGTTGAAAATATAGTCGATTTCGGTCTTCGGAATGCAGAGGGTATGCCCTTTGGCCATGGGTCGGATGTCCAGAAAAGCCAGGAATTGATCGGTTTCAGCGATCTTGTAGCTGGGAATCTCGCCGTTGATGATGCGGGTGAAAATGGTCGGCATGGTGTTTAGTCCAGGGTGATGTCCATTACTTCGAATTCCATTTGGCCGCCGGGCGTTTGAATGGTAGCCATTTCGCCCTTGGCTTTGCCCAGCAGCCCCTGACCAATGGGGGAGGTCACCGAAATCCGCATGTTTTTCGGATCGGCCTCCGTTTCGGATACCAGCTTGTAGGTCATTTGTTTGCCGGTTTTTTTGTTTTTGATGGTCACATTGGCCAAAATGGCCACTTTTGACGCATCGAGCTGGCTCTCATCGATGATACGCGCATTGGCCAGTACGGTTTCAATCTCGTTAATGCGCATTTCGAGCATCCCTTGCGCCTCTTTGGCGGCGTCGTATTCGGCATTTTCCGACAGGTCGCCTTTATCTCTGGCTTCGGCAATGGCCGAGGCTGCTTCCTGGCGTCCAGCAGATTTTAGATCGTCGAGTTCCCTTTTTAGCTTTTCGTAGCCGTTCTGAGTCAGATACGTGTAATTAGCCATGGTGCGTAATATTTAGCAGGTAAAAAAAGGCGCCGGAAGGCGCCAGGTGCACCCGTCGCGAACATTTGCCAGCCGACGGAGTGCTTGAAAATGGGTTAATGAAAAAACAGAAACGTTCCTACGTGAGTGGGAACGTTTCTGCGGAATGAACAGGGCAAAGATACAGTCAATTTACTTTATGGTGCAACATTTTTTTAAATTCGGTTGCAAACGCTTACAAATCAATGCGTACCCCGATATTATGGATACCGTCGTACACTTTGGTGACGCGGTATCCGTACTCGAGGGTGAGTTTCGGGATAAAAATATCGTCTGCCTCTTTTTTGCGCAAAGGCAGGGAAGCCGAGAAGCCGGCGGCGATACCGTTATCGAGGGTAGACTCCAGATCAACGTAATCGGTTTCTGTTTTGTAGGCTACCCGCAGGGCGAATAACTCGCGGAATGCAAACTCCATAGCGCCCCCGATCTGGTCGCGGGAAAAGGCGTTGGACGTAAAGTTACCCAACGCTGTCAGCCGGTATTCAGGGCTGCCCAACAAAAAGTCGTACGAAGCACCCAGGTTCAACTGCGAGGGCAGCTCGTAGCTGGCCGAACGCTGGAAGTACGTGATCGGGTATTCAAAGGTCGGGTTGGGGTTGGGGCGCTGTTCGGAAAGCCCTTCGCCCGAAAATTGCATGCGGGAGCCGACATTGCGCAGGGCGATGCCGAATTTAAAATTGTCGTTGGGTCCGGAAACATACTGCACGCCGGCATCCACGGCAAAGGCCGTCGCCGACACGTCGGAAATGGACTCGTGCACAACTTTGAACGTAAAACCCACCGAAACGCGGTTGGAGAACAAGTGCGAATAGGAAACACCCATGTTGTAAAAAGCGGGACTGAACGTAGCGCCCGTCCCTTCGGGGGTGTTTTCGGATGTCAGATCAAAATCGCCCAGGTCAAAGGACATGAGGTAAAGGCCGAAGGCGCCACTTTTCTTTTTTCCCAACCGTTGGGCCAGGCCGAAAGCGTTGATGTTCAGGTCGGCGCCTTCCAGGTAGCGGGTGTGGCAGAATTGCACCTGTGTGCGGTTGATCCGCGACAGCCCGCCCACATTCAGAAAAAGGGCATCCACCCCGGTCACGCTGGAGGTGTTCATGGAGTGAAAACCTGCCGACTTCGCCCATGGGTTGATCAGCAACTGACCCGCTCCTGCCTCTCCCTGGCGATCCGGGTTGCCGGCGTACAGGAACGAAGCGGCCATGAGCAAAACCGATACAAATAAAATGTAGCTATTTTTCATGTAAAAAATGCTGATAAATGGAGAAAATGGTTGAACACAGCAAATATGGTCTGCGAAGGCTTATCCCTTTCAGGAATCCTTCGCAGACCGCTTGTAAGCTGAATTAAAGACCAGAGGGGTCAAACTGCCTGGCAACCCCGAACCACTTGATCGTTCTTCGACCCAGGCCAGGCGCGTCAATGTGGATGAGGTACACGCCGCTGGCCACCGGAATGGCCTTGTTGTTGCGCAGATCCCACTCCAATGCGGGCGAAATCTGGTTGTACGGCTGATACTGCTCGTTCCGCTTGTACTGGCGAATGAACTTGCCGTCAAGCGAGTAGATCGTCACCGTACATTCGCCGGGAAGGTTGGTGATTTTCACCGTGTTGCTGAACTGGGACGTCTCGTAGTCCGAGTACCCGTAATACGGGTTTGGCACAACCTTGATGGAGTCCAGCGCATTGTTCACCAGATCCTTGTTGGCGGTGACGTCGTACGACTCGCGTCCGGAGATGGCGAACTGGTAGGTCGGGTGGCCGTTGAACTTGGAAGTCACGCTTCCACCCGGGTCGGTTTCTTCTTTCCACCAGGTGCCGAACCGGTTTTGCACACGCAGCTTGACGCGCACATCGTTGGGCACGAGCCCCTGCTGCAGCGGTAGCATCTGGTAGCCGGGAGCCGTCATGAACATACCCGCCCAGAGAATATTGACCATGGCTCTGCGCTTTTGTGCCAGGGTAGCCAGATCAGAGGGGTACAGATCGGGCGTCATTTGCCGCCAGAGCGTTTTGCAGGAGTCGTACGGCATGGCGGTGAGGTAGATCATGTGCTGACCGCCCGCCATGAAGTTGTAGTACTGGAAGCCGAGCGCAGGGTTGAAATTGTCGTAAATGAACTCGCTGGTCGGGTTGAAAAGCATGTCCCTTCCGGTGTAGGTCGAGTCCACGTTGCGCGAGTACACCGAATTTTCTCCGAAGAAAATGTTCAGCCGCTGACCGGTTTCCACATCCACCGCATAACCCGGGAACCAGCCCATGCCGTACATCGGCTTACCCGAGACGGGGTCAATGGTGCCGTCCGGATCCGGCAAACCGTCGCCGTCGGCGTCGTCTTTACCGACGGGCAGCGAGAAGCGGGTGTCGAAGTTGAGCCTGCGGCGCGTAGTGGACGGGCTTTCGATCACCAGAGCGGGGTCTTTGGGCGATGTCGGGCTGGAGAAGTAGTACGAAGCCGTTTCCACCACAATGCAACGCGACCACTTGCTTTTGTCGCTGGTGAACACGACATCCACGTTGTTGAGTTCGCTAAGGCGCTTGAGACGACCCGCTGTACTGTCACCAACCACCACCTTATTGTTGTTCCCCAGGCCACCGGCGAGGTTTTCCGTCCAGGCGGGCGTCAGGATAAAGTTTGTGTTTTCCGGCAATTGGTCCAGATACCAGTAAGCCAGTACATAGGGCACAAACCAGCCGTTGGCCAGCGTACTGAGGTTTTGGTTGGGATCCAGCTCATTGTCCGGCTCTTGGAGCCCGGTGCGCACGTAATTGAGTATCAACGCATCGGCATCGTCCGACAAACCGGTCAACCAGGGACTGTCTTCATCGGCAAAAGTCACCTCGCCGCCAATGGCCCCGTTGTCGCCCAGCGGATTCTCGCCGGGTTCGGTTTCCGATTGGGCCACCGTGACGGTGAAGCCGTATTCGGACACGATCTGCTCGTTGATCTCGTTGATCGTTCGTTCGGAGACGATCACCTGCCCGTCGGGCAAGCGACGCAATTCCCAGCGTGCGCCATTTTGATCTACCTGGTTGTCGTCCGGATTGCTGTCTACGATCTTCAGTTCGTAGTTGCCGTCGCGCACTTCAAACGGGTTGAAAATGGTCACGTTAATGGGCGCACGGCCGGTTTTGTACACCAGGATGCTGTCAAAATCGGGGGTAAGGAGCTTGTCAAAGGTATCGTCGGTCAAATCCAGGAACTGGCGGTTGCCGGAACCGCGGCCTTCCACGCGTACGATCTCCGGCTGTTCGCCGTAGGAAGCCAGCAGCACCTTGTCGATGATCGGGCGCGGGATCACCGTGTAAATCTCAGTGCCACGGCGACCAACGAGGTAGCTGCGGGTCTGGCCGGTAACCGGGCGATCCAGCGGATCAAACTGTTCGTAGTTGTTGTATGCGTAGGCAACCACTGCGTAGTAGTACTTCTTGTGGTTGATCAGCGCGCGGATGTTGCCCGTGGCAAATTGATCCTCCGTAAGGCTAAACGTGTGTTTCACCCCAGCGTCTTCACCGTCCACTTTCAATTCCGGCGAATAAATGGATTCTCCGTTGATCGGGTTTTTGGTTTCGATCCAGTTGTACACTTTGTTTACGCCGTTGCGGACGTCCACCTGGGCCACAATGCGCGATAAGTCCGGATTCTCAAAATCGGCCGCTGACACGTTGGGATTCAGCAACTGATAGATGATGTATCCTTCGAAGCGGTACTCAGCAAGACTGTCGGAAATAGCCGGATCAGCAAAAATGTCACGCTCGCGATATCCTTCGGCGAAGTTGTTCGAAAGCGAATCGTTGGTCAAAACAGCCACAAATTGCTTGTTGAGCTCGATCCAGTCCACGGAAGGCGCATCCGGCCCGTCTACCAGGTTAAAGCAGTTGTCGAACAATGCCTGCGCCAGCTGGTCGGCGCGGAACAACGCGTCGAGGTTGGGGCAAGGGTAGTCGACGTCCGGTACCCAGGGGACACCGATGATCAGTTCGTTGACCTCGCCCGGATCAAGGTAAAAGGGGCCTGAAGCCTGAATGGTGCGGCGGTCGCCAAAGCCCAGTCCTTCCGAACACATCGACCATCCGGTGGCGTTATCGGGCGCGTCCGGGAAGGCATAGTCAATAGGAATGGCATTCGGATCATTCGGGTTATAACCGGTACCGCCAAAAGTAAAGGGCGTCCCATCTCTCCATGATCCGGTAAGGTAGTTGTAGAACTCTATGTCAACATCCGGGTCAGTTGTGCCTTGAAGTTGTGGTCCAAAACCCGCATTATTGTAATAGGTGAACGAAGACATCCCGAGTTCGACAAATACTTCTTCGATGGGCTCTCCGGTGATGGAATCAAACACAATGTAGCTGGTGTCCAGAGGCCCGCGGAAATAGTCCACACCCAGAATGGGAATCTCTTCACAATAGGTGGCAATACCGCCCGCACAGGTGCAGCCGGGGTCGCCGTCGGAGGCGTCCTGGTTGTACACGTACATAAGGCTTCTGGCAGTGTCGCAGCCAATATAGTCATCCACCGCACAGCCAAGGTCGGGGTCGATCCACATGGCGAAGAAGGTGGAGTCGATGCTCTCCAGGGCGCGGTTGATCAGCTTGTAACGCTGAAAGGTCATGTCGTTGAGCTCGTCGTTGGTCACGTACCCAAACGCTTGCACCTGTACCTCCATACGGATGGCAGCCCCGTTCGTGTTGTTGTGCGGCTGGCCTCCACCCTGGTCGTTGTAGATCCAGAAGATCATCTCGTCGGGATACCGGTCGAGCGCACATCCACGGATTTCGATGGACGGGTAGTCGCCGTCCAGCGGGTTGTAGATGCCGTCGGCGCCGTTTGGGCCGTTGGGCGAATCATAAAAGCCGGCCAGCGCCTGCGGGGTGTTGGGGAGCAAAAAGCCCCATACATCGGAAAAGAAGGGGTTGCCTTTTCCGGGCCAACCCCTCACGCCCCGAGGGATGGCCGATTCGCTGAGGTTGCCCTCCGCCAGGTTGCGGAGGTGGGCGCGAATTTCATCGCCAGTGACCCGGAAGTGCTGATCCCAGTCGTTGCAGGTAAAGGACTCTGTGACGCCTTCGGGGGTCAACGGACCCGGCCAGAACTCGTTGTTGGTACCGGTACGGAAGTCCATACAGGCCAACTTCAGGTTACCGCCGGGGTCAATCCCGCCGATCCACACCGAACCGGCGAAGATGGAAGACACCTCGCGCTGACCGGTGGAAATATCTACTTTCGGGACGATGTAGCGCCCCTCGCGAAAGTCCCACCAACAGTCACCACCGCCCAGTAGGCGTGCCCGGACATTGTTGATCTCCTGGTCAATAGCCGACTCGGAGTTCGAACAAAGGTCCCTGTAGGTGGCTTTTTTCTGGGCGGCCTGTTGCGCCTCTTTGCGGTAGCTCGGCGGAATGTGTGCCAAAGCACTTCCGGCCAGGCCCACCAGCAACACTACAAATAAAATAGTTGGGATACGCATGATAAAGTTGTTTTTTGTTTATCAGAAGCTGAACAATGCGCCGATGAACAGACGCCGCGGTTGGGTGTAAACATCCGGATTGAGCAAGCCCCAGGAATAAGCGTCGCGATAAGCCGCCAGGTTCTGCCCTTGGTCTACAACGTTTTGTTGGACTACTTGCCCTTCCGGAGACGCCAGATAGCCGTCGTCGGTCGGTGAGCCCGTGAAGGTGTACACATTGACAACGTTCCGGGTGTCGAACAGGTTTTGTACGCGGAAGTAGACGGTCAGGTCCAGCGCCTTTTTACCGGGAGCGCTCAACGGGAAGGATTTTTCCAGACGCATGTCGGTATTAAAACGCCAGGGCAGGCGGCTGCCGTTGATGGAGCCGGTGATGCCTTGCCCGCCGAACCGGGATGCGCGCAAGGTGGCGGTATAGGGACGTCCGGACACGGCGCTGATCAGGAAGTTGGCGCCAAAGTTGGCCAGGAAGTCCGAACCAAACAGGCGCGGGCCGTTGTACTGTTTGCCGGAGGCGAAGCGATAGTCGAATACGCCGGTAAGGTTGTGGCGCTCGTCGAAGCTCAGCGGGAACAGCACGCGGATGTTGCCCCGCTGCGAGAGACCCTGGCTGGAGGTGGCGTTGGAACCCGTTCCGTCGGCAAACTGGAGTGTGTACGTCAGGCGCGCTTCAAAGTTGCGGGTGCGGCGCAGGTCGTACTGTACGGTGAACCCTTTGACCGTTCCGAAGTCGATGTTGCCGAAGGTTTCATACCGGGCAATAACCGGCACAAACAGGTAGGTTCTGGTTTGCAGCAGGTTCCGGTACTCTTTGTAGTAAGCCGAGAAGCGGATGGCCGAAGTTTGGTTCAAGCGCTGCTGGAAACCCACTTCGTAATCGACAACCCGCTCAGGCAGCAGATTGGCGTTGTTGTAAGGGTCGCCACCTGTACGGCCCGGAACGTAGAAGTACAGGTAGTCCAGCGCCGTTACCTCCCAGTTGCTGGGCGGGCGCTGCACGAGCACGTCGTAGTGGGCGAAAAAGTTGGCCGCATCCGAGATGGGGAAGGAGAATGCCAGACGTGGCAGCCAGTTGATCTGCGGCGTATAGTCCTCAAAACTGGAATTGACGTTGAAGTTGGGGTTGAAGATGTCGTCGCCCGTCACCGTGTCCTGGAGAAGAGGACTCACCACTCCACCGCCGAAGATCACGTTGCCGTCGTTAGCCTGGGTACCGTCGGCAAAATACCAGGTGTCGCCGTCGCGGTAGGCCTTGGGCGAGTTGTCGCCGGAGCCTTGCACGTACACCTTAAAGTCGTCGCCGATGTTGCCCGGCCGTGTTCCGGCGTTCGGGTCGGATTCAAAGTATTCCTTGGCCTCCCGAATCTCATAAAGCGAGTATGGGTCTTTCAGCACCTTGGTGTTCAGGTCGAAGCGCTCCACCCGGAGGCCGAGGCTGAAGATCATCTTGTTGAACGTAAACTTGTCTTTGATGAAAGCTGCCTGATACAAAGGCGTCAGTGGCGCAACCGGGAAGGTTCGCACTCCATTGACATCGGTACTGGTAAAGAAGTCGTTGAACGTGATGTTGTCCTCCGCCTTGTTCCCCTGGTAATCGTAGCCGTAATAATTGATCAGGAAGCGGTCGTTGAGCTCGCGGGCAGAGAACATATCCAGGCTGAGCGAGTTGGGATCCAGGTCCTGGATGTTGAAGTACTGGTTGATCGGAACGCCGAATTTGTCGCGCACCTCGCGGTAAAACTTGTTGTCAGGCTGGTCGGACACGATTGGGGCGTAGATCGGCACTGTGTCGTTTACGAAGAAACCGGGCGCCAGTTCGATTTGCACAACAGTGTCGCGCAGGAAAGCGTTGGTGTCCAGTGCACCCAGGTGGCTGTTCACCTGCTGATCCATCAACGGCCACAGTCCGCTGGGGGACATCGACCAGGAGCGGATGGTGCGCTGCTCGTTGAGGATACCAAACTGGATGTTGTGGACACCGGTTTTGCCCAGCTTCAAGTCAAAGCTGCTGGAAGCGGACAGGGTGACATAATCAATCTGCGATTTGGCGTTCGTGTTATACACCAACCCCGTGTTGCTGTGCATATTTGACCATATCGAGGTTAAACCACCCAGAAATTGCCCATTCCGAGCAATATACGTGTTGTAATCTTCTGGATTGGCGAAATTGTTGTAGTTCACCAGTACCGGGTTGGGAACCACATTCTGACCGTTTTGAACATAGCCGGGCTGGAATCCGGTAAACAGGGAGGTCCAGTCCGTTTGTGCGATCTCGCCGGTAACGCCGTTGGTGACGGCAAAAGTCGGCACGTAATCGAAGCCAAAACGACCAATATGGCCGTAGTCGAACAGCCGGTCTTCGTGGCGCTTGTCTTCCTGCCGGGCGTTGGCCTGCTCGAAGCCCAGCTGAATGATGTAGCTGGCATTCGAAATGATCGATTCGTTGGCTGTGGTTGGGTCTGTGCTGGTGTTGCCCAGGCGGTGACGGAAGCGAACAAATCCGCGATAGCGGTTATTGTAGGCCGTCGGGTTGTTATGGGCGTTGAGCACCTGCCAGCTACCCGTGTTGGGGTTAGGCGTAAACCTGTTTTTCACATCGTTGTACGTACCGGTAAAGCTGACATCGATGGCGTTTGTCACCTGCCAGTCGATCTTGGCGTTCAGGTCGATGGTTTCGCTTTGTTCGAACCGGTTGTAGTCTTTGATGCTGATGCTGTCGTTGGTGTAGGTTTCCGCAAGGGGGAAAGGGGTACCGCTGGGTGTCAGCGCCAGCGGGCTGGCCTCCAGATTTTTCTTCACGTCATCGCTTACGTGATAGGTGGGCAGTGCTGGCGGATCGTCGTCCTTCTGCGACAGGTATTGCCCGGAGAAGCGGAAGCCCAGCACGGTTCTTTTGGCGCCGTTGGGCTGGGTCTTGCGGAGGATAGGGCCGCTCAGGTTGGCATTGGTAAGCAGCCAGCCGTAGGGATCCAGTCCGTAGGAGGATTCTACCTCCACCGCACCATGGTACTCACTGGCCGGGCCTTTGAGGTAGCCGGAGATCACACCACCGGTCACGTCGCCGTATTCGGCGCCCAGACCGGAGGTCATCACCTGCAGCTGCTCAATGTCCTGCACCGGCGGCAACTGGCTGCCGTACACGCGGATGCCGTCCAGATAATAGTTGGTGGCGTTGGAACGCATACCGCGGATGTTGACCGCGCCCCCGTCAATCGAAGTCGTACCCGCCGTGGTGGCCACGATTGCGTTGATGCTCCGCGTGGGCAGGTTCATGATCTGATCGGAGGTGAGCGTTTGGCCGCCTGACGTCTGGTCGGCTTCAACCAGCGGCACTTTGAAGTCCGAGACGACAACCTCACCCAAAACGTTGCTGCTGGCCATTTGCTGGTCCAGGGTGTTGAGCTTGCCGACAGACACATTGACGGCGTTCACAACCGACTTGGCGTAACCAGTATACGAAAACTCAACGTTATAGATGCCGGGATCGAGCGCGATCCGGTATTCCCCGTTGATATCGGTTATGGCGCCGCGAACCATGTCGGTTCCCTTCATCACTTTGACGGTCGCGCCGACCAGCCCTTCTCCCAGATCGTCCGTTATTTTTCCGGACAGGAATGTAGACTGGGCGACCAGCGCCGAGGCGATCAGGGATAAGATACAGGTGAGCAGTAGAGATCTTACCATAAGACAGTTTTAAGATTCAAGTTAATATGCAACAGTTGGTTAAGCGGTCAGACAAGCAGGTTTCCAGGGCCGGCGCCTTCTTATTGCGGGGCGAAAAGTAGGGCCATTACTATCAAACCACAAAGCATTTCATGGGTTTTATTGAACAGCGGATGCAAAAGATGTCCGCCATGTTACAATTCGTTCCAACAACTGCTCTGCCAATTTGCGTTTCGACTCATGCGTCCAGCCCGCAATGTGCGGACTTAGCTGAACATGTGCAAGGCCGTACAGTTTATCGTACAGCGCCTTTTCTTCCGGCGTAAAGGTTTCCGGTTTTTCATTTTCAAAAACATCAAGGCAAGCGCCGCCTACGTGCCCGCGTTCGAGCAAACGCACCAGCGCTTCGGTATCCACACAGGCGCCCCTCGCCGTATTGACGAGTATTACACCCGGTTTGCAGGCTTCCAGAAAAGCGGCGTCGGCATAGTGCCGCGTTTCCGGCGTCAAGGGCAGGTGGAGACTGATGATGTCGGCCTCCGCCTGGATTTCGGGAACCGCGCATTCGCGTACCCAGGGCATGGATTCGGCGAACCCGCTTTTGTATTTATCGTGGGCCAGCACCTGCACATCCCATCCCTGCAACTTGCGCGCAAGCCGGGATCCGGTGTGGCCAAACCCGATGATGCCCATGGTTTTTCCTTCCAGCTCTACACCCCGGTTGTCTTCGCGGCGCCAGATGCCCTTGCGGACTTCGGCGTCGGCAGCCGCCAACCGATTCAACAGGCCGAGCAGCATACCCATCGCGTGTTCTGCCACGGCGTTGTTGTTGCCTTCCGGGCTGCTGAACACCGCTATACCCCTTTTGGCCGCCGCCGCCCGGTCAATGATCTCCATTCCGGAACCCATCCTTCCAATGAACTTCAAAAGTGGTGCGCTGTCGAGAAAACGGTCGTCAACCAGAATCTTGCTGTTCACGATCAGACCCTCGTAGCCCCCGATGACGCGTTTTGTTTCCTCCAGCGTAATAGAAGGCTCGAACACGCACCGGTAGCCTGTGCGCTCCAAACCCGCTATCAACAAGGGGTGGCAATCGTCGGTGATCAAAACACTGTTCATGCGTAACACAGCCTAAATATAGCCCTGAAAAAAATACCTCAATCGCCGGAATGAGCGAATGAAACGATTGTAGTGGTGAATGCGGCTATAATTCTTGCAAACGATTGGACGCAAACATTGGCATTTACCGTTTCGGTACAGAACTTTGCACCTCGAACCGGAACTGTCCAAACCGATTGGCAGGCGCAAAGGTATCGATCTGATCTGTATGAAGCACGTGTTAATTTTGCTCACCGCATGCATAGTCATGCTATCCTGCTCCTCGCCGGCGCCGGCGCCCCAACGCAACGTTCAAGTGTACCTCCGTTATCTTACCGAAGAAGGACTGCTGCACGCAGAAGCCACTTTTGTGGAAAAAGCGGCCGATACGGAAGCCCCTGCGCCCGTTGAGTTGCCCCAACCCCCCAAACTCACCGATGACCTCCTGAAGTGGCGCGCCCAGAACGGGCAGTACACCCTGGACGAACCCTCCGGATACCCCGCGAGCAAACAGCTCAAATGGCGCACCGGTGATCAAAAAGACCACAATCTGACCATAAACATGCCCTCCATTTTCAGTTTTGGCTTCGGCCCGGACGCCATGTCGAGCAACAAACCCGCCCGGTTTGAATGGCAGGGCGGCGCTTTTGAAAAAGGCGAGTCGTTTGTGTTTATGTGGGACAACACGCAATCCCGCGAAACGGTGCCCATGGAGATCGTCGGCGCCCCGGGCGCCACCTTTATAGACTTTCCGGCCGCCCAGATGTCCAGGCTGTCGCCCGGCAAATGGTCGCTCTACCTCGTCCGAAAAAAGCTGCAAATGGGTCGCGTCGACGACATCCCGTACGAAGTCATCACCGAATTCTTCACCGCACCGGTTCAAATAACCATTAATCCATAAAATAAATGCTTATTTTTGCGTTTCCTGTTCGTCCACAAGTTTTTTTTGCCATGCATAAATTGTTCTTTGCGCTTTGTGCGCTTCTGGTGTGCCTTCCCTTCGCCATGACGGCACAAAAGCCGACTCCGCAACCCAGTAAATCCAAACCGGTGCAACCCCAAGTGGAAGCGCCTCAAGTGCCGGCCACCGCACCGGCGCCCGCGCCAACGCCTGCCGCCGGCGCTAAAATGGTCACCCTCACCTGCAAGATCATCGACATGCCGGCCAACGTCGACAGCCTCAGCCTGTACGAAGGCGCCGGCATGGCCATGCGCCAACTCCAGCGCGTGGGCCGCGGGGCCGACAGCAACTTTGTATTCAAACTCCCGGCAGCGCCACAGTCCCGGTTCTACGGGGTGGGCCTGAGCCAGTTGGACGCCGGGTACATTTTGCTCGGCACCGAACCCAACGTCACGATCTGGGCCAACGCGAATTACATGAACAAGGCCCGTGCCGTCAACTCCGCGGTTAACCGGCAGTATGAGCAGGTGGCGCGCCGTTGCACCGATTTCAATACGATGGAAACCCAACTCCAAAACGACTTCCGGGCCGCCGTCACCCCACCCAACAAACCCCTGCAACAACAGATCACCGCCCAGGCGGAAGCCAACAGCAAGGCTAAAGCCGCTTTCCTCGATTCGCTCAAACGCGCCAGTCCCATGCTGTGGCGCACGGCCACCCTGCTCCTGCAACCGGAATACCTGGGCGACAACAAGGGCCGGCACGCCGGGTTTGTTGACTTTTACGGCAAAGAAGGGTTCGCTTACGCCAACTGGGCGGAAAAATCCTACGCCGAACAACCCCACGTCGTGCAGGCATTCAACGGCTATACCAAGCGGCTGCTCGAACTCGGCGCCGACGAAAAGCAGCTCAAACAATACCTGGATCAGCAACTGGCCCGCGTGCCCGCAGGCACCTATACCCACCGTATGGCGCTCAGCGGCGTCGTCGGCGCGCTCAAGGAGCTGAGCCACTCCCAGTACCCCATCTACGCTAAAAAGTATGTGGATGCCTACCGGAACGACAGCTACGGCGAAATAGGCCCGCTGGAGTTTGACCTGAACAAAAACGCCACCTTCACCCCCGGCATGCCGGCGCCCGATCTGGTGGGCCAAACGCCCGATGGCGGCTCCCTGGCCCTCAGCCAGCTCAAAGGCAAATACGTGCTCATCGACTTCTGGGCGAGCTGGTGCGGCCCCTGCCGCCGCGAAAACCCGAACGTGGTGGCCAACTACAAAAAATACAAGGACAAAGGCTTTGAAATCTTCGGCGTCAGCCTCGACAAAAACGCCGACGCCTGGAAAAAAGCCATTCAGGACGACGGGCTCACCTGGCAGCACATCAGCGACCTGAAAGGCTGGTCCAGCGATCACGCGCGTCTGTACTCCGTGAGCTCTATCCCCCAAACAGTGCTCATCGACAAAGAGGGCAAAATCGTTCAGCGCAACTTGCGGGGCGAGCAACTGACCGCCAAGCTGCAGGAGCTGCTCGGCGAGTAATTCGCCATGCTGCGCACCCTCTGGCAGTTCGGCCGGCCGCATACGCTCATCGGCAGCACGCTCAGCGTGTTGGCGCTTTACGCCCTGGCGGCGCGGGGTTATGCACCCGATGCAGCACTGGTGGGCTGGAGTCTGCTGGCGGCTCTGGCCTGCAACGTGTACATCACCGGACTGAACCAGTGGGCCGACGTGGCGGTGGACCGCGTCAACAAACCCTGGCTACCCATTCCGGCAGGCCGCCTCAGCCGCCGGAACGCCGGGGTCGTTATTGTCGTGTGCCTGCTCGTGGCCCTGGGCACATCGGCGTGGCTGTCGTGGCCATTTTTCGGACTCATCGCGCTCATCGCCGCCATCGGCACCGCCTACTCCTTGCCGCCCCTGCACCTGAAGCGACACCACGGACTGGCCGCAGGCGCCATCGCGTTGGTGCGCGGGCTCCTGATCAACGTCGGTTTTTACCTGCACTTCCTGCATGAATTGGGCGCGCCCCCGGTGTTGGCGACTGCCATCTGGCCCTTGGTGGGCTTTGTTGCCGCCTTTAGCCTGGGCATCGCCTGGTTCAAGGATATTCCGGATACCGCTGGCGACGCCCAATACCATTTTGGCACGCTGGCCGTTCGTTGGGGGCGCGGGCACGCCTTTCGCGCCGGCGTGTGGGTGGTAAGCCTGGCCTACGCAGGGGTAATTGCCGCCGCATGGGCGGGCAGTCTGCCGAACCCGCGTTGGTTTATGGTTTCGCATGCAGCGCTCTGGGGCCTGTTTCTGACGATGGCCTTCCGCCTTGACGTCGGGGACGACCGGGCGGTCAAGCGGTTTTACATGCTGTTTTGGGGATTGTTTTTTGTGGAATACGGGGTGTATGTGTGGGGGTTCTGGATGTAACGCCTTTACGCCTCCGCCCCCACGCCCTTACGCAACGGCTTGACCACCTTCTTTGGCGCCGCCACTGAAACAGCCAGCGCATGTTTGAGCACCTCTTCCATCGTGTCCACATAGTGGAACACCAGACCCTTGATGTAATCCGGCTCGATCTCTTCCACGTGCTTCCGGTTTTCGCGGCAGAGCAGCACCTCTTTCAGGCCGGCGCGTTTAGCGGCCAGGATTTTTTCCTTGATACCCCCCACGGGCAACACCTTGCCGCGCAGGGTAATCTCGCCCGTCATGGCCAGAAAGGGTTTGATGGACTGGTGGGTAAAGGCGGAGGTGAGCGCGGAGAGCATGGTCACGCCGGCGGAGGGGCCGTCTTTGGGGATGGCGCCCTCGGGCACGTGCACGTGTATGTCGGTTTTGTCGAACCGTTCCGGGTCAATGCCCAACAGTTCGGCGTGGGCTTTGAGGTAGCTCAGGGCCGTGCTGGCGCTCTCCTTCATCACGTCGCCCAGGTTACCGGTGAGTTGCAGGCGTCCGTTGCCCTTGTTCAGGCTGACTTCGATAAAGAGGATATCGCCGCCAACGGAGGTCCACGCCAGGCCAATGGCTACGCCCGGGCGCTGTTTTTCCTGATACATCTCCTGGTCGTACTTGGTAGGGCCCAGGATGGTGTGCAGGTGTTCGGGCTTGACGGTGACTTCGTACGCCTCTTCCATGGCCACGCGTTTGGCGATATGGCGCATCACCGAGCCGATCTCGCGGCTCAGGTTGCGCACCCCGCTTTCAGCTGTGTAGCTGTGTACGACGCGGGCAACTGTTTTATCGGGGAGCTTGACCTGATTGGGCTTTAAGCCGTGCTCTTTGCGCTGCTCGGGGATGAGGTGCCGCTTGGCGATCTCCACTTTTTCTTCCAGCGAGTAGCCGCTGATCTCGATGATCTCCATGCGGTCGAGCAAGGCGGGCTGGAGGGTAGACAGGGTGTTGGCGGTGGCGATGAACAGCACCTTGGAGAGGTCGTATTCCAGCTCCAGGTAGTTATCGTAAAAAGTGGTGTTCTGCTCCGGATCGAGTACCTCGAGCAGGGCGGAGGATGGGTCGCCGCGAAAATCCTTGCCCACCTTGTCGATCTCGTCCAAAATAAAAACGGGATTGCCGGACTTGCCTTTTTTGAGCGACTGGATGATGCGGCCGGGCATGGCGCCTATGTAGGTGCGGCGGTGGCCGCGAATCTCGGCTTCGTCGTGCAATCCGCCCAGGCTCATGCGCACGTACTGGCGTTTGAGGGCCTTGGCAATGCTGTATCCCAGCGAGGTTTTGCCCACGCCGGGCGGGCCGACGAGGCAGAGGATGGGCGCCTTCATATCGCCTTTCAGCTTGAGCACCGCCAGGTGTTCCAGAATGCGCTCCTTGACCTTGGAAAGGCCGTAGTGGTCTTTGTCGAGCACCGTCTGCACACGCCGGAGGTCAAAATTGTCTTTTGTGTACTCCTCCCACGGCAGGTCGAGCAGGTTTTCCAGATAAGTGAGCCCTATGCTGTATTCCGCAATCTGGGGGTTGATGCGGCGCAGTTTGCCGACTTCGCGAAAAAACGTCTCTTCCGCGCTTTTAGGCCACTTTTTCTTTTGAGCCCGCAGCACGAGTTCGTTGATCTCCTCTTCCTGTGGGTTCTGCCCCAGCTCTTCCTGTATGGTTTTGAGTTGCTGGCTCAGGTAGTAATCGCGCTGTTGCTTCTCGATGTCGGTGCGCACCTTGGACTCGATCTGGTCTTTGAGTTCCAGGAGTTGCAACTCGTTGTCCATGTGTCGGAGAATGGTGTCGGCTTTCTCCGCCAGGTCGTTGATCTCCAGAATCTGTTGCTTGTATTGCACCTCGATCCCGAGGTTGGAGGCGATGAAGTTGAGGAGGAAGTTGTCGTTGGAGATGTTTTTGAGCATGACCACTGCCTCGGAGGGGATCTGGGGCGACAGTTCGATGATGTGCCGGGCCGCATCGCGAATGCTGCTGATGAGCGCCTTGAACTCCATCGTATTTTTGGGCTGTATGTACTCCAGTGATTCCACCCGGCCTTCCATGTACGGATCCTCTTTGATCATGTGCTCGAGCCGGAAGCGTTTACGGCCTTGCAGAATGGCCGTTGTGGAGCCGTCGGGCATCTTCAGCAACTTCAACACACGGGCAATAGTGCCGATGTTGTACAGGTCGCGCGTGGAAGGATTTTCAATGGTCACATCCTGCTGCGACAATACACCGATGTAGCGGTTGTCTTCATAGGCTTTTTGGACCGCACGTATGCTCTTGTCGCGCCCAATGGTGATGGGCGTAACAATTCCCGGGAAGAGCACCGTATTTTTCAGGGGCAAAATGGGCAGGACATTGGGAAACTGCTCATGCTCCTTTGCTTCTTCATCGTCTTCCAGCGAAAAGAGCGGCACGAGATCGGGCTCGTCCTCTTCACGGGTATCCAGTAACCAGTTATCAAACATGCTCATCATACAAAGGTCGCGTAAAGAAGACGTCGGCAAAAATCTAATGCACCG
The DNA here is from genome assembly GCA_041736625.1 of Saprospiraceae bacterium. GTDB lineage: Bacteria > Bacteroidota > Bacteroidia > Chitinophagales > Saprospiraceae > M3007. The sequence continues at coordinate 2,689 of JBGSTG010000094.1, read as the reverse complement.
TTTTGGCAAAAAACACACAAAACTTCCTGTTCCGTTCAGACGTCATTTCCTTGCTCGGGTTACTGTCAAATAACCTGCCATGCCGTACAAAACAGCAATTTGGCAGAAATAGTGCCCGGATGGCGCGCAGAATTCCCAAAATGGTGTTTAAAAAGCCATTTTCAGGACATCCGGTGGCCCAGGCAGGTGACAAAAAGGCAGCATACCGGTTCACTTCGGCGCCGTCCCGCCCAGGAACGGCACAAATCGGAACGCGTCGAGCACCTCGTCGGCCCATTCCGAGTCGCTTGTGCGTCGGTAGCGGTGCATTTTCTGAAGGGCTTCACCGACGGGGATGACCAGCAGTCCGCCGACGCTCAGTTGATCTTTCAGCGCTTCGGGCACAACGGGCGCCCCTGCGGTGACGATGATCTTGTCGAAAGGCGCCCAGGCGGGCAACCCCGATGTGCCGTCGCCGTAAAAGCAGCGCACCTTGTTGTATCCGAGGTCGCGGAGCAGCCGTTCGGTCTTCAGGTACAGCGCCTCCTGGCGCTCAATGGTGTACACCCGCGCGCCCAGTTCGGCCAGTATGGCCGCCTGGTATCCCGAGCCGGTGCCGATTTCCAGGATGCGGTCGTGCTTTTTTACCTGAAGCAGAACGGTTTGGTAAGCAACGGTATAAGGTTGGGAAATGGTTTGATCGCAGTCGATGGGAAACGCCTTGTCTTCGTAGGCATGTTCCTCGAAGGCCTTGTCCAGAAAAAGGTGACGCGGCACAGCGTCCACGGCCGCCAGCACCGCTTCGTCGCGGATGCCTTTTTGGCGGAGTTGTTCGACCAGGCGGCGGCGCATACCCTTGTGCCGGTACGTATCGGGGCTTATGTTCATTAAAAAAAGATAAATTTCTGCATCTCGTCGCCTGAACGGCACACAAACCTACCGCATTTCTGATATTTTTGCCGCTGTTTGCCCCTTTATTTCAAATAATATCCTTTAAAAGTTAAAATCACATGGCAACACCGATCAAATTCGGAACCGACGGATGGCGCGCCATCATCGCCGACGATTACACTTTGGAAAACGTTAAACGCGTGGCCGAAGCAACCGCCTTGTACATGCGCGGGCACAAGATGAAAACGGCCGTGATCGGACACGACTGCCGCTTCGGGGGCGAGCTGTTTGCCGGTGTCACAGCACAGGTGCTGGGCGCCTACGGCATCAAGGTGCTCCTGGCCAAAGGATTTGTTTCCACCCCAATGGTCTCACTGGGCGTGGTCAAACTCAAAGCCCAGATCGGCGTAGTAATCACCGCCAGCCACAACCCGCCGTCTTACAACGGATACAAGCTGAAAGCCGCCTACGGAGGCCCCATGATCCCCGCCGACGTGACCGCTGTGGAAGATATGATTCCGGACGCCTGCTCGCTGGAGACGCTGCCCACCCTGGATTCGCTGGAACAACAAGGCAAACTCAAATATGTCGATCTGGAAGGCATGTACCTCAAGCATGCCCGCAAGCACTTCGACCTCAAAAGCATCAAATCCTCCGCCGGCCGCATCGCCTACGACGCCATGTACGGCGCCGGCCAGAACGCGGTGGTCAAGCTACTGCCCAAAGCCGTTCGCCTGCACTGCGACTGGAACCCCGGCATGCACGGACAAGCGCCCGAACCCATCCACCGCAACCTGACCCTGCTGAGCGAAACCATCCGCAAAAATCCGAAGATCACCGCCGGCCTGGCCAACGACGGCGACGCCGACCGAATCGGCATGTACGACGAAGATGGCAACTTCGTGGACAGCCACCACCTGCTGCTCATCCTCCTGCTCTACCTGCACAAGTACAAAGGCATGTCGGGCAAGGTCGTGTTCACCTTCTCGGTCACCGACAAGATGAAAAAAATGGCCGAACTGTTCGGTCTGCCTTACGAAATTACCAAAATCGGCTTCAAATACATCGCCGAAATCATGACCCAGGAAGACGTGCTGGTGGGCGGAGAAGAATCCGGCGGCCTGGCCGTGAAAGGACACATCCCCGAGCGCGACGGAGTATGGGTCGGCCTGCTGGTGTTCGAGTTCATGGCCCGTACTGGCAAAACAATCAAAGGACTCGTACAGGAGGTGTACGACCTGGTGGGCCCCTTCGCCTTTGAACGCGACGACCTGCACATCACCAACGAACAGAAACAGGCCGTCATAGACGCCTGCCAATCGGGGAAATACACCCAATTCGGCGCCTACCAGGTGGTCGGCAGGGAAAACGTCGACGGTTACAAGTTCCTGTTCGGCGACGACAAGTGGGTCATGATCCGCCCTTCCGGTACCGAACCGGTGCTCCGCGTGTACGCGCAGGGGCCAAGCCTGGCAGAATGTCGGGTTATGCTGGATGCCGCCCGGGCGACGATATTGTGAGGTTTCTACAAATGCCCGACTTCTCCGAAGTCGGGTAAATCGGAATTGCCTGATTTTCTACAAATGCCCGACTTCTCCGAAGTCGGGAGATAATGGCGATTTGTGGGTTCTACAAATGCCCGACTTCTCCGAAGTCGGGTAAATCGGAATTGCCTGATTTTCTAATCGGGTAGGAGGCGGCTTTCGCCGCCGTCCCCCCACACCACCGGGCATACTCTTCGTACCACGGCGGTTTCCGTCAGTTTCTCCGGCGGGTCATTTCCGTGTAAATAGATCGAAGTCCTAGCTCTCGGAACCAT
>JBGSTG010000093.1:0-4850 GCA_041736625.1 Saprospiraceae bacterium | reverse complement strand
ATGGTTCCGAGAGCTAGGACTTCGATCTATTTACACGGAAATGACCCGCCGGAGAAACTGACGGAAACCGCCGTGGTACGAAGAGTATGCCCGGTGGTGTGGGGGGACGGCGGCGAAAGCCGCCTCCTACCCGATTAGAATACGTGGCATAAATTTTTGGGGCCTCGGAGAGGCCTAATGTTTGTTCGCGGGTCGGAATGTCGAACAAACGTTTGGCCTCTCCGAGGCCCAATGAAATACGCTTGGCATTTCTACAAACGTTGGGCCTCTCCGAGGCCATTACAGACCAAACGTTGAAGACGTTGCGTGTGGGGGCGCCTATCCAATAAGCATCCTGCAGGGCGTCTGATCACGACCTGCGACGGCGTTTTTTAGGCTCATAATAACCATATCCATAGCCGTACCCATAGCCGTACCCATACCCACGGCCGTAGCCGGCGCGTGGTTTCACACCGTTGAGAATGATGCCCGGACGCACCAATTTGCCGCTCTGGAAGAGCTCGTCGAGCATGCGAATGGCGTCGTCTGAGGTGTAGCCGTAGCGAGCCACGATCAACGTATGGTCTACATATGGCCCCAGCAGCAAAGCGTCGGTCACCAGCCCGACCGGCGCGGTATCAACAATCACGGTGTCGAAACGGCCACGCAACCAGGAAAACAGCGTAGCCAGTCGTTCTTGCTGCAATAGTTCGGAGGGGTTGGGCGGAACGGGGCCTGAGTCTATGCAGTACAGATGTTCGTACCCGGGAACAGGATGCACCAATGCTTCCATAGACGCATCACCCAGCAGGAGGTTGGTGATGCCCGGCTCCAAACGCCGGTTGGTGAGGTATTGAACCACCTTGGGTTTGCGCAGGTCCAGACCGACCAACACGGTTTTTTTGCCGAGCAGCGCCTGGCTGATGGCCAGGTTGAGCGCAGTAAAGGACTTGCCCTCTCCGCTCATGCTGGAGGTGATGAGCAGCACCTGGTCGGGGGTGCCGGCGGCGTTGAACTGCAGGTTGGTGCGCAGGAGCCGGAACATTTCGGCCACCGCCGTACGGCTGTTTTTTTCCACCACCACAGGTGACTCCCCCTTGGCTAAGGAGATATAACCCAGGAAGGGAATTCCGGTGCTGCGTTCCAGGTCTTCCCGGCTGCGCAGACGATCGTCAAGCTGGTCGAACAGAAAAAGAAGGCCGAGGGGGATGCCCAGTCCGGCCAGGAAAGCCAGCATCAGAATGCGCGAACGGCCGGGCGATACGGGTCCGTTGTTCTCGGGCTCGTCCAGCATAAACGCGTCGGACGTCTGGGCGGCGATGTTGAGCGCCGTTTCTTCGCGTTTTTGGAGCAGGAACAGGAACAGGGTTTCTTTGATCTTTTGCTGGCGCATGATCTGCAGCAGCTCGCGCTCGTTGCGCGGCACGGCGCTGATGCGCTGTTCGATGGGGCGCAGGCGCTGTTCGAGCGACTTCCGGCGGTTGTCGAGTTCGCGCTGCAGGTTGTCGATGCTGGTCTCCAGGTTGTAGCGCAGGTTGGCGAGCTGTTCTTCGAATGAGTTTACGGCGGGGTTGCGGTTCGTGGCGGCGTCGAGCAGGCTTTCGCGCTTGAACAGCAATTCATTATACTGACGGATCAGCGGGGCCAGTGAAGGCGCGATGAGGTTGCTGGCATCGGGAAAAGGCTTGTCGGGGGTTTTCAGGTAGCCTGCCAGATTAATGAGCAGGCTTTTTTGCACTTCTATCTCGAGCAGTTGTTTGTCCAAATCGTTCACCTTGTCCAGGTACGTTTCCGCTTGCGCACTCACCCCCATGGGCAGATCGTTGTCGCGGCGGTAGCCTTCCACATCCCGCTCGACGTCATACAGTTCCTGGGCGACGTATTGGAGGCGCTCGTCTATGAAGTCCAGGGTGTTGTTGCCTGCCAGCTTTTTTTCTTCGAGCACACTGGCATTGTATTCCTGTACGAGGACATTGAGCAGCGCCACTGCGCGCTCGGGCGCGGGGTCTATGATGCTGAGCTGGATCACGCTGGAGCGCTCCACGAGTTGCACGTTGAGGCTACGGGCCAGACTGCGTGCCACCTGTTTGGGATTGGAGATGGACACTTCGTACTCGCTGCCGTCAACCAGACCTGTGCCGGGATGAATCACAAACTGCAATCCCTGGTGGGCGATCGTATCGCCGAAATAAACCGACATCCGCTGTTCGTCGCCGTCCAGGATTTCGTACCGTCCGGCATCCACCACGCGCAGGCGCAGGCTGCGGCCAAATACTTCATGGCCCAACTCCGGGCTGAGGAGCTTGAAGATGACCGGTTTGTACTGTTCGTTCACCCGGATGCGCCCGAATTGCCGGTATGCAATGTGCAGATCAAGACTGTCCACCACCCGACGCATGAGGTAGCTTGATTTCAGGAACTGCACCTCGTCCATCACCTCGCTTTCGCTGGAATAGCCCAGTTCGGACAGAATGGCCTGTTCGCTTGTGCTGACTTTTTTGTCTGTGTTGATGAGTACGGTGCCGCTGATCTGGTACACCGGATTGGTATACCGAAAGTAATACACAGCGCCCAGCAACGCCACCCCCAAACTAACCAAAAACCAATACCAGTTCCGCAAAAACAGCGTGAACCAGTATTTCAGGGGGGCGGCGGCGGATCGTCGTTCGGTGTTCGGATGCACAGGGTGTTGTGATGGTTTGGACGGGGGCCCTGGATTACTTGTCGAGACTGGAGTAGGCGCTGTTGTGGCTCCGGAACTCCGGCACCAGGTTTTTCATGTACTGCACCAGGTCGAGGTCGTTGGTGCCGTTGGCGGCAGCGGAGATGAGGGTGTCTATGTCCAGGCGGATGTCGTCGAGCCGGCAGGGCCGCACGCGGGCGCGGAAGATCTTGGGGTGGTGGGTTTCGGCGAGGTTTTCCTTATTGTCGAGCAGCTCTTCGTAGAGCTTTTCGCCGGGGCGCAGGCCGGTAAACTGAATTTCTATGTCGCGCCCGGGCACCAGCCCGGCGAGCTGGATCATGCGGTGGGCCAGGTCGAGGATGCGCACCTGTTCGCCCATGTCGAACACAAATATTTCGCCGCCCAGGCCGATGGCGCCGGCCTCCAGCACCAGGCGGCAGGCTTCGGAGATGGTCATGAAGTAGCGCTTGATATCCGGGTGGGTGATGGTCACCGGGCGCCGGCGCTCGATCTGCTCGCGGAAGATGGGGATCACCGACCCGTTGGAGCCCAGTACGTTGCCGAAGCGGGTGGTGATGAACTGGGTGTGGTGGTTGCCGGCGAAGTTGAGCGCCTGCACGTACATTTCGGCGATGCGCTTGCTGGCGCCCATGACGTTGGCGGGGTTCACGGCCTTGTCGGTAGACACCATCACAAATTTTTCGGCCCGATACGCCACCGCCAGGTCGGCCACCACGCGTGTGCCCTGCACGTTGGCCCTCACAGCCTCCTCCGGAGCCAGCTCCATGATGGGCACGTGCTTGTAGGCGGCGGCGTGGAACACCCAGGCGGGCTGGTGGATGGCGAACAGGCGGTTCATGCGCTCGCCGTCGCGCACGTCGGCCAGCAAAGGCGTAAACAGCCCGGCAGCCACCTCGGCGCGCAGCGACAGGGCGATCTCGGCCAGCGGTGTCTCGGCCTGGTCGACCCCCAATACCCGCGCAGGCCGGTGGCGCAACAGCTGGCGTACGATCTCGCTGCCGATGCTGCCGGCGCAGCCGGTGACGAGCACCACCTTGCCCGCAATGGCGCCGGCCAGCACCGCGTCGTCGAGCCGGATGGGCGGTCGGCTCAGCAGGTCCTCCAGGTTCACCTGGCTGAGCTGGCCCACCTGAAGGGCGCCGTTGAGCCACAGCTCCGTGGGCGGCGGCTTGAGCACGTGCAGGTTGTTGTTCAGGCACCGGTCGATAAACGCCACCCGGCGCTCGGCCGACAGCTCCCGCACGCCCATGATGACCGTCTGGACGCCGTATTTTTTCATCACCCGGTCGAACGACCGGTCGGGGCTGAAGATCGGGATGCCGTTCAGCTGCTTGCGGTGCAGCATGGGGTTGTCGTCAAAAAACGCCACCACCCGGTAGTCGTGCTGGGTGTTGTGCGCCAGCACGCGCTCCAGCATGGTGCCCAGTTCACCGGCGCCGAAGATCACCGTGGGCTTGCCCGACACCCGCTGCCGCTGCTCCTTCAGCCGGTCGTACACCAGTCGCATGGCGATGCGCTGCCCGCCCAGCAGGGCCAGCAGAAAGAAATAGTCGACGAACACAATCGCCAACCCGCGGTACCCGTGCTTGTCGGGAAACAAAAGCCAGTAAAGAATGAAAATGACCAGGGAAGACACCGATACGGCCAGAAAGACCGTCTTGTAGTCCTTCTCTCCAATGTACCGGAAAATGACGCGGTAGGTCCTGAACCCGTAAAAGGCCACGGCCCGGCACAACAGCACCACCACCGTGGGCCACGACGCCAGGAAGTGCGCCGCAGGGCCCCAGTCGAACCCAAACAACAGAAAACTTGCCCAAAACCAGGAGAAAAGGGCGAGCAAGAGATCCATTCCTAAAATGGCTAACCGCAAAACATAGGCCGCCAGATACTTTTCATTGCGTAATCGGAAACCGGAAGACATGATTGGCGTTTGGAGGTGATTATACACAAAGATAGCACTATTTCTGGTAAACAAAGATAATACCACTTATGGTGTAAACGATTTTCGATTTTCGAGTGTCGAATTTCGAATTGTGTGTTCCTAAAATAGGTTGACAAGAATTAGTGAATTGTTAATTGAAGTCGAGTTTTAATTGGAGATCATTTTCAACATTTTGTTTGTATGAAAATATCTCCAACACGCCTCTCTTGTCTTCAGAAAGTTCAT
>JBGSTG010000090.1:0-5033 GCA_041736625.1 Saprospiraceae bacterium | reverse complement strand
CGGGTTGGCAACAGATAACAAAACCGACGGTGAGGGACGCCAGATCACCTGGGCGGCCGTATTGGACACGTCCAAACAAGGATCACTGAGGTCTACGTTACCCCCCTGGTTGTTGCCCGCTAATGTGGCCAAATAGTAGGTTACTCCCGTCTGCATGATGGCTGGATTAAAAGGTATCGTCGCGCTACTGCTTTGCACCAGAATACTGCCCAAGGTATCGTTCAGGTCGGAAAAAAGGATGTAGCGGAGGATGTCGTTGCCGTCCAATGTTGCGTCATTGTTATACGGTACCGTTACGCTGCCCGGCACGCACACATTGAAGGTTTGATTGCTCACGGTACCGGTAAAGGTGATGCAGAGGCATGGCGCTTCGGTTACACCCGTTGGAAGATCGGTCAGGCCGTTCATGCCGGCAGGCAAGGTGCACAACGTTGTGTAAGTATTGTTGCTTACATCATATTGTCGAAGGATGCTGCTTGATATTATTGAGGTATTGTAGCCATTATTTGTCATCCCTCCATTGGTGCTGAAAGGTGGATTCATAACCACAATAGTGGACAGCTCAGGGTTGTTTAGGTCCACCTGAATAATCCTCTGCATAAATGGAGGTGGGCCCTCTACGCCGTTAGCGTACAATATGCCGCCTTGGTAAAAAAACTCATTGACAATGATGTTCGGCGGCCAGTTGCCTATGAAGGTCACGTTATTTGTTGCCGGATCGTAAACAGACAGTCCCGGTGTATTTCCCGCTTGACTCAAATAAACCAACCCATTGGGCGCCAGAATTGACCCACCGTAAGCGATATTGCCTGACCAGATGGGATCGGGGTTGGGTGGGTCGTAAAGGCGAAGCCCATCAATTGTTTGTACCAGTATATTGCCGTTTGGCAGAACAACCAAATCCAATATACCTACCCCAGATAAACCAGGCGGATCCAGAATCGGGCAGGCATCGCAGGTCATGGGGTCAATTTTATAGATAACGCCATCTGAACTGATGGCATATAGTATCGGGCCGTTACTGGTTTTGTTCAGATGCGGTATAAGCCAGTAGAATGTTGCCATCAAGGCGACAATAAACGCGCCAATGAGTATCTTTTTCATTTTTGCATATTGTTGTTAGTAAGCGCTCAACAAAGTGTTTGCGTAAATCCGGATAATGAATGTGGGGAATGTCGAACAATCTACGTCCACCACCGACTTGCTCGTTGCCCATGCGCTGCGGTAGAGCTCACGAAATCGCCTCCACCTCCGAATGCGGAACGCGTGAACCCAACCCGCTCATCTGAAAATTTGCTTTGCGAACCGTTTTCGACATTCCTTTCTATCTTTGCAAGCTATTTCAACGCACACCATGAGGTCGATTTATCTGCTTTTTTTCCTGCTCTCCCTGGCGACAAGCCCGGTCATCAGCCAGAATTTTTCTGAAAAAAACCTTGAAAAACACGTTGCCTACCTGGCATCCGACAAGATGAAAGGCCGGGGCACCGGAACCAAAGAGGAGCTCAAGGCAGCCGAATACCTCGCCAAACAGTTCAAAAAGCTGGGTCTGCAACCCAAAGGCGACGGCCAGTCGTATCTCCATCGTTTCGGATTTACCCGCAGCGCCCATCCCCACGGCGACATGCCGGCCGGCAATGAACAAACGTACAGCCAGAATGTGGCCGCTTACCTCGACAACGGCGCGCCCCACACCATCATCATCGGCGCCCACTACGACCACCTCGGCATGGGGCACGACCACAACTCCCTGGACCCCAACCCGGAAGGAAAAATCCACAACGGCGCCGACGACAACGCCTCCGGCACCGCCGGCGTGCTCGAGCTGGCGCGCTACTTTAGCCAAAACGGCGTACGCGAGCAACACAATTTTCTGTTCCTGTGCTTCTCCGGTGAGGAGCTCGGACTCGTCGGCTCCAAACGCTACACCGAATACCCCACAATCGACCTGAACACCGTCAGTCTTATGATCAATATGGACATGATCGGCCGCCTGAACGAGGAAAAGCGCATCATGGTGGGCGGCGTAGGCACGGCGCCCGACTTTGTACCCCTGCTCAACAGCTTCAGCACGGGCCTGGCCATCAAAAAAGACAGCGCCGGCATAGGCCCCAGCGACCATACCTCTTTTTACCTGAAAAAAATACCGGTCCTGTTCTTCTTCACCGGACAGCACAAGGATTACCACAAGCCGTCGGACGACGTCCAGTTGATCAATTTCAACGGCATGACCCGCGTGCTCGAGCTCGTGTCCGGCGTCATCGAAGCGCTCGATAAAAAGCCAAAACTCATTTTTCAGGAAACAAAGACCGAAAAAATGGATACCCCGTCGTTTAAAGTTACCCTCGGCATTATGCCCGATTATGTCTGGGAAGGGGAAGGCGTACACATAGACGGCGTCACCGCCGGCCGTCCGGCGGACAAGGCCGGCCTCAAACAGGGCGACGTGATTGTGCAAATGGCCGACTACCCCGTGCGCAACATCAACGACTACATGAAGTGTCTTTCGCTGTTTGAAAAAGGACAAACCATCCAGATCAAGATCAAACGCGCCAAAGAGGACCTGACGCTTCCGTTGACTTTTTGACGCCGACGAAAAAATCAAGTTGTTGATTTTGAATTAAAAAGGCGAACAACTCCGTCTGCTTTCCCCTAAAATACCCCTGCGGTTTTTAGGGGAATTGTCTTTGTTTTTTGCCCGGTTGCGGGCCCATTTTTGTGTTGCTGACCGTTTAGCGCTTGTTGGAAGCCAACCGGAGAGTTGTTATCTGTTTATCATCAACCACGCTTCATCATGAACACACGCACTTTTGGGTGGGTCGTCCATTGCGCTTATGCCCTGGCGCTTCTCGCCGGCCCGCAACCCATGTCGGCCGCCAACCCGCCGAACCCGGACAGCCTGACCCACTGGCTTCAGCCGGTGCTCCGCCAGACCGAGCAGGCATTCCACGACCTCGACAGTCAGTACCGCCGCCAGGCCGACCCATTGTTGTACCGGCTGCAGGAAGTACGCACCCGGCTGGCCGGCCCGCCCATGCGCGACAGCCGGGAAGGGTACGTGCTGCTTTGGGAACGCATGCAGCTGGAGGACGCCCTGGCCGGGCTAAAAGCAGAAGCCGAGCTCAAGGAGCTCCGCTTGCGCTACCGAAAGGGCGTCGAGATTCTGAAAATGCTCTACGAGAAGATCCTGGCCATGGATCACCACTTCAGCAGCCTGAAGGCCCAGCAGGAACTGATGAACATCAGCAACCCGCATTTTTACCCCGAGTTTGCCGAGACGCGCCAGATCATCGACGAACGGATCAAGCGGAAATACGGATTCGCACTGCCGGAGGTCCTGCAGAACAACCCCTATTTGTCGGCCACCTTTTCCCTGGTGGGGCTCATGCTGTACAGTAACGACGAAAAGGAGCGCAACAAGGCCGACCCGGAAAAAATAGCCTGCATCCTCGATTTCACCGTGCGCATACACGCCGACCTCAACACGGTGTACTTCGAAACCGGATACTTGCGCGACGCCAACCTGACCCTCAAAAGCGACTGCGAGCAACTGTTCGCCGAGTGCGCCCGGCAGGTGGGCTACACCATCCCGCTGGAAAACTGCCGCGACGCCGACGACTGGGAGCGGCTCTACGGCCTGCTCGACAACCTGATCGCCAGGGCGCTCGGCGAAACAGGCGTCGCCCCGTCTGGTGTTCCGACACCGGTTGACCAGGAACTGAAATATAAAACCAAGACCAATCTGCTCTTCGCGCTTGAGCGCATCAACCAGTTCATCATCCGGTATGGCGATTTTGTGAACCTGGGCAACGAGTATTACAAGAAATTTTCCAAGATCACCGAAACCTACGGAGACGATCCCACCTGCGCCGAACAACTGCCCGAGGCCTTCCGGCAGTTGGAAAAAGACATCCAGCAAACCCTCAACAAGTTCAACACGGCGTACCGGCTGCCGGAGGTGCAAGGCTCAAAACTCAAGGAAATGCTGTTCGGCATATCCGAAATCAACTGATCACCCATACAACCAATCGTCATGAACCGCTTCCTTACCCTGCTCCTCATCGGCTGCGCCAACCTCCTCTTCGCCCAGCAACCCCTGTCCTCCAACGCGGCTTTCGACCCCCTGACCGACAGTGTGGCCGTTTTCGACCGTGGAACGTGGTCCTTGCCCCTGCCCGAACAATGGCTGATCGCCTCGGCCGTTGCCACGGCGCCCGATTTGGCCGGCGTGCGCAAAGTGGGCGTGGAAATGATCCAGCAACAACCCTATCTGGTGTTCCACGGGGTGCAAAAAAAAGACCCCGGAGTGGGCCTCTTCGTGGCTGTGCAACTCCGGGAAGTGAGCCGAGGCGTCTACCGAGCCGGAGGGCTCGTGCAAACCTGCACAGGCAACCCCTGCCAGGCGTGCAACTTCAGGCAAAGCGGCTGCGTGTGCGAGCACTATTACGACCCCAAAGACCCGCTGGCCACCGGCAGTTGCAACCACTCGATTTCGCAGCATACGGTGCTGGCGCGGATTGTTGGGGGGAAGGTGGTGGCGGGTGAGCGGTAGTGTACGTTCTGTGGTGGTACCGGTTCTGTGCCTGTAAATGAATTCCTGGTTAATTTTTGGGACATGGATTGACTCCCAAAGGAAACAAGTTCATCTTTGTAGAGGCACTCAGGGCGATGTGCATACCGCTTAATTGACCCCATACAATAACCAACAGGCTTGTTTCCGCATCATGCCACGGTAGCAATTTGTTTTGTTAAAATCCACCCCTCCTCTTGCTTTCCCCAAAACAAACCCATACATTTGCACAGCATTCAACGCCAGTACCTTATAGACAAACGCCTATTCTTTTTCTGTAGAAAAAATGTAGGCAAGACAACGACTTCAGCCTGAGTATTTTGATTTAATACGCCCTTAGCTGTGCTTTTTACCGTTTGCAACCCGCCTTATACAAGCACCAAGGCATCATCCCCCTGCAAACTACACAATGGACTTTTCAGACTACCCGGCGCGCCACACGGCGTATGCCCCTGACTTGTAT
>JBGSTG010000066.1:0-14213 GCA_041736625.1 Saprospiraceae bacterium | reverse complement strand
TTCGGGCATCACGCCGCGCCGAATGAGGAGCGCGGTGTTTTCAAGAGCACCGACGGCGGCCGCACCTGGCGGCGCACCCTGTTCCGCGACGCAAAGACGGCGGCGATCGATCTCTCAATTGATCCCACCAACCCGGATGTCATCTATGCAGGGCTGTGGGAGGCCTACCGCCTCGAGTATCAGATGTCGAGTGGCGGGCCCGGCAGCGGCCCCGGAAGCAGACCCCCCTTTGGCGGCCCGGGCGGCCGACGTCCCGACCGCCGCTTCCCACAACAACAACAACCCGAACACCGCATCAACGAGTACATCCGCGTGCCGGAAGTGCGCTTGGTGGGCGACAACCTGGAGGAGATCGGGCTGGCGGTTGGAGAAACCGTGGAAACAGGCGTTTTCCCCACGGTCAAGCTCCGGGAATGGGCCGAGGAGATGGGTCTCGATGTGGTCGAGATTTCACCCAACGCCGATCCTCCGGTGGTGCGCATCACCGATTACAACAAATTCCTTTACCAAAAAAAGAAAAAGGAAAAGGAAATGAAGGCCAATGCCGCCAAACAGTTGCTTAAAGAGATCCGTTTTGGACCGGAAACCGGCGATCATGACTTCGAATTTAAAGTGCGACACGCAAAAGGGTTCCTCGAAGAGGGCAACAAGGTGAAGGCCTATGTGCAGTTCCGCGGACGGGCCATCATGTTCAAGGAACGCGGCGAACTGCTCCTGCTGCGTTTCCTGAAAGAACTGGAAGACTTCGGCGCCGCCGAACAACTGCCCAAACTCGAAGGCAAACGCATGATCGTGATCGTGCAGCCCAAAAAACCGGGTGTAAAGAAGAAATCCGAGTAAAGGCTTCTCCGGAAACTTTTTCAAATAAAAAATGCCAAGGGGGTTTGAGGAATGCCTCAAACTCCCTTATCTTTGCGCTCCAATTCTAAAACGCATCTGATCATGCCGAAAATGAAGACCCACTCCGGCGCCAAGAAACGATTCAAGGTGACCGGCTCCGGTAAGATCAAGCACGCCAGCGCGACTGCTCGACACCTCATGCGCAAAAAAACAAAAAAGCAGAAACGCCACCTGCGTGGCGGAGCTGTTGTGCATGAGTCCGAACATCAACGCATAGAGCGCCTGCTCTGTATCTAAACGCACCATTTTTTAACGAGGGCTACGGAACCAAGCGTTGCGCCCGCCGCAACCCCGTATCCGCACTAAAAAAACATTATGCCAAGAGCAACCAACAACCCCGCCAGCCGGGCACGCCGACGCCGCATCATGAAGGCCGCCAAGGGCTACTTCGGCGCCCGCTCCAAAGTGTACACGGTCGCCAAAAACGCCGTTGAAAAAGGATGGCTGTACGCTTACCGCGACCGCAAGAGCAAAAAACGCCTCTTCCGCCGCCTGTGGATCGCCCGCATCAACGCGGCCACCCGCAGCCACGGCATTGCTTACAGCCGCTTCATCCACGCGTTGTCCGGGCAGGGCATCGCCCTCAATCGGAAAGCGCTCGCCGACCTGGCGCTCAACCACCCGCAAACGTTCAAGGCGATTGTCGATAAAGTAAAATAAACACCGGCGCCCTGCCGCTGTTTGTTTTTTTGACCCTCTTTTTTGGTTTCCTGAATCGGATTATCAGGAAAATGCAAAAAAGAGGGTTTTTTAATGTCCTTTACCGTAATTTACCCCTCCGTTCACTAAAACTGATTCACACATGAACAAACTTTTCCTCATCCTCCTCACCGTTTTGATCGGCGCACAGGCGCACGCACAAACGTGCGAGGTGGACTCCAACCTCCTGAACTACCCGGCCACCGTATTGCTTTCGCCGGCCCCTTACTCGCCCGACAGCCCGTTTTACAACCTGGCCCTGGCTTGCATCAACGAACCGTACAGCCAGTCGGTAACCGTCAAGGTGCCGCCCTCTTTTCTAATCACAACCATCGACTCGGTGGTGGTGCCCACCACGGGCGGCATCCAGAACCTGCCCGCCGGCATGTCGTACGTGTGCAATCCGCCCAACTGCGTGTATCTGCCCAACACCCTGGGCTGCATCCTGCTCACCGGTACGCCCAACGCCTCCAATATGGCTCCGGATACGCTCGACTTGCTCATCTCCACCACCATCTACACGCCGCTCATCGACCAGCCAATCCTGCTGCCCGTCGGACTGGCGCCCGAAGATCATTTTTACATGATCCTGAACCCCACGGGCGGGTGCGCTTCCGGCGTGGCGGAGCTCGGGCAGGGTAAAATCGGCGCCATGACGCTCGTGCCCAATCCAAGCGACGGCCTCACCCGTTTGCAGGCGGAATTGCTCGAAAGCGGCCGATACCAGATCCGGGTGTTCGACCTGCTGGGGCGGTTGCAATGGTCGCAGGCAGCCGACTTATCCGCAGGAGAAAATACCGTTTCGTTGTCGCTCGGCCACCTCGCCGGCGGTCAATACCAGGTGGTGTTGTCGAATGAGCAGGGCGGGTTGACGCAGCGGTTGGTGATTTGGTGATCTCCGGAGCTGGAAAGAATACTTAGGGAGGCTGTCTCATAAGTCGAAAAAACAGGCATTCCTCCAATTATAATTTTGAAATACCAGGTTAACCGACAGAATGGCCTCAAGCCCGATGTCGTCAAATTACCGCAAGTGTGGTGTTTCAAAGCTGTTTATAACGAAACGAGATTTTTTTGCCGCTAATTAGCGCTAATTAGCGCTAATTAGCGGCAAAAAAATAAAATAAATGGCGGCAAGACCGCAAAAAAACGACAGGTTAATCTTCGGACGCAAAGTTGACGACAGTGGGCTTTAAGCCATCCGGTCAATATCGATTGGCTCAATATTTTATTTGGAGGCGCATGTAGACACATGACTTATGATACACCCTCTTCCAATACCCTCCATCATTGTTTCATGGTAACACCGCGCGCCAGCTGAACACCGGCATCGTCCACTTCCCAAAAATAACAACCCAGGGGCAAATGGGGCAGCTCAATCGTGTTCCAACCGGAATAGACCTGCTGCATGTGGACCAGTCGTCCGGCAAGGTCGAAAAGCCGGAGGCGGGCCCTGGCCGGCAGGTAGCTGCCACTCCACTGCAGGGTGAAGTCCGTTTTAAATGGGTTGGGCATCACCGCAATGTTTACGTCAGGCCGTGCCGGCGCGTTGGCCGATACGGTTGCCAGTTCGATGGTGCGGCAAAGGGTGTCGGCGCCGTTGTTATTACCGGCAATGAGACAAACCTCATAGGTTCCCGGCGCCGCATACGCGTGCGTGGGATGTTGCTCGGTGCTGCCTTGTCCGTCGCCGAAATCCCATATCCACCAGGCCGGTTCGTAGGCCGTCAAATCCTTGAAGTACAGGGTGCCGTAATGGGCCGTATCCTGGTCGTACCGCCACCAGGCCCAAGGAATGTTGTCGATGCCCAGGCTGTCGCACACGCTGCCGTCAACCGGGCCGAGGCGGTAGTTGGGGAAGTGGGGGCTGGCGACATGTTGCGACGGCATAATAAGCCCCTTTTGACGAGGACGACAGAGCAGTCCCGGTTGGTTCGGTTCTTCAATAACATTTAAATATTGAGTACTACAAGAAAAATTGGCCGCGTATATTTTTCCATCAGGGCCATTGATCAATGGCCCCCAATATGTCCGGCAGAAATAAGTTCCATTCTGGTAGAATGTACCGTCCCACCAATCAATACATACCGTATCCGGTTTGGAACTATGCAGGTCAACCTGATAAAGCCTGTATTTTAAGGATAAATACAAGAAACGGCTATCCGGCGAAAAGGCAGCACCGCTACTCAAGGTGGATTCCGGCAAGGTGAAAACTGTTTCATTGGAAAGCAAGCCATTGCACCTGTCGAACTCGAATAAATGGACAAAAGTGGTGGAGTCTTTTACAGCGCTGGCCATGGTATGGCAATAAAATTTTCCGTTCATGGAAAATTTTGCCTCGCCAAAATCTTCAGCAGGATGATTATAGGAACCAATTTGTTGAATATGCGAAAGCGTAACGGCGTCAGGTGTAATTAGAAATACGTAAAAAGAGTCCGAAAATTGTTTTTTACTCAGGAGCCACCAATCCCTTCCATTAGCATGTCTGGTAGCGGTCATGTGCCCGGGATGCATCGTATCCGCTAATATTTGAACCCGCTTCTTCTCCATTTGGCCGTAACCTCCCTGGTCGGGGAATTCAATAATGGAATAAAGCAGGCGGAAAGAGGCTACTGCCTGAAGGCTTGGAAAAACCGTAATGTCTTTGTGCAATAAAATATGCCTATGATCATCATTGGGTAACGGCAAACTAACAGCGGCTTGATGCGTGGTAAAAAAAGGCGGGTCCGACATATTATCGCCGTTGGTCATTAAGGTATTTCCTCCGCCTAAAATATAATCGCCATTGAAATAGAACAATGGTACGCCGTTTTTGTCGCTTTGTGAAACATTTGAACTGACTAACGCAATTTTTAAATGTTTATCCTCAGTCAAATAAGGGTTACCATCATCCGAATCAAATCGGATGGTGCTGATTCCCCAAACGGAGTCCAAATGAAAATCAGGGTACCCATAGCCAAAAGGCCAATTGAAGTCGTATTTTTGAGCGAAACTGTAGAAGGGCAAAATTAGTGGTATGAAAAATATCCATTTCATGAGCATGAGTTTTTAGCCGTCTCCCAACTATGCATTGGGAGACGGCTACAAGGAAAGACAGTGAAATTAATGGAGAATTAACAGTTTTTGAGTAACCTCAAAGCGTCCGTCAGGAGCGCCAACCCGAACCCAGTACACGCCCTGGGGCAGATGGCTCACCTGAAATATCCGGTTGCCTTCAGCGCCTGATAGGGAGAACCGCTCAATGTCGTTTCCAAACGAATTGGTTAAAATCAGTTGGGCCTTATCGGAATATTCCGGTAAATGCTTCCATTCGACAAGCACTTGATCATTGGCCGGATTTGGCCTGACGGTCAAACGGGTCTCCGTACTTTCAGGAGTCGCTTGCGAATATTCAGCGTTTCGATTCGCAACACATCCATACTTCAACGGATACTCTGCATGGGTATAATCCTTGAGGAGCATCCGTGCTTTTATTACGGCGGTTCCACGTTCAAAAACACATCGGTCGGCAACCTCGGTTAATGTAGACACTTCAGCAGTGGTCAGGGTATCCGGTTGGTTGGCCAACGCATTGATCCATACGCTGAGTACACTCCGCCAAGCCGCTTGAAGAGAGTCGGCGGGTAAAATGGCCAACAGTTGTGTCTGCAAATCAGTTAACGAGGCTCGCACCACGGAGTCTCGTGTGTTGAGAGCCTGGGTGAACAGGCTGTCCGCCAAATCCATTGTAGAGATTAAGCCGGATCGCTCTGTGTTAACGGTGTCGATAGCACCCTGCGTAACCGCCGACGCGTAATCGAGGTTTAGGCTGTCTAATTGCAAGGCAAGGGAGTCCGTGTATTCCCTGTGCCAATCCAGCAAGGTTTGTGTGCTTGAGTCCACCTCGAATACCTGTTCCATCTGCCATTCAATGGAGTCGAATCGATGCAAATTGGTGTTTTGGTGGTTTGACCAGAACTGGTCTGCCACGGAATTAGAAGCGTGCAGGGAGGGGTATTTCCGCAACTTTTTAAACAAGTAACGTTCCGCTTCCCATTGGAATACCGCGCCATAAACGGTGGTGTCAAAAACTTCATTGGCAATAAGCGTATCCCCAAAGGTAAATTCATTGACCGGAAAACTGCTTACGTTGCAATTATCAGGAATTGAACCGGGCTCATCCACGAACCAATCATTGTCGGAATTCATGCAATTTGATTGGCCTGGTGTAATAACGGGTGGCCAATAGGGTGGATTTGGGCAACCCTGAACATAATACCTTGAGCCGCCAATTAAAGTTTGTAATGAAAATTGGTGGGTTGCCCCCGCATCCTCATTCCATAAATTTCCCTGATTGTCCTGGATACCAGTAATGGTCATGTCATAATAAAACAGGCCATTGTCATGGTTATTGAACGCGTTGCGCCGAACCACCGCCCCATTGCAAACCTGGAAGAATTCAATCCCGGTTTCCATCCAGTTTACCGTATTATCGCACACTAAGCTGTGAGTGGTATTACCCAATGAAATGGCCGCGCCGTCGTACAGGCTTTCCTCTGTTACGGTCACGGTGTTGCCTCGAATCCTGCTTAAATCTGTAATGCCAAGTGCGATCCCGTTCGGAGCAATCGTTAATGGGCCAATCTGAACGGGCACGTCGTCACTGGTATAATGAACATCATTATCTGTAATCAGGTTGTTTTGCTGGATACCTCCGGCAGATATCCCATTAAACTTATTGGATATGTATATGTGATTGCCTTTGATTTCGGGTGATATGCTTGGGCAAAGCGGAAGAATATCCCGAAGCGATACGCCAAGGCTAATGAAATTGGCGAATCCACTGAACACATGGTATCCGGTAAGCGTATTGTTGTTGATTTCTATCTGTTGACAGATAGAAGGCGTATACACATCAATTCCAAAAATCTGGAAATCAATTGTGTTGCCGCTGATGATGCTAACTCCGGTAGTATTCAGGCTCTGAATGCCGTGCACGCAATCCTCAATCGTATTGCCTGAGGCAACCATGGATGCTTTTGTGGCAAAAATAGCCCGGCGTACATCTGAAAACTCATTGCCAATTGCCGTCAAGTCCGAGAACCCAGAAAGATAAATACCTATTCCATCCGGTTGAATAGCCGGTATTCGAAACTTATCATCATTTAGGGTTCCTACTGCTACCAGATTTTCAATGATTGCGTCGTAAATAACCAGACGCGAGCTTCCTCTAACCAGAATGCCGTTTTGAAGAAAACTAAATGTATTGGGATGATTGACCAGATTAGACCCAAGCGTAAAACTCGTTCTGTTTAGATCTATTCCTGCATAGCTTCTCGTTCCAGGGGTTGGACTTTGACCAGAAAAGGGCGCCAACAATGAGCCTTCACAGGTGAATGTGTTTCCCGAAATTTGTTCGTTAATGATTTGAGGGGCAAAAAAGGCGCCTTCAATTCGAATACCGATATAATTACGGTCAAAAAAATTGTTAACCAATTTAAGTTTTGGCGAAATTGCATAGGAGGCATCAATGCCGTATTGTGCATCTCGAAGATGGCAATTAGTCATCACCAATCGGCTGTTATGCCGCAACTGTATACCACGCCACATCTGTTCACAGGCGCCATGAATCCCGCCTTGTTGGTTAATGTTGTTCAGCGTAAGCGTGACATTTGAATTGATCAGAATTCGGGAGCCGGGCATCATGATCAAGTAACCACCATTAATCGTAAAATCCTGATCAATGATCAGGGTACCGCTGATTTTCCGACAACTGTTGTTTAACGGGTTAGTCAAGCCTAACGTTGAAATGTTAACACCACTGGCGCCTCCATCAATGGTTAGGGTGCAATCACATGCTTCACTTGATTGTGCCATCATCGGCCAATAAAAGGTAAGCGCAATTAGAATAGAGCCAATTAATCTGGCGAATTGGGGGGGGGGGGGGGACTTAAAATACTGCATAATATCGGAATTTGGTGAAAAATCGGCTGGACGGATTATTATGGTGCTTTGCGGCGCACTTAACTTCCAAAAACACAGTGCAAATTTAATATTTCAGTTTGATCCAAACAAACAAATTATACAAAATATCATATCGAAATTATCGCGTAAATATATTGTGACGCACATTTAATTTGGCATATCCATCTGGACAACTCAAAATAAAATGCCGCCCCACAAGCTTGACTTATGAGGCGGCACATACCTTATTGGAAATTCACTTTCGGCATTATTCCATTCGCAGCACTTTGGCCACCACGCCTTCCTCAAAACGAACCACCACCACGTAATTACCGGCGGTCAGGCCGTTGCGTTGCAGGAGGTAGTTGTTGTTGTTCACGGCCGGTACGTCGCGCACCACGCGGCCCATGGCGTCGATCACCTGCAGGTTGAGGATGGTTTTATCTTCCGGCGCCTGGATCAACACCTGGCTGACGGCCGGGTTGGGGGCGAGGGTTACCTGCACCTGGGTGGCCAGGGGCTCCCGGGCGCTCACGATGGCGTCGATGCAGGGCTGGATGCCCAGGGCGTAGCAGGCGCGGGGCGCCACGAAACGCATGATGGTGTCGATGTGGTCAAGTGCTATGGCTTTGGCGGCCGGACCGACGTTGCAGGTGGGGTTACCCGGCACCGCATCCGACCATTCCCACGGCGCGGAGTCGAACGGGCTACTGCGCACGAAGGGATAGAGCCCGGCGCGCAGTTCCTGCAGGCCTGCCGGAGAGCGGTCAAAAGCGGATTGCTGTGCATCGCTCAGGTCGAGCGTCAGGTTGGCAAAGACATCGTTGTTGTTGAAGTCATCCTGCATTTTCTGAACGACGTAAGCGCCTTGCACCTCCACCACCTGGAAGTTGACGCCGGGCACGGTGAGGATACCTTCCGTGTAGGGCGCAAACGGGTCGGTGGGCACCTGGAAGGAGATCATGGGCACCTGGCCGGGATCTACCCAGGAGGAGTCGCCCAGGGCGCCGCCCATGTTCACCATCAGGTGGAAGTCGGAGCTGTAACCCACGTGGTTCGGGTAGCAGAGGGTGTCGTTCGGGTTGGGCACGGTGGTGGCGGAGGTTACCCCGTATGAAGTACCGTTGATGTCGCCGTTCACGCTCTCCAGCACCATGGGCACGATGATGCTGTCGGTGGGGTCGGGCGTGTTGGTGTTGGGTACTTTCCAGAGGAACTTGCCGACGTCTGAGGATGCCGTGGGAATTTTCAGGTAATCGTCGAGCGTTGCCATGGCGTAGCTGATGTACCCGCCTGTGCCCTGTCCCCAGATGGAGATGCGCTCTGTGTCCACCTTGTATTCGTTTCCGTCTACGTCGGCATTGCGGCGGAAGAAGCGGATGGCGGTGCGGGCGTCCTGCACGCCGCGGTAGGCGGCGTTGATGAGCGAGAAGCGGCGCAGGAGTTCATCCGGGTTGGTGGGCTGCCAGCCGAGGCGGTAGTCGCAGGAGGCGACGACGAAGCCCATTTTGGCCAGGCGTGTGCACATTTCGACCGCGGCCGAGTCCTTGCGGGTACCGCCGCAGGAGCCGTTGAAGCCGGGGGCGCCGGTTGACGGGTTGATGAACGGGGAAAAGTTGCCGGTGTGGAAATACAGCACCAGGGGGCGGGCCGTTTCGGTGTCGCCTTCCGGTTCGTAAATATCCATCACCAGGTCTTCAGGGATGGCCTCGTCGAAGACTGTGAATAACAGCACGGTGGCATTGTTGCCGTAAACGACGCCGTCGGTCACTTTTACATTGTTGAACACCGGATCCAGGTAGCGGGTCTGGGCAAAGGTTTGGGCCTGCATGAGCAGACAAACGAAAAGGGTTGTCAGTAGTTGCTTCATGATTTGTAGTTAGTTATTGAAATGTTGCTATTTTTTTCTGAAATCGTACGTCAGCCCGATGTACGCCATTCGACCGATGCGGGGGCCGCCGTAGGTTTGGAACTGCCGGTTGTTGAAGGCGGCGTCCATCTTGTCGCCAAAGGACCCATCGGTTTCGACGATGGGGGCGATGCCGAACAGGTTGGTCGCTCCGAGTTTGAGGGTGGTGTGGATTCGTTCGAAGGTGACGTTCCACTGGGCGTCGACCATATCGTATGTGGGGATGAATCCGGTGAATTGGGGCGACCCCTCAAAGATAAAGCCTTGAATCCACTTGTAGGTAACGTTAAAACCGGTTCGTTTGAGGCCGAACATCGGCAGGTCGCGCCACGAAAAGCCGACGTTGAATTTGTGCTCCGGTGTGTTGAAAGCCGGGATGATGGGGTCGTTCTCGTCGGTTCGGGTGAGTTTGTTCCAGGAGTAGTTTCCGGAGAGTTGGTAATAGTTGTTGAAGAAGTAATTCATACCGATGTTAAAACCCTGGGTGGTGACCGTGTTCGTGGAGTTTGCCGACACGCGGTAGGCTTCAATGTTGGTCACGTCGATGAGTCCGGCGGCCACCGGCACGTCTACGCCGATGTTGTACCCGATAAAATCCTTGTAAAGACTGAAGTAGTAGCCGGCGTCGACGTACACCTGGTTCCACCACGTAGAGCGGTATCCCACCTCTATGGTGCGCACCTTTTCGGGCATGATGGGGGCTACGTTGAAGTATTCCAGCCGGGCGAGGCTGTTTTCTGTGAGGGCGTCGGTGAGCGACTCAACGGTCACCAGGCTGTCGAACCCGTTGAGGTTACCGAGCAGGGTGGCGCGGCCCACATCGAGGAGCAGATACTGGTCGGTGAGGGTCGGGTTGCGCACCGCAGCGGAGAAGCTGAGACGGTAGAAGTCTTTGGGATTGGGGTTGTACACGATCGAGGCGGCGGGTGTGGCGATCCAGTCGAAGTTCTGGTTCTTGTCGGCGCGCAGGGCGGCGCCGAGGATGATTTTATCGTCCATCACCTTCTTTTCCACGCCGGTGTACATGCCGAACTCGAAGTTGGTGATGCGCTCGTACGAAGAGTCTATGGGGTTGCCCTGGGCGTCGCGCGTGTACTGGAGCGTATCGGAGAAAATCGTTCCTTCCGAATAGGGTCGGTACCAGCGGACATTACCGCCTACACGCCAGTAATTGAGCCATCCGGGGGTAAAAACGTACTCGCCCTGGGTGTGGTAGAGGGCCGATTTGTCGAAAAAGCGGGTGCCGCCGGCCGCACCGCTTTTGGTGGAGGTAATGCGGTCGAACTCCTGCTCGAAACGGTCGGTGCCGGGTTCGTAAAAGGCTTCGGTGGTTACGCCGGGCAGCCTGGATTCCTGATTGGAAACCTGTTCGGTGACGGCGTGCCAGGCGGCGAGGGAGTCCTGGTAATCGATAAACCACTGGTTGGCGGCGGCATCGTCGAAAGTAGCTTCGAACGTGATGGGGTCGAACACCAGTTGGGGGTACCCCAGTTCTATCATGCGTTGGTTGTATTTGCCGGTGTTCACCCAGTAGTTGCGGTAGTCGTCGGCGAACTGCTTGTCGGTTTTGGAGGCTTCCTGCAGACGCAGGGCGGTGAAATACGGATCGAAGGAGTCTCCGGCGTCTTCGTGGGTAGCGTAGGCACGCACGAAAAACCGGTCTTTTTTCCGCCATTCGAGGCGGTTTTGGAAAAACAGGATATCGCGCAGGCTGAACCGGTTGTCGCCCTGATAAACGGTTGTACCGGAACCGAAATTGGAGGCCAGGATAATTTCCTGTGATTCAAACCCTTTGGCCGGGTTGAGGCGGAAGTGCAGGGCCGCGTTTGCTTTGATGTTCTGCGTGTTGTAATCCACCAGGTCCACTTCCTTGTATCCGGTGCGGTGGTACACCTGCATGCCGTAGGAGGGCGCCCAGGGGGAATCGCCGGTGCGGTCGTACAGGGCCTGGTACTCGTCGCCGTAGCTGTTCACGGCGTCGAACCGGCCGGGGTTGTCGGCCGCGCTGCGCGACTCGTACACCGGGTCGTAGTTGTCGGCCACCCAATCGTACGCCTGGAGGTAATAAAAGTTGAGCTTGGCGGCGAAAAACTCCTGGCCGCTTTTGTTCTTGTATGCGTCGGCCCAGCGCACGGCGCCGTCGAAGAGCTCGCGCTCGCCAATTCTGGCGGAGGCGGCGATGCCTTTGTGGATAAACGGGTCTTTGGTCTCCATGGAGATCACGCCGTTAAAAGCGTTTGGGCCGTAAAAGGCCGAGCTGGCGCCCTGAATCAGTTCCACGCTGTTCACATCGAGTTCGCTGGCGCCCAGGAAGTTGCCCAGGGAGAAGTTGAGCCCCGGCGCCTGGTTGTCCACCCCGTCGATCAACTGCAGGGAACGCACCGGACTCGTGGAGTTGAACCCCCGGGTGTTGATGATGGTGAAGCCGAGCGAGGCGGTGGTCAGGTCTACGCCTTTGAGGTTGCCCAGACTGTTGTAAAAACTGAGTGCAGGGGTTTCTTTGATGGCGATGGCATCCAGTTTCTCGACGGTGAGGGGGGCGGCTTTTTGCTTGTCGTCGATGCGCTGGCCCGTAACGACCGTTTCGCTGATCAACATCGCGCTTTGTTGCATCCGAATGTCCAAACGCTCTCCGGCATTTTGGACCGTTCGCTCCTGGGTTTGGTAGCCGGTATAGGCAATGCGCAGCGTGACGGGCAACGACTGAACCTTGAGCGTAAACCGCCCTTCGTAATTGGTGATAGCGCCGCCTGTGGCATCCAGCAAGCCGATTGCAGCGCCAATGAGCTCCTCTCCGTTAGTGGCGTCGCTCACTTTTCCGGTGATCTCTATTTCCTGAGCGGATAGTTGGGAGCAGGAAATCACCACACAGAAACTCCACAGGAGTCTCCACATCAACAGGTTGTTATTCATATCGAGCACACATAAGATAAAGGGCAAACACCCGTTTCCCTGTCACAAATGTAAAGATATGGTAAACGGTTGTTCGTGTAAATTTTGCAAAATCTCACATAACTTTTTATTTAATGCATTTTATTGTGGGAGAAACCCTACTTTCGCCGTATCTTGATTTACCTTAAACCAATTGTTATGAACAAACTGATTGCCTTTGCCCTGCTCCTGGTGCTGTCCTTTGGCTTATGGACTTGCCGAAAATCCGAGCAGCCCCTCACCCCCGCAGAAAGCGAAATTCCTGACCCCACCGAACTGGACGCCCTCATCCGGGAAAAGCTGCTGTCGGAAGGCACATTCCAGTGGGCGTGGGCTAGCGACACGTACGTGTGGACGGCGCTCGCCAACAGCGATTACGTGCTTTCAATGGGTTATCAACCCGCCGGCGAGCAAAATGTCCTGGATCGCATCCACGAGATCGACATCCAGTCGCCCAATTGGGCCGAAGCGCGCAACCAGGTGCTCAACCTGATCCTGGAAAGCGAACGCAGGCTCGATCCCACCCTCGACGCCGAGGACCTGATCGCCTACCCCGAGGCGGTGCTGCCTGTGGTCGATGTGTACGTACGCAATCCGCAAACCATTGCACTTCTGCGCAACTCCCCCCTCGTGCGCTACGCCGAACCGATGGGATACGAACCGGGCATGGCCGAAGGCGCCACCGACCGCTCCGGATCAGGCTGCGACAGCAACACCCCCGAACCGGGACTGAGCACCCCCGCCGATTACACCACCATCGCCCCCAGCACCAAGCAATCGTGGAACCACACTTACCACAACATCACCTCGGCGTGGAGCAACAGCACCGGCGATAACGTCCGCATCATGATCATCGACACGGGCGCGAGCTTTGAACAGGACAACCTTGGCGAGCAATTCAACCAAGGACTTTCCACCGGTCGAAACATCCAGAAACTGGTCACCCTGCCGCGCAAGACCTTCCTGGGCCTGCCCGTCGGCCCGGTGGAAACCCCCGACGACGGCTGTGGTCACGGCACTTCCATGATCGGCGCCTGCGCCGCGCCGCGCGGCACCGACGGCGCCGCTACCGGCATCGCCTACAACTGCGACATCACGTCTGTGCGCGCCGCCGCCGACGTATTCCTCGACGAGAGCCGCGAAGTCAAAGGCGTATCCGACGCGTTTACCCTCGCCGGCAACACGGCCGAAGTCCGAATCATCAGCATGAGCATGGGCCGCCTGACCAGCTCCTCCCAGATGCGCGACGCCATTAAATACGCCTACAACAAAGGCAAAATGATTTTCTGCGCCGCCGGAACGTCGTTTTCCTGGACCGGCGGCTGGGTGGGCGTCATTTATCCGGCCAGCCTCGCCGAATGCATTGCCGTCACTGGCGTAAAGGACAACCTGAACACACGGTGCTCGACCTGCCACCAGGGAGGGAAAGTGGATTTTGTGTTGGTGATGGAAAAAGCGGCAAACGAACGCACCCCGCTCTCCCTCGCCGACAGCGGCAACGACCCCTCAACGGTGGGCGGCTCATCCGTGGCTACCGCTTCCACCGCCGGTATTGCTGCTCTCGTTTGGGCTAAATACCCCGGCTGGAGCCGCCAGCAGGTGTACGACCGGCTAAAAGTCAACGGCAACTACTACCCGAACCGGAATGGGAATTTCGGCTGGGGAAGGGTGAATGCGGCAGGCGCGACGAACTGACCTGACAGATTAAAAAAAATCCCCCCTCCCAGGATTTCGCAAAAAGCGAAATCCTGGGGGGGGGGATGCGGCGGGCGCGAACTGACCTGACAGATTAAAAAAAATCCCCCCTCCCAGGATTTCGCAAAAAGCGAAATCC
>JBGSTG010000053.1:0-18553 GCA_041736625.1 Saprospiraceae bacterium | reverse complement strand
CGAGGCGTTCAACATGCAGTGCGAGGTGCACGGCGGCGGCGCGGAGAACCTGGCCGTGCTGGCGGCGGCGCATAACGGGCGCTGGTATGAGCGCGGATTGCTGCATCCGCACCTGAATCACGACGCGCCGGCCGAATATCTCAACTCAGTTGAGGATTGGATGGACGCCGAGGGCTACGTCCATCTGAGCACGGCGCCCGGCATCGGGCAGGACCTGAACTGGGACTGGATCGACGCGCACACCGTCGAGATGCGCTGAACGCACGACAGCTTGACAAGCGGTCGGTTGTCGGTTGTCCTTGCTTTCGGTTTATCGGCGAGCCAAGCTCAAAGCCTGCCGACGACCGACGACCGATCGCCGACGACCGATAGCCGACGACCGACGACCGATCGCCGACGACCGATAGCCGACAACCGACGACCGATAGCCGACAACCGACTACCGACAGCCGCAAAAATATGGCCTGTGCGCGCATTTGCAAGTTTTCCGTAGGAATTTTACAAATTTCCGGAAGGCAAATACACATCCACCGGCATTCGGGTTAATTTTGCCCTGCTAAACCGCAATCATTCATGAACCATTTTCAATCAGGTATCCTGTGGATGGCGCTGTTGTCGTCATTTTGTTTGTTTGGGCAGGAGCCGCAAAAGCCCGGCCCCGGCCCGGCTACCGAGGTTGTCGCACAGGAGTCCGATAGTGTGCTGGTAACCGTCATCCTGAAGCACCAGCAAGACAAGAACCTGCCGGAGATACGGCGTATTCTGGAAAAGCAAGGCTTTTGGGACGTATTTCCCACCGAAGATGCGCGCGTGGTTTCCTGGAACATCGCCATGGGTCTGGGTCACGTGATCGTGCTGCAAGTCCCTGCCGGATCCGTTCGCTACCTCAATGTGGCGCTCGAAAACAGCGCCTGGGGCGCCTTTGATACGGAGATTTACCTCAGTTATGACTACAGAAACATCTGGGAGGACTATCTGGATCGGCGTAGCGAGTCAAAAGAGGACCGGAATTAGTTTTTGGGCACCTTGAAGGCGCTAAAAGTCTTCAAAATACGCCCGTGCATTGCGGTACACGTTGTCTTTCATGCGGGTGGCGTCGTGGTAATTGTCGCCCTGGTACTCTTCGCCGGCGCTGCGCGCGTACAGGTCGCGCTCCCAGCGGGGGTTATTGATTTCGCCGCGGGCGGTGGAGTGCAGCACGATAAAATCGTCACCGGCCAGACTGGGGTTGTAAAACAGAAATTTGACGTTGCGCTGGTTGGTCACCGGAAAATTGTAATAGATCCATATTTCGTAAGGCGGTGCGCTGGGCTCGTTATCCTCGCGCACCACGTCGTCCGGCTTTCCGTAACGCAAAAAAGTTCTGCCGCGATCCGTTTCGAAGCCATAGCGGAATCCGCTGTGAAATTTGTTGTCAACTGCCTTAGCCACCTCCAGGTAGTTTTTATAAGCGGCTTCCGGGTTGTTGGCATCCAGGCGAACGAAGTATTTGAACAGGAAAAGGCGCATTGCCTTGGGGTCTTTTTCCATGAGGATGGACTGCATGAGCGCGGGCTCGTCGCCCATGCGGACGAGCGGTGAAACGGCGCGCAGCGCGTATTCCAGTTCTTCGGGAGTCAATTGCTGGACAAACTCCTTTTCCACCATTTTTTCGGTGATGGCGCCTTCGTCGATGGCCAGCAGCGGGTTATTTCGTTGGAACAGCAGCTGGCGGGTGGCAATGAGTTCATTGGCGTTGTTGCGCAGTTCCAGGGTGATGCGGTAGTTGCCGGTGTTCATGTTGCTGATGTCCATTTGCACCAGCACGGCGTCGATTGGCGATGGCGCTTTTCGCTGGTTTCCGGAGCCCCAAAGCTTGGTTTTTCCATCGCTGAGCACCTCCTCGACCACATAACGCACCAGAAAATTTGGGTCGGAGACGCTTTTATTGGAGTGGTAAACCTCTGCATAAAAAATTAGCAGTGGAGCGCCCCGGTCATACGTCCGCGAAGGCAGGGGTTCCATAAAAAAGCCGTTGCGGTGAAAGGTGGTCTGGCCGTCTTCCGGATAAAAATGGCCCAACAACTGGATGTCGGTGAGGTATATACCGGCGCCCACATTCACCTCAAAAGCCCGGTTCATGAAATGCACGTTGTTCGCGTTGTTCACATCCCGAAGCTTGATTTCCAGGTTGTAACGACCCGCAGGCACGGTGAAGCGGCGCACGTCGATGAGCGAACTGGGCGCCGCCACAGGAGGGCCGTTCAGTTGGTACTTCTCCACGCTGAAGGCGTCTTCTGTGCCTTCCACGCGCAGAATCATCATTACCTCCACGGAGGCGGTCAGGCTGAGGCTGTCCATTGGCACGTGTTGGACGCTGGCGCCGGCTATTTCCAGACACACTTCCACGTACGTTTTCTCCGGCGTGGCGTACACAATGGTATTTACCGCAGCGTCGATAGCGCCGACTCGGCCAGCCGCCATACAGGCGACAAATAAAAGCAACCAATTTCTCATGATGCGCAAAGTGTGCAACAAATATAAGTGGAAAACGGGGAAAATCTACTGCCCGAACAGCCACGCCAGGGTATTTTTATGGAATATCTTTTCCTGTACCGCCTCGGGGAGGCCCATCTC
Source organism: Saprospiraceae bacterium (assembly GCA_041736625.1). GTDB lineage: Bacteria > Bacteroidota > Bacteroidia > Chitinophagales > Saprospiraceae > M3007. The sequence continues at coordinate 15,937 of JBGSTG010000053.1, read as the reverse complement.
TTCGATGAACCGGCCGATCTCCAGGTCGCCCAGCGGGAACGGATAGTCGCTCCCCAGACAAACCTTGTCTTCACCGATCACATCCAGGATATACCGGAGCAGCTGTGGGTCGTGGGTGGCCGAATCGACCCAGAATGCGCCGAGGTAGCTGCGCGGCGAATGCGCGTTGTCGACAGCCACCAGGTCGGGCCGGCAGTTGAACCCGTGTTCGATGCGGCCGATGGTGGGGATAAACGAGCCCCCGGCGTGTGCGAAGCACCACCGGAGTTCGGGCAAACGCGCCAACACGCCGCCAAAGATCAGCGAGCAGATGGCTCTGCTGGTCTCTGCGGGCATGCCCACCAGCCAGGGCAGCCAGTATTTGCCGATCTGTTCCTGGCCCATCATCTCCCAGGGGTGAACCAGAATGGCCATGTCGAGGTGGTCGCAGGCCTCAAAAATCGGGAATAAATCCGGCTCGTTTAGGTTGCGCTGGTTCACGTTGGAGCCGATCTGCACACCGGCAAAGCCCAACTGTTTGAGCCTTTCCAGCTCCTGAATGGCGAGATTGGCGTCCTGCATGGGGATGGTACCCAGGCCGATGTAATGCTCGGGGTAATCGTCGACCAGGCTGGCGATGTGATCATTGAGAAACATGGACAATTCCAGACAGTCCTGCGGTTTGGCCCAATAGCTGAACATGACCGGAATGGTGCACACCACCTGCACGGGCGTGCGATGCCGGGCGTACTCGTCAATGCGCAATTTTGGGTCCCAGCAGTTCTTCTCGATCTCGCGGAAAAAGGTATTTCCCTTCATCATCCGGGCGTACCCGCGCCGGTTGTGCTCCAGGTGGATGAAATCGCCGTACCCGAATTTATCTGCAAAATTGGGCAGGCGTTCGGGCAGGATGTGGGTATGCATGTCAATTTTCATGGCAAAAGACTGAGGCGATCATAGATGGTGCAGTTCACGGTCTCTGGATGAACCGTTCAGTTTTTCACCAGCACGCCGTGCATGGTCTGGCGGGCATCCCGGATGCGGTAAAAGTAGGGGCCGCTGATCAGATGTGACACATCCACTGTGCATTTTATTTCCGGCTCAGCTGTAAAAATCTGGCGGTAAACGGGCTGGCCCTGCACATTGAACAGCTGCACTTCCACCGGACCGGTAGCCCCCGCGATGCGCACCTCCACGCGGGTACGTGCCGGGTTGGGCGCCACCCAAACCGCCAACTGCTTATTGGGTTCGAGGGTGGACACCACCTGCTGCGCGCGTTGCACGGCGGCCAGCGCGTCGACAATGCCAAAGCCGTAGGTGTTGTTGGGAAGGTTGGTGCCATTGTTGTCCATGCAGTTGCCGCCATCGAACCTGGGGCGGGCGGTTTGCTCAATGATGTCTTCGAGTATGCCCACTTCGCCTTCCAGCTCGGGCGCGGCGCTGAGCACCAGGGCCACCAGTCCGGCCACGTGTGGGCCGGCCATACTGGTGCCGGAAAAAATGTCGTAACCGCCGCCGGGTACACAGGAGCGCACGTCGGAGCCGGGCGCCGCCACATTGGGCTTCACCCGGAAGCTGCTGTCGATCGCAATGGGGCCACGGCTGCTGAAGCCCGAAATGGTATCGTTTATTTGGATGCTGCCCACGCTAAAGCTCTCTTCAAAGTAGGCAGGTGGAATTTCCGTGGTGCCGCAGCCGGAGCCGAAGTTGCCGTTGCTCACCACCACAAAAACGCCCGAGGCTTTGAGGTTGACGACGGCCAGCTGCAGCAGCTCATTGACGCCCACATCGATACACCCTTCGATGGAGGCGCAGTACCAGGAGTTGTTGATCACGTGCGGGGCTTGGGCGGGGTCGGCGTTGTTGCCCGCCACGTCGGTGGGCGCCAGAAACCACTCGAAACAGTTGAGGTAGGTGGACGGGCGCCCCCAGTTGCGCTCCATGTTGCGGCAGCCAATCCAGCGGGCGCCGGGGGCCACGCCGATCTGGTTGCCCATGCCGTCGTCGCCCACCATAGTGCCGGCGGTGTGCGTGCCGTGCCGGTCGTCGTCGCAGGGCACAGGGCTGCTAAAACCGCAGGGGTTGAGGGTGTCCGGGTTGAGGGGGCTGGGCGCGCTGACGCCGTCGTGCCAGTTGTAATCGTGGTCGAAGGTGTCCGTCGGCGCGAAATATCCCCTGTACTTGGGTTTGAGGGCCGGGTGGAGCCAGTCGTAACCCGTGTCGGCGCCGCCGACGGTGATGCCCTGTCCGGTAAAACCCATGGCCCACACGGTGGGTGCATTGAGGCGGTCTACCCCCCACTCTATTGCGCTGCGCGTTGCGGCCGGTTGTTCGGGTTGCGGGAGCTGGTCGAGCTGCGACCATGGATCGGGCGACAGGCGTTTCACTTCGGGCAGGGCGGCCAGCGCTTCGGCGAGGCGGCGGTCTGCCTTATCGACGGCGATGGCGTTCACTACCCACAGGCTGTTGGCGGCTGCGTTGTGTTCGCGCAGGATGCGCAACGCACGGTTCTGGGTTCGGGCGGCGGTGTTTTGGAGCTGTTCGGCCACCCAGGCAGCTTTTTGGGCTTTGCCGCGGATATCGCGCGCAGGGGTGACGTCGGCCTGCTCTTCCAGCACTACGAGCAGGTCGCAGGTGGCGTCGCGGTCGAAGGCGACCAGCAGTTCGGGAGCGGTTTTCGTGCGCCAGTCGGTCGTTTGGGCATGGTTCAGGAGGGGTAACAGAATAAAAAGTGGTGCGAGAAAACGCATGTCGTGTTCCGTTTTTATCTTTCGGACAAATTTCGCACTTCCTGAAAAAAGATTTCCCATGAAAATTGCCATAGGTTGCGATCATGCAGGTTTTTCCGTCAAAGACGGGTTGGTGGCCATGTTGCAGCGCCAGGGACACATGGTGCAGGATTTCGGCACGCACGCCGCCGACTCGGTAGATTACCCCGATTTCGCGCATCAGGTGGCCGATGCCGTTGAAAAGGGCCTTGCTGACCGGGGCGTGGTGATTTGCGGCAGCGGAAACGGCGTAGCCATGACCGCCAACAAACACCAGGGTATCCGCTGCGCCTTGTGCTGGACCGAGGAGATTGCCGCCCTGGCCCGCCAGCACAACGACGCCAACGTGATCGCCGTGCCTGCCCGCTTTGTGCCCGAGATACTGGCTCAGGCGATGGTGCGTATTTTTATGAGCACCGAGTTTGAAGGGGGGCGGCATGAACGCCGGGTGGGTAAAATTGCTTGTTAAACTCATTTCCTGAATAATGAAAACGCTCTCGGCTGTTGCGACCGCGGTGCTGCTAAGCGCCGCCACTTCCCTATGCGCCCAGGACACTCTGGCGCCCTTACTCACCTTTAGTGGTTACGTAGAACCCTACTACGCCTATGACTTCAACGAGCCAACGGACGGCAACCGACCACCGTTTTTGTACTCTTTCAATCGCCACAACGAATTCAACGTCAACCTGGGCATGCTGAAAGCTAATTACAGCGCCCGGCGCCTGCGCGCCAACGCAGCCCTGGCCGCCGGCACATACATGAATGCCAATTACGCCGCCGAACCCGGCGTTTTACAGAACATCTACGAAATGAATGCCGGCATAAAAATTTCCAACAACAGCGATCTGTGGGTTGACGGCGGCATTTTCACCTCGCACATCGGTTTTGAAAGCGCCATCGGCAAGGACTGCCGTGCGCTCACCCGCTCCATGGTGGCGGAAAACACACCGTATTATGAAGCTGGCGCCCGGATCACCTACAACACCCCCAACGGACAATGGCTGCTCAGCGGTTTGGTGCTCAACGGCTGGCAACGCATACAACGCGTGCAAGGCAACTCTCTGCCCTCGTTCGGCACACAGGTACAATGGAGGCCCAATGCGCGCACGCTGCTCAATTACAGCACCTTCATCGGCACGGACAAGCCCGACAGCACCCGCCAGATGCGGTACCACAACAACCTGTACGGGGTTTTCCAACTGAGTGATCGTTGGGAACTGACCGCCAGCTTTGACCTCGGGTTGGAGGAAAAAAGTCCGGAAAACAGCGATCTGAACCTGTGGTACACGCCGGTGGTCATTGTCCGGTACGCCCCCACAGACAAAGATGCCGTCGCCCTCCGTTTTGAATATTTTTCAGACGAAAATGGCGTCATCATCAACACCGGCACACCAAACGGGTTTGGGGTAACGGGCGTCTCGATCAACTACGACCGCGCACTGCTGCCCAATGCCCTTTGGCGCGTGGAAGGGCGTTTGCTGAACAGCGCCGACGATGCCATCTTTATCCGCGATGGCAACGCGGTAAATGCCAACTTTTGCCTGACAACTTCCATCGCGGTTTCTTTTTAACAAAGATATTCCGACGGAAGATGCCCGCGACAATAATTTTGAACATTGACGGTTATTGCGTAACTCGCACCGTTTTTTACACCAGTGTTTATTCAGCATGAAGATGTACCGACTCACAGCGTCTCTGATCCTGTTTCTGATTTTTGGCGGGCTTGCCGCCCAAACCGACACCTCCGGAAATTATTACCACCGCCTCATTCCCGCCAAACCGCCCAAGCCGAAGGTAAAAGAATATTTCATTCCCGACGCAACGCCGTTTGGCGCCACCATAACTGCGGCCGACGCGCAGGCGCTGCTGCTCACCCTGACCAGCGACGCGTTTGGCGGACGCGAAACCGGGGAGGAAGGCCAGCGCAAAGCAGCCGATTTCATTGCCGACCAGTTTAAGTCCATGGGTCTTCCACCCAGTGCCGACAACAGCACCTATTTCCAAAAGATCTTCCTGCAAAAAGAACCGTGGAAAGACCTCGCGGTTAACGCGGGAGAAACTACGTTTCAAGATCGGTCCGATTATTACGCTTTTCCCACCTTCAATCCTTCCCTGCCGCCAACCGCCATCAAAGAAGTCGTGTTTGTCGGTTACGGCATTCAGGAGCCCGGCTTCGACAATTACGCCGGCGCAGATGTACGCGGAAAAGCAGTGATATTTTACGATGGAGAGCCGCTCGACACGGCCGGTCGTTCCGTCATCACCGGCAGTCTGAATCGCTCCCAATGGGCCATCGACTGGCGCCGCAAGGTGCGCCTCGCCAAGGAAAAAGGCGCGGTCTTGTGCCTCATCGTCGATCCCGTCCTGGCAGTGAACGTGCAAAAGAACCGGCGCGACCTCGGTGCGGGCCGCTGGACGCCCACCACCAGTGATCCCGAGGCGGTGAAAAATGATTACGTCAACAGCCTGTTCGTTACGCCCGAAATGGCGGCCACCCTAATGGGAAAAAAGGCTTCCAAAATGGAAGAGGCGCGGCTGGCACTGCTCTATAAGGGCAAATACAAGCCGGTAGCCACCAAAACAAACCTGGCGGTGACGATGCAAAAAGACCTCCAGCGACTGGAAGGCTCCAACGTGGTCGGCTTCATCGAGGGAACCGACCCGGCACTCAAAAACGAGTACGTGATCATCACCGCCCACTACGACCACCTCGGCCAGGTGGACAGCGTGATCTACTACGGCGCCGACGACAACGCGTCGGGCACCTCCGCCGTTATCGAAATCGCCCAGGCTTTTGCGGAAGCCCGCAAACAAGGCGTCGGGCCCAAGCGAAGCGTGGTTTGTATGCTGGTCAGCGGCGAAGAAAAAGGGTTGCTGGGCTCCCGGTTTTACGTCAACTTCCCGCTTTTCCCCTTGAAAAGCACGATTGCCAACATTAACATCGATATGATCGGCCGCGTAGACGCCGAGCACGCCGCCAACCCGGACTATGTTTACGTGATTGGCTCGGACCGTATGAGCACCGATTTGCACAACATTAACGAGGAGGCCAACAACACGTACACCAAACTGACGCTGGACTACCGCTTCAACGACCCCGGTGACCCCAACCATTTTTACGAGCGCTCCGACCACTACAACTTCGCGCTGCAGGGCATCCCGGCTATTTTCTACTTCAACGGCACGCACCCCGACTACCACAAACCCACCGACACACCCGACAAAATCAATTTCGACGCCTTGGCCAAACGCGCCCAACTGGCGTTTTATACGGCATGGGAGCTGGCAAACCGGCCGGGAAAGTTGGTGATTGACAAGAAAAACTAAAACGAGTGTCGAGTGTCGAATACCGTGTGCGCTTAATAATTTCGGATGACCAAGAGTACTCGTCACTCGACATCATTTTCGGTACTTCTCAATCGCCTTCCGAATCTGTTCCGCCCGGTTATCCGGGCTGGGGTGCGTGCTCTGGAACTCCGGCGTTTGGCTGGGCCCGGAAGCTTCGGCGAGTATCGCCATCACGTCGATGAGCGCCTCCGGTTCGTAACCGGCTTCGAGCATGAAGCGCACGCCGAGATCGTCGCTCTGCAACTCCTGCTCGCGGCCGTATTTTAGTTGTAGCATATTGGACACGGCCTGGGCGATGTAGGCCCCTGAATTGATGCCGCCGGGATCGTAGGTGGCCATGGTGACCGCGCCGGTGAGGCCCTGGGCCAGCTCCATCTGCGCCAGTTTTTCGGCGCTGTGGCGGGCCACCACGTGCCCTACTTCGTGCCCCAGCACACCGGCGAGCTGGTCTTCGGTGTCCAGTCGCTTCAGCAGCCCCTCGGTAATGAAGATTTGCCCGCCCGGCAGGGCAAAAGCGTTTACGGTTGCCGGGTCGGCGAGCAGGTGAAAATTATAGCGGTAAGGGGTTTTGGCGGCGGTTGAATTTTGGACGATTGCCGTGCCTACTTTTTGCACCAGGGCGGTCGCCTGTGGGTTTCTGCTCAGTCCGCCGAACTCGGCCGCCATCTGCGGGGCGCTTTGCAGGCCCATGGCGATCTCCTGTTCGGGGCTCAGGGAAATGTGTTGGGTTTCTCCGGTAACCTCGTTCACCGAGGCGTTGGCACAGTAGCGAAAGAGGGCGGCGCCGGCCATCACCAGAGCTACCAGGATGATGGGGCTAAAGCCACGCGAACGGCGATTGTACATGGGTTTGCGTTTGTTTGGTGGATGTGCTGGGTAAAAATACGAACTTCAACGGTTTGGCACAAACCTTATTTTTCACCGAGCACGGTTCGCGCCAGATGGCGCCAGCTGAAGCGGGTTTTGGCGCGGGCCAGTTCCGCCTGTATGTCCGGCGGCGGGGCCGCAAAAAAGGTACGGATGGCGCTGGCGATGGCCGCAGGGTCTGCCGACACCACATAACCCGTTTTTCCGTCGGTCACCGTCTCCGGCAGCCCGCCAACGTTGGTGACCACCATCGGCTTTTCAAAATGGCAGGCGATCTGGGAGATGCCGCTTTGTGTGGCGCTCCGGTAGGGTTGCACCACCAGATCGGCCGCCGAGAAAAAGGCCGCCACCTGGTGGTTGGGGATAAAATCGAGGAACAGGTGTACGCGTTCCGCCAGTCCGTGCCGCTGGATGATCTCCCGATACGGCGTCCAGTCTCCATAGGGCTCACCGGCCACCACCACATGGACGTCTGGGCAGTGCGGCATCGCCTCCAGCAGCAGGTCGAGTCCTTTGTAGGGGCGTATGAGTCCAAAAAACAACACCAGCCGTTTGTCCGACGGCAGGTTCAGCTGCCGTCGGGCTGCTGCGGGCGAAAACGCTTCGCCATAAATGTCGTACACCGGATGGGGGGCATACCGCACGGGCTTGCCGGTGGCCGCGTGCAGGTCGGCTTGTACGCTTCGCGACATAGCGACAAAGTCGGTACAGGCGCCGGCAAAATACCTGGCCAGCAGCGCATCGCCCGGGCGCTTTTCGTGCGGGATAAAATTATCCACCAACCCCGTAACGGGCGCCCGCTTGCCGGCAAACCGCAGCGCCGTACCGGTGCTCGCCGCCATAAACGGCAGCCAGAACCGGGCTACAATACGATCGGCGCGCTCCCGCCGCATCTCCCGGCCCACCACCGGCCAGTTGAACGGGTTGACCGAGTTGAGCCGGGTCTTGATGACCAAACCCTCCGGCGCCGGGTCACTGGTGTATTGGGTCTTGCCCGGGAACAACACCCGGGGGTATTGCAGGGAAAAACTGTACATGACCACCTCATGGCCCATGCCGGAAAACTCCTGCGCCAGGCGTTCGGATGAAGCGGCGATGCCGCCGCGAAGCGGGTGTGCGGGCGAGAGTAGTAAAAGCTTCATCGAATGCGGAATGCAGAATGTCGAATGCGGAATTTTACCCTATGCACAGCCAGTGAGGTTGAATCGGTTGGAAAACGTCCGACCGCGTAGCGGTCAAACCTGAATAGCCCCGGACGCAGTCCGGGGAATGGGGAATGGGAATAAGGAATGGGCGATCCATCATATTTCATCTTCAATCAAATAAGTATTCCGTATAGTCGAGTTCCGGGAAATCAGCTCAGCCAGAAACCCCGTCAGGAAAAGTTGAGAGCCGACGATAAGCGCGAGAATGCCGAGGTAAAACAGCGGCCGGTCGGTGATGCCCCATTGTTGGTAAAAGAGTTTGGAAACGCTGAGATAGATCAAAATGCCGACGCCAATCAGCACGCTCAGGATGCCGAGCGGCCCGAAGAAGTGCATCGGCCGTTTGCTGAACCGGCCCACAAAGGTGATGGTGGCCAGGTCGAGAAAACCGTTCAGGAAGCGTTCCAGTCCGAATTTCGACGTGCCGTATTTGCGGGGCCGGTGCGCCACCACTTTCTCACCGATCTGGGAGAAGCCCGCCATTTTAGCGATGACGGGTATGTAGCGGTGCATCTCTCCGTACACCTCGATGCCCTTGACCACCTCCAGGCGGTACGATTTGAGCCCGCAGTTGAAATCATGCAAGGGAATACCGCTCACCATCCTGGTTACGGCGTTGTAGAGCTTGGTGGGCAGGGTCTTGCTGGCCGGGTCGTGCCGCACCTTTTTCCAGCCGCTGACCACGTCGAATCCGTCTTCAACGATCATCCGGTACAGCTCGGGTATCTCATCAGGACTGTCCTGCAAGTCGGCGTCCATGGTGATCACGACCCGGCCTGTTGCCGCCTGAAAGCCGGTGTGCAAGGCGGCGGATTTGCCGTAGTTGCGCCTGAATTTGATGCCGCGCACGTTGGGGTTGGCTGCCTGGAGTTGCTGAATGATCTTCCAGGAGCCGTCGGTGCTGCCGTCGTCCACAAAAATGATTTCATAGGCGTACCGGTGTTCTGTTGCGACCCGGCGGATCCAGGCTTCCAGCTCGGGCAGGCTTTCCGCTTCGTTTTTGAGGGGTATGACGAGGGTGATGTCGGGCGATGGCATGTAGGTGTACGAATTTTTCGAATGCAGATTGCCGGCTGGAGCGTAGCCGGCCTTACAGGTCAAAACGGGTGGGGGGTGATGGGCGAACGGGTTTCTTTTCAGGCGCCAAGGGGTCGCGTTCCACAAAAACCGGCGGGATGGGCGGCGAGTCGGCGTCGACCGGAATGGCCTCCTGCGGGTTGTTTTCGCGGTCGCGCAGCTTTGCCGTCCAACGCTTAAACAACATATCTTGCTGGACGTCATTCAGCTTTGGATGCCGGTCGTAGGCGCCTTGGGCGGCGCGTTGGCGGTAAGCCTCGTAGAGTGTGACGGCGCAGGCGACGCTGATGTTCAGGCTCTCGGCGAAGCCTGCCTGCGGAATGATGAAGTTGCCGTCGGACATGGCCAGGGCTTCCGGACTGATGCCCTCGTCTTCGTTGCCGAAGAGCAGGGCGGTGGGTTTGGCCAGGTCGAGGGCATACACCGACGGACTGTCTGCATACAGGTGGGTAGCCAGGATGCGCTGATAACGCGCGCGCACCCGGCTGAAGCACTCCTCGAGATTGTCGAACACATACACGTCGGTCCATTTAAACGTGCCTGCGGAGGTTTTTTTGCCCAGCCTGAGTCCACGGCGCAGCAAGTAATCGCGGGTGTATACGACGAAAAGTTCGCGTACCCCAACGGCGTCGCAGGAGCGCATGATGGCGCTGACGTTCAGCGGATCAAAGATGTTCTCCAGCACCACCGTCAGGTCCGGTTGGGCGCGGCGGATGACATCCCGGATTTTTTTTTCTCGTTCAGCGGTCAAAGATGTAACGTTTAGTCGGCCGGCGCGTAACCGAACCGGTTGAACCGGAGCATGTGGACAAAAGAATTCTCCAGATAATCATAGGAGCGCGTTTCGGGGGTGGCTGCACCGACGGGGCGGAAGCGCATCCGGGTGTGCAGTCCGGTAAAATCGGCGCGGTCCAGTTTTTCAGGAAAAGAAAGCCCGTACTGCCGAAGCATACGCCCTGCAAACAGGGTGACGTCGTATCCATTGAACGCATACTCGTCGGGTATGGCGCCATAGGCGTCGTAAAAAGCCTGTTGAAAGGCCGTAACCTCGGGACGGGTGTAATCGATGTACGCGGCTTTGGGAATGTGCACGTTGTTGTCGGCAAAAAAAGCCGGATCGATGTTTTCAAAATCGGTCCATTGCGGCATGCCGTACACCACCACCGACGCATTTTGTGCTTTCAGGGTGCGCAGGAAACCGTTGACAAAGTCCTGACTGGCCCAACTGGGCACAATAAACACGTTGGTTTTTCCGGGTTTCAGGCGGCTGCGCAGGTCGGCGTCGGACACCCCTACGGCATTGTCCGGCACGATCCATTCGCGGAAAGCGGGCAGCCCTTTCCGCAGCAGGGCGTTTTGGAAATAGGGCAGGCGGTCGGTTTCTTTTGGTTTACAGACCAGGGTGACGTCTGCCGGCGGGTGTTTGCGCAAAACGTGCTCCACAATGGCTTCGCAGTGGGCGCGCAACGACGGTTTGCACTGCAAAAAGTCGGGAAAGCCGCTCACCAGGTCGCTGTTGGGTGTTTCGGGCGACAGGATGATCTGGCGGCGGCCCTTAGCCTGGGGCGCCAGCAGGCCCACGTGGGTGGGGCGGAAAGGGCCGATGATCACCTGGGCGTCGGTGAGCAGGGGGTTGCGCAGGGCCGACTGGAATTCGGCGTCGGTAAGCTGGGAGTCTACCACGTCGATCTTCAGGTCGGGGCCACCCTGGCGCGACAGTTCCTCGGCTGCCAGGCGGGCGCCCCCGTAAAACTGGAGGGCCAGCGTACTTTTTTCGGGTACGGCCCCTTCGCTGAACTGGTTGGTGAGAAACGGCAGCACCAGGGCGATGCGGTAAGGCCCGGCGGTATTGGCCGGGCGGTCGGGCGGCGTAGGCGGGGCGCCGGGCTTCCACACCACGGTATCCACCGGGGGCTTGGCCGGCACGGGTTTGCCGGCGCCGGGTGTGATGGGTTTGCCGGGCGACGACGCTGTCTTTTTCGGCGGGTGGCAGGAGGCAGCCAGCAGGGCGGCCAGCAGCAGGAGGGGAATGCGCAGGGTGTGCATCATCATTGTTCAGGACAAGGTTCGGGCCGGACTAACCGCCCGCTTTTTTGGTTTTGGCGTAGCCTTGTTCGAGCAACAGCTTGAGCACCTTGTCGCGGTGGTCGCCCTGCAGAATGATCTCGCCCTCCTTGGCGTTGCCGCCGGTGGCGCACTTGCTCTTCAGCACGCGGGCGAGCTCGGCCAGGTCGGCGTCGGCGCCGGCAAAACCGCGAATCACGGTAGCTTCTTTGTTGCCTTTCAGGCGATCCAGCCAGATGCGCAGGTTTTGCTGGGCGGGCGGCGGGGTATGGGTCGGCATGTCGTCGTTGTCGGGTGACCTGAAATCAGGATCGGTTGAAAAAACGAACCCGCCGCCGGATTTGTTTTTACTGGGTTTGGACACGTTGAATGTTTTGGGCAAAAATAGGTGTTTTTGGGGTTATTCGGGCTGCCGACCCAACCCTTCATCCACCAAATCCCCGCATTGATCGAATCATTTGCCCTTCTGTCGCCGCTTTGCGCATCTTTGACGCAAATTTTACCGCATCATGATGACCAACCTCCAGCATTTCCTCCGGATCATCCGTGAGGGCGCCGCCCAGGCCTGGCAGCAGCTCATGGCCAACAAGCTGCGTTCCTTTCTGTCCATACTGGGGGTCACCATTGGCATATTTTGCATCATCGGTGTGAAAAGTGCGGTGGACAGCCTCGAGGCCAACATCCGGGGCAGCCTGCAAAAACTGGGCGAGGACGTGATTTACGTCGAGAAATTCTCCTGGGGCGAAGACCCCGGCGCCAACTACTGGAAGTGGATGCGGCGACCCAACTTTTCTTTTGGCGAGTACGAGGCGCTCGTCGAGCGGCTGAAAAGTGCTTCCAAGATCGGTTACTGGCAGTTTCTGGGCATGAAAACGCTGAAGTGGCGCTCCTCCAGCACGGAAAATGTGTTTATACTGGGCGTCACCGAAGACTGCTACGATCTCTTCGGACTCGAATTCAGCAGCGGCCGCTACTATTCCCCGCTGGAATACCAGAACGGATCGGACGTGATCATCCTCGGCGCCAAAATCGCCGAAGGCCTGTTTGGGGAAGGTATTGACCCGGTAGACAAAACGGTCAACGTAGGCGGTCGTAAACTACGCGTGATCGGTGTGCTCAAGGAATCGGGCAAAGACATCCTCAAGCCATTCAACTTCGACAACGGCGCGCTGGTGAGCTACACCCTGGCGCGCCGCGGGTTCAGCATACGACGCAAGGGACAGTTTGAGCGCACCAGCATCCTCGTGAAAGCGGCCCCGGGCGTCGAGCTGGACGACATGAAAGACGAAATCACCGGCGTCATGCGCGCCGAGCGCAGGCTCAGGCCGCGCGAGGAGAACAACTTTGCGCTCAACACCCTGAGCATACTCAGTGGCCTGTTCGACAACATCTTCCAAACCATCAACATAGCAGGATTCATCATCGGCGTGTTTGCCCTGCTGGTGGGTATGTTTTCGGTGGCCAACATCATGTTCGTGTCCGTCAAGGAGCGCACCAACATCATCGGCATCAAAATGGCCCTGGGCGCCAAGCGCTGGTTCATCCTGCTCGAGATCCTCATCGAGGCCGTGGTGCTCTGTCTGGTGGGTGGCGCCTTTGGGCTGCTGTTCATCTGGGGCGGCGCCTACATCATTACCAAGGCCATCGACTTCGAAATCTTCCTCTCCTGGAACAACATGATCATCGGCGTGCTCACCTCGGTAGCGGTGGGCGTGATCTCCGGAATGATTCCTGCGTTGCAGGCCAGCCGCATGGATCCGGTGGAGGCCATTCGGGCGAAGTAGCCGTTAAATGCAAACCAATCCCATGAAAGCAGCCATTCGCACCCAGTACGGCCCACCCGAAGTGCTCGACGTCCGGGAGGTGCCCAAGCCCACACCCAAAGACAACGAACTGCTCATCCGCGTGTTTGCCACCACCGTAAACCGGACCGACTGCGGCGTGCTGTGGGGAACGCCTTTTGTGTTTCGTTTTTTCACCGGACTCACCAGGCCCCGGCACGCGACCACCGGTACGGACTTCGCCGGTCAGGTCGAAGCCGTGGGCGCCCGCGTGACCCACTTCAAGCCTGGAGACCGCGTCTTTGGCTTCGACGACAACGGCCTGCCCTCCCACGCCGAGTACATGACCCTGGCGGAAGACAGGCCCATGGCGCTCATCCCCGCCGGACTCTCCTACCCCGAGGCCGCCGCCGGCATCGAAGGCGCTCACTACGCTTATAATTACGCCAAAGCCATTCAAAAACGCGGCGCAAAGCACGTGCTCGTGTACGGCGCCACCGGGGCCATCGGGTCGGCAGCGGTGCAAATCCTCAAGGCAGCCGGGCTTTACGTGACCGCGGTGTGCAACACCAAAAACGTAGAACGCATACGCGCCCTGGGCCCGGACAAGGTGGTGGACTATGAGCGCGAAGACTTTACCCGCGACGCTGAACGCTACGATGCCGTACTCGACGCGGTGGGCAAAAGTGCGTTCGGCGTGTGCAAAAAACTGCTCAAGGACAGCGGCGGAGTGTACATGTCCAGTGAACTGGGGCCCCGCGCCGAAAACGTGTACCTGCCCCTGCTGTCTCCGTTTATGGGCCCCCAAAAGGTCGCCTTCCCGATCCCTGTGGACATCAAAGGCTCCCTGCGACACATGTGCCTACTCTTTGAGGCGGGCAAGTTCCGGCCGCTTATCGACCGAACGTATCCGCTGGAGCAGATACGCGAGGCGTTTGTGTATGTGCATTCAGGGCAGAAAACGGGGAATGTGATTTTGCAAATTGTTGCGGAGGAATGAGGGCGGTGGATGGATGTGCCGACTCGGTCAAGCGCTTTTAAATCATGCTCAAAACAACTCCGTTGTCCATTTTCCAAAAAAACGTATATCCTTTGGTGATCAGGCGGTTTTGGGCGTTCCTGCTCGACTACCTGCTCATTTTGGCGTACGCAATGGTGATTTATTGCCTGACGCAAATTGTCCGGCATGTGTTTCTGATTGAGATGACAGCCCTCTCCCCGGTCATCGGGCAATTGATCGGTTTCACCACCTTGACCCTGCCGGTGTTTTTTTACTTTTATCTAAGCGAACGGAGTACGTATCGGGGCACCCTCGGAAAAAGACGCATGGGAATTGCCATCGGAAACCATTCCGCGCACAAGGCAGGAAATGTTCTATTGCGCAATGTGCTGAAGTTTTTACCCTGGGAGGTAGCGCACATGGGTGTTCACTGGGTCGTTTTTTACGCCTCAGCCGGAAGTAGTACGCCAGTATGGGTGTGGATTCTGCTGGTTTTTCCACAAATAACGGCCCTGCTGTACGTCGCCAGTATTTTCCGATATGGAGACAGCAGTTTGTACGATGCTCCGGCAGGTACGCGGGTTTTATTGCGATGACCGGTTCACTTCCACGACAATGCAGGTACTTGCCAACTTGAACCAGCGCCCAATGCATGGGTAGCGGGCCTGGCAATTGCCATTTCACCAAACAAAAAAGGTCATTTTGCCTTATTAAGTGTTTTTTTAAATCCGAAACAAGGATAAAAAGAATATTAGTTTAAAATATATAGTTTGATTAAATTTTTATTGCTTTTATAAAATATGTATATTAAATTTGTGTTTTTTAATTGTTAATTTAATGTAAATAATATGGCGCGCATATTTATTTTCCTGCTGGCGCTGGCCCAAGTCGGCATATTTGCCCAGAAAGCCCATTTGACCAAAAAAATGCCGGATATACCGACGGCCGGCTTGCCCGGCACGGAAAAAGCCCACATCGTAACCCGGGACAACATCGGATATATCCTCCTCAAACGGCTTCAAGTGTCCGATGTGGCGGCGCTCCGGTATGATCTGGTGTACACCAAGGGCATTGTGATTGACTTGCGCACCAGCGCGCCGCTGGAGATACCCGCCTCGCTGGTTTCATTCTTTTTGCCTGTTGACACCCTTTCCGTCGGCCGGAACACCGCCTTCGCATCAACGGATCAACTGGATAAGCCGGATGATACCGGTCATTTCAAGCGACGGGTGGTGGTCATCGTGAATGAAAACACCCGGGGGCCCGCTGTTTGTCTGGCTATTCAACTGCAGTCAGGCCCCAACACCATCGTCGTAGGCAGCGAGACCGCCGGTGTCTGCGAACCGGTTTTGGAGACCATCACACCCAACATCCTGGTGTTTCCAACGCCAGAGGGCATTCAGCGCGGGGACGATGAGTTGCTGGCGTTTGCCATATCGCTAATCAATCACCCTTCGAAATAAACTACAGGGGAGATTTTTTTATTAGAAAAAACCCTTTTTAAATAAACCGCTATAATAACCAGATTTGTTTGAAATGATGCAAACGGCAACTATCTTTGCATGGTTGCTTATAGTGTAGCAAGCAATTCGGTACCATACGAGCCCTTTTCTGTGTTTTGCGCTGTTCCATTTCAATTAAAATTTTCAAAATGAACAAAAACGCATTACTACTCGTATCCGTCGTTTTTTACCTGCAAGGCACAAATGCACAGGTATGCGGCGAACCTTCGGCTCAGGCCGACATTCACGCCAACAACATCAGGGCTCGCCTGCTCACGGGGGGGGACATGTTTTGGGATTTGCGTGAGTCCATGTACTTTCCAGGGTATGTCTCCGGCCAGGACAA
>JBGSTG010000024.1:0-19002 GCA_041736625.1 Saprospiraceae bacterium | reverse complement strand
CCGCTTTCTACCGTGAACGGTGGCGTCATGCCCATCGGGCCTGCGTCCGAGTCATCGGCGTCGTCGCCGCCCTGGTCGGCCGGCGTCGGCGTGTAGTTGTCGCTTGTCGGTGTGTCGAACGTGATTTTGTACTCACCCGGTACCAGGTCGCCGAACATGTACATGCCCGTGTTGTCCGTGGTGGTCATTTGCATCACCGCTTTGCCCTGGTTGTCCGTGCCCGTCAGCGTTACTTTCGCGTTTTCGATGCCCGGTTCGTTCAGGTCCTGTACGCCGTTGCCGTTCAGGTCTTCCCATACAAAGTCGCCCACTTTCGCTTTCACGAAGAAGCCCGCGTCCAGCGTCAGGTCTTCCTCGCCGCTGTTCAGGAACGGCGTCGGGTCGCTCATCAGCATCGCCTGGTCGGCGTCGCTGTCCTGCGCGTCATCCGTGCCCGCATCCTTGATCGTCAGCGTGTATTTCGTCGCATCCGGGTTGACGAACATTACTTTGTATACACCCGGTACGAGGTTGTTGAACAGGTAATAACCATCCGCCGTAGTGAATTTATTGCTGATGGCATTGCCGAAGGCATCCACGGTTACCGGGTTGCCGGCGCCGTTCAGCAGTTTCACTTCTACGTTTTCCAGACCAGGTTCACCGGCATCCTGGATGCCGTTGGCGTTCTCGTCCAGCCAAACATAGTCGCCCACTTGAACCGGCGCATAATAACCGGCATCGTAAGTAGGGTTGTTTTCGCCGGAGGTAAGGGTCTCGATGACCGTCATGCCGCCCATGGCCGGGTTGGCATCGGAGTCCTGCGTATCATCACCGCCCGCTTGATTCAGCGGTGCGGTAACCAGCGCGTCGGGGGTGGTGAATGTCAGCTTATAATCACCCGGCACCAGGTTGGTGAAACCATATTCGCCATTCACGTCGGTGAAGGTCATTTGCATGACAGGGGTTCCTTGTCCGGTCGTACCGGTAAGTACAACTTTGACCCCCTGGATGCCGGGTTCACCGGGATCCTGCTCGCCATCGGCGTCGTTGTCTTCCCACACATAATTGCCAATCGAAGCCGGTCGATAATAACCGGCGTCATAGTTCGGGTTGTACTCACCGGCGATGAGGGTTTCGGTGGCCGTCATTCCGCCCAGGTTGGGCACGGCGTCTGAATCCAGGGCATCGTTGGTGTCTGTATCGTTGGGGTTGGTCGGAATGAAACCGGAGGGTGTCACGAAGGTCAATTTGTAATCTCCGGGCCACAGGTTGTCGAACAGGTAGTTGCCGTTTCCGTCTGTTGCGGTGGTCAGGTTGACGTCGTTTCCGTTGACGTCTGTGCCTTCCAGAATGACGGCCACGTTGGGAATCGGGGGCTCGTTGCCCTCCTGGATACCGTTCCAGTTCAAATCTTCCCAGACATAGTTGCCGATGGAAGCTGGCTGAACGCAGGTAATGTTTGCGTTTGCGATCATTTGGCATCCGTTGGCATCGGTGACGGTCACGGAATAGGAGCCAGCGGCCAGGGCGGAAATGGTCGGGTCGTCATTGTCGGGGTTATCGGGCCCGTCGTTGCTCCAATCGTAGGTGTATGGGCCGGTGCCGCCAGAGACGAATGCGGTCAGGGAGCCACCATTATCGCCACAGAGGCCTTCATTTTCAATGGTCAGGGCTATGCGCAGGATCGTCGGTTCTTCGACGATGCCCATGGCCATAGCCTGACAGCCGTTGATGTCGGTCACGGTTACGGAATAGGTGCCAGCAGCAACGCCGGTGAGGTCTTGTGCGTCGTTATCCGGATTTTCGGGGCCGTCGTTCGACCAGTCGTAGGTCAGCGGGGCGGTACCTCCCGTTACGGTGATGTCAATGGATCCGGTAGCGGCGCCGAAGCAGTCGGCATCGACCACCACCACGCTGGTGATATCGGGCCCGGGCTCGTTACCCACGGTGATGAATCCTTCCTGGGTACAGCCGTTGTTGTCGGTAACGGTCACAAAGTAGAGCCCTGCGGGAATATTGCTGAGATCTTCCGTGTCGTTGTCCGGATCTTCGGGGCCGTCGTTGCTCCAGTCGTAAGTAAAGGGAGCGTTGCTGCCGGTAACGGTCAGGTTGATTGCGCCGTTGGAGCCTCCACAAGCAGCCTGTTGGGTAACCTGGAGGTCAAGAGTGAGTTGTATAGGCGGCTCGTCCACAAAGCGGCTGAGGGTTTCCGTGCAACCGTTGGCATCGGTGATGGTCACGGTGTAGGTGCCTGTGGGTATGTTGACGAGGTCGGCGCCGTCGTCGTCCGGGTTTTCCGGGCCGTCGTTGTCCCAATCGTAGGTGTATGGTTGGGTACCGCCACTTGGCGTGAGGTTGATGGCGCCATTGGAAAGGCCCACGCAAGTCACGTCGGTTACCATAGCGGTAGCGGTCAGGTCGGCTGGCTGGGTAATGGTCCGGCTCAGGATACCCGTACAGCCGTTTGCATCGGTCACCGTAACGGTGTATGCATTCGGCGACAAGCCGGAGCGGTCTTTTGAATTATTGGTGCCGCCAAGATCGGCCCAGTCGTAGTTGAACGGTGCGGTGCCGTTGTTCACTGTCAGCTCAATCGAACCGTCATTGGCGCCAAAGCAGCTGATTTGGCTCACATCGGCGTCTATATCCAGCACCGGGCAGGCCACTTCGATCAAGTAGTCTTCCACTTCACCGTCGAGCGCCGGACCAACCGGAACGGAGGCCGAGAAGAATCCCGTACTCAAACGGAAACGGGCGCCGAGATCCATGTTGGTGACCGCATAACCCGGTACGGGCACGTTCATTTGAACGATGCCATTGGTACCGGCGGGCACGGTTACACTGGCGGATTCGAGCGGGTCGTTGAAGTCCCCGTCTTTGTTCCAGTCAAAAAAGCCCACCAGAATGGCATTTTCAGGGGTCATGTTCATAGCGGTAATGTTGATCACCGCTGTTTCGCCCAAGTTAAAGACCGGGAAAGCAGCGATACCGTCTTCATCGTCGCCGTTGTTGTCGTCGCCATTTGCCATAGCGGAGGGCTGGCCGTCCAGTTCGGAGTCCACCGAAGCGCCGATTTTCAGACCGGTGATGATCCGGTGGCTGGGGCCCACGCCTTCACCTGCGCCATTGGTGGAGTTGGTCGGATAGGAGCCGGCGGCGTCGTTGTCCGGAAGGTCGCCAAAGTCAATAGACAATACCTCGGCGATGTAGTCTTCTACTTCACCATCGGGAGCCGGTCCGGTGGGCGACATGGACGCCATAGCGTCTGTGCTCAAACGGAAACGCACGCCGATGGGCATATTGGTGATCGCATTAGCCGGCACGGAAACGTTCAGGGTTCCTGAGGTGCCGTTGTTGTTTACGTTCACAGAGAACACTTCTCCGACGTCGTTCAGGGTTCCGTTGTTGTTCCAATCGAAGTAACCCGTGAGTTTGGCGGTGCTGCCTGTGGTGTTCATCACCTGGACCGTGATCATGTACGATCTGTTCAGCACGAAAGTGGGCAAAGTCACACCATCCTCATCGTCCGGAGTTCCGGCGGTATCGTCGCCGTTGGCATTAGCGTTGGGCTGTCCGTCGGTTTCCGCGTCGACAACCGCACCAATCTTGAGCTTGGTGGTGATCTCGTGGCTTGCGCCTACGCCTTCACCGCCGTCGTTCAGGTTGGTTGGGTAGCTTCCGGCCGCGTCGGTGTCGGGCAAATCGCCGAAATCAACTGCGGGTACAAAACCAACGTCGAACGTGTTGTTGTTCTCCCCGAGACCGCCGGTTGTCAGGCAGATGGCCGGCAAGCCGGCTACAGGGCCTACACCAACGGAGGCATCGGAGTCGTTTTGGTCTGTGTTCGGACCAAAGCCGGTGTTGGCCGTCGTCAGGGTGTATATTTTGCTGTTCACCGTCAACTGGCCACCGGCAAACTGACCGTTTGTACCAAACACGATGCAGTATTGCGTATTGGGCATAACGCCGTCGTTCTGGTCGAACTTGAACTGACCGGAGCCGTCGGTAAACACCGATTTTACGATGGAGTTGCCCTGGTAAAGGGTCACCCGCACGCCGACAAGCGGCGCTTCGTCGGGGTCCTGTATACCATCCTTGTCGGTATCGACCCATACGAAGTTGCCGATTTCAACCGGTTGGTTGGAGCACAACAACTCCACGTCGCCCAGGCCGGCGGCTTTGCCGAAGAGGCCGGTGCTGCCGTTGTTACCGGAGAAATACACCCGGTAGGCGTCGTTCTTAACACCGGTGGCGTTGTTGTACCAGGCCAGACCGCCAGAGAACGCCGAGGTGGCGTCCATCATGTTCAGCAACAACTCGTTGTTACTGGGGTGGATGGCGATACCGCCGTGCACGGCTTCCTGGTGAGCACTCAGGTAGGAATCCTGGCAGTAGAACTCGCCGCCGCAGGGCCCCTGGCCGTTGTTGTCGCCACATCCGGTATCGTACCCGGCCGTTCCGTTTCGTTCAATGAGCCATTCGCCGCCGTTGTTGATCACGCGCAACACGTCGCCGCCCGAGTTTCCTTTCCAGACTTTCGTGCTGGGGGGCGTGGTACCGTAGTTGTACCAGCCGATCTGGTGACCGCCGCGGTCGTTAAAAGCGATCATCATGTTCCCGTACACGTCGAACTCGATGTCGCTCAGCAGGGGCTGGGGGTAGCACAACTCAATGCCGCCGGCAGGGAAATCGTTGAAATCATCCGTCCACGGATTCCAATCCTCGCAATGGCTCAGACCGGTGAGTACGATCCCTTTGGAATAGTCGATCGGGAACTCGAGAATGATCGTAAAGGTTTGGGTGACGAAGTCATATTCATAGATGACGGCGTGCAGGTCGTCGGTGCTCTGGCTGCCCTGGGCAGAACAAACACCGCCGATGTACAATTTGCCTTTGTAATATTTTAGGGCAAAAGGACGCCAGTCGGAAGCGTTGGAACAGTTGGGGTTGGGAATAACCACCTCCGAGACGTTGTTGGACGGCACGGGGAACACCGCAGGGTTGCCGATGGCAATGGTGACCAGCGATTTGTTAAACAGGTTGATTGCAAACAAACTGTCTTCGTCGCTGGAGATGTCGATATCACCCAGGCCCCATTTGCCTACCAGGTCGAACACATCTGCGTCATAAGACGGCTGGGACGGGTCTCCGGAAAGGTCACGGGTCAGGGAACCTTCGTTTCCTGTGGTAATGCCATAATTATCGAGGTTGATGTATAAAGAGGTCAGCCCAGTGGTGGGCGTGTTGACGGGGGGCAGGTTGCTGACGTCCGTCACATAAATGGCGCCAAGACCACCCGGACCCCATCCGGCGTGTCTTTTTAATAAAGCGGAACTAAATACTTTTTTCGTTGAACGCTGATGGGCGATACCCCAGACCGTACCCACTTCCGAACCGTTGGCGATGTACCGGTTTACAGGCGTGTTGCCGTCGCTGTCGCCCGTTTGTGCGTTGGGGTCGTAGCTGACGGCCACGAGCACCGGGGCATCCGCAGCATCACCCGGCTTCAGCGGGTCGCCCGTGATGTAACAGGGGGTAACAACGACCGGGTCGTTCTCACAATACGTTTCGGGTGGCAACAAGCCGAAGTCCACCGTGCAATTGCTGCCCACGGTGGCAAACTGCACCACGCCACCGAAGTTATCGGGACCCAAGCCGCCGGGGTTGAGCCCGAAGGGGTAACTGATGATCTCTACCCGCACCTTCTGACCGGCGGTCAGCCCCAGACAGGTCCAGCGGCCGCGAAAGTCGGAAGTGGAGGTGCAAAGCAAATTTTCACTTGCATCGTAAACGTGTATCAAGGCGCCTTCAATGCCAAACTCGGAGGCATCCTTGGTGCCGTCCGAGTCGAAGTCGCGGTAAACCGTACCGCCTACTGCATTGGGACCCGAGCAGGCCGGGTTACCCAAGCAGGCGGCCGGCACATCGAAAAATATCGGCGTGGCCACACAACCGCCGGAGGTGAATTCCGCCTGAACATCGCGCTGTACGCCGTCTGCGTCAACGATGAATTGTACGTACGGGGAGCAACCGTCTACCGAAGGGTCGATGGTTTGGATCTGACCGTCTACCGTCACTTCGATATCAGCGCCGGCCGGCGCCATGGTCCACTCCAAAAAAACAGCCACCAGCACCTTGGGTTGGTTGCCGGTGGTGGCGTCGTTGCGGCATTCGCCGACGCTGACGTTGGTGATGGTAAGCGAACAGGCCGCTTTTTCTTTTTCCGGCCCGCCGTTCAAAACCGGACTTTTCGGTCCGGCCATCAAAACTGTGGTGGAACACATCATCAGGATGGTACAAGCCATGGCGAGCGCCGGCACGTCGGTATCCGGAATAATGCGCAACAATTGTCGACCCATACGCCTGAATACAGGTACCGGGCGGACTTTGAGGAATGCAGGCCTGATCCGGACTGGGGTGTTTTCCTGACGGGAGACCCGTTTTGCCGTTCTGGCAAACCGATTCGCAAAAGCGCGAATGGCTGCAAGACAGGCTGCAATAAATCGCAGCAGGCTGTCGGCAGCAACATGGAAAAAAGTAGTAAATCTTTTCATGAGAATTAAAAGTTATGGAACTGTTTGTCAGAATGTTTATGTGATTTTTACTGGGGTTGTCGGGAAATGCACCACCCACGAATCCATCGTCTGGCGCACCGGATACCGCCCCGGCGGAATCCGGATCCGCGGCCGGCCCCAGGCGCGCATCAGCCACCGGGGCACCGTAAAGGGCTCGTCCACCAAAAAATAACCGGCCTGGAATTGCGCCTTGTCGGTCGGCAATTCCAGGCCGGATTTGGGAAAACGAAAAATCAGGCGCTCTCCCTCCCAAAAGGAGACAAAGGCCAACACAAAAAGACAGGGTATCGACATGCGCTCCAAGACCGCAACCGACGATACCATACACACGCCTGAACCCGTGCAGTTCCTGCTGGGCGCGCCGAAAACAACTCCGCACATAATCTCCACCGCACGCGATGAAGGAAAATGGCGTACCTGAACACCTGCCGACATAGTCTGTGAGTTAATCGCGTTCAGACCATGGTGGTGTCAACGATGATACCCGAAGGACATTCAGCGACACAAGGGGAGAGACGAAACGAGGCGGTGTAACTTTTCATGAGAAATGACATTTGAGATTATGCACTGATTGATCGCTCAAATGTCTCCCCTTCTACCAGGGCGCTCACAAACAGAAAACCGCCCCTTGTGATGCGCATATTAAAATGTCAAAATCATAAAATTTGCAATTAAAATATTGATTATCAATAAATTTATAAGTTTCAGCAAACTGCACTTTCGTTACTAACCGACAACCGACTACCGACTACCGACAGCCGACTACCGACTACCGACCACCAAAAAAAACGCTGCCCGACGGCGAACCGGGCAGCGCGAAAGGTCATTAAACACCGGGGGGGGTTAGATGGTGGTTGTGTCCACGATGATCCCTCCCCCGCAGTTAATGTACCGAAGGCGGATTGTCTTATGCTTTACCATGAGATGACAAGATTAAACGGGTTAATGACAAGATGATGCAAAGGAAGGCCTGTTAACCGATAGAACAAGCATCAAAAATCATTCATTTGCACCTGGCCCATACTCAGATTTGTTCAAAAATGAACATTTAAATACTTGATTATCAATATTTGTCAAGATTGTGTTTTCCCCATGTTGTTACCTCGCTCGGTGTGCCCGCTCACGGACTCCATGGCCATCTCCCACAATATTTCATAAGGGATGATTTCGATCTCGTGGGTTTGGTTGGCAATTTGCAGGGGTGTTTCTTCCAGTTTTTTTCGGTAGCGCTCGGTGCGTTTTTCGATCACCGCCCGGTCAAACTGCCCCATAGGAATTTGGAGCAGCATTTTGACGAAGTTATAACTGCGCACGGTGTTCTTTCCGTTCAGGTACCGGTAGCCGTACTGCTCGGTGGATTCCACTTCGTCGAGCAGCTGGCTGTACTTTCTTTCCGACAGCAGGTAGAGCCACTTGATCACGATGATGGCGATGTTCATGCCGCTTTTGTCCTTCGCGAAAATGGGCGTTTCGTTGATGAATTTGCCCAGCTTGAACTTGCTTTTGGGAAACCCGCCGATCTTGCCCATGGCGCCCAGGTAGTACCCGTACGATTCGAAAATACGCCAGATTTCCTTGGCATTGTCGGGCAAAAACTGGAAACGCGGGTGTTGTAGGGCGTCTTGCAATACCTTGGTGCCTTGCTCGAACTGTTGGGTGTGCCAGGACAGCTGCAGGTACAACTCCATGTATTTAAACCAGTTGAACGTACCTTCGCTCATGATGCCCAGGCAATACTGTGCGATATCCCGGCCTTCCTCGAAGTGCCTGAGCTGGATGTGGCAGATCAGTTTCTGGTAGTAAAAGATTTGCAGGGGAACCTTCGATTCGTAGGGCTTGCCTCGGAAAAAAGCGATGGAATCGTCGCAATACGGCAAGGCATTTTCGTAATCATTCACGGCAGTGTACCGCATCAGACCGATCATTCGACCGTAGAGGTGGAGCCGGTAACTGCGGTATTCCCGGAGCAGGGGTTCAATTTTGTCGTAATATTCGCTCGCCAACGCCGATGCCTCCTCGCTCACCGTCCGGCTGTTCACGGTTTTGACCACCAGCAGGGTATAGTACTCTTCGGCCAGGCACTCGGCATCGTATATTTTCCGGTTGATCTCGAACAGTTCGTTTACCTCGCGGAACTTCTTGTCGTTGCTCTCCCGCAACCCGTACTGTATGCGGAGGTACGAGGCGATATCCATGGCCAGCATGGTGAACTCGTACTTTTCCGACTGCTTCATCAGCTTGGTGGCGAGTCCCATGGCGGCGGTATTGGCGTTTTGGCCGGTCAGGATCTTGACCACCAACCACTGTTTGTGGCATTCGTAGTAGGCCTTCTGGTAATCGGTGAACTCCGTGCCGTGGGCTGTAAACAGGGCGATGCTGTTGAGCAGGCGGTCGCGCAGCACCGATTTTAGTTTTCGGTACTTTGAACCGCCCTGGTCACCGGGATACAGTTGCGCCTCCGCTTCCTCATCTGTATGGAAGTGCCCTTTGCCGATACCCACAAAAAACTGCCACAGGAGCGAGTCGCGCTCCATGGGCTGCCCGTTGGGGTTCAACGGGTTCAAATGATGCTGGTTGAGAATGTAAACCAGCTCTTTGAGGTCTTGCATGAGAAAATACAGGGAAATATATGTTAACGGGATAAAACAGGATTAACTTCGCATCTAAAGGACGCGGTGAAGCGAAATAAAAAATGGCATAGCTAAACGGAATGATTACGGGCAGATCCGGCGCGCCCAAGACGGGCGGCTTAATGGATATTATGGATTATGAAAATGAACGGGGCAAACATAGGTTTTTTTCGTTATAAAAACAATCTATTTTTGCCGTTGTGCGTGAAATACATGCAGAACAGCGCTTGGCCGACACTATTTTTACCCAAAAAGCGTACAAATCACTCCACTTTTATCCCGCTGTTGGCCAGCACCTCTTCGTAATATTGTTCGTAGTGCGGTAGCACATTGGAAATATCGAACCGACGCGCCTGTTCCAGGGCATTGTGGCGGAAGCGTTGCAACATGTCCTCGTCGGACAACAGCTGCACGGCATAATCAGCCATTTCCGCCACCGCGCCGGCATCGCTCAGGAAACCGGTCTCCCCATGGATGTTCACCTCCGGCAACCCGCCGCCGTTAGACGATACCACCGGCACCTCGCACGCCATGGCCTCCAGGGCCGCCAGGCCGAAACTTTCAGACTCGGAGGGCATGAGAAACAGGTCGCAGATGGCCAGCAACTCCTCGATGGCGTCCTGTTTGCCGAGAAAGCGGATCTCGTCGCATAGTCCCAACTCCCGGCACAGCCGTTCGGCGTTTTGGCGTTCGGGGCCGTCGCCGATCATCAGCAACTTCGACGGCAGGCGTTCGTGCACGCGCTCGAAGATGCGGATCACGTCGTCCACGCGCTTCACCCTTCTAAAATTGGAGGTATGCACGAGGATGCGTTCGCCCTCCGGGGCCAGGATTTTTTTGAAATGACTTTTATCCAGTTTCCGGAAACGATCGAAGTCGATAAAATTGGGAATCACCCGGATCTCCCGCTGGATATCAAAAAGCCGCAGGGTTTCTTCTTTCAGGTTGGTGGACACAGCCGTAACTCCGTCGCTTTTGTTGATGCTGAACTCCACCACCGGCTTGAAGGCGCCGTTGTTGCCCACCAGGGTGATGTCGGTACCGTGTAAGGTGGTGATCACCGGCACATAACGCCCCTGGGTGATGAGTATTTTTTTGGCCATGTAGGCCACCGCTGCGTGCGGGATGGCGTAGTGCACGTGCAACAGGTCTAGGTTGGAATACTGCACTACATCGACAATTTTGGATGCCAGCGCGGTGTCGTAGGGCGGGTATTCGAAGAGGGGGTAGTCGTCGTTGTCCACCTCGTGGTAAAACACATTTTCCTGAAAATGCGCCAGCCGCACGGGGCGCCGGTAGGTGATGAAGTGCACTTCGTGGCCGTGTCGCGCCAGGCCAAGGCCGAGTTCGGTGGCCACCACGCCCGATCCGCCATAGGTGGGGTAACAAACGATGCCGATTTTCATGGGTGGAGGAGTTGAGGGTTCCAGGTCCGTTTTTTTGAACGTTTACATGAACGAAGACTAAAACAACCTTGCATGGATTGGGTTTAAAGACAGAAAACCCCTTTCCCAAGGCAAACGCTCATCCGCTCAATTCAATTATTGCATTTGAAAGCGACCACCCTTCGCCTCGTCCTGGGCGACCAGCTCAACAGCGGCCACTCCTGGTTCTCCACCGTGCAATCCGACGTGGTGTACACCCTCATGGAGATCCGCCCGGAAACCACTTACGTCCGACACCACATCCAAAAAGTCGTCGCCTTTTTTGCCGCCATGCGCGCGTTTGCCACCGCACTGGAACGGCAAGGACACCGTATAACCTACATACCTTTTGACGCCCCCCACAACCAGCATGATTTTGCCGCCAACTGCCGCGCGCTCCTGCAGCAATTGGGGTGCAACACCTTTGCCTACCAGCTCCCCGACGAGTGGCGGCTCGACCAACAACTGGCGGCTTTTGCCGCGTCCCTGCAGCCGGAAGGAATTGCCGTAGCGGTGGCCGACACCGAGCACTTCCTCAGCCGGCGCGACACACTCGCCAACCTTTTTTCCGGCAAAAAAACCTACCTGATGGAAACGTTTTACCGGAAAATGCGCGCAGCGCACGGCATTCTCATGGAGCCTGATGGCCGTACACCCCTCACCGGCCGCTGGAACTACGACGCCGAAAACCGCAAAAAACTGCCCGCTTCGGTGGCGATTCCTGCGGCGTATCGACCCGTGCCCCCCCTGAATGTGGCGGAACTGGTCGACCTGATCCATCAGGCCGGCATACCCACTGTCGGCAGCATCGATCCCGGGCGTTTTCACTGGCCGCTTACCCGCGAAGAGAGCCTGGCAGTCCTGCGCGATTTCGTCGATCACCGCCTTTCCCATTTCGGCGCCTATCAGGACGCCATGAGCACGCGCGACTGGCTGCTTTTTCACTCGGGACTCTCCTTCGCCTTGAATGCCAAAATGCTCCACCCGCTGGAGGTCGTAGAGACCGCAGTAAACCACTGGCGCGCCCATCCGGAGGAAATACCTTATTCTGCCCTCGAAGGTTTTGTTCGCCAGATCGTCGGCTGGCGCGAATACATGCGCGGGGTCTACTGGGCCCAGATGCCGCACTACGCGGAACTCAACTTTTTCGACCACCAGGCGCCCCTGCCAGAGTGGTACTGGACGGGCCACACCCGCATGCGCTGCCTCGCCCATGCCGTCGGGCAAAGCCTGGAACACGCGTACGCCCACCACATCCAGCGCCTGATGATTACCGGCAACTTTGCCCTGCTCCTGGGCGTGCACCCCGACGCCGTAGACGAGTGGTACCTCGGCATTTACATCGACGCCGTTCAGTGGGTGGAGATCACCAACACCCGCGGCATGAGCCAGTATGCCGACGGCGGCATCGTAGGCACCAAACCCTACGCCGCCAGCGCCAACTACATCCACAAAATGGGCGACTACTGTGCGCAGTGCCCTTACGACAAAAACCAAAAATACGGCGAGCGCGCCTGCCCCTTCAACAGCCTGTACTGGGATTTTTACCACCGCCACCGCCACCGCCTGGAGCGCAACCCGCGCATTGGTATGGTGTACCCGGTATGGGACAAGATGGACGACACCGAACGCGGGCGCATTTTGGAACATGCCGTGTGGGTGAAGGCTCGTGTGGAGGGGTTGTGATTGGGGCGGTACAAGCATGCCCAAAACGGGCAGAACGCCAAGCGTTGTATATGACCCACCGTGGTAAATACACGTATCTTTGATCGTAAAAAGGGTATTCCATGGCACTCCAACCACTCCCCATCGGGTTACAGGATTTTAGAAAAATCCGGGAAAACGGTTTTAAATACATTGATAAAACCAGGTATATCTTCGAACTTTGTCAAAACCCGCGGACCTACTTCCTATCCCGTCCGCGACGCTTCGGCAAATCCATTACCATTGCTACCTTACAGGAACTGTACTCCGGCAGCCGGGAGCTGTTTGAAGGATTGTGGATCGCAGATAAATGGGATTGGAACCGAATAAACCCGGTAGTTCGGATTTCATTTACTGCCATCGGGTATCAAAG
This sequence comes from Saprospiraceae bacterium, assembly GCA_041736625.1. Lineage (GTDB taxonomy): Bacteria > Bacteroidota > Bacteroidia > Chitinophagales > Saprospiraceae > M3007. The sequence goes on along the minus strand of JBGSTG010000024.1, from coordinate 6,317 downwards.
CCTGGGCCTTAAGGCAGCACTGGAACAAGAACTACATACCCTTGCCCAGGGCTTCGGCCTGGAATTAAACCAGGCAGGGATTAGCCCGATGTTTAAAGAACTTTTAACACTCCTGGCTGGAAAAAGCGGAAAAGTGGTCGTCCTGATTGACGAATATGATGCCCCCATCATCAACTATCTGGGCAAAGATATCGAACTGGCCTACCAAAACCGGGAGATACTCAAGGAGTTTTACACGGTATTGAAGGATATGGACGCCGCGCTCGAATTGGTATTTCTCACCGGCGTCAGCAAATTTTCCAAAGTGGGCATTTTCTCTGGCCTGAACAACCTGCAGGACATCAGCATGCACCCCGCATTCGCTACCATGCTGGGCTATACGCAGGAAGAACTGGAAGCGAACTTTGCCGGGGAAATCAACGCCGTCGCCGAACAACGCCAGATGAGCCGAGAGACCCTGCTGGCTGAAATGCGCCGATGGTACAATGGGTACCGCTTTCACCTCAATGCAGAAAGCGTGTACAACCCGGTTTCCGTTAACCTGTTCTTTTCGCAGGGAGATTTTGAAAATTTCTGGTTTGCCACCGGCACCCCGACCTTCCTCATCAACCTGCTCAAACAACACGGACTGTACGACTTCAAACTCACCGATCAGGCCCAATTGGAATTCGACAGCTTTGAGCTTGAAGACCTGCGACCTTACGGATTGCTCTACCAAACCGGCTACCTGACCATACACGGCCGCGACGAATACGGTCTCTACCAACTCGGATACCCCAATTACGAGGTGGAAAATTCCATGATCGCTTACCTGCTCGAAGCCTTCGGCGGTATTCCCAAAGGGCAGGGACTGGTAGTGGCGGTGCGCTTGGAAAAAGCCTTTGAAAGCGACGACCTGGAGCAGGTGATCAAAATCCTGACGGGTATGTTTGCCGGGCTGCCTTACCAGCTTTACGAGAAAACGCCGGAGCGTTTTTACCACGCCGCCGTTCACCTGCTGTTCAGCTACATGGGCCTGCGGGTGCACAGCGAAGTTTGCACCGCCGAAGGCCGCGCCGATGTGGTGCTGGAAACCTCCCGCAACGTGTATATCCTGGAGTTCAAACTCGACCAAAGCGCAGACGCTGCCCTCGAACAAATCCGGCAAAAACGCTACCATCAGGCTTTCTGGAACCTCGGCAAACCGGTGACCGGCGTGGGCGTTAATTTTTCAAGTGCTACCCGGAATATCGCAGACTGGAAAATGGAGCCGTTGGGTCAGTGACTGTTTGAATCTCCCAGCAAACCCTCCAAATAATGTGTTTCCACCCCAAAACCCTGCTTGAGCGCCGCCACCTGGGCCAGCGCGTTCTCCCGTTTGCCCACCGGCATCTTGGTGCGCTTTGTAGCCGTGATCATCACATTTTTGGCGGTATGCTCAGTCGACACGAATTCAAATACCTTGGTGGCATACCCTTCCGATTCCAGGAGCAGGGCGCGTATGCCGTCGGTGATCAATTCGGCTTGTCGTTCTTCCAGAATACCATGCGCCATCAAAGGCGATAATTCGTTTCGGGTATGCATTGCCTTGCGCACCTGTTTGTGGCAGCAAGGGGCTACCACCACCACGGAGGCGCCGGCGCGTACACCTTGAGCAATGGCCAGGTCGGTCGCCGTGTCGCAGGCGTGCAGGGCGATGAGGATGTCGATGCGGGGCGCCTGGTACGCCGCGATGTCCTGCGCAACAAAATGAAGTCCGTCGAACCCGCATTCGCGCGCAACCCGATTGCAGAATTCCACCAGTTGGGGCCGAAGCTCCACACCGGTGATCCGGGGCGCCCAGCCCAGGGTATGGCGCAGGTAGTCGTAAAGCGCAAAGGTCAGGTAGCCCTTTCCGGAGCCCATATCGGCCACATGCACGTCCGTCGGCAACGGATGCTGCCTGATCAGCCCCTCCATGATCTCGAGGTATTTGTTGATCTGCTTCCACTTGTCCTGCGCAGACGGAAGCACTTCTCCTTTCTGGTTGGTGATGCCCAGGGGGAGCAACCAGGGAGAGGCCGGCGATATCAGCCGGTGTTTTTCACGATCGTGGGCCGTTGAGGGAGGCTGGGCCTGCGACGGGGGCAGGCTCCGGAGTTTGGTGGTACCACCCGGCTGGATCAGCAAATGCTGGTCTCCTTCGGTAGTCACCAGTTGAGCATTCAGGAACACTTGACCCAACCATTCGCGCAACTGGGCCGTTGCCTCCTCCAGCGTCCGGTTTTTCACCTCGTCCCGGTTGTCGTACCGGTGGTTAAAGGCCAATCGGGGGCCGGCTTTGAGGGTTACCGGCCGAACGTACACATTGCGCAGCCCTTCCGGCGCTGCGGCGGTGGTTTTGCTGAGGGTCAGACGGACGAACGTGTTTTCGGAAACCGATTCCTGAAAAAGACTTAAAAACGCCTGGCGATGGTCGGTGGACATAGCATGAAGCGATTACAGCGCATCGCGGGAGCGAAAAGGAGCGGTAGCGGCGCGTTTTCGCAGTTCATCTTCGATCTGGCGAAGGGTAAATTCCAACTCTCCCCTGCTTTCAAATTGTTGTTTGAGTCTGAACAGCAGGTACGCGTACCCGCCAAAACACAGCACACAAGCGGCATAGGCGATGCCACACAACCAGTCCATCTGAAAAAACCGGCCCAGAATAGCCAGCATGACCCACCCGGCACCGGAGGCGCCAAGCATCATGGCCAGGTGGGAGCGCTTGTCGAATAACCTGATCTGTTGCCGCATTTCGTGGCGCAACTGCATGAGGTGTTCGCCGGAAAAGAAGGCCGGACCCACCTCTTTGAGCAGATGGAGGTCGTTGTTGGCTTCTTTTTCAAGCCGGGCCCAGAAGTCTTGTTTGGATGCGCGCAGTTGCATGGTTAAGCCTGTGCAAACATAACGCGAAATTGCCGTAAACGTTGCTCCGGAGAAGCCGTAAAACCAGATTTTTTTATGGCTTTGGTTGCTCTTGTTCAAAATTCAGTTTAAAGCCTATTCGCTGGTTCGGGTCCGGCACGTCGTCGTCGTAATCTTCCCATTGGGTGATCTCCGTCACAAAGGTTTCCAGGTGTCGAAGCAGGTAGGGATCTTTCAACTCCTCCGGGCGGTAGATGGCTATCGTTTTGGGGGGTTGGGGCTGCCCGTATTTTTCGATAAACGGGTAGTTGATCAACACCAGAATCTTGCCGTTGAACAACTGCTGGTACACCAGCGAACCGCCGTGTTTGATCAAATCCCGTTTCAGGTCGCCAACCGGCTCGCCCAGGCCACTTTCGGAGCTGCCCAGGGTCACGATGACTGCTTCGAGGTTGGTAATATCGTCGCGGTGTTCTATGCGCGCCTCGATACCGGCCCGGGAAGTCACGTCGTTCAGGTTGTCAATGATTTGTTGGCGCAGCGATTCCTGCCAAATGCGTCTGTACTGAACGGTATTTTCCAGCACTTCTCGATATCGGCCTACCTTGCGTTGTAGGCCGGCGAGATCCTGATCGGGAATGTTCATAGCCATATGGATCAACGGATGAGCAATAATTCGCGGTATTTGACTAGGGGCCAGTACTGGTCGTCGACGATTCCTTCCAGTTCATCCACCGCAGCGCGGATATTTTCCATTTGGGGCTTCACCTTGTTGCACAGGATGTCGGCCTCTTCCCGCACCGATTCGGCGTGGTGGGCCTTGTCTAAGGCCTTGTCCATTTTTTCCAGACCCGTTTGAATGGTTTCCACGCCTTTGACCAGTCGTTTCAACTTTTCCTTTTGATAGTCGGCGCCGCCTTCCATATCGATGGCGCGCAGGGCGGCGATGTTGTCGGCCAGTTCCGTTTGGTAGCGCAGCACGGCAGGCATGATCATGGCGTGCACCGTTTCTTCCAGTGATTTGGCTTCGATGCTCATTTTGGTGCAATAGATGTGCAGTTGCACTGCGTGGTACGCCTCCAGCTCTTCGGCGCCCATGATGCCGGAATCGCCGTAGAAACTTTTGCCCAGCTCGTTGCCCAGCACGTCCAGCGCTTCGGGTGTGTTGGTGAAGTTGTTCAGCCCTCGTTTGGCCGCTTCGTCGCGCCATTCGTCGGAATAATTGTTGCCTTCGAAAATGATGGGTTTTAACTCTATAATGTACGCTTTCAGCAGGCTGAGGATGGCCTCTTCCTTACCCATGCCTTCGGACATACGGGCGTCGACCGCTGCTTTGAACTCGCGCAGTTGCAGCCCCATCATGGTGTTCATCACCGTCATTGGGCCTGCGCAGTTTTGGCTGGAGCCGACGGCGCGTATTTCAAATTTGTTTCCGGTGAATGCAAACGGGGAGGTGCGGTTGCGGTCGGTATTGTCCAACTCGAGGTTGGGCAGTTTGGCAATCAGGTCGATGGCGCGCTTTACCTCTGCGTCGCCGGATTCCTTGCCGTCGGCGATTTGATCCAGGAGGTTGGACATAGCCTGACCGATGAAGACCGAGATAATGGCCGGCGGGGCTTCGTTGGCGCCAAGGCGGTGGTCGTTGCCCGCGTGCGCGATGGACGCGCGCAGCACATCCGCGTATTTGTACACGGCGCGTATGGTGTTGACGAAGAAGGTCAGAAAGCGCATGTTGCGGCTCGGGTTGTCGCCCGGTGACAGCAGGTTTACACCCGTGTTGGCGCCCATGCTCCAGTTGTTGTGCTTGCCCGACCCGTTGATGCCGGCAAATGGTTTTTCGTGCAGCAGCACGCGCAGTTTGTGCCGGCGCGCCACGCGCTCCATCACATCCATCAGCAGCTGGTTGTGATCGACGGCCACGTTCACCTCTTCAAAAATGGGCGCTACCTCGTATTGCGCCGGGGCGACCTCGTTGTGGCGCGTGCGCACCGGAATGCCCAACTTGTGGCTCTCGGTCTCCAGGTCGCGCATAAAGGCATAAACCCGCTCCGGGATGGAACCGAAATAGTGGTCTTCCAGTTGCTGGTGCTTGGTGGCCGGACGCCCCAGCAGGGTTCTGCCGGTCATCACCAGATCCGGGCGTGCGTTGAACAAAGCATCGTCCACGATGAAGTACTCCTGCTCCCATCCCAGGGTGGCGGTCACCTTGGTCACCTTGGGGTCGAACAACTGACAAACGGGTACGGCCGTTTTATCCAAAAACGCCTGGGAGCGCAGCAGCGGCAATTTGTAATCCTGCGCATGGCCGCCATACGTGACAAAAATGGTCGGGATACACAGCGTCTTGCCGTCGCCCACTTCCATAATAAACGCCGGACTGCTGGGATCCCACACCGTATAACCCCGCGCTTCAAAGGTACTGCGCAAGCCGCCGCTGGGAAAGGAGGAGCCGTCGGGCTCCTGTTGTACCAGGGCACTGCCGGTAAACTCCTCGATCACCCGCCCGTCGTGGGTCATGGTGAAAAACGAGTCGTGTTTTTCGGCCGTTTTTCCAGTCAACGGCTGAAACCAGTGCGCAAAGTGGGTACAACCCCTTTCTTCCGCCCATTCCTTCATGCCCTTGGAGACCATGTCGGCCACTTCCCGATTCAGTTTTTCGCCGCTTTGCATGGCGGCCTTCACGCCCAGGTAGGCTTTTTCCGGCAGGTGCTTCTGCATGGCGGCATCGTTAAACACGTTTTCACCGAAATAGGCCGCAATGTTGGTCGAAACCGACTCCGCAGCTTCAAACGAAAAAGTATCCAAACGGCTCTCCACCGTTTGCAAGGCATTGAATCGAGAGAGGGACATGGCTGAAAATTTTAAACCGCAAAGATACAACTTTTCGAATGCGGAGTGCGGAATGTCGAATGCGGAATAAAAGGGCTCTTGGTATCTACGTGTGACCAGGAGCCCTTTTATTCCGCATTCGACATTCCTAATCGCCCCATTTTTTATGCCTTGACCGGCGTGCGGGGCCCGGCTTTCTCTCCCATTTTTTATACTCAAAAATGTCACCCTGAGCCCGTAGGGCGAAGGGCCTCACGATATTAGTTTTCCCGGGGAGATCCTTCGCCCTTCGGGCTCAGGATGACAAGTCGTTCTTAAAAAAGGGGTGGGGGAAAGCTTGATCCCTCACGTTCAAGGCAAAAGATACGGGCCGGAAATAAGCGGGCCCTTTGCCGAATTTGTATCCTCGCGGGGCGTCGTCTTCGACCACCGCCCAACTAGCGGATCAGTTCCATGCTATTGGGTATGGTTTCAATATCCTGCTTGAAGCGGCGGTCGGAGCCGACCAGCGTACCTCCGGCATTGATCAAGCCGTTTACATCCAGCAGGATTCGTTGCTCTGTGGGTGTGCAACTCCCCGACGTAGGCTGGAGCGTACCGATGCCTACGCGGCCGTTGGCCTG
>JBGSTG010000002.1:0-41589 GCA_041736625.1 Saprospiraceae bacterium | reverse complement strand
CCGGCTTCCTTCAGATCCGCCCTCGCGAGCGACACCCTTGCCTTTGACTATGAGATTCCGGTCACAACGGCTCCCAAAGGACTAAAAGGTTCGCACCTTTGCACCTCTGTGAATGATGACATGCCCGGCACACCAAACGTTGGGCCTCTCCGAGGCCACTAAAAAACCTTAAGTTGACGACATTGCGGGTAAACCCATACGATGGCTTCGAGCCATCGTATGGGTTTACCCTCAGGCCCGATCAACGAGCACGATCTTTTGGGAAACGGCTTTGCCGTTTTGTTCAATGGTCAAAATGAGGTTTCCGGGGCGGTTGCTTCCCAGATCGATGGATTCGTTGAATTGCCCACCGAACTGGTTCAGTGTTTTGCTGTATACGGTACGCCCCAAGGCGTCGATGATACGAACCGTGGTGGGTACGGCCTCCGCTACAAAGCGCACGTTCACCGGCCCAACCGTCGGGTTGGGAAAAACCGCCAGTGCTTCGAGTTGCAACGGGCTTTCCAGTTCAGGCAACGCGGTGGGCTGATCCTGTACAACCACCTCGTCTTCAACCATTTTTGCGGGCTCGTTTTTATCGCAGTTTTTAAATTGGGCATGGATGGTCAGCGGCGCTCCGTCGCGCAGCACCGTCATTTGAAATTTGTCGCCCGGCTTGTGCTTGTCACGTTCGCGACGCAGTTCCAGGTAATTGTTGATCGGTGTGCCGTCGACGGCCACAATGACGTCGCCCGGGCGCACGTCGCCTGCTTTGGCCGGCGTGCCTTCAATGACGCCGGTTACCTGGACGCCTTCGCTTACATCACCGGCGACAGTGCCGGTGTAGACACCGATAAAAACATCACACGGATTGCGTGGCTCCGTTGTGAAGCGGATGTCGTGCTGACGGGAACGGAAAATGACGATGTCTTTTTCCCGGTTTTCAAAGGCCGCTTTTTCGGTTTCGGTGCACTGCTTAAAGCGTGCATCAACGCTGAGCTCCCCGCCGTTGCGCTGCAACTGGAGGGAGAAAGCGTCGCCTTGCCCGTGTTTATCGCGCTGCGCAATCAGGGCATCCTGGGAGTTGACCGGCACGTTGTCCATGGCGACGAGGACGTCGCCCACCTGCACGCCGGCTTTTTGTGCCGGTGTGTTGTCGACTACTTCGGTTACCAGCAATTTGCCGTCCGTCACTTCCGTCACTACGCCGATAAAGACGTTGCATGGGTTTCGGTGGTGGCGCAATCCCAATTCTTCGAGGTCGCGCTGCCATTCGAAATTTTTCGGTGCTGTGCCTTCCAGCTTCATCTCCATCCGCATGCCGTCAGCAGGCATTTGAAATACCCCCTCAAAATCTTCGGTATCGGTGATCACCTGTTTTTCGATGGTGGTGGTGCCGTCGGCATTGGTTTTTTCTTTAATGATGATGATCGTTTTTTCCTGTTGGGCATGCAAGGGCAGAGCCAGGGCGAATAGGGCCAGGGCCAGAATGCCGCCCCAATTGCGAAGGATAATTGTTTTCATAATCGTTGTTATATTTGATGAAAAAACTGGAGGAAGGACAATGTGGTCAATGAAACGTTGCAAGATAACCGTTTTGACCTGCATTTTATTCAACGCGTCCGGATTGCCTGCAAAAACCAAATCCGCATTTGGCTGTTTGAGATCCACTCATTGGGGTGCCGCGCCGGCCGCAGAAAGCTGTCGCCTCGCGGCTGAGATCATACCCTTCGAACCTGCCCGGGTCATGCCGGGAAGGGATTTGAGCAGGGATTGTGGCATCACCACACCGGCAAAGCCCCTTTGTCGGTGGATGTTTCACAAGCGTTTATTTCACCATGTTTTTCTACCGTTTTGTGCTGCTGACAAGCAGACACCATTGCGTTTTTGCCGCGTTGTTCTGCTGTTCCACCTTGCTGCCGGCACACGATCTGACAGCCCAGACCGACGACATCCCCCGGCAAAGCGATACCCTTCCTCCCACCGAGCTGCGCATTCAACAGGCTGTGGTGATTCAGGCCACCCGCGCGTCCTCGTTGTCCGCTGTTCCGCACATCAACCTGAAGGCCGCCGACCTCCGCCGGGTATACCACGCACAGGATATCCCCTATCTGCTCGCCTCCACCCCGTCGCTGGTGGAAAGCTCCGACGCCGGGGCCGGCATAGGTTACACCGGCATGCGCATCCGCGGGGCCGACCCGACCCGCATCAACGTGACCATCAACGGCGTGCCGCTCAACGACGCGGAAAGCCAGGCGGTCTTTTGGGTCAACCTGCCCGACCTGGCCGCTTCCGCGGCCGAAATACAGGTGCAGCGCGGGGTGGGCGCCAGCACCAATGGCGCTGGCGCTTTTGGCGCGACGGTGAACATCGACCTCTCGCAGGTCAGTGCCGAACCCTTCGCCGAGCTCAGCGGAACCCTGGGGAGCTTCAACACCCAAAAATTCAGCGCCCGCGCCGGCACCGGGCTCATCGACGGGCGCTGGGCGTTCAGCGGCCGCCTTTCCCGCGTGCGCTCCGACGGTTACATTGACCGCGCTTCGGCGGATCTGGACGCCCTGCACCTCCACGGGGCGTACGTCGGCGACCGGCAATCGGTGCAACTCCACGTGCTTTCCGGACGCGAGACCACCTACCAGGCCTGGTATGGCGTGCCCGCGCAGTACATTAACGACCCGGATTTGCGCACTTTCAACGTTGCCGGTACGGAAAAACCCGGCGAACCCTATCCGGATGAGTCGGACAACTACCGGCAAATCCACTACCTGGCACATTACAAACGGCAGCTGAGTCCGTTCCTCCAGTTGCAGCTGAACGGACACTACACCCGGGGCGAAGGGTTCTTCGAGCAGTATAAAGCTGATCAGGCGCTTGCGGATTATGGCGTTCCGGCGGGTGCAGAAGACACTACCGACCTGATTCGCCGTTTGTGGCTTGATAACCATTTTTACGGGGCCACCTTCGCCCTGAAATGGGAACCGGGTGTCAATCCGCCTTTTTTGTCCCGCGGACCGGAGTTCATGCTCGGCGGAGCCGCGAGCCGGTATACAGGCACGCATTTTGGCGACGTTATCTGGGCCCAATATGCAGAAACCCTGCCCAAAGACTACCGATATTACGAAAACGATGCAAAAAAAACCGACGCCAACGTGTTTGGAAAAATGGATTTGCACTTCCGACACAGGTGGAGCGCCATGCTTGATCTGCAGTACCGGCGTGTGGGCTATGCGTTCCTGGGCTTTGACAACAACCTGAACAATGTCGAACAGGATGCCCACCTTCATTTTTTCAACCCAAAAGCCGGGTTAACCTGGGCCGCCACCGACGAGCTGCAAACCTACTTTTTTGCCGGTATCGGCAATCGGGAGCCCAATCGCGACGACTACACCCAATCTACCCCCGACTCCCGGCCCAGACCCGAACGGCTGTACGATCTGGAGGGAGGACTTCGCTGGAAACGGGCGGCATGGCGCGCATCGGCCAACCTTTTTTACATGTTCTACCGCGATCAGCTGGTACTTGACGGTCGGCTGAACGATGTCGGCGCCTACATCCGCACCAACGTACCCCGCAGCTACCGCACGGGCATCGAGTTGGAGGGTGAGGGACGGCTCGCCAAACACTTCCGGGTGGCAGCCAACCTGTCCTGGAGCCGGAACCGGATTGACGCGTTTGCCGAGTATCGCGATAACTGGGATACCGGCGAACAGGAGCTGTTTACCTGGACCCATACGCCCATTGCTTACTCACCCGATCTGGTCGCGCGCGCCGAAGCCGGGTGGGCGTTTTGGAACAAAAAGGCGCACAAAGCCGAAGTATCCCTCACCGGCAAATACGTCGGCAAACAATACCTCGACAACACCGGCAACGAAAACACGGTGTTACCCGCATTCGGATATGGAGACCTTCGACTAAACTACGATTGGGCCCCGACGCAACACGGGCATCGGATAAGCGTGATCCTCACCGTGTACAACCTGTTCGACGCTGCATACAGCAACAACGGGTGGACTTACCGCTACACCTCTCAGGGATTCGACGAAACGCCGTTTAATCCCTACGCACGCGCAGAAGGGAACGGCGTGTACAACCAAACCGGATTTTTCACCCAGGCCGGACGGTACGTGATGGCAACGGTTGTGTGGGCGATCGGTCGATAGTTTTACCATCGGTTTGAAAAAACTACATAAAATGGGTACGATTTATGCAGTACCTTTGTGAAGTTTACTTTTCAATCCGATAATCATGAAAGGGAGAGTGTCCGTATCCTTTTTAATCATTTTTTTTCAGGGTATCAGTTTCGCACAACCGGCCGGTTACGGCTATGGAAAGGTGGTTACTATTCAGTCGGCTCAGGTCATGGGTAATCTGAACAACTTTCCGCTGTTGGTGACCGTGACCGATCCCAACCTGAAATCCGTTTCAAACGGCGGTCAGGTGCAAAGTGAAAATGGGTACGATATCGTATTCACCGGAGACGATTGCAGCACCCTGCTGTCGCACCAGATCGAAAAATACAATCCGGTCACCGGCGAGTACATAGCCTGGGTAAAGGTTCCCAATCTGAGCAGTGATTTTGACACTAAACTGGGCCTGTTCTACGGCAAATCGGCTGCCACCAACCCTTCCACCACCAGTACCTGGCCGGCGAGCTATAAAGCCGTGTGGCACTTCAGCAACAATAGTTTTGCAGATGCCACCTCGAACAACAACAACGGAACCAACAGCGGCACGACCAATGCGGCCGGAAAAATCGGAGATGGCCGTTCTTTCAGCGGTTCCAACGAGATCACCGTCAGCAACCACGCGAGCATCAATCTGAATGCCAATTTTACCCTTGAGGCATGGGTGCGCCGTACCATAAACACCTCCAACCACGGCATCCTGGGCAAAGGCGCCAATGGCTACGTTTTGGGGGTCGACTGGCCCCAGGGGGGGGCCGACAACCTGAATCTCTGGTTGAACTTTCCCTCGCCCGGTCCGGGGTATCAGCTTTTTCATACCGGACCGATTGGCCTGAACACCTGGCAGCACGTGGCGGCCACGTTCGACGGCGAGTATGTGCGCCTGTACATCGACGGCGTGCTCGATTACACCAACTCCAACGTGCCGGCAAGCACTTTTCTTGCCGACGCCGGACTGCTCCGGATTGGAAACGGAAACGGGTCCGGCAAATGGGTCGGGCAACTCGACGAAGTGCGCATATCCAGCACCGCCCGGTCGACGAACTGGATCGCCACCCAATTCAACAACCAGACCAACCCCGGCGCTTTTTATACCGTGGGCAGCCAAACAACCGCTTCGGGTGTGTGCGCCTTGTTGCCCGTCGAGTGGGCTTCTTTTGAGGCAATACCAACGGAGGACGGTCGCATCAGGCTGGACTGGAAAACCCTTTCAGAAACAAATAACGCCGGGTTTGAGGTGCAACGCAGCGCCGATGCCGCCCGATGGACCGTGTTGGGATTCGTTCCGGCAGCAGGAACCGGCGGGTACCAGTTCATCGACAACCGGCCAATGACCGGGCGCAATTACTACCGGCTCCGGCAAACCGATCTGGATGGCGCCTACGCCTACTCCCTCATTCGGCTGGTGGACCTGCCCAACAACCTCGCACTCCAAATTTTCCCCAACCCGGCCAAAGACCGCATTACCATAGTGTCGGAGGAGGTCTGGCAATCGGGAGCCATACGCATTTCCCTGCTCGGGCAGGAGGTATGGTCGGCGCAGCTACCGGAAGAAACCAACCGGGCTGAAATCACGCTGCCCGTGCTGCCCGCCGGGGTTTATGTGTTGTACCTTGCGCTCGACGGAAAGCAACACGCACAAAAGTTGATTGTCCGGTAAAACGCACATGCCTCTCTCCGACACCCGGATTCCGGTTACCGACTTCCTCATCATCGGCGGCGGCCTCTTTGGTTGCTATGCCGCCCTGTATCTGGCGGGGAAAGGCGCATCGGTAGTCCTGCTGGAAAAGGAAGCGCGCCTGTTCCGCAAAGCCTCACTGGTCAACCAGGCGCGCCTGCACGGCGGGTACCACTATCCCAGGAGTGTCGCTACTGCGGCCATGAGCGACGCGCATAAAACGCGTTTCACCGACGAGCACCGCGATATGGTGAACTTCGCCTTCGAAAAGTATTACGCCATTGATCGGCACGGCTCATTCACCGATGCCCGCCAGTTTGAGCGTTTCTGCCAATACCTGGGTATCCGGTGCGAAGCAGCGGTGGCGCACCCGTTGTTCAACTACGAAAGGCTCGAGGCGCTATACCTGACCGAGGAGTACTCATTCGACCCTGTTTTGCTGGCCCGGCACTATACCGGGCGCATCGGCGCTCACCCGAACATCAGCTTGCATACCCGGACAGTACCGCTTCGGGCCGAAGCAACGGATCACGGCTGGCAGGTGCAGACCACCGCCGGCGCCTTTCGAACCCCCACCGTTATCAATGCCACCTATGCCGGAATCAATGCCGTGAACCGGATTTTTGGCGTACCCGACCTCGAGCTTACCCACGAAATTTCAGAGATCGCCTTTGTTACCTCCAGGGCCTTCGACCAAAAAGGGCTTACCGTGATGGATGGCCCTTTCGGTTCCATTATGCCGTATGGGTTGAGCGGGCTGTTGTCCCTCTCTTCTGTGGCGTACACCCACCACAACATTTCCTACGAAAACCTGCCGCGCTTTGCGTGCATGTCCGATCAAACGCCGCCCTGCCTGCCCCATGCGCCCGGAATATGCACCACCTGTCCGCGGCGCCCCGAGCCCAATGCACCCAAGATGCTGGCCCAAATGCAGCGCTATTTCAGCGAAAAGGTCGATTTCCAATACCTGTTTTCGTATTTTACCATTAAATCCAAGCTAAAAGCCAGCTACATCGACGACGGGCGGCCCACCGAAATTACCCGCATGCGCGCCGACCCTGCCTTTTATTGCCTGTTTGCAGGGAAAGTAAACAGCATTTATGAGATTGAAAAAATGTTGTAGGTGCGCGCCTTCCGCTCACAAACCCGTGAACAGGTAAGCGACATACGCCAGGTAAACGGCCAATAGAAAGCCGCCTTCCAGGCGGGTGATCCGGCTGGGTGTGCTGAAAAACGCGACAGCAGTCAGGAAAATGGTGACGCCGATGTTGACCAAAAAATCCGTCAGGGTGATGTTCCCGAGCGGAAGCGGCGAAAGCGTGGCGCTGGAACCCAGGATCAAAAAGGAGTTGAAGAGGTTGGAACCCACCACATTGCCGACGACAATATCGGTGTTGCGGCGCAAGGCGGCAACCATCGCGGTGGCCAGTTCGGGGATGGAGGTGCCCACTGAAACAAGCGTCAGGCTGATGAGTGCGTCGCTCATGCCCAGGCGTCGGGCAACGTCCGATGCACCACTGACAATCCAGTCGCCCCCCAGGGCCAGGGCAACGATACCTCCGGCAATCATCAGCACAGATTGCCAGACCGGAAAAATCGGGTGCGCCGAAGGCTCCTGCTGTTCTTCCGGGTCTTTCAAAGCCATATTGAGCATGTAGGCCATGTAAATGGCAAAAAAACAGAGCAGCACCAGCCCGTCTATCCGGGTAATGGCGGAGAAACCGCGTCCGTCGATGCGTACGTCCTGCGATAACAGCAAACAAACCAGGGCGGCCAGCAAGGTGAGCGGAATTTCGGCACGCACGGTATTGCGCTGAAAATAGAGCGGGGTAATCAGCGCACATACAGCCAGGATCAGCCCGATATTGGCAATGTTGCTGCCAATCACATTGCCCAGCGCTACCTCCGCCTTGCCGTTCCAGGCAGCGGTGAGGCTAACGATCAACTCGGGCGCCGAGGTGCCCAAAGCCACGATGGTAAGCCCAACGACAAGGTCCGATACCCGCAGCCGCCGCGCAATGCTGCTGCCGCCACTCACCAAAATGCGGGCGCCAAAGGTAACGCCGATTATACCGATGAAAATCAGGAACAAGGATAAAAGCATGGGAAAGATATGTTTGACCGCAAAAAAACACAGGATTATCGATACATGATAAAATTCGGCGAATAATGCAGGAAAAACCCGGTTTCCCAACGGAAAAGCCCGTTAAAATGCCGTATCTTTGTCTTTACCGCATGAGTGAAAAAAACGTAACCCTTCAGTTGCCGGTGCTCGACATGAGTTGTGCGGCCTGCGCAGTCAACGTGGAAAACACCGTCCGCAATCAACCCGGTGTTGAGCAGGCAACGGTGAATTACGCAGGCCACCTGTTGCAGGTTACTTTCGATCCCGCTATGGTCCAACCCGACGATCTGCGCCGCGCGGTGCAGTCGGCCGGATATGATCTCGTGTTGCAGGAAGACGAACCCGGACAAACACTCGATGCACGCCTGGAGACAAACCGCGAGTCCTTGCGAAAAGCCACGTGGGGCGCCGGCTTGTTGAGCCTCCCGGTGGTGGTGCTGGGCATGGTCTGGATGCACGCCGAATGGGCGCACTGGGCCGGCCTGTTCCTCAGCTTTCCGGTGGTATTCGGTTATGGGCTTCGTTTTTTTCGCAGCGCGTGGAAACAGGCGCGGCATGGCTTTGCCAACATGGACACCCTGGTAGCCCTCAGTACCGGCATTGCCTGGGTGTTTAGCGCCTTTAATACCATCTTCCCTGCCTTTTTCCGGAAAAACGGATTGGAACCGCACGTGTATTTCGAAGCGGCGGCCGTCATTGTGTTTTTCATTTTGTTGGGAAAATACCTGGAAGAAAACGCCAAGGCGCATACGGCGTCCGCCCTCAAAAAACTGCTCGGCAAACAACCGAAAACAGTGTGGCGACGGGAATCGGCATCAGACGTGGAACGGCCCCTGAGCGATATCCATCCAGGCGACACCCTCCTGGTGCGCGCCGGCGATCACCTTCCCGTCGACGGACATGTGTTGGAAGGCGAATCGCTGGTGGACGAAAGCAGCATCAGCGGAGAGGCGGAGCTTCAAATCAAACAACCCGGCGACCGCGTGTTCGCCGGAACCCTCAACCAACAGGGCAGCTTCTACCTTGTCGCCGAACAGGTGGGCGCAACCACCGTGCTGGCCGGCATCGTCCGCACCGTGCAGCAAGCCCAGGGGTCCAAGGCGCCGGTGCAAAAGCTGGCCGACCGGATTGCGGCTGTTTTTGTGCCAACGGTGCTGATCATTGCCCTGATCACCTTCCTGTCCTGGTGGTTGGCCGGGTATCCAACCACAGGCCTGCTCGCAAGTGTCACCGTGTTGGTCATCGCCTGCCCATGTGCATTGGGGCTGGCCACCCCCACAGCGCTGATGGCGGGAATAGGCCGCGCCGCGGAAAAAGGCATACTGGTCAAAAATGCGGAAAGCCTTGAAAAAGCCCGTCGACTTACCGATATTATAATGGACAAAACCGGCACCCTTACCGGCGCCCGTCCGGACCTGAAATCCCAATGGTGGGCCACCCACGCCATTCCGGAACACCGCCATATCCTGTACCAACTCGAACGGCGCTCGAGCCATCCCCTGGCAGGCGCGTTGGCCAATGCTTTGCAGGATTTTTCATCGCCGCTGTCGCTCCGCGACGTGGAAAGTGTCGGCGGAAAAGGCATCGGAGCGCAGTACAATGGACACACCTACCGGGCCGGGAGCCCGGCATGGATGGCTGAAAACGGCGTGGTTTTCCCGGATAACGCACAGTCTTTCCTCCAATCAGAATTGGCGGACAGCGGCGCCGGCATCGTTTGTTTTACCGAAGACGGCACCTTGCTGGCTGCGTTCTCTCTGATTGCCCAGCCCGGCACGGAGGCGCTGACAGCCGTTCAAGCGCTTCAACAAAAAGGGATAACCGTGCATTTGCTCTCCGGCGACCAGGAAAAAGCCGTCGCCCATGTCGCCGAACTGGCCGGCATAAGCCGGTTTAAAGGCGCGGTGATGCCGGCCGAAAAAGGCGCTTATGTCAAATCCCTGCAAGCCCAGGGTCTTCAGGTGGGCATGGTGGGCGACGGCATCAACGACGCCGAGGCCCTGGCGCTGGCCGATGTGGGCATTGCCATGGGCCACGGCGCCGACGTTGCCATAGACGTTGCAGATATTACCCTTTTGGGTTCCGACCTGGGCAAGCTTTCGGAAGCCCTGGAGCTGTCCGTCCAAACCGTACGAACCATTCGCCAAAACCTTTTCTGGGCATTTGTGTATAATCTCATTGGCATACCGATTGCTGCCGGAGTGCTTTATCCGGCGTTCGGCTTCCTGCTCAACCCCATGATCGCCGGCGGCGCAATGGCGCTGAGTTCGGTATCGGTGGTGCTGAACAGTCTGCGTTTGCGAAATTTATAATAGAAAGACGATGGTAACCGTAAAACTAAAAACCAACCTGAAATGCAGCGGCTGCGTAGCCGCCGTCGGGCCCCACCTGGAACAAATTGACGGACTCCTTTCCTGGGAGGCCGACCTGAATACCGCAGACCGGGTAGTGACCCTCGAGCTGACGCATCCGGAGCAAGCAGAGCTGGTTAAAGCGGCATTCAAAGCTGCTGGGTACACCGCTTCGACGCTGACCTCCTGATCCAAACCCCATTCCGCATCCTGTAACCGTCAACCACCCCCTAGTGTCTCCTCTCCTATCCGGCGCCCTGGTTTTGTCCATTCTGCACGCCCTCATCCCCAGCCATTGGCTGCCTGTGCTGGCCGTCGGCCGGCAGTTGGGGTGGACGCGGACGGACATCCTGTGGGTGACCCTGCTGGCCGGCGCCGCGCACGTGGCGAGCACGGTGCTGTTCGGCCTGCTGTTGGCCTGGGCCGGCGACGCGCTGTCGGACCGCGTAGAAGTATTTTCCATGTGGGTAGCGCCGGCCATTCTGATCATCTGGGGAATTGTGTACGTATACCGGCACTATTATCACCATCATTTTCATCTGAGCCACCACGCCGGCGGCAAATCTGTGATCGGTGCGCTGCTGTTGGCCATGTTTTTTTCTCCCTGCCTGGAGATCGAAGGTTATTTCCTGGCTGCCGGGCAATACGGATGGTGGTTTGTTGGCGCCCTCGCCTTGCTGTACGCTGTTGTGACGCTTATCGGCATGATGACCTGGATGTGGCTGGCGCTGAGTGGGTTGCAAAAGGCGGACTGGCATGCCTGGGAGCACCATGCCGGCCTGATCACCGGAATCACACTCATCATTTCAGGCCTTTTATTGCTTATCCTGGAGTAATCGCATGGCACACCATCACGATCACCACCACCACCATTTGCCGGATCCGGCACTTATGGGTCGCGCCTTCGGCTGGGGGATTTTCCTGAATTCCGCATTTGTAGGCGTGGAAATAGCCATGGGGCTATGGGCCGGCTCACTGGCCTTGCTCACGGACGCGGGGCACAACCTGAGCGACGTTTTAAGCCTGATTTTGTCGTGGGTCGCGCTACGCCTGTCCAAATTCGCAGGCACAAAGCGTTTTACCTATGGATATCGCAAATTTACCATTTGGGCTTCGCTGCTCAATGGCCTGCTGTTGTTGGTGGCGGTAACCTACATCGGTGTCGAAGCGTACCGTCGACTGAGCGATCCGCCGGAGGTGCCGGGGCTGACCATTTCTGCCGTAGCTGTTCTGGGCATTGCCATAAACGCTTTCACCGCGTGGTTGTTTCATCGCGGCGCCCGGCACGACCTGAATATTCGAGGCGCGTACTTGCACCTGGCCGCCGACGCAGCCGTGTCGGCCGGCGTGGTGGCGGGTGGTATGCTGATGTACTGGACAGGCTGGCGATGGATTGATCCGGCGGTGAGCTTTGGCATTCTGTCGGTGATCCTTTGGGGCGTGTGGGGGTTGCTCCGGGAGAGTATTTGCCTGGCGCTGGACGGTGTGCCCCGCGATGTAGACATGGATGCCGTCGAAGCGGCTGCCCGGAATACACCGGGGGTGATGGGCGTACATCACCTCCACGTATGGGCCATGAGCACATCGGAGAATGCCCTCACGGCTCACCTGGTGCTGGCCGATGGTCACAGCCCGGAGATGGCCACGACTGCCAAGGACCATTTGCGGCATCAGTTGCTCCACCTGCAAATCCGCCACGTCACGTTGGAAACGGAAAGCCAAAGCGCAGGCTGTGCTTCGCCGGAATGCGGGTGATGTCCCAATCTGTCAAAATGTGTGCCTCTGTTTACGCAAATTTTTACGTTATTTGTCCTTAAATTTTTTTTATGCGATTCGTTGCCGCCCTCTTTTTGGCCTTTTTCAGCTTTTCCCATTCGGCATTTGCCCAACAACAACTGCGTGTCCCGCTCAATCCCGGGCGGATATCACCGGTCTCCGACGTCATTCAAACAATCAACGGAGATTATCTCCTCGGCAGCGGCATCATCCCGGCCAACCCGCTGGCCGGCGGCAACCTGAACATCACGCGACTGAATACCCGGGCCGGAGTCGTCTGGAGCAAAGACTACACCCTGGAACGCGGAATCAACCGGAGCCGGATAGTGGAGTGGCCCGCTGAAGACGCCCTGCTGTTCAGTTCCGTAACGGTCGACTCTACCCAAAGCAAGGTGGTCATCAAGACAGAACCCGACGGAACCATCATTTGGTCGCGACAGTTCGGCGCCGACAAAACCGACTATTCCGTTAACCTCGATCAATCGGAGGTATGGCCGGAAGAGGACGGCACGGCGCTAATCGCTGCCGGCGCCTCGGTGCTGGCCTCCAACGACGACCCAAACGACCTGTTCCTCGCCCGCATCAACGCGGACGGACAACTCATCTGGTCCAAAAAACTCTGTTTCAGTTGTCTGCAAGGCGCCGATGCATCGTTTTCCGACCTCATCAAAACCCAGGACGGCAACTATGTGCTCGCCGGCACCTACGAATCGCCCTCGGCCGGCGTGCCCGCCCAAACGTTGCTGCTGGTCAAATTCGACGGAAACGGCAACCTGATCTGGGCCAGAAACTACGCGCCCTCCGGCGTGTTTGTGTTGCCCGACGTGGTGGCCAACCACCTGTCCGAACGGCCGAACGGCAACCTGGTGGCCACCGGGTACTTCGAGTCTTTTTCGCCTCCGGCCAAAAACGGGCTGGTGCTGGAAACAAATCGCGATGGACAACTCGTCAGGGTGCAAACCATCGAGCTGATCAACACCAAGCAAGAGGTGGAAATCATTCAAAGCATACCGGTCGGGACCAGCCAGCTGGCCGTCAGCATCGTCACCCGCCTCGACACGATCTCCACCGCCTCGGTTGAACTGAATATTCTGGCGCAAATTGACGCCGACAACAGCATCGCCTGGCAACACAACTACCTTACGGAGCCCACGGTCGGATACATCACCAATACGGGTGGGTTACTGACACAGCCAGGAGGCGGTTATGCCTATTTTCCCAATTTTGCTCAAGGTCAGGACAACCTTTTTCCCTATTTTATCCTGGTGGACGAAACCGGCCAAAACGGGTGTGAAGAACCGGTGGGCATGCGTATTTCGGAAGAAACCAATTTTGTGGGCAACAACCTCTCACCAACCCTGCAAGACCGCAACCTGCAGGACGATTTTGACGTCACCGCGACCGACTTCGACCCGAACTTCAACATTCCGTTGGTCGATCTGGGTCCGGACACCTCGCTGTGCAGCACACAACCCTTCCTGCTCGACGCCACACTGCCCGGCGGGGATGTGACCTACCTGTGGAGCACCGGCGACACCACAGCCACCATCCAGGTTGACTCACCTTCGGTTTGTAGTGTAACCGTTACCGACGCCACGCAGTGCCTCCGCCTGATCGACAGCATTAAGGTCGGAATCGCTTCCGCAGCTCCCGACCTGGCCATCGTGCTGGATACCACCAATTTTTGCGCCGGCACCACGCTGAAACTCATCGCGGTTACCGTGGCCGACTCCGTTCGCTGGTCGAACGGCGAAACAAACGACACCATCACCATCACGGAAGCGGGCCTGTACCAGGTGTTGGCGTACAACGCATGCGGCTTCACCGAAGATACCTTTACCGTGGTGCTGCCCCCTTGCCAGGCCATTTGCCCCTTCCTTTTCCCCAACGCATTTACCCCCAATAATGACGGCACCAACGACCTCTTTAAACCCGTCGGGGAATGCCCCGAGGTCGAAGAATTCCGCTTCCAGGTGTACAACCGCTGGGGAGATCTCGTCTTTGAAGGACTGGAACCGACCGACGGCTGGGACGGCGAGGTGAACGGACTGCCCGCCCCTACCGACGTATACGTCTGGTGGGCCCGGTACCGGCTGCCGGATCAGGAGGAGATCCTGGAAAAGGGCGATGTCACGCTGCTGCGGTAAACGGGAATACACCCGACCGGACTTTTGAATCATTAACCCGAAACGTTGACCCTCCTCCACTTTTCCGACACCCATCTCGGCTTCCAGGCCTTCGAAGCCGTCAACGACGCCGGGGTTAACACCCGGGAGCAGGACGTGTACGACGCTTTTGAACACGTAATGGACCGGATTCTGGCCCTTCGGCCCGATGTGGTGGTGCACAGCGGCGACTTCTTTCACCGGCCGTCGCCTTCCAACCGCGCACTCACCTTCGGGTTGGAGCAGTTGCGGCGCATCAGCGACGCGGGCATACCCGTGGTGTTGATCGCCGGCAACCATGAGGCGCCCAAAACCGTCTTTACCAGTCCCATCCTGAAAGCGCTGCGCACCATTCCCGGCATATTCCCTGTTTTTGAAGAAAAATATGCGTTGTTCGAATGGGACGGGCTGGCCATCCACGCCTTGCCCCACATCAATGACTTGCGCCGGCAAGACACAGAAATTGAACATCTCGAAGCCCGGCCCGGCGTTTTCAACGTGCTTCTGTTGCACACCTCATTGGGCAAGGATTTTCGGATGGAAGAATACGGCGAGCAGATGTTCCCGCCGGAAGCATACGACCGCCTGCAAAACTTTCAGTACATCGCGCTCGGCCATTGGCACCAGTACCAGCCGGTGACCCTGCATCCCAACGCCTGGTACAGCGGCTCCACGGAGCGGTTCAGCGACGCAGAAGCCGGGTACGAAAAGGGCTTTATTTTGCTCGACACAGACACCGGGCAACACCGCTTTGAACCCATACCGACGCGGCCCTGGCTGAAACTGACCGTGCGTCGCTGCCGGGAACAAAGCGTCGAAGCCATCGCCGCGCACCTGCGGCATTTTCAGGAAAACAACCCGGTAGAGGAAGCCATCGTCAGCATTTTGCTCGATGAGGTGACGGTAGAGCAATCGCTCGAGCTGAGCAATCTGCGCCTGCAGGCCTTTTTTCCCGGCTGTTTCCAGTTGCTCGTCCGCCGGCGCACCTGGAGCGAACACGGCCTGTCCGGCCAAATCGACGCTGACGCCTTCGAGCGACTGGATAAGCTGTTTTCTGTTTATATTGCGGAGAAATACCCGGGTAACGAATCCGTCGCCCGGCTGCTGCAAGAAAAAGCCGACGTTTACTTCCAGCGTTTCGCATGATCCTTCAATCGCTGTTTTTAGAAAATTACAAGCAATACGGCCGGCTGGAACTGCCCTTCCGGGAAGGATTGGTGGGCATCATCGGCAAGAACGGCGCGGGAAAGTCCACCCTGTTCGAAGCCATCCTGTATTGCCTGTACGGGCGAGACGAGGCTGCCCAAAAAGACCTCATCCGCTCCTCGTTTGCCGACCCCAAGGCGGCGGTCAAACTGCGGCTCGACTTTAGCATCGGCGACGTGCTGTACAGCATTCGCCGCGAATTGCGCGGGCGCAAGCTGGAGACGGTTGTCGCCGAACTCTACAAAAACGACGAACTGATCGCCAAAGGCGCAAACCCGGTGACGGAGCAGGTAAGCCGCCTGCTCAACCTGGACCGGGAGGCGTTCAAACATTCCGTTTTTTCCGGGCAAAAAGAGCTGGCCGAACTCTCCGAAACCACCGGTCAAGGTAGACGGCAACTCATCCGGCGCATGCTTGGCCTCGAACGGCTCGACGACATACAAAAAGCGGTGAACAGCGACATGATCGCCCGGAAAAACGAAATTGCCGGCCAACGCAAATTACTGCTCGACCCGACCGCCGTAGACAGCCTTACGGCCCAAAAAAACGCATGTCACGCCCAACTGGAAGCCTTTGCCCAAAAACTGTCGGCAGAAAACAACCGCAAAACAGCGCTGGAAGAACAGCATTTAAACGCCAAAGCCCGCTTTGACCAGGAGGCCGTCAAACAACGACAACACCTGGAACTGGATAAAAGGCTGGGTGAACTGCAGGAGCGCATGAAAAACGGGGCGGAACAAGCCAAAGTGCAAACGGAAAAAATCGAATCGCTGCTGAAAAAAAAGGCGGACTGGGCCCAGCAAGCAGACCAGGTAAAATCCTACACGCCGCTGAAACAGGCCCTGCGCCACCTGGAAGAAGCCCAGCACAAAAAACTGAATGCCGACACCAGAACCAAGGAGATCTCTGAAATTTCCGGATTGTTGGCCGAATCCATCCACCGGAAACAAGCGCTGGAACGCGACATCGCCGCCATCGCTCCCGCCGCCGTGCGCCTGAAAACAACGGAACAGACCCTGCAGGAGCTGGAAAGCCGGCTCGAACAAAAACTCGAAGAACACCGCACCCTGACCGCTCAACTCCAATCGCTGGACGACCGCATTGCCGAAAGAAACGAAAAGATCGGAAGCCTGCAATCCATCGGCCGACAGGGCGCCTGCCCCACCTGTTTCCAGCCCCTGTTGCACGCCTACGATCAGGTGTTGGCGCAACTGGTATCCGAACTGACAGATTGGACCACCACCGAAAAAACCAAACTGGAGGCGCAGCTCCAACAGGTGCTGGCCGAAGGCAAAACGCAGCGCGCACAGGTCGATGAACAGAAAAAAGAGCAAATGTCCCTCCGCGACCAGGCAGCCCGACTGCCCGATCTGGAGCGGCAACTGCGCCAGGAGGAACACCACCACCGCACCCTGGAACAAAAACGACTGAGCACCCAAAAAATACTGAATGAGATCGGCGAAGTCCGGTTCGATGAACAACAATTGAGCGACCTGAAGCGAGCATTCGCGTCCGTTGAGCAGTTGTACCAAGACTATTTGAAGGATACCGCCCATCTGGAGCGTGAACTCCCCAATGCGGAAAAAGCCCTGCTGGAGGCAAAAAAACAGGTTGGAGAGGCCCAAAAAGAAGCGCAGGAAGTCAGGGAAAAACAACTGGCGGTTGGCTTCCAACCCGAACGGTACGACCAGGCACGTTCATCGGCCGATACGCTCGACAAGCAGGTCCGGGAACAGTTTGAACTGCTCAACCGGCTGGTTCAGGAACAACAGGAAGTCCGCCAGAAATGGCAAAGCGCACACGAACGCCTGGAGCAACACCGGAACGTGGGGCGGTCTATCGCCGAAAACCAGACCGAATTGGACCTGCTGGAGAAGCTGAATGAGCTGTTTAAAAGTTTTAAAAATATCGTGCTGGAACGCGCCAGCCCCGGCATCTCCCAGTATGCAGGCGAATTGTTCAGCCGAATCACCAAAGGAAAATACGAGGGCATCCGCGTAGACCGGAATTTTGAATTCAGCATAGCCGACGGTGGTGCGTTCTACCCCATCGAACGCTTCAGCGGAGGCGAAATCGACCTGGCCAATTTTTGCCTGCGCATCGCCGTCACCCGCAGCATCATGGAGCTCAACGGCAACAGCCAGTCGGTGGCGTTTCTGGCGTTTGATGAAATTTTCGGCAGCCAGGACGAAGAACGCCGCCACGAGATGATGCTCGCCCTGAACCTGCTGCAGGAACAGTTCAGGCAGATCTACATCATTTCGCACATCGAAAGCCAAAAAGACTATTACCCGAACATCCTCGAAGTGCGGGCCGGCGCCGAAGGCAGCACCGCCGTGTGGATATAGCGCGCGGCTACAGCCCTTTCACGTCAATATTTAACTGGCCCGTCGCCGAAATGTTGACCAGAATGCCTTTGGGCGTCACATAGGTTCCGTCCACAACAATGTCATTCACCGTTCCGGTGAGTACAATGCCCGGTTGTATTTCATAGTGGGACAGTGTTTGTCGGGCCGACTGTTTGGCGTATTCGATATTTTCCGCCAGGGGAAAGACCATGGCCTTGCGCATCTGGTTTTTGATGGGACCGGAAAATATCCACGCAGCCGATTTGTGCAGGAAATTTTTGGAATCGATGTGAAAATCAAGGTCTTCCACCTCAATCTGGTTTTTGGCGCGGTTGTAAACCGGTTTGCCGATAAAATAAATATTGCCGTTGAACGTGCCGGACAGCAAGGTGTTGACCACCACGCGGTCGTTGTTGCCCCAAATTTTCAAGTCGTCCACCTTGACCTTGTTTTTCCCTGAGCTGAACTCCTGACCGAGGACGTACTGCTTGGCCAGCCGTTCCGCTTCGGGGAAAGACACGTCGGTTACGATCATCGCCCGGAAGGAATCGGGGGTATTTTCCGGCAAGATGTTCAGGTTGGGCAGCCAGGAATTTTCCCGAAAGGCGGGTTTTTCACCGAAGGTGACGTCGTTGATGCAATCCACCCCGATTTTGGCCCGCATGGCCCGGGAGTCGGCCTGGATGGGGGTCATGCCAATGGACCTGGGTGTTGTTTTCACCCACATCTGGTAAGTCGGGTCCAGTAAAATGGGCGCCTGCATCGCCTGCCAGGCTTCTTCTACATAAGGGCGCAGGCTGAATCGCTCGGCTACGTATCGGTCGATCTCCCTGGTCAGGTAGGTTTTGCTTTGGTTGAGGGCCAGGTTGGCGAGTGACTCGATGTTGACGTTTCCCAGGCCGGTTCGGAGCACCGGTTTCTGGAGCCATTCGTGGTAATCCACGCTGGTTTGGGTGCGCAGCGTCCAGTCGGGGTTGATGGCATAGGTGGTACGCATACCGAGGTTAAGCTCCCCTTCTGCCTCTGCAGCGCCTACGTACAGGTTTTGCTTGATCCACAGGCGCACCGGCACGTTGAACTTGAGGGTATTACCGCTCATGGTGAGTTCGATGCGTTTGTTGCTGCGGGTGGCCCGGAACATCAGGTTGTCGCCGCTGTAGGAGTTGTCGTCGTACAAAACATACGGCAGGGAGTTGTTGATGGTTTTACTCATATCCTCGGCGGAAATATGCACCGGGATGGTAATCGTGGATACTGGGGGCGCTTCCAACATATAGGGATAGGATTCACCGGGTTTGGGGGCATTGGTAATTTTTGCACTTTTGCATTGAAAGAACAGAAAAGCCGTCGGCAAAAGGTACAATACGGGTAACAGTCTCATGTGTTGTTCCGGTTTGGAATTTTGGGTTAAAATTAAGCAAAATGATCCCTTTGGCAGAGCGTATGCGCCCTAAAACGCTGGAAGAATTTGTCGGGCAGACCCACCTGGTGGGCGAGGGCGCGGTGCTGCGCCAGTCCATGGAAGCGGGAAAGATACCCTCTTTTATTCTATGGGGCCCTCCCGGTGTGGGCAAAACCACGCTTGCCCAACTGATTGCCCAGAATTTGCAGAAACCCTTTCATGCGCTGAGCGCGATCAACGCCGGGGTCAAGGACATTCGGGACGTGATTGAGCAGGCGCAGAAGCAGAACCTCTTTCAGGGTCGCGGCGCCATTCTTTTTATCGACGAGATCCATCGCTTCTCCAAAAGCCAGCAGGATGCCCTGTTGGGTGCGGTGGAAAAAGGCATCGTCACCCTCATCGGCGCCACCACCGAAAACCCTTCCTTTGAGGTCATCCCGGCCCTGCTCTCCCGCTGCCAGGTATACGTGCTCGATCACCTGGACAAGGGCGAATTGGAGGGGCTCCTGCACCGCGCCGTCAGAGAAGATGCCGTGCTGAAAACCCTCGAGATCGACCTGCAGGAAACCGACGCCCTGTTGCTGTACTCCGGCGGCGACGCGCGCCGGTTGCTCAATGCCCTGGAGCTGATCTGCCATTTTCAGCAGGCCGGCGAACGCCTCGTCATCACCAATGAGCTGGTAAAAACCCGCATTCAGCAAAACCTGGCCCTGTACGACAAGTCCGGCGAACAACACTACGACATCATCTCCGCCTTCATCAAAAGCATGCGCGGCTCCGACCCCAACGGCGCCCTGTACTGGCTGGCCCGCATGCTCGACGGCGGCGAAGACATCGAGTTCATCGCCCGGCGCATGGTGATCCTTGCCGCCGAAGACGTGGGGTTGGCCAATCCGAACGCCCTGCTCCTCGCCACCAGTACCATGGACGCCATTCGCATGATCGGCATGCCCGAGGCCCGCATCATCCTGGGCCAGTGCGCCGTTTACCTGGCCACTTCCCCCAAAAGCAACTCCGCTTACCTGGCCATTGACAACGCCCTGGCCGCCGTTCGCCGACAAGAAACGCCACCCGTACCCCTGCACCTGCGAAACGCACCCACCAAACTTATGAAAGCGCTGAACTACGGCGAAAACTACCGGTATGCACACGATTTCCCGGGTCACTTTGTGCGCCAAAATTACCTGCCCGAACAACTAAAGGGCGTTCGATTTTATGAACCGGCCGACAATCCGGCCGAAGAACGCGTCCGGCAAAAATTGAAAGCAGATTGGGGCGATGCATACGGATACTGAAGACACTACCCACAACGCAGCAACGAAAATAACAACACCTTCCAAATAAACATAAAAAAATCAGCAAAAATTCGCTAATTAAAATAGATTTTTTCGCTTTAACAGAAAAAAATTCCGAAAATCTACGCCAGTCCGGCTATCTTTGCTTCGCCTTACCCAACCAAACCTTTTCATCTGAACAGGTGTTTAAAAAAAGGAATAGCAAATTTACCATCACATCGAATTCAGCATCATGGTTCAATCCGCCGAGCTTACCGACAATCTGCAGCTTATCCGAGAAAGCGCCCGCGCTTTTGCCGAAACCCACATCCGGCCGTATGTCATGGAATGGGACGAGGCGCAACATTTCCCCGTTGACCTCTTCCACAAAATGGGTGAACAAGGCTTCCTGGGCGTACTGGTGCCGGAGGAATACCACGGAGCGGGTCTGGGCTACCAGGAGTACATCACCGTGATCGAAGAGATCGCCAAAGTATGCAGTTCCATCGGTTTGAGCGTCGCTGCACACAACTCGCTGTGCACCGGCCACATCATGATGTTTGGCGACGAGGTGCAGAAACGCAAATATTTGCCCTTGCTGGCTACCGGCGAGTGGATTGGCGCCTGGGGGCTTACCGAACCCAACACGGGCTCCGACGCCGGGCGCATGCAGTGTGTGGCCGTCAAAGACGGCGACGACTACGTGATCAACGGCACCAAATGCTGGATCACGCACGGCATCAGCGGCAATGTGGCCGTCGTGATCGTGCGCACCGGCGAACTGCTCGACAGCCACGGCATGTCGGCCTTTATCATCGAACGCGGCACCCCCGGTTTCCGCTCCGGCAAAAAAGAGAACAAACTCGGCATGCGCGCCAGCGAAACAGCCGAACTCATATTCGACAACTGCCGGGTGCACAAAAGCCAGATGCTCGGACAAGAGGGTGAAGGATTCATCCAGTCTATGAAAATACTCGACGGAGGCCGCATTTCCATAGCAGCCCTGTCGCTCGGCATCGCCAAAGGCGCATACGAAGCATCCATTAAATACGCCAAAGAGCGCCAGCAATTCGGCACACCCATCGCCAACTTTCAGGGCATTGGTTTCAAGCTGGCCGACATGGCCACCAAGATCGAAGCAGCCGAACTGCTTACCCGCCAGGCAGGCGAACTGAAAAATGCCCACAAAAAGGTGACCAAGGAGTCGGCAATGGCCAAATACTACGCCTCGGAAATTTGCGTGGAGGTGAGCACCGACGCCATTCAGATTCATGGCGGGTACGGCTATACCAAGGATTTTCCTGTTGAAAAATTTTACCGCGACTCCAAGCTCTGCACCATCGGCGAGGGCACTTCCGAAATCCAGAAACTGGTCATCTCCCG
Source organism: Saprospiraceae bacterium (assembly GCA_041736625.1). Classification (GTDB taxonomy): domain Bacteria; phylum Bacteroidota; class Bacteroidia; order Chitinophagales; family Saprospiraceae; genus M3007. Next base: position 19,718 of record JBGSTG010000002.1, on the reverse strand, counting down.
CGAAGTGCTGAAAGGGCATTGAAACAACTATGCGTATTCACGTCATAGACCTCGACTTTCTTCAACTGCAGGAAGCCATCGGCGTTTTTGTGGTGGAAACCCGCGACGGACTGGCCCTGGTGGAGACGGGTCCGTATGCCACCTTTCCCCACTTGCGGGCGGAACTGGTAAAACACGGCTTTTCGATTGAAGATTTCCGGCACGTTTTCCTGACACACATCCATTTCGATCACGCCGGCGCTGCGTGGGCTTTTGCCAGAGCGGGTGCCAGGGTGTATGTGCACCCGGTTGGGTTGCCCCACCTCGCCTCGCCGGAAAAACTGTACAACTCCGCCCGGATGATCTACGGCGAGTCCATGGACCGGCTTTGGGGCGCCATGGAACCCATCCCGGAGCAGCAATTGTACGCGCCGCAGCACGGAGAATCGATCCTCGTCGGCGACTTGAATTTCACCGCCTGGTACACGCCCGGACACGCCACGCACCACATCGCCTGGCAGACAGCAGCGCCCGGAGCCGAGCCTGTGGTGTTCACCGGCGACGTGGCGGGCGTGAAACCCGTTGGGGCCGGCATCGTCGCGCCGCCCTGCCCGCCGCCCGATATTCACATCGGCGACTGGCAGGAAAGCATCCGGCTGTTGCGCGCCTTGCCGGTCGACACCCTGTACCTGACCCATTTCGGCGCCGTAACCAACAAGGAGGCGCACCTGGCCGAGTTGGAGCAAAACCTGCTCGAATGGGCCGCCTGGATGGAACCACATTTCCGGCAACAAACACCGGTGGAGGTCATTACGCCGCTTTTTCAGAACTTTGTCCGTGAAAAACTGGAACTGGCCGGCATCAGTGAAGCCGACCAGGCCCGGTACGAAGCCGCTAACCCCGCCTTTATGTCCGTAGCGGGGTTGTTGCGATACTGGAAAAAGCGTCAATAGACAACATCTTTGAAATCTGCATCATCCATTCTGGATCAACTCGCCGGTCGCGTCGTGATGATCGTAGGCGACGTCATGATCGACCGCTACCTCACCGGTTCGGTCAACCGCATCTCTCCTGAAGCGCCCGTGCCGGTCGTGCTGCAAACGGCCATGGAAGACCGGCTTGGCGGCGCCGCCAACGTCGCCCTGAACATCAAAGCGCTGGGCAGCACCCCCCTTTTGTGCAGCGTGGTGGGCCGCGACTACGAGGGCGACCGTTTCCGGGCGCTCCTGCCCGGCGCAGCGCTGCTCGACGTCGGACTGGTGGCTTCCGATCACCGGAAAACCACCGTAAAAACCCGCATACTCAGCAACAACCAGCAGATGCTTCGCGTCGACGCCGAAGATACGCACGACCTGAACCCTGCGGAAACGGCCGATTTCCTGAAAAATATCCGCCGGCTGCTGGATTCCGAACCCATAGAGGCGGTCGTCTTTCAAGATTACAACAAAGGCGTATTGACGGAAGATGTCATTCGGGAGGTGACGCACATGGCCAAAGAGAAAGGCGTATTGTGCACCGTTGACCCCAAGCGAAAGAATTTTTTTGCATTTAAAGGCGCCGACCTGTTCAAGCCGAATCTGAAAGAAATCCGCGACAGCGCCCCTTTTCCTGTTGCTGCGGAACAGGACTCGCTGGATCAGGCAAGTGCCTATTTGCAGAAAATGCTGCAAAACAAAATAACCATGATCACCTTATCGGAAAAAGGGCTATATTTGAACGTCGAAAAAAAAGGCGCAGTGTACCCCACCATTCCCAGAAAGGTGGCGGATGTGAGTGGAGCCGGCGATACGGTCATTAGTGTGGCCACATTGGCGCTGGCTGCCGGTATGGATAGTGATTTGATGGCTTTATTGTCGAATCTGGCAGGGGGGCAAGTGTGCGAATTTCCGGGCGTGGTGCCGGTAAACCGGAAGTTACTGGAGGAAGAAATTCAGGCCGCTTTGGCCACAACCGCATAGTCAATGAACTACCGTACAACCGTGCCGGGCGTAATGGCGTTGTTTTTTGCAACCATTCTCGGCGCCCAACCGAAAGCAACCACCGGACAGGATACCCTGTTTTTTCAAAATTTTGAAAGCGCCGTTGACCCTGGTCAGCAAATGCGGGCTTTCCCGTCGGGCCACGACGAGGAATGGGTCAACTACGACGCCGACGGCGCCGACGGCTTGTGCATTTCAGGGCCCGACGGCCCGCCCACCGGATGGTTTTGGGAAAGCGACTTAAGCACCAATGAACCCAACGACAATTACGCGTTCACCAGTTGCTCCTGGCTCGATCGCCCGGTCAGAACCATGAACTGGCTGATCACGCCGCCCATTTTTATTCCCGACGACGAACAAACGCTCTTCTGGCGATCCCTGAGCCTGCAGGGGCCCGCCTATCACGACGGCTACAAGGTGTTGGTGAGCACCGGTTCGAACATCCCCGAATCTGAGGCATTCGCCGACACCCTGTTCCAACAGGCGGAGATGATCGCTTATTCAAACAATACTTCGCTCAACCCGGCCGACTTTTTATTCTCCAACGGCTACATCCACGCCAAAACATACACCGATACCGCCTTCTTTTTTCTGGACACCTTTGTGGACAACAACCAGCAGTTTCCATTCCTGCACGGCCGGCTGGAACCACACAGTGTATCGCTGGAAAAATACGCCGGCAATTGGGTGTTCATCGCCTTTTTACATGATTCCCGGGATGACTACATGGTTCAGGTAGACGACATAACGGTTCTCAAACGACAGCTTGTGTCTGCCCAAACACCCGACTTCATCAGACAATTTGAATTGTTCCCAAACCCCTCCAGCGGGGAGGCCTGGGTCTACTGGTCGACCCAACACACCGTACCGAACCGTTTTTTCATTGCCAATAGCCAGGGCCAGGTGGTCTGGACGTACATCCCGGACGGCCTCCATTCCGGCACGCAACAAATGTTGCTTCCTACCTTGCCGACAGGTGTCTACCGATGCGTGCTGCAAACGCCCCTGGGCACAACAAGCAAAACCCTGTTGGTGCAAAGCCGGCCATAGGATATCCGGCAACCTGCGAGATTATTTTGAGCGAACCGGATATTATTCGTTTATTTGCGTCCAGTTCCACGCTTATTCACAAAAGTCCTTTGAAATACCATGCTAAGCCGCCGCAGCGTTCGTGTGAAAGTTATGCAGTTGTTGTATATGCTCAACCGCGACGAACACCTCGACCTCAAAACACTCCAGGAGGAGTACAACGGAGGCATCTGGAAAACCTATGAGTTGTACATATTTCAACTGTACCTCATGCTTCGGGTCATCGGGTGCGCCGAGAAAGATGCGGCCAACCGGGCATCCAAACTGCTGCCTTCTGAGGAAGACAAGGTGTTCCTGCCTGTCCTTTACACCAACCCCTGCGTTCAAAGCCTGGCCAACCACATCCCTTTCCTGAATATTGTCGCCAAAAACAAGTTCAATGAAGACCTGGATGAAGACCTCATCTGGCGCATGTACCTCACGTTTGCCGATACGGAAACGTATAAAAAATACCTGGCAGACCCGGAACTGGACAACGAAAAACACATCAAACTGATCCTGGAGTTGTATCGCTTTTTGGTAGACAACGATCTGTTCGTCGAGCTAACCGAAGAGCGGTTCAACAATTGGTACGACGACGAATCCCTTGTCGTTGGCGCCATCAAAAAGACCATAAAGGCCATGCCGTTGGAAAACGGCGACTTTTACAAGGAGTTCGAGCCTTCCGACGAAACAGTTCGGGAATTTGGGGAGGCGTTGTTGCGAAAAACCTGTCAGGAAGACGAAATGTTGTTCGCCCACATCGATCCGGTGCTCAAAAACTGGGATGCGGAGCGAGTAGCGGTTTTAGACATGGTCATGTTGAAAATGGCGCTCTGCGAACTGCTCCACTTCCCGACCATTCCACCCAAGGTAACGATCAATGAATTTATCGAAATCTCCAAATTGTACTCCACAGAAAAATCCAAGGATTTCATCAACGGAGTGCTGGATAAACTCATGAAGAAACTGGAAAAAGACGGCGCGATCAACAAAGAAGGGCGGGGGCTGCTGGAATAGCCCGCTTGCTAACCTTGGCCGGGCGTCTCGCGCATCGTATCCGGAGGCAGTGTATCATTCGTTGGAGAAGCCTCTTCCTGGCCCGGCAATACCTCTTCAACTTCAGGAGCCGGAATAAGGTCGAATCTGAATTGGGAGCCGCGCAGATCCGTACTCAACACCAATTGCGTATCCGAAACCGCCTCGATGCGGTAGCGAAATGTTTGTGCTCCTTTTTGCAACAACACCTCGCCGTCCACCTCAAACGGGGTACGCGGGTCGAAACCAAGCGGAAGGTTGGTTTCCATGGTGCCGTCGGGGTGAAATTGAAAAAAAGTGCCGTTCAACCGGTCGTTCTGCTTTCCGTCGATAAATCCGTACTGCAAAATCCATCGGCCCGTGAGCAAAGCCGGGTCGACCTGATGGGTGTCGAAACAGGCGGCGCCCCAAACCAAAAGGAAGAACAGTCCGGCGGCGGCTATGAAGGGGTTGCGGCGAAAGTGCATATCGAGTAAAAATATAAAGATCCACGGTCAATGAAAAACGAAGCGCCTACTTGATGTCTACAAAACCAAAACCCAGGTGGGGGAACTCACCAAAACCGGCATAATACCCAAATTCCATCATGGGTTTGGGCATGGAAAGGGTAAACTCGTAAACGAAGCCCCTGAGTTGCGTCAGGTTTTCCGGGTTAGGCTTCAAGTGAATGAGCCTGGACTTGGTCGTGCCATTCATTTTATAATGCATGGGGAACGATGGGTCCAGCAGGCCCAGCCCGGCCAGTGATTTGTATTGCATGGCGGCCTTAAAACGCCTGACCAGGTGGTAGAAAAAGCTGATGTCGTACAGTTCGGAATCCGGCAGAATGTACAGGTTGGCTGCCTTTCCCGGTTCAATGGTGGTCGCCGAAATCGCCGAAACGGACTTGAACTGCATCGTATCCTTGAAATTTGGCCGGGGTTGTACCTGCCAGTGTTTCACTTCAAAATAGGCGGGCTTGCCTTCCAGCGTACCCAGTTGCAAGGGCAACTGGCGAAACAGGTGCACCACTTGTTGTTCGTAATTGGACAACAAGTAGAAAGAGACACTGAGTTTTACCTGGGTGCCCAGCAGCCGAAACTCCTGTTTTACCTGATCCATTTCGTATGGATAAATGGCCAGGGGACTAAAAGTGAACAGCTTGAAATTCCGCGACGCCAAATCAAATCCATGTTGCTGCACATGGCTGGACAATTCCGCCCCGGCGCCGGACAACACCGAAAAAATCCAATTGGAAATTTCCGACTGGTAGTTAATAGGGATGATCGTGCCCTTCTGGCAGGAAAGGCTGAACTGTATCCGCATAGTAAACGATTGAGATTAAACCCAGATTAAATGCTTCATTTGTCAGGCATTTAAGGGCCAAAAGTACACAATGTTCTCATTCGAACACGCCAAATGAAAAATTTTTGTCGGCAAAATTACCGTTGCCTTTGCAAACAAACTTTTCCAGGGCCTTTTAGCGCCAATTATTCAAAGAATGCGTCGTACTGATTGCCGCCGCGCGCTTGCCGGGAAGGGATCGCATGCGTCTCGTTGAGGTCCAGGACCGACTGTTCGTTTTTGGCCATGGCCACCAGTTTATCCTTGTCATTGCCCAATAAGCGCGAAACACCCTCTTTTTCCCATTGTTCGAGCATTTGCAGGCCTTCTTCTTCGAAGACGCCGTTTTGCAGGTCGATGGAGTCCATGATGTTTTTAGACATATCCATAAAGCGCTCCATCTCGCCCACTTTCTGGCCAACATCTTCGGCCATGGCTTCCAGGGCCATATCGTACATGTAGCGCTGATCGGGGTTGCCGCTCAACACGCTCATGGCCGAACGGATGGCACTGTGGCTGGCCTTAATGGCCTTGTACTCCTGCTCCTTGACGGTTACCTGGTCCTGCAGGTCTTCGAGCATAATTTCGGAGTTCTCGTACATTTTCGTCAGTACCCGGTATAAGACCTCCATTCGTTTGTAAAGGTCTTCGAGCTTCATGTTCGACTCCTGCAGGCGGCCGGCTTTGCGCGCTTTGAGCACCATGATGGACTCCTTGCCCGTTTCCCGGGCTTTACTGGCCATGCCCAGGCTGTTTTTGATCTCTCGCTGGTTGGTGCGGATCAGCTCCGAAAGCTTGTACATCTGTCCTTTCAGGTTGCTGATCTGTTTGTTCATCTTGCCCAGGTTGCCCTTCAGTTCCTCAATGTAGGTTTTCAGGATTCCGATCGGGTCGAGTTGCACGAACCAGCCGGTGAAGGTACGCATCACCGATTTGTACATGTACCAGATCAGGTTGCGCATCTTGGGGTCAAGCACCACATAAATGAGGCCGGCCAGCGCAGCCAGAATACCCGCCAGGTACAACGTATTCGAGGCCAGGGTGATCAATACGGGTAAAATCTGGTACAGCAGGTAGCCGCCGCCGAGTACAAGGGCAGCCATAAAGAGCATTCCGGTGACGCCCTCGGGGCGCTGCCAGAAACTTTTGGGTTTGATCGGTTGAAGTTCCATGAATTGTAATTGTGGGGAATGGTGGCGACGGGTGGTTGAACGGAGTCAACCGCCCGATTCCTTATTTGAAGAGGGTTCGAAAAATGCGGTTCAGGCTGTTGCGGAAACGGTCGTTGACAAAATACAGCACCACAGCAGCCAACGCAATGATCCAGAACAGGCTAACGGCCAAACGGAGCACAATCCAGAAGATGATCAGGGCCAGCAGTATGGTTAGAACTGCCGTTATGGGGTTTTTCATCAAATCTTTAAACATGGCGTTTCTATTAACGGCAATTGCGGATGCCGGTTAAACTTTGACGGTTCAAACCGCCGATACGGGTAAATATTGTTGCATGCGCGCCAGATCGTCCTGAATTTGTGCACTCACCACCTGGAGGGTGGCCTCAAAGTCGGCCCGGGTGCGCTCAATTTTTTGGGTATTGGTGTTGATTTCGGTGTCGATGTGCGACATGCGCTGTTTGGCGGCTTCGATCTCCTGTTGCAACTGGCTGATCTGCGCTTCGCGCTGCGCGATGCCGTTTTTGAGGTCGTGCAGTTCCTTTTCGCGCTCGCCAACCAGTTTTTGGCGCTGCTGGGTGTGCGCCGTGTTGAACTTTTCCTCCTCCTGTCGGAGAACCGACAAGTAGTACTGGCCGGATTCCAGCAGGGTTTCGCGGGTGACGCCCAGGGTCTGGGCCATGGCGAAGGCGGACTTGTAGCGCGTCGCTTCGTCCATGGCCATCGACGCCAGATGTTGAAGCGACTGCTTGTACTCCAGATAATCAAATCCTTCCCGGTTGCTTTTTTCCAGGGCAGTCATCAGAATATCCATAAACCGGTCGCTCACGGCGCCCGCCGCCGACGGGTGCGCAGGGATTTCCGGCGATGGCGCAGGTTCCACCGCCCTCGCGGGTGTCGCCGGTTGTTTGGGGCGCACTGCTGCGGGCTTGGGTTCCTCCTCGACGATAAAAACCGATTTAAACTTTTTCCAGTAATCGCTCATAGCGGGCAGGTCTTTAAAAGACGACTGCAAAAATGCACATGCTGCACCAGCTTTGCTTGATTGCTCGTCCAGCAGGGTTAAATATCGGACAAAGAACGGTAAGAGCGCCGACAAAAAGAAGCAATTTTCCCCTTTTCCCCTTTCCTTTGCAGCGCATTTTATTCCATGACTTTCGACGTAACCATTCCTGTCCTCAACGAAGAGGAAACCCTCGACCAACAGGTGCGCATCCTGCACCGCTTCCTTACCGGGCACTTCCCGCAGCCCGGGCAGTGGCGCATTGTGATCGCCGACAACGGCAGCACGGACAACACTGCCCACATCGCGATGGCGCTTGGCGACGAACTCCCGGAGGTGCAGCTGGTGCGCGTTCCGGAAAAAGGGGTTGGTTTGGCCCTGAAAACCGCCTGGACCCAAAGCCGGGCAGACATTGTCGGGTATATGGACCTCGATCTGGCAACCGACCTGCAACATTTCATCCAGGCCTACCACGCACTGGCCACCGAAGGGTTCGACCTGGTGTACGCTACCCGGCTGCACCGCAAGTCCAAAGTCAGGGGCCGGTCCTTGAAAAGGGAGTTTACATCCCGCGCATTCAATTTTATCCTGCGCTTGTACCTGGGCACCCGGTTCTCCGATGGCATGTGCGGGTTTAAATGGCTCAAACGCGAACATGTGCAGCCCTTGATGGCCGGTGGCGCCGTGAGCAACGGCTGGTTTTTCAGCACCGAACTGCTGGCCATCGCCGAATGGCAGGGGTTGCGCCTGTGCGAACTGCCCGTGCGCTGGACCGATGACCCCAACTCGAAAGTAAACATCCCCAAACTCGCCCGGCAGTACCTCCAGGCCATGGCGGTGCTGCGCAAACGCAAACCCAACACCTGATGCGCATCCTGCTTGGCACCGCTCAATGGGGGTGGACGGTGGACCGCCCTGCCGCATTTGCGCTCCTCGACGCCTGGCTTCAGGCGGGGGAAACGGAAATCGACGCCGCCACCAACTACCCCATCGACAAAAATCCGGATCATTTTCGACTTTCGGAGCAAATCCTGCTCGAATACCTGCGCGCCCACGGTTTGCAACAGCTCGCGGTGACCATGAAAATCGGCAGCCTGAATAACCTGCGCACACCGGATGTAAACCTCGCTCCCTCTTTCCTCCGCATGATGACCGAAGAGTATTTGCGGCTATTCGGCTCCAATCTCCGGGGAATGATGGTCCACTGGGACAACCGGGCGGATGAACGGAATATCCGGCAAACCCTGGAGGCGTTGAACGCCATCAGCCAGGAATTTGGGCTGCAACCCGGCCTCTCCGGCATTAAACACCCCGAAGTGTACGCAGAGGCCAATAAAGATTATGGCCTGACCTTCGACATGCAGGTTAAGCACAATGTTTTTCAGTCGGACTACACCCGGTACGCCCCCTTGCACCAGGCCGGCCATCGCTTTTTAGCCTATGGAATCAACGGCGGCGGCATTCGCCTGCACGCAGACTACCGGGAGGACAGTACCTACCTCGCCCGCGGTGGCGATCCGGATTCGGTGGCTGCCCGGCTGGCCTTTCTGCGTGCCCGTTTGCCGGATTGGAACATCGCTTTTGTGCGCCCGCCCATTCAAACCATGAACCACCTGGGGTTGATCCATGCGGTGCTGCATCCGGGCATCGACGGCATGGTGTTGGGCGCTTCTGCCCCGGCGCAACTGGCGCAAACGCTGGCGTTTATCCGCAACATCGAAGCATTCGATTATTCAGACGTCTTTAAGGGATTAAAAGCGTGACCCCCGTTTTATTGCTTTTTGTTTCGAAAGTTTATTTATAATTGCGGCGCGATTCCCAATAGTAACTTGGCAAAACAGCCGTAACTCAAAACGAACAAAAGATTGGCCATGGACAACGCACAAACACCCGACCCGGAATACCGGCCTGCCGAAACCCGCTTTGAGCCACAGGCATCTGCCATAGACGACGCAAAAAAAGAAAAATTCGAACGCCTGCTCAAACGCGGCCAGCAATGGCTTGGCGCCGGCGTGTGTTTGATGGGCCTGAGCCTGCTGCTCAATTTCCTGCTGCTGGAGGGCGGTATAAGCTTTGCTACCGTCATGTATATTGTTACCTCCCTGGGTGCATTGTGCATGATCAAGGGAATTGTGGACATAATGGGCTGAAAAAATTCGTCCTACGAGTATACTCGTAGGACGAATTTGTATACTTGCGGGTCAGTTCTGTTCAGCCATCAGCATAATGTCCAAAAAAAAGAAATCCAAAAGTCCTGCGCCAGGCGCAAAGGGCGTCCCGCAAACGACCAAAGAAGTCCTGGTTGCAACAAAACCCGTTCAACCGGAGGCGGCAGCATCCTCGTTTGACCGTTTTTTCGAACGGCCTTGGTTGTTGTCGGCTTTACTGGTGGCCGCCACGGTGGCTGTATATGCCGTTTCGCTGCAAAACGGTTTTATGGTCTTCGATGACGACCGGGCCATTCGCTACAACACGGTGATCAAAAACCCCACCTTTCAGGGCATCTTTTTCAGCAACAACCTCGGCATGTACGCGCCGGTGACCTGGCTGGGCTACGCACTGGTGTACGCGGTGGCCGGCGAAGACGCCACCGCCTTTCACGCCTTCAGCCTCCTGCTGCACATCGGCTGCGTGCTCACCCTGTTTGCCTTGTTGCGCCTCCTGCAACCCAAGCGCGAAATCGCTTTTTTCGCCGCCCTGCTGTTTGCCGTCCATCCGATGCAAGTGGAAGCAACCAGTTGGATTGCCGGCCAAAGTGCGCTGACCTTTTCATTTTTTTACCTGTTGGGAATGCTCGCATACGCACATTGGCAGCGAAATAATCGCCCTGTGTTTTACGCGCTGACTTTTTTGGCGTTTGTGCTTTCCGTTCTGGCCAAGTCGGCCGCCGTCACCCTGCCGCTCATGCTGCTGGCGCTGGACTGGTATCGCCAGGGACACCTGACCTTCCGGAATATACTCGGCAAAACGCCTTTTTTCCTGGGTAGCCTGGCATTCGGGTTGTACACCTTCGCCACCCGCGAAGCCGAAGGGCACGATCTGGTGGTGAGCTCGAAGGCTTACAACATGCTCGACCGTTTTTTGATGGTGTGTCATTCCCTGCTGTTCTACCCGGTGCAACTGTTGGCGCCCTTCCGGCTGAGTATTTTTTACCCGATGGAAAAGTCCAACGGTACGTGGCCCATCGATTACTATTTGGCCCCATTGATTCTGGGCGCGCTTGCCTGGCTCACCTGGAAATATGCCCTCAAACTCCGCATTGCCGGGTTGAGCGCCCTTTGGTACCTGCTTCCCCTGCTCGTCATGCTGCCCTATGTGTCGGTGGGTACCTTTGAAATGCGGTCAGACCGATATGTGTACATCTCTTCCGCCGGTTTTTTCCTTTTGCTGGTTTGGATGGCCCAAAAAATGCAACCCTTGCACCGACGGACACTGTTGCTGGCCGCGGCCGCCCTGTATGGCTGGCTGGCCTACAACCGCAGCCTGGTGTGGAACAACGAAGTGACCGTTTTTCGCGACTGCGTAGAAAAACACCCCGATGCCGCCCTGTGCAACTGCAACCTGGCGTATGGCGAACTGCTGAACCTCGAATTTGACAACTCCATCCTGCATTACACCAACACCCTGCGCCTGGACCCCACCTATGTAGAAGCGTATAACGGACGCGGGCAAGCCTATTTCGAACTGAAAAAGTTCCCGGAGGCATTCTCGGACTTCGACAACGCCATCAAGGGCGGCATCGCCACCCCCAAACTGTACCTCAACCGGGGTAAATGCCTCGTGATTCTCAACCGGTCGGAGGAGGCCATTCCGGACCTGGCCCAAAGCATAGAACTGGAACCCCGAAACCCGGAAACCTACTATTTCAAGGGTATGGCCGAAGATAAAACGGGGAAATTTGACGCCGCCGTCGCCGACTATTCCCGGGCCATCGAATTACAGCCCCGGTACGTGGAAGCACTGGTGAACCGGGGATTCATCCATTTCAGGGAAAAACGCCTCGACGACGCTATTGCCGACTACTCCGCGGCGCTGGCAGTACGACCCGATGTCTTCATCGCCCTGAACAACCGCGCAGCCGCCTATTTTCAAAAGGGCATGCTGAACGAAGCGCTGGCCGACGCCTCCAAAGCCATCGAAGTGCAGCCCAACTACCTGAAGGCTTATGAAACCCGCGCGTCCATCCTCACCGCTATGGGCAGGACGGCAGAGGCAGCAAAAGACCTGGAACGGGTGAAGAAATAGGCGGCGGACAAACAAAATGGAATGTTCAGCGTTCCATTTTGAACTTCCTGGCTACATAACAACCTTACCATGAATGCTATTAAAAACGACAGAAGGCGTTTCCTGACCAAGTTTTCGCTCGGGGTATTGTCTATGATCGGACTCGCTTCCTGGACCGGCAAGTCCAAGAGCACAGCAGAGGAAGGCGAAACGGCCGATCCGCACCCGGTGCGCGCGGTCAAGCCCATGGGCTTTGCCTGGGAAACGCAGGACCCTTTCCTCTTTTGTGTCCACCATGAAGACAAATTCCCGAAAGGAAACGACGAGTTGGGGCCGGCAGCTTCACTCGCCGGCAGGCATCTGGGCGACGACTTTATCATCAAGGACGGCTGGCGCATGTACCACGGCAAACGGGTGCCCGGTTTCCCGGGGCATCCACACCGGGGGTTCGAAACGATCACCGTCGTTCGACAAGGCATGGTTGATCACGCCGACTCCATGGGCGCCTCCGGCCGGTATGGTGAGGGCGATGTGCAGTGGATGACCGCCGGCGGCGGCGTGCAACATTCCGAAATGTTTCCCCTGCTCCGAAAAGAGGCCGATAACCCGTTGGAATTGTTCCAGATCTGGTTAAACCTCCCGAAAAGGAACAAGATGGTGTCGCCCCACTTCAAAATGCTTTGGGGCAGCAAAATACCCAAACCCGTATACAAAGACGGGAACGGACTAACTACCGAAGCAGAAGTAATTGCAGGTACGTTGATGGGGGAAGTAGCGCCGCAACCCCCGCCGGATTCCTGGGCGGCCGATCCGGTCAACGAAGTGGCTGTTTTTAACCTGAAAATGGCGCCCGGCGCCGCCTTCACCCTGCCCAAAGCCAGTCAGGGCGTTAATCGGTCACTCTACTTTTACACGGGCAGCCAGATCACCCTGTCCGGTATGGCCGTAGCGCGTTATCACCATGCAGTGGTCAATGCAGCCGTTGCGCTGCCCATCGTCAATACGGGAGCGGAAGAGGCGCGCATCCTCGTATTGCAAGGCAAACCCATCGGTGAAGTGGTCATTCAATACGGACCATTTGTGATGAATACCAAAGAGGAAATCCAGCAGGCTTTTGACGACTACCACGCCACCAAGTTCGGCGGGTGGCCCTGGAGCCGGTACGATCAGGTACATGACCGGGCGCTGGGCCGGTTCGCCAGGCATGCGGACGGGACTTTGGAGCAGGGGGCGTAACGCAATTCCGGAAAAACGGGGGGGGGCGCATGATCGATGTTGTTGGCGAACGGTACAACGGCAAAAAAACACCGTGGCGACGGCTTAAAGCCATCGCCACGGTGTTTACAATTTTGCAGGATATCATCAGGAGGGTGTCTCACAAGTCGAAAGTGCCGACATTCCTCCAATTAAAATTTTGAAAAAAGACGTTAACCGACAGGATAGCTTCAAGCCCAATGTCGTCAACTTAGCGTAAAAAGATTGCTTTGGGGTTGTTTGCGGCCTTACTACGTATTTTTTTTGCCGCGAATTAGCGCGAATTCGCGCTAATTAGCGGCAAAAAAAATATATAGTTTCGTTGTAGACAACTTTACAACATTGCTTTTACGCTAAGTTGACGACATTGGGCTGCGAGCCATCGGATCGGTGGTGTAGACAAACTTGCGACCTCTCCGAGGTCGAAAAAACGTTGATACTGTACCATTCTGCAAAGGTTTGACCTCTCCGAGGTCATTCCGCTGGGGTCAACTTATAAGTTAAAATGTACAATATACAATTTTCAATGACTTATGATACACCCTCATTTGTAGAATTCTGGATACAATTATGTGGACTGATCGATCATACCCGACGACTGGAAATTGAAACCTGCCAACAACCCTGGAACCGTCCAGCATGTTATGACCGGGAAAATTATTCTTGATACCAACTGACGAAGAAATTTCCCCATGCGTATAGCAGCAGGCAGCGACATGAACGTCCATCTCACGACCGTAGTCGTAGATGAGCTCCGGCGCCGGGGCCACACGGTCGAGGTATTCGGCGCCCTGGTGGAAACCCCGGCCATGTGGTCGAAAGTGGTCGTGGAAGTCGCCCAAAAAGTATCGAACAAGGAATACGACCAGGCGGTATTGTTCTGCTGGACCGGCACCGGCATCAGCATCGCCGCCAACAGGGTGCCCGGCGTCCGCGCCGCCCTTTGCCACGACGCCGAAACGGCACGCGGCGCCCGCCGCTGGAACGACGCCAATGTGCTGGTGATGAGCCTGCGCAGTACCTCCGAGTTTGTAGCCCTGGAAATACTGGACGCCTGGTTCGCCACGACGCCGAGCGCGGAGGCGGAGGACGTGGCATGTTTGCGGTATTTGGAGGGGAGGTAGGCGTGCCGCAGGCAGAAACGCTTGCCGATTTGTTGAGAACCCTACAACGACAAACTTAATACAGGATTAACCCACCATTTGCTTTCAATGGATAACCGCAGGTTTAGTTTTACGGCTTTGAATTAAAAAAATCACTACCTACACATGACAAATGAAAAAACCATGATCGCCCTTTTCGATGAAGAAGGGCGGCAGACGATCGAACTGGACGGCAAACTCGGCAACCTCACCATGGGCGGCAGCGGCTGTCAGGGCGACATCGCACTCCGCAACACCGAAGGCGAACAAACGATCCACCTGGACGGCGGCAACGGCAACCTCACCATGGGCGGCAACGGCGCACAGGGCGACATCACGCTCGTGAACCAGGAAGGCGTACAAACCATCCACCTGGACGGCGGCAGCGGCGAGATCAAAGTGAACGGCGATTCCATTGTACCTGCCGACTATGTGTTCGACCCTTCCTACAATCTGATGCCCCTGGCCGAGGTGCGCAGCTTTATTGAAACCAACCGACACCTGCCCGGCATTCCAGCAGGAGCAGAGATGAAAGCAGGCCTCAGCCTGAACACATTCGCCATGCAGCTCCTCGCCAAAGTGGAAGAACTGACGCTGCATGTGATCCGGCAGGAAGAAATGATCCGCGAATTACAGGGCAAATAAACAGCAAACGGGGTTGACGGGTACCGTCGCAGGATGCGTGGTAAACCCGTCAACCCCAAGGATTGGGATTTAGGGAGAATCAAGAGGCGGAATCTTTGCTTTTCAATACAATTTTTTTAAACAATTTGTTGTTTTTGTGAAACAGGCTGTATCTTTGCTCGTCAACCGAGTAGGATCATGTCAACCGGAAAACGCGCCCGCAACCGAAAAAAAGAACAGCCACACGATGCGGTGTTCAAAATCTTTTTTGGAGATGTCGTCATTGTCAGAAACTATCTGGAGCACTACACGCTGCCTGCGGTGCATGAGCACATCGATTTTTCGGTGCTGCGTAAATGCGACACCGCTTTTGTAAGTGGACGTTTTGGCGTGTCGTTCAGCGATGTAGTGTATGAAACCCAACTCCTCACCGGGGCGCCGGCGCGTATTTTGTTTTTATTTGAGCATAAAAGCTACCAACCGGCTCAACCCATTTATTTGCAATTGCTGGATTACTTGCTGCAAATTTGGGAAGAAGATGTCAAAAACAAACGGCCGCTTGCTTTGGTCATTCCCATTGTGGTGTACCACGGTACCAACCTTTGGGAACAGAAATCGTTCACCGATTACTTTGGCGGTTTGCCCGAGCATTGGTACGCATTTGTGCCTGACTTCCGGTATTGGCTAACCGACCTCAGCGAAATGAGCATCCGGGAGATTCACGAAAAAAAAGAAAGCGAGCGCCTGCGCAATTTGTTTTTGGCGTTGAAACTATCGCGCACCGAAAATCTGGTCCGAAAAAATTGGAAAAAAATCTTTAATTTTGGGGGTGTTTATGAACAGGATGATCGGGAGCGCATTCTTTTTCAAACGCTCATTCTCTACATTTTCAACGTATTCGATATGCCGCAAACAGAAATCAAAAAGCTGAGTCAGGAATTACCTGAACTGGAAAACAGCTGGATTGACGCCATCCCCGATATTTTGGGGAAAAAATGGAAAAAGGCCGGCTTGCGCAAGGGTTATAGAAAAGGGCTAAAGATTGGGCAAGAAAAAGGTCTTGCCAAAGGCCTGGAAGAAGGTCTTGCCAAAGGCCTGGAAGAGGGGCATGAAAAGGGGCGCGAGGAGGAACGCAAAGAAATGGTCAAAAAGGTCATTCTTAAATTTCCGGACTGGAGCGATGTTGCAGTGGCTGAATTAATTGAGGTCGAAGAGACGTTAGTCCGCCAGGTGCGCAGCGAACTGACCTCCAAAAGCCAGGGCTAAACAGCCCCAAAGGGCGTTGGCGGGCGAATAGCTACGCCATCCATCAGTACCAATCCGTCCCCACCACCACTTCCAATTCCTCCCCCCGCACCGGGTGCACCAGCGCCAACCGAAAGCTGTGCAGCCGGATCGACGCGTCCGGCAACGGCGCCGGCGCGCCGTACTTAATATCACCGATGATCGGGCAGCCCATGGCCGCCAATTGCACGCGTATCTGGTGGGGCCGTCCGGTGAGTGGGTGTACCTCCAGCAGGTAGCCTTGCGGCGTTTCACCGATGAGCGTATAGTCCAGCAAGGCCTCTTTGGCATCCGGGTGGCGGGTCGGGGGCGTGGCATAGGCGTGCACGATGTTTCGGCTTTCGTCCTTCCAGAGCCAGTGGCGGAGCCGACCGCGTTCCTGGGGCGGTTTTTTCAGCACAAGGGCGCGGTAGGTCTTCACCACCTTGCGGTCCCGGAACAGCGTCGTCAGCCGCCCCAGCGCCTTGTCGGTGCGGGCAAACAGCACCACGCCGCTCACCGGCCGGTCGATGCGGTGCACCGGGTGCAGGAATACGGCGCCCGGCTTTTGGTATTTTTCCTTCAGGTATTGCTTGCCCCAGTCGGTGAGCGTGGGGTCGCCGGTGCGGTCGCCCTGAACCAGCCAGCCCGCAGGTTTGTTTATGACGAGCAGGTGGTTGTCTTCGTAGAGAATGGTGGGAGTGGTCAAGTGGTCGTGCCGGATGGTTGCTAAAACGGTAAAAGTAAGGTGCGTTTATCATTTGGATGATCCATAATTGCTGCTTGTATCTAATGGCACACGGATTAAACGGATCGCTTCGCGAACACGGATCAACACTGATCTTTCGACAGGAACGAGTAAAAATCCGTTTAATCCGCGTTCGCGAAGCGATCCGTATAATCCGTGTGCCATCCGGCCAAGAGCATCCACAATCAACCCCTCACACAACTACCCACCATGACCCTCGGCTTCTCCCCCTGCCCCAACGACACCTTCATCTTCGACGCCCTCATCCACGGCAAAATCGACACTGAAGGCCTGTCGTTCGAGCCCGTGATCGACGACGTGGAGGCCCTCAACCGCCGCGCCTTGGCGGGCGACATCGATGTCACCAAGCTCAGCTACCACGCCCTGGCGCACCTCACCGACCGGTACGCCCTGCTCAACGCCGGCAGCGCCCTGGGGCGCAACTGCGGCCCCTTGCTGGTGGCCCGCGAACTCATGTCCCCCGGCGAGATCAACCGCGCCACGATCGCCATACCCGGCCGAATGACCACGGCCAACTTCCTGCTGGGCCTGGCCTACCCGGAGGCGACGCACAAGGAAGAACTGCTTTTTTCCGACATTGAAGACGCGGTGGTGGCCGGCCGATTTGACGCCGGACTCATCATCCACGAGAACCGGTTCACCTACGAAAGCAAAGGGCTGGTCAGGCTGCGCGACCTCGGCGAATTCTGGGAGGAACACACGGGGTTCGCCATTCCGTTGGGGGGTATTGTGGTGAACAGAAAAGTCGACCCGCAGCTGTGGCCGGTCATCGACCGCGTGTTGCGGCGCAGCGTGGAATATGCGTTCAGCCACACCGCCGATGTTATGCCCTATGTGCGCCGGCACGCCCAGGCCATGGAAGAGTCGGTGATGAAAGCCCACATCGACCTGTATGTCACCGATTTTACCCGCGACCTGGGCGCCGAAGGCCGGGCCGCCGTGGCGGAATTGTTCAGCAGGGGCCGCGCGGCGGGCGTAGTGCCGTTAAATAACAAGCAAATTTTTATTGATTAGAAAAATACCACAATTCCGGCATGATTTTCGCATACCAAAAATTGTGTAAGTATTGTTTCGAATTTTTCGGAATTCGGGGCACGTGAAAAGTCACGTGCCTTTTTTATTTTACCCAGGGGCCCAGTTGATCGAACGGGATAAACAGATCGATCTGCCCATTGGCGTAGGCGGCAATCTCGTAGGGCGGGTAGCTGAACACGATACCCTTGCCGGTGAGGTAAAAGTTGTCGGTGACGGGGATTTTCGCCACCAGATAGGCGTCTTCGAGCTTGTCGGAGGGTTTCATCTCGAGGTACGCCCGTGCGGCCCGGTCCAGCGCCCCTTCCAGCGGTTTTTCATATCCGGCTTTGAATACGTCCGTCAGGGCGATGACTTTCCGTTTTTTCAGGTCGTAGCTGCGGGTAGTGGTCGCGTAGTTGCTGTGGGCGCCGCCGGAGTAGAAGTAGTGGGTAAACCCGAGGCTGAGCAGGTGGTTGTCGTTGTACAACACCGCCATGACCTGTTCGTCGGAAAAATTCATCATGTACTCCGGCATCTCGGGGTATTGCTTTAGTGTTTCCCGAAACTCCTCGTCGTACATGCGGAATTGCTCGTCGCGAATCGTCTCGAACGCTTTTTCAGGGCCGGGGCAGCAGGGCTGGGTTGTGCCCATTATTTCACGGTGGATCACTTCCCGGAGAAACTTCCGCGTTTCTTCCGGCATTTTACCGGAGGGTTCGAGCCAACTGAGGTTTACCTGCATACCAGGCGAATCTTCTTTTTGTGGGAACAGGGGCTTGCGGTCGTAGAAGCAATACCCCTTGAAGGCAACGGTTCCGTTCGGATAGGCTTCCCGGAGCTCAACGGGGTAGGTTTTGGTGCTGCCTTCGTCGGCCCAGGTGCCGCTGAGTGTTGTGCCGGTTTGCACCAACTGCATGTTGCTGTGGGCTTCATACAGGTAGAGGCGCCCTGCCTCGTCGGGCGATCCGTTAATGGCGACCGGCATGTCGTGCGTGGCGTTGTAAAACATACCGTGGTACTGCACGACGGTGAGGTTTTCACCATTGACGTACTCCCTGAAGGCGTTTTTGTGCAGGTGGAGGACGACGCGCTTGTCGCCGATGTTACCCTCATACCGGTGGTAGGCAAACTCCTGGGCGCGCATGATGCCGGGAAAAACGATGAGCAAAACGAACAGACAACTGAATCTCATACGACGTGATTTGATCACGAAGGTAAGCAATCTGCCGGATGTGACATTCTGTGTGTAGAACCGCAAATATTTTGTGTGTGGTACAAAAGCTGTTTTTCTACCTTTGCTGCCCCCAATGCCCGACCCTTTGTGCCCTTCCACTTCCTAACCATCCAACCATTCAAGATCCATGATCATAGGTGTTCCGAAAGAAATCAAAAGCAACGAAAACCGCGTAGCCCTCACGCCCGCCGGCGCGCTCGAACTGCATCGCCGGGGCCATCAGGTGTTTGTAGAAACACAGTCTGGTGTTGGCAGCGGTTTCGAAGATGAAGAATATCAGGGCGCGCACGCCACGGTATTGTCCTCCGCCGATGAGGTATGGGCCAAGGCCGACATGATCATGAAGGTGAAAGAGCCCATTGCCGTAGAGTACAAGCGCGCGCGGGCCGGCCAGTTGATCTTTACCTATTTTCACTTCGCCTCCAGCGAGGAGCTCACCCACGCCATGATCGACAGCGGCGCCGTGTGCCTGGCCTACGAAACGGTGGAAACCACCGACCGCCAGTTGCCCCTGCTCATTCCCATGAGCGAGGTGGCGGGCCGCATGGCCATCCAGCAGGGCGCCAAGTACCTGGAGAAGCCCGTCAAGGGGCGCGGGGTGTTGCTGGGCGGCGTGCCCGGCGTGCCGCCCG
>JBGSTG010000116.1:0-1838 GCA_041736625.1 Saprospiraceae bacterium | reverse complement strand
TTTTTTTGCTGCCCCTTTCCCTTTGCGCCCAGAACACCCGCTGGTACGCAAACGCAGGCGCAACCGGCCAAAATACCGGCCTCAGCTGGACCGACGCCTTCACCAACCTCCACGACGCGCTTGTAGCCGCCAAGGACGGCGACGAGGTATGGGTGGCGCAAGGCGTTTACCGGCCCTCCGAAACCGGCAACCGCAAACTCCGTTTCGAGCCGGCGAGCGGGGTGCGGCTTTTCGGCGGTTTTGCGGGCAGCGAAAATGCAGTGTCCCAACGCCCGCCCGATGGGCGCTCCGTGCTGGACGGCGACATCGGCGTGCCGGGCGACAGCACCGACAACAGCTTCAACCTGATGTACCTGTACCACCCGGACAGCACCACGCTGATCGACGGTTTCGTGCTCCGAAACGCCCTGGCCAACGAAAGCGGCGCGGCCAACGGCCGGCCGGGGGCCTCCGGCGCGGCGGTGTACATAGACGGAGCCAACAGCATCGCCTACCCGCTGTTTCGCAACTGCATTTTTGAAAACAATACAGCCCAGCGCGACGGCGCCGCCGTATATACACACGGCATCGGAACCGGTTCGGTGGCGCCCGGGTTTTTCGACTGCCTGTTTCAGCACAATCGTTGCGTGAACGGCAACGGCGGTGCGGTGTACAAAAACGGCGCGTCGTGGTGGGATCGGACGCCGGATTTCAACAATTGCACATTTTTGAGCAACACAGCCACCATTGGCGGGGCCATTTACGTCCGGGAAGCGGAACGAACCGATACCATGACCATTCAGGGAGGCCGGTTTTACCAAAATCGGGCGACGGCCATCGGCAGCGTGCTTTTTTATCCGATCGTGCGTACCACCGGCTATACAGTCATTCGATTGTTGGAGACAACCATTGAAGAAAATCCCAGCGGAGAATATATTGATATAAATTACGCATACGTTTTGGGAGATATTGACATTCAATTTCATAAGTGTATTTTTAAAAATATACCAATTTTTCAGGGACCAATTTTTGTAATTCTGGGCGAAGGCAGCATTCAGGCTTCGGTCACAGCCTGTGATTTCATAAGTGCTGGGTTATATATAGGCGCTACTATATTTAAAGGTTTCCCTGCCCTGTTTTCAGACAACAGAATGGATTCCTCACATATGGAATTCTCAATAAATTATAAAACAAACAATTTTTATAATAATAAAATATATAATTCATACCTAAGGTTACCTTACATCAATCGAAATATTCAATTTTCAAACAACTATGTCCAGTCCTCTACATTAGATACTGATGCCGATACAGCCTTTCTATCCAATAACCTGATTTGCCACTCAAGGTTAGATTTTAACTTAGATGAATTCTCCAGATTCGATAACTGTACGTTTGTGGAAGATACTATCCGTGGAGTCCGTTCTTCTAAATTTAATACAATTTACATGAACAACTGCATATTTGACAGGGTAGTTGATCCCTTTTTCCTTGTTGGTTCGGACTACAGGCAAGACCTTTTGTTTGATACTGAAGTTGACAGCATAGTCCTGAAAAACTGTATCGTACGCGATTACTTTCACTCCAGTCATCTCATCCGAAGCGATTCGACGACCCTGACCTTTACCGACCCCATGTTTCGGGATGTGTCCACCGGCGATTTTCGCCTGCATCCCTGCTCTCCGGCCCTCAATGCCGGCAACAATACGTTTGCCACAGACCTCGGTTTGCTGACCGACCTGAACGGCGAGGCGCGCATCCAGGAGGGCACGGTGGACATAGGCGCGTATGAACACACTTATCTGCCCGGCCCCGACCTGCTGGAAACACAAGGCGCATGCCATGCCTTGCCTACCGGG
>JBGSTG010000109.1:0-10842 GCA_041736625.1 Saprospiraceae bacterium | reverse complement strand
CAACAATCCGGAAAATGGCTCTTAACCTTTTAAAGGCCCAAAGTGAAAAAATTAGTGTCAACCGAAAACGAAATAAATGTGCTCTATCTGATCAATATCGCGAAAAAACCTTCGGATTTTGATGCGTCTGCCCTGGGGGGGGGCAGTATGTTTGCCCCAGGTTTTTGGTCGCCCGGTCATGCGCCCGGCCATCTCAAAACCGTCCACTTATAACCTTTTTCAACCGGATAACGTCATGAAACCATTTTTTTTGCGGGCTACTGGTCTGGCCCTGATTTTTTTTGCTCTTTTTGGCTGCAAAAAAGACATATATGTGTACGAAGAGGGGATAACTAATGGCTATGGGTATGAGATTAGTATTGACGAAGCAAGGAACCATTTTCAACAACTTCAGGCGTCGCCACCCTCCAATCTGTTAGCTGAAAAACCTTTTGTTATTATTCGTCCCATTTGGGATCAGGCCACTCTCGGACATTCCTTGAACGGAAAAGAAATTGTGGTAGTACCCATCGAGGATAGAAGCCTGGACAGCTTGAACCAAGGCAGAGCAGGTGCAAAGTTGCAATTCAGGAAAATCACAGAGGATACCATTGAAGTTGAAATGATTTTATATATTGCTGATTCTACCTATTATGCTACTAAAGGCAATACAATAGCATTTTACGACTTCACCGGACAATACATCATGTTTGATTTGGGTCTGCATTTTAAACAAGGTGTTGTTGTCCACAATGGATATCCAATCGGATGGGTCGACGATTTTGTACCAAACGCGGATCAGTCCACGTCAGCGGAGGTACGGTCAGATCTGGGCTGTATCACAAATATGTTCGTGGTTACCAATTGTTATTGTGAGGACATTATTGCATTCAGTCCTTCTGCCGGAGCATCCCTTTGTTGCTTGCCTCCGAATATAGTTCATTGTAATTCATATTCGTATGGCAGTACCTATTGCGACCCTGGCGACAGCCCCGGCGCACCACCAACTGGAGGTGGCGGCGGTGGCGGTGGTGGTTGGGGCGGCACGCCTCCATCGCCGAACGGAGGTGGGGACACTGGAAATCCCGGCCTTGACATTCCGGTTACCAAACCGGAATTGGATTGTTCGCTCCCACAATTGTATTGGGCATGTATGTTTTTCGATGTCATAGCCACCAACCTTTTTTCGGACACCCCCAACGCACCGGAAGTTCCCCTGCCTTACGGATTCGATGAGGAGTTGTTCGACAAGTGGCTTGATATCGTCGCTGAGTATAAACTGGACAAGCTGGCCGCCCAATGGCTGATTACGCACCGGGATCTGATCGACGATATACATGCCCAACTGCCGACCGGCAACGAACCCACGCCCACCTCTCCCGATCCGGACGATCCCAATCCAGAAGTGCCGGTAGACATGAAAGAACTGATCGAGTTCTGCGCCGAGGTGGGGCTGAATCAGGAGCAGTGGCGGTATTTGCTGGCGAACCCCGGTTTCCTGAGCGCAATGCAGGAGGTGTTTGTGGGCAACTTTCGGAATGAAAAGGCCAAATACGCGGTAAAAAGCACCGTAAATCTGCAAATGAACGGGTGGTTTGACAAAACGGAGTGGACGGAGTCTGAATTGGAGTACGTGCTGGCGAATGAGTTTAAGCCCAGCATCTTACACGAGCATTATATCAGGGTCGTACAGGAGTACATTATTTTGCGCTACACCGATCCCCGGTTCAAGGACCCATGTAATACGTGGTGCACTACCAAGGCATGGGGACAAGCAATGTACAATGTTTCTAACGGGGTGATTCACACACTACTTGATATTTGCGGAATAGCACTAGTCGTTGGCGAGCCCTGCGATTTAGCAAATGGGCTAATCTACACAATTGAAGGAGACGGGATAAATGCCACATTTAGCTTTTCTGCAGCCATACCGGTTCTTGGTTGGGCGTCAACTGCTGGGTAATACATAAAAATTGGACTTGAGGTTGCTCCACAAGTTTATAAAGATTTAAAGATTACTTTTGACGGCATAAAGTGTATTTTTTCCCACAACTCCAGTGAGGCATTCCGGGAAATATTGAACATGACTGGTAGTCAGTGGGCTAACTTTCAGGCCCATCATATTATTCCAAAACACTTGGCAGAACATCCCATTGTCCAAAAAGCAGCACAATCAGGACAATATACGTTCCACATGAATCATGTGAAAAATGGCATACCTTTGCATAATTCCAGGCATTTGGGCAACCATTTACGTTACAATAATGAGATGAACCTAAAACTTAATGAACTGAATAATACATTTCCCAATGCTTATCCATCCGAGATTGCTACTCGAATTGATGGGTTCTTGCATGATTTAAAGTCACATATTGAAAACACTAATTTGCATGTTGAAGACTATGCAGATTGGATTAAGAATTACGAATGGTAATCAACTTGGATAATATACAATCGAGACAAATTGTCTCGATTGTATATTGACAACAAAAAATGAATATGTATTATCAAATTTCAGGATTAGGACACCTCGCTAACCAGGTATGGCCCGTGTCGGAGTTGGCAAACCCAAAGCTTCCTCCTTTTGAAAATCTTCTTCCCCCGCTAAGTAAGGCACCAGCTGAACAGTTCAAGGTTCATCCTGAGTTTTTACTTCATAAAAGGAATAAACTATCTGATTTTATATCTTCCAGTCATCTATCAGCCAGACACATGTTCATTTGCAGCATAAATGCATGTGAGCTCATTGCTGCATCTAAAACATCTAAATACCAACGTTTCGTTTGCACAGTGAAATACAAGGAGACCGCCCATGAATACGCAATATTGTTTTTTTATGAAGTGCTTTACGATGTGATTGATTTTCAGCGCAGTGCTTTCTACATCCAAAAGCCATACACTTATGCTAATAACCCAGATCGGGCCAGAACACCCGTCGCCATTGATTCCTATGAAAATTACGAAGCGTATAAAGAAAAGGATATTGATATTGGCGTTAAAAAATTGTATTTTATCAATAATCTTTCGTATGATTTTTTTCGGATTGATGTTCCTTCCTTCAGCGGTGTGTACATTTCTGAAAGCCTAAAAAATTTATTCGAGCAAAATAATATTTCAGGGTATACACTTTCAGGATTGGATGAAACCGGGGAACTTTCAAAGAGTATTCGATATTAAATTGAAATTGTACTCCAAGTCAATCAACCCGTATTCGATCTTTTCATGTGCAGGCATTTCAAAACGGGCGCTCGAGGTTTCTACGTCACTTCCCGAATGAAAGAAGCCATCGAATCGGCGGGCATCACGGGCATCCGGTTTGAGGAGATAGCGTATTGGGAGCAGGGGGATTTGTAGAACAACAGTTTGCACTGAGCAGAATAATTTTGTACTTTTGTCTGGCAGAAAATAAGCAGTCATAATGACAAACCTTGTAATCAAGATCGAACGCCGGGAGGATGTCCGGCTTTTTGAGGAACTCGCTGCTCGTTTAGGGCTCACTTTTTTTAAACTTTCGGATGCCGAAAATCGCCTGCTTTCCCGCAAAGCATTGGTGGCTGCTATGAGCGACGTTGACCCGGAGACCGAAGTTCCTGAGAATTTGATTCTGGAGACGATTGAAGAAATCAGGGCCAACCGCCATGAAGAAAAGCAGGATCAAAATCGTAGTTGATACGAACTGGTGGATCAGTTTTGTTATCAACCAGTTCAAAAGCCAGCTCACCGAGCTATTGATAAACCCATCCGTTCATTTTATTACTTCTCCCGAGCTTCAACGCCTGACCGTAGAATGAGGTAGGTCCTTCCGACTCCGGATTGGGACATGTGGGGAAAAAACAGTATTTTCCAACTGGCAGTGGTTGAAGGAGAAATTCCCTTTCGGCCACAAATTCCTAGACTTGGTTTGAAATTCGAAGCGAAGCGTACAGATTTCATAAAGGATCCCGTATCCTCAGGTTTGTGTCTAATGATTAGTGAGAAGTTATATATGACACTCGCCTCTTTGTGCCTGGATGCGCACCAATGCTTCAATGTGCCATTGGAAACCCCGGAAGGTAAAGTGCCCTATTTGTTCCTGTACCTGAACTTTCCCCGCGACGAAGCGGTTTTCGATTGGCCCAATTGTGTCTTTTTTGACGTGAACGCCCCCCAGTCGTCCGGCTGAATGGGCAACAAGGCTGGCTTATCGTAGGTACCTTCGCACAGCCTCCACCGCTTCCTGCAGCCTGGACGCATCGCTGCCACCGGCGGTGGCAAAAAACGGCTGTCCGCCTCCGCTCCCTTTGAGAAATTCCTGGGCCAGTTCGCGCACGATGGCGCCGGCGTTCAGGTTTTTTTCTTTCACGAGCGCTTCGCTGATCTTGACGGTGAGCAGGGGTTTGTCGTTGCTCACCGAGCCAAAGACGACCACGGCGCGTTCCAGCGCGCGCTCGAGTTCGAAGGCGAGGGTTTTCACGGCGTTGGCGTCCTGGATGGGAATGACGGCGGCGATGAGCCGGACGCCGTTGACGTCCTCGGCGCGGTCGCGCAGGTGGTCGCGCAGGCTGTTGGCCTGCTCCTGCACCAGTCGTTCGGCTTCTTTTTGCAGGCGTTTGTTCTCTTCCTGCAGGTCAGTTACTGCTTTGACGAGGTCTTTGGCTTTCAGCGCGTTTTTGATGGCGCCTACCTCTTTTTCCAGCCGGCTTACGTACGATTCGGCGGCTACTGCGGTCAGGGCCTCAATGCGGCGCACGCCGGCGGCCACGGCGCTTTCACCGACGATCTTGAAGAAGCCGATGCGGCCCGTTTGGGGCACGTGGCAGCCCCCGCAAAGCTCGCGCGAGTAGGCGGGGTCGAAGGTGATCATGCGCACGGTTTCGCCGTATTTCTCGCCGAAAAGCATCATGGCGCCTGCCGAGCGGGCGTCTTCGATCGGGATGCTGCGGGCCTCCTCCAGCGAGATGTTTTCCCGGATTTTCTCGTTGACGATGCGCTCAATCTCCGCAAGCTCCTCGTCGGTGACCTTGGCGAAGTGGGCAAAGTCGAAGCGGAGCGCCTGGTCGTCGAGGTAAGAGCCTTTCTGCTGCACGTGCGTGCCCAGCACGCGGCGCAGGGCGGCGTGCATCAAGTGGGTGGCGGAGTGATTGTTTTCGGTGAGGCGGCGCTTGCGGGCGTCGACTGTGCAGTGCACGCTCGGGTCTTCGATGCGGGCGGGCAGTCTGTCGACGATGTGGATGACCAGGTCGTTCTCTTTTTTGGTGTCGAGCACGCGCACGGTCTCCCCGGAGAAGTCCATGGCGCCCGTGTCGCCCACCTGCCCGCCGCCCTCGGGGTAAAACGGCGTGCGGTTGAGCACGATCTGATACTGGGGTTTGCCCTTGAGCATCACGGTGCGGTACTTGGTCACGTGGGCGTCGCGCAGGTCCAGCTGGTCGTATCCCAGAAACAGGACGCCGGGCTCGTCGCGCAGCGCGACCCAGTCGCCCACTTCCTTGACGGCGTCGGCGCGCGAGCGTTTTTTCTGCTCGGCGAGGGCGGCTTCGAAGCCGGCTTCGTCGACCGACCACCCTTTTTCGCGGGCGATGAGGCTGGTGAGGTCGAAGGGGAAACCGAACGTGTCGTACAGTTCGAATGCCTGTTCTCCATTGACGGTATTGTTGGCTACTTCGAGCACCTCCATGCGCTTGAGCCCGCTCTCCAGCGTGCGCAGGAACGCTTTTTCTTCTTCGAGGATCACTTTCACCACGAAATCGATCTGGGCTTTGAGTTCGGGGAACACATCGGCGAACTCCTCGGCCAGGATGGGCGCCATGCGGTACATGACGGGCTCCCGGAGGTTGAGGAAGGAGTAGTAATAGCGCACGGCGCGGCGGAGGATGCGTCGGATGACGTAGCCGGCGCCGGTGTTGCTGGGCAGTTCGCCGTCGGCAATGGTGAAGCACACGGCGCGCAGGTGGTCGGCCACCACGCGCATGGCCACGTCGTTTTTTTTCCAGTCGGCATCCAGCCCCGGGTAGGTGCCCGTGTAGCGGATGTCGGAGAAGTTTTCGAGGAAGTCGATGAGCGGCTTCCAGAGGTCGGTGTCGTAGTTGGAGTTGCCACCCTGCACGGCGCGGCAGAGGCGCTCGAAGCCCATGCCGGTGTCCACGCTTTTGGCGGGCAGCTCGTCGAGGGAGCCGTCGGCGCGGCGGTTAAACTCCATGAACACGTTGTTCCACACCTCGATGACGTTGGGGTCGTCGGCGTTCACCAGCGCTTTGCCGTCGACCCTGGCGCGCGCCTCGTCGGAGCGCAGGTCTACGTGTATTTCGGAGCAGGGGCCGCAAGGGCCCTGGTCGCCCATTTCCCAGAAGTTTTCTTTTTTGCCGAAGGCGAGAATGCGGTCTTCGGCGATGTATTTTTTCCACTCGTCGAAGGCTTCCTGGTCGAAGGGCAGCTTTTCCTTGTCGTCGCCCCGGAAGACCGAAACATAGAGGCGGTCTTTGGGGATCTTGTACACGTCGGTGAGCAGTTCCCACGACCAGGCGATGGCCTCTTTTTTGAAGTAGTCGCCAAACGACCAGTTGCCGAGCATCTCGAACATGGTGTGGTGGTAGCCGTCGAAGCCCACGTCTTCGAGGTCGTTGTGTTTGCCAGACACGCGCAGACACTTCTGGGTGTCGGCCACACGGGGACTGGGCGGCGTCTGGTTGCCGAGGAAGAAGTCCTTGAGGGGCGCCATGCCCGAGTTGATGAACAGCAGGGTGGGGTCGCTTTTGGCGACGATGGGCGCGGAGGGTATGATTTTATGGCCCTTGGAGGCGAAAAAGTCGAGGAACTGGCGGCGAATGTCGCGGGATGTCATGGGTAGCGGATTTGGCGGCGCAAAATTAACCAAGAATGTCCAATGATTCGAATGCGGAATGCGGAATGCGGAATGTCGAATGCAGAATAATAGGGCTCTTGGTTGTACGTTGGACTTGGGGTCTTCTCACCCGGTCGAAATAAACGGCAAAAGAATTAATCAGGAAAGTCGAATGGGAATCTGCAGACTGCAAAATTTACTGGGCTCCCGGCATCAACGTGTAGCCAAGCGCCCAATTATTCCGCATTCGACATCAGGGGTGTACGAAGGATGAATTTAGTTGGGCGGCGGTCTAGGACGCCGCCCCGCAAGGATACAAATTCGGCAAAGAGCCCGCGACCGCTTGTTTATTTCCGGCCCATATCTTTTGCCTTGAACGTGAGGGACCCAGCTTTCCCCCACCCCTTTTTTAATAACGACTTGTCATCCTGAGCCCGAAGGGCGAAGGATCTCCCCGGGACAACTGCTGTAAACTGCGCAGGCTGCGGCGCGTGCTGCGGCTCAAGGGCGAAGGATCTCCCCGGGACAACTGACGCAAGGGGGGATCCTTCGTCTATAATTAAACCTTTCGCCCTGCGGGCTCAGGATGACAAGTCGTTTTTAAAAAAATGGGAAGGAAAGCTGGGTCCCTCACGTCGGTCAAGGCATATAAAATCCGGATATTCCAGGAAATTTGTTAATTCCTGTTCAATCCTTCGTACAGCCCTGATTCCGAATTCGACATTACTTCCGCGCCACGCTCATCTTCCGCTCCAGCACCTGCCGGCCATTCACCTGCAGGTCATAAATGTACAACCCGTCGGGCAGATCGCCCGCGTTGAGGGTCATTGAACCCTCGCCGTCGCTCAGGTTGAAGCTGCGGAGGGTGCGGCCCGTAAGGTCGTACACCGACAGGGTGGCGCTTACCGTGCCCGCCGGTACGGCGTAACCGAGGTGGCGAAATCGGGTATCTGTGCGCGCAGGCCTTCTACAGCGATGCCGGCGGGGCCTTCGCGACGCATTAAGTCATTAAGAGCTTGTTCGGATTTTGATTGCTGGGCTACAACCGGCTAATTTTATTTTTAACTGCGTTAAATTTTTCGCCGAATTACCCGTATTCGCCCCGATTTCATCGGGATCAGGCACTGCAAAATTTGCCTTGCTAAAAATAAAATTTTCTCGGTTTCGCCTCAGCATCAAAATCCGAACAAGCTCTAAACTCGGCATCGCCGGTGGTATTCCCAATCCCATCCTCAAACTGTGCAAACGCTGCCGAAAACACGGACAGCAACAAAAAAACGGTCAACTTGATTTTTTTCATGACGTATCGGTCATTTTAAAAAAGGTGAAAAAATGGTTGACCGGCCGGTTCAACGCTACAAATGTACCGGCATAAAAACATGACAAAACATGACATCGGTGAACATCGGTGAACAGAATGTGACAAATGTTGACAGAACGTGACAGAAGTTGACCGTTAACAACAACCGTTTACTCACAAGTACAATTCGCATCCGTCAGTGCCACAGGCTGCACCACCAATGCCCCAACCCCCACCCCCGGCGGCACACACACGGTAAACAGCCCGGTGTTGCCCGCGAAGGTCTGGGCAAAGGTGCCCACTGTGTTGCCACCCGACAGCAGGTTGCCGTTCAGGGTAAAGGGCGCCTCGCCCGTGAGGGTGGCCTCCACCTCCACACACCCGCCCACGCACACATCGGGGTTGGGCACCGACAGCACCACGGCCGGCAGGGGCTGCCACACCACGGAGACGGCGTTGGACACATCCAAACAAGGGTCGTCCAAGTCCACCCCGCCGTTAAGGTTGTTGCCCGCTATGGCGGCTACGTAGTACGTCTGCCCGTATTGCAGGGGCGGTGCAAAACTGAATACCGGGGAAGCAGCGGTAAAAACAATGCTGCCGAGGGTGTCGTTGAGGTCGCTGAACAGGATGAAGCGCAGCAAGTCGTTGCCGTCCAGCACTTCGTTGCTATTGTGGGTGGCCTGCACAGGCACGGTGCCGCACAGGTCAAAAGCCCCGGCCTGCATGTCGCCTGCCTCTGTGTTGCAAATGCATGGCAGGGCGGGTACGCCGGCGGGCAGAAAGGTGAGACCGGCCAGTGCAGCGGTAATGCCCATCGAAGGCAAATTGCATTCCTCCTCAAAGGTATTGGTGACGGGGTCGTAACGCACCAACCAAGGATTGGCACCTAAATAAATGACGCCGTTTACCGAGGTCGCCGATCCTGTTGGATTGGGATAACCACTGGTGTTCTGCACAAACACCGAATTCCCGGGGTTCTGCAGGTCAATTTGCCAGATGGGCCAAGGCCCTGGCCCAATTCTTATCGCATAAACCTGCCCGCCCAACTCGTAAAATTCATAATTTCCTGTCATAGCCGGGGGCCATGCGCCGATGAAGTTGATCTGGTTGGTCAGCGGGTCAAATGCAAACAAGCCACTTGCACTATGAAGATACATCAGGCCATTGATGAAGATGGAGCCTCTGACATTAATGGCTGGAGCAGGCATCGGGATAACGGTCGGGGTGGGGTCGGGCAGGGTGTACACAAATATTTCCGGTGCGTTGCTGTTGAGCAATACCACCCGGCCGTCGGGCAGGATGCTCACGTCCTGGTTAGCGGTAGGTGGCCATTCAAACACCACACAAGCCGTGCAGGTACTCAGGTCAATGGCAGTTAAATAGGTGGTGTTATTCTGACCGTAAGTGCCGTACACAATCTGCGCTTGTACACGGCTGGGGCCCATCAAGGAAAGGGAAAGGAGGAGGAAAGGATAGTATTTCATAATGTGGGGGGTTGGGCGGGGTGGAGGTGGACGTTGCGCATTTTAGGAGGCCAACCCAAGGCGCGGTATACGCGTAGCACATCACAGATGGGTAGTATCCCTTTCTTGGAAACAAAAACAGGCGCATTATAATAGCAATACAAGCGTTGCCCCCCCCAATCTCACAAAATGCCAATATTTTACAAAAAATTTTCTTCTTTATTGGGCGCTACACCAGGTAACAGTATGTTTGCCTGCATGCTTGGTCAACCGAAATAACCAGGCGCACACCCCAATCGACACTCATCGACGTATAAAAACCCGTATTCGATGATCTTGCGAAAATCCTGTAGACCGAGCGGGAGTTTTTTCAGCATGAGTACGGTCGTCAGGTAAAGATAACGGCGAATGTCGAATGCGCTCCATTATTTCGGCTGATTTTATTCCTCATTCCGCACCCGAAAAGATGGTTACGCTCTTGGCTTCCGTAAAAAACCGCAGCGCTTCCCAGCCGCCTTCCCGCCCGATGCCGGAGTTTTTGACGCCGCCGAACGGCGTGCGCAGGTCGCGCAGCATCCAGGTATTGACCCACACGATGCCGGCCTGCAGGTCGCGGGCCAGGCGGTGGGCGCGGCTCAGGTGTTCGGTCCATACGACGGCGCTAAGGCCGTATTCGGTGTTGTTGGCAAGCGCGAGCGCTTCCGCCTCGGTGTCGAAGGGCTGGATGGTGACCACCGGCCCGAATATCTCCTCCTGGTTGGTGCGGCACAGGGCCGGCAGGCCTTCAATGACCGTGGGCGCGATGTACCATCCGCCGGACAGGGCGCCCGGCAGCGACACGGCGCTGCCGCCGCACAGCACTTTGCCGCCTTCCTTTTTGGCCAGCTCGATGTAGCTGAGCACTTTTTCGTAGTGGGTTTGCGACACCACGGCGCCGAGGCGGCTGTTCGGGTCGGCAGGGTCGCCCACCCGAAGTGCCGCCACTTTTTCCACAAAATCGACGCGAAACCGCTCGTACAGCGGCCGTTCCACGTACACCCGCGATCCGCACAGGCATATTTGTCCCTGGTTGTTGAACGACGAGCGCACGGTGGTGTCGAGCATCTGCTCGTAGTCGCAATCGGCAAAGATGAGCACCGGATTTTTCCCGCCGAGTTCGAGGCTCAGTTTTTTGAACAGGGGGGCTGCCAGGCCCGCGATGGCTGCGCCGGCGCGCGTGCTGCCGGTGAACGACACGGCTTTCACCTCCGGGTGCCGCACGATGGCTTCGCCGGCCC
>JBGSTG010000058.1:0-54251 GCA_041736625.1 Saprospiraceae bacterium | reverse complement strand
AAATTGGAAAAAAATCTTTACTTTTGGGGGTGTTTTGGAAAACGAAGTGCGCGCGCAGATGTTTTTTCAAACCTTAACCCTTTACATCTACATCGTAAGCGGTATGTCACAAGGAGAAATTAAAACGCTGAGCACCCAGCTCTCCGAGGCGGAGAACAGTTGGGTAGACGCCATTCCCGAAATCTTCGGCGAAAAGTGGAAACAGGCTGGTTTGCGCAAAGGGCGCAGACAAGGGTTTAAAAAAGGTATCGAGAAAGGGAGAGAAGAAGGCCTTTCTGAAGGACTTGAAAAAGGTATCGAAAAAGGGAGAGAAGAAGCGTTTGAAGAGATCGTCAAAAAAATTATGCTCAAGTTCCCGCAGTGGAGCGACGCCGAGGTGGCGGCGTTTTTGGATGCGGAGGAAGGGGATGTCAAGCAGTTGCGGCGGATTTTGGAAGAGAGTATAATATAAGTCGAAAAAACCGGCATTTCTCCAATTAAAATTTTTAAAATCGACGTTAAACAATAGGATGACTTGAAACCATCCTATTGGTAGCGCCTTCAACCCAAACACGATGTTCGCTCAAACCCGGTTTTTACCTCTGCTGCTGATACTGCTTGCCCCGGCCTTTGCGTATGCCCAAAACGTTCCGCTGACGTTCAGGGTCGATATGCGGCAACAAAACATCTCGCCTCTGGGCGTCCACATCGCTGGCGATTTTCAGTCACCCGCCGGTCTGGGCAGCAACTGGAACCCCGGCGCCACACCCATGACCGACGTGAATGCGGACGGCATCTACGAGCTAACGGTGCAGTTGCCCCAGGGTACCTATTTTTACAAATTCATCAACGGCAATGCCTGGGGTATGGACGAAAATCCGCCATCAACCTGCAGCGTGGGCAGCACCAACAACCGGTTGGTGACCGTCGGCCCTGCCGGCGCCAACCTGCCGCCAGTACTGTTCAACGGGTGCAACGCAACCGCACCCCCAGACAACAACTATGCCGTCCATTGGTGGAACGACGCCGTTTTTTACGAGATATTCGTCCGCAGTTTTTACGACAGCAACGGCGACGGCATCGGCGACTTCCGGGGCATCACCCAAAAACTCGATTACCTCAACGACGGCGACCCCAACACCCATACCGATCTGGGCGTAACCGGCATCTGGCTCATGCCCATGATGAGCTCCCCCAGCTACCACGGGTACGACGTGACCAATTACTACCAGGTGGAGCCGGACTACGGCACCATGGCCGATTTCGAAGCTTTTCTCGACGCCGCCCACGCCCGCGGCATCAAGGTGATCATCGATTTTGTGATGAACCACACCTCCAGCCAACACCCCTGGTTCACCCAGTCGGCCAACAACCAAAATGGTTATCGCGACTGGTACGTCTGGTCCAATACAAACCCGGGATTCCCGGGCCCCTGGGGCCAGCAGGTCTGGCACAACAACAACAACCAATACTACTACGGTCTCTTTTGGGGCGGCATGCCCGACCTCAACTACAGCCATCCGCCGGTAAAAACCGAAATGTTTAACATCACCAATTTCTGGCTGGATAAAGGCGTGGACGGTTTCCGGCTCGACGCCATCAAATACCTGGACGAGGACGGCGCCGTGCTGGAAAACACACCCGAGACGTTCGCGTTGCTGGAAGCGTTCAACGACGTGTACAAGTCGAACAACCCGGATGCCTTTACCGTCGGTGAGGTGTGGTCGAATACGGCCTCCATACTCCCGTACATTTACAACGATCGCCTGGACGTCTGCTTTGAATTCGACCTTGCCTACGCCATCATCGAGGCCGTAAACATCAACAACCCGACGCCCATACGCCAGCAGCTCCAGGTCACCGAACAGGGATACCCGCGCCTGCAATACGCGACTTTTTTGACCAACCACGACGTCGACCGCATTTTCAGTCAATTCGGTTCCAATACAGAAAAAATGAAACAGGCCGCCGCCATGTACCTGACCATGCCGGGTATTCCATTTGTCTATTACGGCGAAGAAATCGGCCTCATCGGCACGGGTGTCGATGAAAACAAACGCCGCCCCATGCACTGGACAGGCGGTCAACAT
Source organism: Saprospiraceae bacterium (assembly GCA_041736625.1). Lineage (GTDB taxonomy): Bacteria > Bacteroidota > Bacteroidia > Chitinophagales > Saprospiraceae > M3007. Next base: position 52,182 of record JBGSTG010000058.1, on the reverse strand, counting down.
GCCGGATTCAGCACGACCACTCCCTGGGCATCGCCGACGGGTAACCTGCTCACCAACAACGTAGCCACCATGACGGGCAACCCCAACTCGTTGTTGTCGTACTACCGGGACCTCATTCACCTCCGCAATGCCCACGCTCCACTGCGGCGCGGATACCTCCTGTCCGTGGAAAGCAGCGATCCGAACGTGCTGATGTACGCCCGGATTTACGGAAACGAGGCCGTGATCGTGCAATCCAATTTCGATTCTGTACCGGCCAGCCCAACAGCCGGACTCACGGGTTCAACCCTGCCCGACGGCGTGTATACCGTCACCGATTTGTTCAACAACACCTCGGCAGGCGCCCTGACCGTCAGTGGCGGAGGGTTTTCCGCGTGGCCCGCAGGTGGGGCGCCCATGGCCTCCAGAGAAACTCGCCTGTTTAGCCTCACCCCTTTGACCTCCGGTTTGCACGAAACGGCGGATGGGCAGGTTTTACAAGTACGCGTTTACCCTAATCCAGCCGGCCAGGAGGTGTTGCTCCAAATAGACGACGCAGGCCTGGCGGGCGAAAACACCATTCTGGTGTACGACGCCACCGGCAAGGTTGTTTTCCAGGGCCGGTTTACGGGAAACCAGATTCGGCTGGAGTCCGGCGCCTGGGCGCCGGGCGTCTATTCCGTACAGATAATGGGCGCAAATAAAACGGGTATGGCCAGGTTCATCAAATGGTGACACCCGGCCATACCCGACAGGTTTGAATTAGCGTATCATCTTGCGCACCCGGGTGCCAAATGGCGTTACCAATTCGCAGTACAGCAAACCGTGCGTGGCGACTCCGGTAAGATCCAGTTCAACGGTATTTTTATCCTGACGGAACAAACCGCTTGTTTCCCACACCAGGCGACCGGCGGCGTCGTACACCCGCAGGGTCGCTTCGCTGTCGGCAGGCAGTTCGAATGCAATTTGCGTTTTGTCGCCAAACGGGTTCGGCACATTCTGCGCCAGGTAGAGGTAGTGTGCCGCCGAAACACCCGGGTGGGTTGAAACGGACGATTGGCCGAAAACAAGGTCAATGGTCGTCTCGGCCATTTGGGCGCTGTAGGCGAGGGCTGGCAGGTCGCTGTTGATGTCCAGTCCCAGTACTTCACTCAGTCGTTTGCCGCCTTCCAGCACCTCGAAGGTGAGGGTAAATACGGGTGCGGCTTCCGGCACGTCGTAGCCTTCGAGTTGGGCCCACACCGTGCGCAACTCGCCGGCTTTTTCCGGGTGCAGGGCAAACATGGAGCTGTTCACCGGCAGTATATCGCCGGTTTGGACGTTTTCGAGGGCCAACACTTCCGGATCGAAGCGGAGGGCGAATTGCCAGGCGGCCAGGTTTCGAGTCTGGTCGGCCGTGAAAGGAATCGAAATAACAGACCCGGCCTCCAGCACCTGATCGGGCGTCCGCAGGGTGAACACCGGTTGGCCACCGAAGTTGGCCGGATTGGTGAACATGGACGCAACATCGCCGATTTTGATGCCATAAAAATCAAGGTCGGTCTGGTCGGAGTCCACGTTGGTCAGTTGTATGGTCTCCGGAAAGCCCCACGGCGGTGTGGGCAGGCTGTACGATTGCGGTACAAAGCGCCAGGACTTGGCAAAAAGCGAGAGTGCGGTGGGGTTGCCGAGCAGCGACTGGGTAATGATGCCGGCATCCTGGGTGCTCACGAGGTTGTTGCCGTTTACGTCGGCGGCGACAAAATCAAAGGGATTGGTGAACGGAGCGATGCCGGCGATGTGTCGTTGGATGGCCATCACGTCGCCGGTGGTCACGCCGTCGAGTTTGTTGATGTTTTTCACCGGCGTGAGGGTGTAGCTGCCCAGGCCGGAGAGGTTGTCCAGCACAAATTCCCCGTTTGTGTTGGTCATGTCGCTGCCGTTGTTGCTGCCAGTCAGGTTTACGGTGGCATTGTTCACGCCCTGTGTATTGTTGCGCGACCATTCGATGATGCCGCTCAGGCTGTAGAAGGTACCCGCACCAAGGAGTATCTGCTCGCTGCGGAACTTCTGGAAGTTGATGTCGGTGAGGTCTTTGGAAATGATGCCGTCGTTGTACCAAATGGCGTCTCCGTTGTCCACGAGTACCTCAATGGTGCTGTTTTCGTCCAGGTTGTCGGGCACAGACACGATGGATTCGAAGCTGCCGTTGGCCTGCAAAGCGGTGAGGTCTGCCAGGCGTTCTTCCGGTTGGTCTGCTGCATTTCCCGTCCAGGTAAAAAACTTGAAGTCGTTCCCTGCACCCGTAGGGCCTGCAATGATCAGGTATTCGCCTGTGCTGTTGCGCTCGATGCTGCGGATGCCGCGCCCGCCGAGGTCGAGCAGGATGGGCGCACCGAAGGTGGCAGAGCCGGTGCCGGCGCTGTTGTTTACGATGGTGGTGAAGTTGGTCACCGGCACGATGAGCGCCTTTGTGCGGTTCGTGGTGGGCTCCAGCGGGGCGCGGAATGACACATAGGCGATGGTGTTGCTGCCCGGTGCAAAGGTAAGCCCCTCGATGTTGAAGCCGGTGTTCTGTTCCGGAAGTACGCCGTCGGCAGACGAGGCAGCCAGCCCCAGGTAGTTGGCGCCGAGGCCGTGTCCGTTGTCGATGTCCCAAAGGCGAAGGTCGTCCTCCAGAAAGGGATAATAACCGACGAAGGTGAGGGAGGCGCCGGCACCCGTGCCGGACAGGTCGGTGGAGAAAATGCGCTCGCGGTTGGGGCGGTCGTTCCCGGAGGAGTTGTTGCCGTGTGACCCCATCCAGTAAATGCGGTTGCCCACCCGGGTGGAGGCTTCGATGTCCACCTCGCTGCTGCCGTCGAGGTTCAGAGAGCTGGTGAAGTCGAACTGGGCGACGGGCAGCCCCGAGTTGTTGCGGTCGTAAATGCGTATGACCTGGTCTTCGTCGTCGGCTACCAGCATGTAATCGGCGTCGATGGTCAGGGCGGTGGACGCGTCGCTGGCGCCCGTGTGGAAACGGGTGGTGCTCGTGTTCACCGAGGCTGCCGAGGCTGCGTAAAAGATGATGTAAGTGCCTGAGCCCATGCCGTCGCTGACGGTCACGGTGATGGTGGCGTAGCCCACTCCGGTGGGGGTGATCTTGAGGTTGCGGGCAGCGCCGGCGCCGGTGAGGGTGAGGTTGGCGTTGGGTACTACGGACTGGTTGTTGCTTGTTGCCGTTACGGTCAGGTTGCCCAAGGGGGTGTCCTGGTCATCGATGGCAAAGTCGATGCCCAGCGTCTGGGCCGGGTCGGTGGGGTCGCTGAGCACGCCGCTCACCGATCCGGCGCCGGTGGCTGGCAGGTTGACGAACGGCGAAGCGGTATTTTCCGAGATGGTGGGGGCAGGGCCCATGCGAATGCCGCTGAGGTCCTGGCCGGGGTTGGGTTCGCCCGGGGTGGCGTTGGCGTTCGGTATGCCGTCGTATTTGGTCCAGTTGGCGGCCAGGTCGTTTCCGGCGGCGGTATTGCCGGTGTAGAAGGCGTTATCGGCTACGGAGGTCAGGTTCAGGTCGGTCAGGCTGGCGGGTGCGTCGCCGCCGTCGGACTCGTAGGACACAAAGTCCAGGTAGATGTTGTCGGTACCGCTGCTGTTGCCGTTGGGGCCGGGCAGGTACAGGTAAAGCGCTTCGCCGCCGGTGCTAAGGCCGGTGTTCAGGGTTCCACCCAGCCCGTCGACCGAAGCGGTCACGCCGGTACCGGGGGCCAGCACCATTTTCCAGTCGGCCGTGGCCGGGTTGGTGGTGACGTCGGTGGTGACGCCGTCGGTGGTGGTCCACACGGCGATGATGGTTCCCTTGGGCACGTTGTTCAGGTAGGCGTCGTTTCCGAAAATGAACACGGACTCGTTGTTGTTCAACGCGCCGCTCACCAGTTCGTTGTCGCTGACGCGCAGGCCGCGCAGATCGGCGTTGTCCTTGAGTACCAGCAACTCAAAGAAATCGTTGTCGTCGGCGTTATTGTCTGAGGCATATTCATTGAAGATAATATCGCCGGGAAAAAGCGTTTGGGACGGCGGGCACGGGTCGAAAGCCACCGTTGCGCGCGTGCTTTTGCCGGGGCTGCCGATGTCGTTGTCGGTGGAAGCGTAGGAGTCTTCGGTGTCGGCCACGGTGGAAAGCGTCCATTGGTTGGCGAGGTTCAGGCCGAGTGCGGCGGCCGGCACCCAGGCACTGGCATTTTGTGTTCTCGGGCCATTCACCGGAGCGGAGCCCTGGTCGTTGTAGGTCAGGCGGTCGATCAGGTTATTGGAAGCGTCGTAGAGGTTGATCTCGTCGGCACGGCCCAGGTTGGTGGTGTTTCCGCCGATCACCTTTACGTCGTTACACAGGTCCCACGCGGTCCGGAAGGTGGCGGCAGCAGCCTCGGTCAGGATCACCGATTCGCCGGGCTGTACCGTACCGAATGCGCTGAGGCTGACTGTTCCGGCAGTTCTGGAGTCGTCGTCGAAGCTCCAGCCGGTCATGTCTACGGCGGTGGCGCCGACATTGGTAAACTCAACGAACTCCCCGTCGGTACCGCTGTACATCCACTCCGTGATGCGCATCTGTGGAGCGCCCGTACCACTGATGGTCACGTTATCGAAGCGCCAGGTACCGCCCGTAGCAACCGAATCCCTATCATTGGCCCGGCGAAACTGCCCGTTGTTGCTGTAATGCGCCGCTACGATGCGCACGCCGAAGTTCGGGTTGTTGTTGGCGCCTGTGATGGCGGAAAAATCGACGGTCGCCTGCGTCCAGCGGTCGCCGGCACTGTTGCCTGCGGGGTTCGAGGCGTCGATCCGACCCAGGTCCACCCCGCCCTGGTTGGCGCAGCCACGGGTATAGTTGGTGCTCTCTACCAGGTCGAGGTTGTTCCAGGTAGAACCGTTCAGGGTGTACTGGATCCGGCGCGTCCGGGTGGCGGAATTGGACAGCCGGTGGTCAAACGACAGCTTGATGCCTTGAAAGCCGGCGGTGGACACCAGAAACTGAACCCCTGAGGATTCGTTGGTGGTCCCCGGATTGGCCGTGCCGATCTGCCAGCCGTTACCGGATGTGTTGCTCGAAGCATTGCAGTTCCCGAAACCGGTGGCGGTGGCGCCACCGCTCATACTGCCGACAATGGATGCACTACCCGTTCCGGTGGTCGGCTCCGGCGTGGCGGCGGTGAAGGTGTTCTCGAAAGTCCACTGCGTAATGGTGGTCTGCGTGTGCGAAACGGTGTAGGTCAGCAGCAATACCCCCGGTAAAAGGGCAAAAAGACGCATAACCCTGGGCGAGAAATGGGTAAATATTTGTTTCATGAGCAATAGGACTGTTTGAACGTTAAGGGATTAGTGTGGACCCTGAAATCGGATACAAAGGTCTGTATAACCTGTTTTTTAACAAAGAATTATCGCTTAAACAATAAAAATTAATATTGGGGGGTGATTGGAAAATTCGTCCTACGAATTTACTCGTAGGACGAATACGTACTTTTGCCCCATGACCCGCCAACATTTGATCGCCGAAATCTTTCGCAAGCGCTCCTTCCTGTGCGTAGGCCTCGACCCCGAACCGGAGCGCATACCCGCATGCCTGCATCACTTCCCCGACCCGGTGCTGGAATTCAACAAACGGATCATAGACGCCACACGCGACCTGTGCGTAGCTTATAAACCCAACACAGCTTTCTACGAAGCCCTCGGCCCCAAAGGCTGGGTCACCCTGGCCGAAACAGCAGCCTACATCGGCGATGCGCACTTCCGCATTGCGGATGCCAAACGCGGCGACATCGGCAACACCAGCCGCAAATACGCACAGGCGTTTTTTGAACAAATGCCTTTTGACGCCGTAACGGTCGCGCCGTACATGGGTGAGGACAGTGTGGCCCCTTTTCTCGATTTCCCCGGCAAATGGGTGATCCTGCTCGCGCTCACCTCCAATACCGGCAGCGCCGATTTCCAGTTCACCCAGCAGTCCGACAGCCGGGAAAAATTCTTCGAAAAAGTCCTCCTCCGCGCCACCCGCTGGGGCACGCCTGCCAACCTGATGTTCGTGGTGGGCGCCACCCATCCCGACGCTTTCCGACAGGTGCGTTCCATCGTACCCGACCACTTCCTGCTTGTGCCCGGCGTAGGCGCCCAGGGCGGCGAACTGGCCGACGTGTGCCGCTATGGGCTCACCCCCGACTGCGGGCTGTTGGTCAACAGCTCCAGAGGCATCCTCTATGCGTCAAATGGCGAAGATTTTGCGGAAAAAGCCCGTGCAGCAGCCCTAACCCTCCAACAACAAATGGATAAACTGCTGCCCGACTACCGACCACCGACTACCGACCACCGATAGCCGACGACCGACCGCCGACAACCGACCGCCGACCGCCGACAACCGACCGCCCTCAAACCTTCCACAACCGCAAAAACAACCCTTCCAACGCCAAAAAAAGCAGGGTAAAAACAAGGCACCAGCGCCACAGCACAATGCCTTGATTTTGCTCGTCGACCACCCGGGCAAAGTTGGTGCGCGTGTTGCCGTCGAGGACTGCCCATCCCGGCCGGTCGATAGCCCCCAGCGCTTCCGTGCCCAGAAAGGTCAGGGCACTTTCCTTGCGGTCGTAGTTGAACGCGTATTCGGCCAGCGTGGAGTCGGGCGTATGGGAGAGTGCATACCAGCCTGCATCCCGCACCTGGGTTCCCGGGCTGAGCAGCACGCGGGTGCCCAATATGCGTTGCTCGGGGATAAATTCGGCGCCTTCCGGATTTTTGTCGTCTTTCAGCCGGCGGAGTTGGTACACCATTTCGCCGGCAGCCGAGGGGCGATGGGGGGCTTCGAGCACCTCATCGGCGCCGATGGTCTGAGCCGGTTTTTGGGCTTTAAGGCCGGAAACGGCCATGCGCACCAGCATGGGCACAAATACCTCCCCGTTGCGCACGAGGTCGCTCACCTGCTCGTCGAGCGGGGCGGCGTACAGGAATAACTCGCCGTCGCCGAGCGCAAAGGCCGCGAGTTGCGCCGATCCGTCGCGATAAGTGATCAGATACTCGCCCCGGTTGGGTGCAATGCGGAAATTGCCTTGTGTGCCCGGCAGGCGCAGGTTGGCACTTTTATTCAGGTAAACGTCTTTGAATACAAACCCTTCCGTGTTCAGCTGCGCACCCTGCCGTGGGGTTCCTTCAAACGCGCCGAGCGGCGCGGCGCCGAACGGCTGCAAAAAAGCGTCGTAAGCGGCCAGGTCGGCGCCGCGCGCCGGAAACACCAGCACATTGCCGCCGTTGCGGGTGTATTGTTCGAGCTCCTGCGCCAGGCCGGTGGAAATGCCCGGCAACTCATTCAAAATGATGAGCTGGTAACGGTTAAATTGCGAATAATCCAGGTTGCGCACGTCCGCATTGTTCAGTTGGAAATATCCGGCGCCTGAAAAAGCGCGGGTAAGAAACAGATTGGGCGTTGAGCCATTCATGCTCAGTACCTCTACGCGCTCGGCCACGCGGAAGGAGAGGTAGTAATCGTCGTCGAACTGTACCGGGTAGTCGGTGATGCCGATGCGCGCCTGATGCCAGCCGGCGTGCAGGATGTTGAAGTTGATGGTGTCGACCTTGGTGGCGCCGGCGGGTAGCGACAAGGTGCCGGCCGGTTTTAGCTGCCCGTCGTGCTGGAAGGAAAGGCGCACCTCCTCCGCCGGTTCCAATCCGCTGTTGCTGACCTGTACCAGCAAGCGCGCCGGCTGGTTGAGCACCTGAACGGGGCTTTCGAACCATACACTGTCAATAGACACATTGCTCGTCTGAACGGCCCGCATGGGAATCAGGTTGACCGCCAAAAGGGTATCCTGAAAGTTTTCCAGGTCGCTGATGTTCTCCTGAAAATCGCTGATCAGGTACGCCGTGCGGTTGTCGGCCGACCCGGTCGCCAACGCCTGTTGTTGGCGGGTGAGCACTTTGGAGAGCAAGCGCGTGGCTGGTCCGGGGCGAATTTCCTCAATCCGCCCAATGGCCTCGTCCCGCCCGATGAGGCGCTGATCCCTGCCCTCGAACTCATTGGTGAGAATCTGAAAACGGTCGGCAGGTCCGTAGGCGCTCACAATGTCGCGTGCGCGCTGCTTGGCCAGCTCAATGAGGGGCGACTCCTCGCTCAGCGACCCCATGCTGTAAGAGTTGTCGAGGTAAATGCTGACTGCCTGTTCGCCTCGCTTCACGGCGTTGGATTTGGGCAAAAAAGGCTGGGCAAAAGCCAGCACCAAAAAGGCCAGTGCCAGGCACCGCATGGCCAGCACCAGCAGGTTGCGCAGGCGACGGCGGTTGTTGGTCTCTTCCTTGACCTCTTTCAAAAAGCGCACGTTGGTGAAGTACACCTTTTTGTAACGCCTGAAGTAGAAGAGGTGGATCAGGATGGGTATGGCCAGCGTGAGGGCGGCGGTTAGAAAAACAGGAAAGACAAATTGCATAGTGAAAAGTATGGCAAAGTAACGACAACATCCGGGTGCCTGTTGGTTTCATGGTGCATTTTTTTGCGGAGCCGGCTCAGGTGGACTCCTCCTTGAGGGGCTCGCTGTCCCAGGCGCTGTCCTGACGGACGTTAAAAAACTTATTGTCTTCCGCCAGCACTTTTTCCTGCTGGGCAATTTCTTCGCGCACCATCAGAATATATCGATCCTTGTTGTGGCGTTCTTTACCCAGTTTTTTGAGTGCTTCTTCATCGTGCCGGATGAACTCCTGGGCCTTTCGAAGCGCCGTGTAGCTACGCCCGCCCAGGGATTTGAGCACATCTACGCCTACCTGAACCGAGGTGTGCAGGTGTTCGCGATACACATGTTCCAGGCCCAGATCGTACATTTCATAGGCATGCAGGCGGTTGTGGGCGCGCATGAATATCTGAAGGTGCGGGAAGTGTTTATGGACGGTGTCGACGAGCCGGAGGACGGCCTCCCGGTCGTCAATGGCGCAAACGAGCAACTTTGCATTTTCCGCTCCTGCGGCTTTCAACACGTCGAGCCGGGTGGCATCACCATAGTACACCTCAAACCCCATTTTGCGCAGCAGGTCTACCCGGTCGCTGTCGCTGTCAAGTACGGTGGTATGCACGCCGTTGGCGCGCAAAAAGCGTCCTACCATACTTCCAAAGTGCCCGAAGCCCGCAATAATGACAGGGTGCTGGTGCGGCATTTCCTCCGGGCTGGGTTCTTCGGGCGTTTCAGCCGATAATTTGACACCGAATGCCGGGTCTATGAATCGCTCGTTGACGAACAAAAGCATCGGCGACAAGGCCATACTGATGGTCGTCACCGCAGTCAGCATGGCGTATGGTGTTTGTTCCAACAGTTGATACTGTTTGGCGGTATTCAAAACGACATAGGCAAACTCGCCTACCTGTGCGAGCAGGAGCGCGAAAAGGATGTTTTGGTCGAGGCGCAAATGCGCAAAACGACCGATCACAGCCAGTACCACCGCCTTCAGGAAAATGATGCCGGTCACCAGAGAGAGGATATACCAAGGGTGTTCTGCCAACAGGTTAAAATCGATGGTGGCGCCTACAGCCGTAAAAAAGATGCCCAACAGCATCCCTTTGAACGGCTCAATGTCGCTTTCCAACTCGTGCCGGTAGGCACTGTTGGCCAGCATGACGCCGGCCATAAACGTTCCCAGGGCAGCGCTCATCCCGATGCTTTCCATCAAATACGCAACGCCGATTACTATAAACAACGCTGCTGCCGTAAACAACTCGCGCATGCGCACCCGCCCGATAAACCGCAGAAAAGGATTGATCAAAAATCTGCCTGCCAGATATATGCCTGCCAAAACAGCCAGAATGGTCAGCGCAGACGACCATGTTGTTCGAGGGCCGCTTGAAGCTTCGGCGTTGGCCATCTCTCCGTAAGCCATCAGCGGAATCAGCGCGAGTATGGGGATCACGGCTATGTCCTGTAGTAACAATACAGAAAAGGCACTATGACCGGCAGCGGTGTTCCCAAGACCTTTTTCTTTGAGGGTTTGCAGCACAATGGCTGTAGACGACATGGCAAAAGCCAGCCCCACCACCACGGCCTGTGGCAGACCATATTGTGCCCCCCAGCGCATCGCCAGTCCGACGGGTATTGCCGTAAGCAACATTTGCGACAAGCCCAAACCCAAAATGCTTTTTCGCATGTTCCACAAAGACTGCGGGTTGAGTTCCAGACCAATAAGGAACAACATCATCACAACGCCAAACTCGGCGGCATGCATGATCTCCTCCTCTCCCTCATGCAAAAAGCCCAACACGTACGGGCCAATGACAACGCCCCCCAACAAGTAGCCCAGTACGCTGCCGATGCCCAATCGTTTGGCTATGGGCACAAAAACGAGGGCCGCACCCAAAAAAATGACGCCTAGACTCAAAAATTCATTGGGCATGGGCAAAGAATTTAGTTGATGAGATCGTTCAGATAGGGGCTTGATGCAGCCATGAGCGGGTCGAATTGTGCGTCCGACACGCGCTGCAACATCTGTCGGTACAGGCGGGCCGCCGATTCCTGTTCGGCATTGGTCATTCGGTTGGTATTGTGCACCACGAAGGGCGGCAGGTAGGTCATGCCGCACAACCGGCAGGTTTGTTCCATGGCAAACAGGAACTCGCCCACCGTATGGCGATTCCGTCCTTCGTGGCTATAAGCCTCCCTGACCCCACCGGTAGTGACAGCATTGAGGACCCATTTGTGGTTCAATTGGTTGCCGGCGCGCCCGTAAGCCCATCCGTGTTCGAGCACGAGGTCTGTCCATTGCTTCATCAGCGGCGGAAAATTGTACCAGTAAAAAGGATGCTGAAAGACGAAAAGGTCGTGCTCCAACAACAACGCTTGCTCGCGCTTCACCGCCACGTTAAAGTCGGGATAATGCTCATAAACGTCGTGTACGCGCACGTACGGCAGGTCCGACACCGCATTCAACAGGGACTTGTTCACCAGCGACGTTTCAAACCGGGGATGAAAAAGCAGCAACAGGACGCGTTTGTTCATAGGCGGAAACTAAAACGCACCAGGGCTGTGCAACTGCGCCAGCAGGCGCTCGGCCATACCCTCATGCGTTGTTTGGGAAACACGCGCTCGCCGCATTTGGTTGTCCACAACGCAGGCTGCCCAGGCGTGGTAATGGCCGGTGGCGTCGCGCTCGCAATAGGCGCCCAGCGGCAACTGGCACCCGCCATCGAATAAACGCAGCAGCCTGCGTTCTACATTGGTGCATGCAGCCACCTGTGGATGGTGCAGGCGACTGAATAATCGCCGCGTCGCCATGTCGTCGCGGTGTGTTTGCCAGGCCAGTACGCCCTGAGCAGGCGCAGGCACAAACTCGCGCGGCTGCAGGTGCAGCACCTGCAGGTCGCTCACGTCGAGTTGAAGGCGTTCCAAACCCGCGCCAGCGAGGAATATGGCATCGTAATCGCCCGACCGCAGCTTGTCAACCCGCGTAGGTACATTGCCCCGCAGGTCTTTCACCCTGACGTCGGGCCGAAAATCCAGCATCTGCGCTTTTCGCCGGGCCGCCGATGTGCCCACTACGGCGCCTTCACGGAGCCGGAAAGGACGCGACGGGTCGAACGCTTCGCGCCGGATCAGCAGGCGGTCCGACGGGTCTTCGCGGTAGGATACCGCGCAGATTGCCAATCCCTCGGGCTGCTGTGTCGACAAGTCCTTCATCGAATGCACCGCCACGTGCACCTCGCCCAGCAGAAGCGCCTCCTCGATCTCCTTGGTAAAAAAACCTTTGCCCTCCATTTTGTCGAAGCCCAGGTGCTGGATCTGATCCCCTTTGGTGGAAATAATGACCAACTCCGAGGCAACGTCAATTTTTTCCAGCTCGGCCTGGGTATGGTGCGCTTGCCACAGCGCCAGTGCGCTGCCACGCGTGCCGATTCGTAGTTTCATGGCGCAAAGATACCGGAAGCAGGGCCGTAAATCCATCAAGTTTGTTACCTTTCCGACCAGCCGGCGTTGCCGGCGGCTACGAACACCTTTATCACCCTATTAATTATTTCCTCCATGAGAAAATCATACTTTCTTTTTCTGGTATCCGCTTGCCTGATGGCGAGCACCATGCTCACCGCCCAGTCCAAAAAAGATCTGGAAAAAAGCCTCAATCAGGAGAAAGCAATGGCCGATTCCCTGCGCAAGGAACTCGCTGTCAGCCACCACATCCTGGATTCCATAGCGGCAACGCAACTCCTCAGTCCGGGTCAGGGTGGTGAGTTTGAAAGCTTCTATAAGTACGTTTACGGCAAGTACTTAAAACCTTTTGTGCCGATAAATAAAGCGGATTTGACCATGGCGGAGGCTACCGCACTGCTGGATTCGGTGGTGGCGGTACGAAGCGCCAAGTTGTCCAACCTGGAGACCACCGGCCGGTCCAGCCAGGATACCCTCAATGCGCTGCTGATCCAAAACCAGCAACTGCGCACCCGGCTCGAAGTGGCCGGCCAGGCCACCGCTGAGGCATTCGGACTCGACCAGGCGCCGATCAATGAAGCCGACCTGATGGGCAAATGGAACCTGTACCTGGTTCCGTTGGGTATCATCGGCGATTCCTCCCAATCGGCCATCATCAGTTTGAATCAACTTGACCTGCCCGACTCCGTTTTTCACAAGTTGAATACCCAAATTCCAAGGGCGGTTACCTTTGGCGAAAAGGATCTGGCGGAGGTGACTTTCCTGGGCGGTATAACCACCAATGCCTTTTACAAAGTCGTCGGATTCAGCCGGACTAAACCCTTTTACATCGATTTCAACCGGGGTGAAGACCTGAAAATCCGGATGTACGCGGTGTACACCTCCAAGGGATTGCAGATTTCTGCCGAGTTGCCACGGGCCGGTAGCGCCGGACGATTCCTGTTCGGGTACATGAAAAGGTAGCCGTCGGCATCATTTATAACCATTTCAAATTTTTCACGCTGCCTCACCCAAACCCACATTTCAATATCTTTACCCCCGTATTTTTCCTACCAATCAACAACCACTCGCATGCGCGACATTGTCTTCGACCTCATTGACAAAGAACTCCAACGCCAGCAGCGCGGCCTGGAGCTGATCGCTTCCGAGAATTTCACCTCGGCAGCCGTTTTACAGGCTATGGGCACCTGCCTGACCAACAAATACGCGGAAGGCCTGCCTGGCCGACGCTATTATGGCGGTTGTGAGGTGGTCGACCAGGTCGAGCAACTCGCGATTGACCGCCTGTGCCAGCTCTTCGGCGCGGTGTGGGCCAACGTGCAACCCCACTCCGGCGCCCAGGCCAATGCCGCGGTGTTCCTGGCCTGCCTCCAACCCGGTGATAAAATCCTGGGCTTCAACCTGGCCCACGGTGGCCACCTCAGCCACGGCTCCCCCGTCAACTTCTCCGGAAAGGTCTACTCGGCGTCCTTTTACGGCGTGGAAGAAGACACCGGCCGAATTGACATGGACAAGGTGGAGGAAATTGCCCATCGCGAGAAACCCAAACTGCTCATCTGCGGCGCCTCCGCTTACGCCCGCGACTGGGACTACGCGCGCTTCCGCCGCATCGCCGACAGCGTGGGCGCTCTGCTGCTCGCCGACATCGCACACCCGGCGGGGCTCATCGCTGCCAAACTGCTGAACGACCCCATGCCCCATTGCCACATCGTGACCAGCACCACCCACAAAACCCTGCGCGGTCCCCGGGGCGGCATCATCATGATGGGGAAAGATTTCGATAACCCCTGGGGGCGCACCAACAAAAAAGGGGAGCCGGTCCAAATGTCGAGCGTGCTCGACAGCGGCGTATTTCCCGGTATGCAGGGCGGCCCGCTCGAACACGTCATCGCCGCCAAAGCCGTTGCCTTCGGTGAGGCACTCCTGCCTGCTTTTGCCGACTATGGACGGCAAGTGATCCAAAATGCCCGGGCCATGGCCGACGAGTTCATGACCCGCGGATACAACATCATCTCCGGCGGTACCGACAACCACCTCATGCTCATCGACCTGCGTTCCAAGAATGTAACGGGAAAGGTGGCGGAAAAAGCGCTGGGCGAAGCCGACATCACCATCAACAAAAACATGATCCCTTTCGACCCCCAGCCCCCCATGACCACCTCCGGCATGCGTGTGGGATCGGCGGCGATTACTTCACGGGGATTTGGCGAGCAGGAATGCCGGCAAGTGGTGGCCTGGATCGACGAGGTGCTGATGCATCCGGACGATGCAGCCGTCCACAGCCGCGTCCGCCAGGCAGTGAACACCCTGATGGAAAAATACCCGCTGTACTAACCTTTAGCGGGGGTGCCCAAAAAAGAAAAACCGCCGGCGATTCCGCCGACGGTTTTTTTTATGTTTCATTTAGTCCTTTCTCGATTTACTTCATGTCTGTGCGGCTGCTTGCCGACGTGGAACTGCGGAGGTCGTTTTTGCCAGCGGCAAATCCCAGTTCGTTCGGGTTGCCGGGAGCGGCCAGTTGAATGCTCTGGGTATTGGCAGGAGCGGCATTTTCGCCCTTGGCAACCGCCATCGAAAAGCTGTTTACCGTGGCGATGAGGTCTGTGCTGATCGAGAAAGCGTTCATCTGCTTGTTCGTGATGCCGCCGATGTAGTGCGTGCCCAGATGCGTGCCTTCCTTGTCGAATACCGAGATGGTATAGAATTTGGATCCTTTGCTGAGGCCGCGCGCCAGGTTGTACAACACCGCGTGGTACTTGTCGGTCTCGAAGCGGGCAACCGGCTCCGGATAAACCGGCATGCGGCAGAACTGCGCGTTGTTTTCCAGTTCGGGCAGGAACTCAAAGTATGCCCAGTCGAGACGAGCCACTTTGGAAGGTTCGGTATTCGACAGGTCGGCCTGGAGAGCGTCGGCGTCGATGCTGTACGGCAGCGTAGCTGCCGGGAATTGCTGAAGAAACTGGTCGAAGCTGACCGTTTGAGCAGGGGCCGGTGCGGCCAGAAAAGTCATGGCGGCGATGGCGAAGAGCAGGATTACGATTGATTGTTTCATGGCGAAGATTATCGGTTGGATGAGAGGTGGTGAAGGTTGGCCGGATGAACCGGGTAGGATTATTTTTTTGGTTGTTAAAGGGTATAGTTCAAAATGCTTGCCAATGGAACATGCCAATACGTTAAAACCGGGTTTTACCCACCCGGATGACGCATATGCGACAAAACTTTGTCACACTTAGATAAATTGTGGTACAAAAATCTTTTAACATAAAATAGGTAAGCCGCTGACATTCATTTGAATGCAGCGGCTTGCCGGTGGGGCGCCTATGGTGGGGCGGTCGTTAAAGGTCTGTCTGGAGGCCCGCTTGTACCCTGAAGCTGTTAGGATAAACCGGCTCGGGGGCCAGTTCGACGGCATTCAGGCCAATTTGTACCGCAGGCTGGAGGAACAACCGGCTCCGTTTTCCCAATGGGTACTCCAATTGAATACCCAGGTCGAGCGATGCCCACGTATTTTCTCCCAGGCTGCCGCCTTCCAATATGCCTTTGCCGGGCACTAAACGTTGGGGTTGGCCCGACGGTATGGGCAAGTTGCCGCCGGACGTCTGGATAGGCTCAAAATAAACGGCGTCGAAATCATAATCCTTGTTAAGCGTCAGGTGGCCGGTGGCGCCGGTCAGGGCCAACAGCCGAAGTCCTCCCCATTGGCCCACCTTTCGCAGAATGCGAATCGGCACCTGGAGCACGTCGGCTTCCGCACCGCTGATGGCCAGACCGGTGTACCCTGTGTTCTGGTTGCCGGACAAAATTTCCGTCTCCCGTTTTGGGGTGAAATACTTACGCGAGTACCCTATTCCGCCTTCTACCGTCCATTTTGACCAACGCCGTCCAACCGCTGCGCTTCCACCAACAGACGGCTTGTAGTCATTGCCTGAAGACCACCGATACTGGTTCCATTCGGTCAAAAAAGAAGCGGCAAAATACAGCGTCGATGAAACCGGAACCTTCGCAACATCGGCAAAGCGGCTCAGGTCGGGGCGGAAATCCCGGACAGGTACCACCGGCGCCGGTGTTGCCAGGGGCTGCAACAGTTGGTCGTTTCGCGAAGCCGTTTCCGTTTCGGGAAGCGCTGCCGGGGTGAATTTTTCTTGTATTACGTTCGCCGGCGTTATTGGGAGCGACTGCACAGCAAGGCTCGTTCGATCTTGGTGGCGCATGTTCCGGTTGGAATCTTTGTAACCCGACCGTGTGCCCCTTTCAGGCTGCTGCGCGGGCACGCCGTTGTCGGCAAGGATCGGTGCAGCAGGCTGTAGACGGGCCGTTTCCGCAGCCGGGCCGCGCTTGACCGGGTCGTTTGTGCGGGCGCTTTTTTCTGTCGGCTGATCTGCAGCGGGGGGACGGATGCCTGTTTCGGCCCATTCGGGCGCAAAGCGCAACAAGAGCAGGATAATGGCCGCTGCTTCCAGTACTTTGCCGAAACGCACCAACAGCGTGCGTCGGCGTTGCACATCGAGACGGTGCGCCATCCGGTCCCAGGTTTTGGGGTCATAAGGCGTTTCCATACGACCAATTTTCCGGTAGACCAGCTTGTCCACGGCATCCACAACGGGCGGGTCCTGCAACGCATCCAGTTTATGGGAGAGCGCGTCCCATGTCTCCGGTGCGTACGGAACCTCCAGTTTGTTTAATATGTCTTTTAGTTGACGTTCAGTCATGATCGCATTTATTCAAATTCCATGCGCTTGAGCGCGAAATATTCTTTTAACTTGATCCGTGCCTTCACCAGGTTGCTGCGCGAGGTGCTCTCCGTAATTTGGAGGGCATCGGCAATTTCCTTGTGCGAATAACCTTCTACAACAAACAGGTTAAACACTGCGCGGTAAGCGGGGGAGAGACCGTGGATGGCTTCCAGGATCTCGGATTCGGTTAGTTGGCTGGTCGCGTCGGGCTCGTCTGTGGACAGGTGGTACACGTCGTCCAGATCGTCGGTGCGCCGGCGAAGGGCGCGCCGGTAATAATCGATGCAGGTGTTGACCATCACCGTTCGCATCCAGGCGCCCAAAGAGCTGCCGGGCTGGTACCGACCGATATGCTGGTAAATCTTGATGAAACCCTCGTGCAGTAAATCAAGCGCCTCGTCGCGCGAACCGGCATAGCGGAGGCAAACGCCCATTAAGCTGCCAAAATGTTGCTCGTACAGGTATTGCTGTGCGCGCCTGTCCTGACGTTTTAAGGCGTCAATCAGGTGCTCTTCCGTGTAGTCAAGTTGTAAGGAGATGTGCATACCGGGAATGTGGAATGAACCTGTTGTTACATGATCGGTCTGTAAATCCCGCCAGGTCGCGCGCAGTTGATGGTTTAACGCCCGACAAAACGGTTTCGCTGCCCTGAATGGCGAAAAAAACCGGCCCCGGGATGCCTGAAAAAAAAAATCAAAAAAAAACATACAAATTGTGTTGCAATTACAAACAAATAGTTTTACATTTGCAGTCGGTTTTAAAAATTCAACAATCAAGAAGATGGGATACACGAAAAGACATACCGAATACGGGTCGTCTTCCGGCGCCGACCGGCGGAAGCGTGGTACCCGTACGGGCAACAAACCCGGAAAATACGTCCCGGGCAACCAGGAGGAGCTTTCTTTGGGCGAGGTATTGGAGCAATTCCGGATGCAATGGCGCCGGTGGCGGGCTGCCCTTCGTTTTCGCGTGGCTGTGTGGTTCAGCACCACCTTCAGCCGCAGCAACCTCATGAAGATCGGCATCCTGCTTGGCCTTGGCTATTGGTCCTTCGGCGACCGGTTGAGCAGCTTTGCGGTGTTTAGCCGGGAGGAGGTCGTCCGGCCGGTTACCTTTAGTTACGACGTTGGGGAAGGATCCGGAACCGCTTCGGACGAGGAAAATGAAATTCTGAAACCGGCAACGCGTCGGTTTGCAAAGCCCCTTTCAGAAACTGCGCCCATCAGTGCGGACGACATTGCCAATCCCGAGGTGCGCGCCTACGTGAAGCGGTACTACCAAACGGCCATTGACGAAATGAAGCGCTACGGCATTCCGGCCAGCATCAGCCTGGGCCAGGGAATCATCGAGAGCAGGGCAGGCGCCAGCAAGTTGGCGAAGCTGAATAACAACCACTTCGGCATCAAATGCTTCTCCAAAAAGTGCAGGAAGGGGCACTGCTCCAATCATTTTGACGACCACCACAAGGATTTTTTCCGGATTTTCAAGTCCCCCTGGGAAAGCTGGCGCGCCCACTCCGTCATGATCTCCAGCGGCAGGTATGCATCCTTGAAAAAGAATGGGATCGACTATCGGAAGTGGGCTATTGGTCTGAAGCAAAAGGGATATGCCACCGACGCGCACTACGATCAAAAACTGATCGATATGATTGAGCGGTACAAACTGAACCGATATGACAAGTAAACTGCGTCCGCGTTATGGCGCGTCACGCTTGCACATACACGACCCACTTCTCTTCAAAGTAAGGCTCCTTGAAAAATTGGGCGATGGGGATCAGTTCCGTGTAGTTCCGGCCCTTCCCCGGCAGTGCATTGATCTCTTCATCCATCCGACCGCCTTTGAGGGCCCATATGCCGTTGGGGTATGCATTGTGTTGCTTTTTACCAATCAGACGCCTGCTCCACATCAGCAATTTATCCAAAGGCGCCACGGCGCGCGACACCACAAAATCAAAAGCGCCGGGCATGGGGAGTTCCTCGGCGCGCACGTGGCGAGCCGAAGCATTCGTCAGGGCCAGGGTAGACAGGATGTCCTGCACCGCTGCGATCTTTTTTCCGGTGCCGTCGACCAGCAGGAATTCAACTTCCGGGAACAAAATGGCCAGCGGAACACCGGGGAAACCGCCTCCGGTTCCGAGGTCGAGAATGCGGGTACCCGGTCGGAAGTTGATGGCTTTGGCAATCGCCAGTGCGTGCAGGATGTGCCGCTCGACGAGGTTGTCCACATCCAGTCTAGAGATCAGGTTGATCTGCTCGTTCCAGTTCCGGTACAGTTCCGGCAAGGCTTCGAAGCTTTTTTGCTGACCCTCCGTCAGGTTTGGGAAATAGTGATATACCTGCTCCATGCCTATTTGTCCAGATCCCGGAGTATGTTCTCCGCTTTTTTGCGCCTTTCTTCATCCCTGGTGGTGTCCAAAAAACGGAGGATAGCCCTTCGGGCCTTTTCCGAGTGAATTTTATTTTGCCCGGCCATTTGCACAAAAGCCAGGGCCTGATACCAGTAAATGTCTTCACCAAAATATTCGAGATCCTGGATCTTGGCGAGGCATTGTAGCGCAGTGGCGGGGTCTTTTTCGTCCAGACTGATCACGGCGAGGTAAAACCAGGCGTCGGAATTGCATACCGATTCCGCATCCAGCGCGATCAACAGGAGGGCGTCTTTTGCCGCTTCCAGCCTGTTGCGGCCGTAGTCAAGGTCGGCTTGTTGCAGCAATTGGTCGCAAGCCGCCGGCCGGGCGCCCGTGCTGTCGTTGCCTCGGGCCGGGCCATACCGATCTTTCAGGTCGGCCATGATGCTCCCGGGCGGCTGAAAATTCGCTTCGAAGTTTCGGTTGGCGTCGAAATTCATCAGTAAACGGCTGCCGAGGTAAATCGCCAACGCCAGCACGAACAGAATCACCGTAATCCAGAGGTAGGCATTGCGCGTCTGAACCGGTGTGCTTACCTTGTTTTCGGCACGAAACTTCTCCAAAGCAAGCGTTGTGCCGAAGCCCTCCCAACCCGATTGGTCGTGCAGAGCAGCCGCAGCCCATCCAGGTAACACCTCTCCGCGGTTTAAAAGGGCAACATATGCGGTATGACACGGATCCGGCATGTCGACCTGTTCCGGACGAACCAGCAGTTGCTCCCGGCATTCGTCCGGTGTTTCGGCCAGTTTTTGCCACGCGTACATTTTCTTGCGAAACAATGACAATGCGGCCTCGTCCGGCAGGGGGATGTCGGCCTCAAAAGGCGCTTCCGGAAGGCGGGCGGATTGGGTTTCGGCCAGCCAGGACCGATGGTGACTTTTAGCCAGTGACTTCAACCAAAACCCGAATGGCGCCTGCAAAGAGCGTTCTCCCCGGCCAGTCAGTTCCGCCGCATGCAACAATGCCGTGCGAAAAAACACCCTTGCCGCGTTGGGCGTACACCCTTCGGTTTCTAAGGCCCGCACAACCGGCTGCTCCCATTGATCGTATAAGGCCGAATAATCGTCAAAACCGCCGGTAACGAGGCGTTCAATGTCCCTCTCCCCCAACAGCTCATTCGTAGTTTGTTCGTGCGACATGTTTGCTAATATGATGAACAAAAGTAGGGATTCTGAAGAATGCGCCCAAAAAAAGAGCCAGGACATTACTGCCCCGGCTCTATGAAAACACCTAAAACCCTATTAACTAACCTTATGAAAACAACTCAGTATTCATCTCACGAGTAACCAAGTTGAATGTAATGAACACGAAGAAAAAAAAAAGGTTTACTACGCATCACTTCGGTTTACTTTCGGAAAAATAAAAGAGCCGTTCCGATAATCACCGGAACGGCCTGAGATGCGTTTTACTGAAAAGAGCCCGGCCTGTGAGCGCTGTACTAGCCCACTGTTATGGACTTCACCGGGTTAACGGCCGGCATTTTTTTACTCAATTCAAGGTGCAGTACGCCATTTTGGTAGGTGGCCTTTACACTGTCATGATCCATCGTGTCCGGAAGGTTGAAACTGCGTTCGAAGGCGTTGAACTGGTACTCCCTGCGGCGGTATTTTTCGGTCGTTTCTTCGTTTTCGCTCTCCTTTTTGGCCGATACCGTCAACACGTTTTTGTCGAGGGCAATTTGAAAATCGCTCTTGTCAAAACCCGGCGCTACCAATTCGAGGCGAAAGCCTTTATCCGTTTCGACAACGTTCACGGCAGGAACACGGCTGGAAGGCAAAAACTCATCCATAGGCGTGTTGAAAAACTCGTTGAACAGCGAACGAAAAGGGCTGGGAGCAGGTTGGAATTTTACTAGTGTCATGGCTTGGTGGTTTTATGTGTGAAATGACTGTTGTTTTTCGACAACAACTTTTGCTGTTCAATTCGCATACCATCGCCATAAAAGCGTTATTTTGTCCGATGATGCGGATTTAGAATATGTCATTTTGACAAAAAAACAAACACCTAACGACAAAATGTCACACAGGCTCACTTGGCGCTTTCTGCATTGGGCAAACCAGGCGCTGTTGTTGTTCGGTTTGGGAGCCATTGCTCCTGCGGAAATATTGGCTCAGGACACGGCGGACTCCTTTTCCATATCATTGGTGCTTCCGGGCGGAACCTATTTCGCCACTGCCGATAATCTGGGAAATGTGTATCGCATCACGACTTCCAACAGCGTAGAAAAATATGCCCCGGATGGCCGGCTGCTTACCCGGTACTCCAACAATCGTTTGGGAAAAGCGACCGTTTTGGACGTTACCAACCCGCTGAAAACGCTCGTCTGGTACGCCGAATTCAGAACGGTATTGTTTCTGGACCGCAGTTTGACCGCCTTGGGAGAATTAAATTTGCTTCAGGCCGGATACCCGGAGGTGCGCACAGTGGCCTCCTCGCGCGACGGCAACTTGTGGATTTACGATGAGGTGGCGTTCCGCTTGCGCAAGATCACGCCGGAGGGGGCGCAGTTGTACGAGAGTCAACACCTGGGACAACTTTTCGTCGAAAAAATATCCATCCTGGGCATGAAAGAAAGCGATAACCGGCTATACGCGTCGGATGCCGGCCTGGGGGTGCTGGTTTTTGATGCGTTTGCGCAATTTCAGGAACAATATTTCCCGGAGCATACGGGCGCGACTTTTGACGTGCGCCAGGACTTGTTGTATTTCATAGACAGCACCCACCTGTACGTGGAAAACATGCAAATGCGACAGACGCAACGCATGCGTATTCCGGGGATTACCACACCGGAAAGTCAGCTGAATTTTGCCGAAAACAGGTTGTTGGTCTGGAATGCAGAGGTTTTGTATGTATTGATAAAATAGCTGTTTGCGCCATTAGGGCGCGAGGCGTCCAATTTGCCAACTGTCGTTGGTCAGCGTATACACAATCCTGTCGTGCAGCCTGCTCTCTCGTCCCTGCCAGAATTCGAACGACGACGGGGCCAGCCGGTACCCGCCCCAGTTGGGAGGCAGCGGCAGGGCCTCCTGGTTGGCAAAGCGCGTTTCCAGTTCGGCCATGTTGTGTTCCATGACCTCACGCGCTGCGATGGGCCGGCTTTGCGGACTGGCCCACGCACCCAGCTGACTTTGTCGGGGGCGCGATTGGAAGTATGCCAGCGACTCCTGGCTGTCCACTCGGGAAATCCGGCCTTCGATGCGCACCTGACGCTCCAGTTCGGCCCACCAGAACAACAGCGTGGCCCGCGGATTTTCGTCCAGTTCCCTGCCCTTGCGGCTTTCGTAATTGGTGTAAAAGACCATCCCGGACTCATCGAACCCCTTGAGCAAAACCATGCGCACGGAGGGCACCCCCTGGGCATTGGCCGTGGCCAGCGCCATGGCATTGGGCTCGTACAAGTGCGCCCGCAAAGCTTCTTCGAACCACTGGGAAAACTGTTTGAAGGGGCTTTCAGGTACGTGATGTTCGGAGAGGGTTTCCAGCGAGTAACTCCTTCTCAAATCGGCTATGTTCATGGTTGAATTTTGGTACATTGCTTATAACAGGGTGCTCATTCGTCTTTGCCCAGGAGAATCACGTTTTCCAGTACGGCCAGGTGCTGCTGGAAAGCTTGTTTGCCCGAGTCGGTGGCGGTGTAGGTGGTGCGTGTTTTCCGACCAACGAACTCCTTTCGAACAAAAATATAGGCAGCCTGTTCGAGCAAACGCAGGTGGCTGGCCAGGTTGCCGTCGGTGAGCGACAACAGGTCTTTCATCGTATTGTATTCCACCCATTCATTAGCGGTCAAAATGACCATGATGCCCAGGCGGTTGCGATGGTCGAAAGCCGGATTGAGTTGATTGAGTATCTCGCGCATGTCCACTGACTGCTGGCCCTGAAAAATTTGGCTGTGCGAAGTTAGCCATGAATCAGCGTTACCTTCTTTTTTGTGCTATGCGTATGACCCATTTTTCGAGTTCCAGTGCCAGATAAACCAGAATAGCACCTCCGAAGCACACGGCCAGTTCGTGTACGGTGAGCGCCTCTGTCCGGAAAATACGCTGCAAAAAAGGCCAGTAAACGATCGCCAGTTGCAGGCCCAGTGCCACCAGTACCGACCACACCAAACCCGGATTGCTGAAAACGCCGATCTGCCAAAGGTGAAAGCGTGGGCTGCGGATGGCCATAACGCCGAAAAGCTGACAAAAACCAAGTGTGGTGAAGACCATCGTTTGGCCGTGACCGCCGGTCCGCAGCGCCCAGGCCTGGATGCCGAGACAAACAAAAGCGATGAACAGACCAGACCACAGCACTTTATAGCCCAGCCCGTCGGCAAACAACCCGTGGCCGGGTGGCCGTGGCGGCCGCTGCATGACATCCGGGTCGGCCGGTTCGGCAGCCAGCGCCAGGGCCGGCAGGCCATCGGTCACCAGGTTAATCCACAAAATGTGAATGGGCAGCAGCGGGATGGGCATGCCGATCAGCGGCGCCAGAAATATCGTCCAGATCTCACCGGCATTTCCGGTGAGGATGTACCGGATGAACTTGAGGATGTTGTCGTAAATACGCCGCCCTTCGTGAATGGCGGAGACGATGGTGGCGAAGTTGTCGTCGAGCAACACCATATCGGATGCATCCTTCGACACGTCGGTGCCCGAGATGCCCATAGCGATGCCGACATGGGCTTTTTGGAGTGCGGGGGCGTCGTTCACGCCGTCGCCGGTCATGGCGACAAATTGCCCGTTTTCCTGAAGCGCCCTGACGATGTTCAACTTTTGCTCCGGTGAAACCCGGGCATACGCCCGGATGTCCGGCGCTTCCACCGCCAGCTCGGCGGCATCCATTTTGCTGAGCATTTGACCGGTGAGGATGCGGTCGCTCTCCGTCAACAACCCGATTTCCTTGCCTATCGACGACGCGGTCAATGGGTGATCGCCGGTGATCATGACCACCCGCACCCCTGCTTTTTTGCAGGTTGCCACCGACTTCGCTGCTTCCGGACGCGGAGGGTCGGCCATGCCCACCAGCCCCAATAGCGTCAGATCCTGCTCCAACTCGTGCATCTGATCCGTGTGCGGCAGCTCATCTACCACACGGGTGGCAAAAGCCAGCACGCGCAGGCCACGCGAAGCCCACTCCTCCGCCAAATCTTTCTCTGTTGTGTGGTCTTCGGCCGTTTGGCAACGATCTAGTATGGCTTCCGGCCCGCCCTTCACCCAAACCCGGTATCGGCGCCCTTCGGCATGCACAGTGGTCATGCACTTGCGCCTGGAGTCGAAAGGGATCTCGGTCAACCGGGGAACGGCACGTTGCAAGGAGAGCGGGTCCAGCCGCTTTTCCAGCAGATATTGGAGCAGGGCGATCTCGGTGGGGTCGCCGAACGGCGGCTTGCCCGCTTCCATGTGGGCGTCGTTGTTGAGTGCCATGCATGTTTGCAGCCGGGTGGCTCCCATAGCGCCGTCCTCCGGTTCGTCGGCGTGCACTTCCAGCACGGTCATACTGTTCTGCGTGAGCGTACCTGTTTTATCGGTACAGATGTAGGTGACCGATCCCAGCGACTCTACGGCGGGCAATTTGCGGATGAGCGCGTGCCGGTCGGCCATGCGGGCGGCCCCTCGCGCCAGGGCGATGGTGACCACGGCGGGGAGCGCTTCCGGTATGGCGGCGACAGCCAGCGAGATGGCGGTCAGCAGCAAAGTCATCGGCACTTCCCCTCGCAAATACCCAACGGCAAACAGGATGGCACAGATGCCCAGCACCGCCCAGGACAATTTTTTTCCGAAATCGTTCAGCCGGATTTGCAGCGGGGTAGGGGAGTAGCTCTCCTGCAGCAGCTGCGCTATGGCGCCCAATTCGGTTTCCAACCCGGTGGCCACCACCACCGCGCGGGCCTTCCCGGCCGCCACCTGGGTGCCTTTGTACACCATGTTGTTCCGCTCGGCCAGCGGTAAGTCAGGTGTATCCATCGGTGCGACCGACTTGGAAACGGGGCGCGACTCGCCGGTTAACGTGCTTTCATCGACCAGCAGGGCGACTTCATCCACCAGTCGAAGGTCGGCGGGCACGGTATTGCCGGCTTCGAGCAGCACCACATCGCCAGGCGTCAGCTTTTGGGCGTCCATCAAACGGCTGTGTCCGTCGCGCAATACAGTGGCGTTCAACGCAGCCAGTTTTTTCAGGGATGCCAGTGTTTTTTCTGCGTTGTATTCCTGATAAAAGCCGATGATGCCGTTGACCACAATGATGAGCAGGATAAAAATAGCATCCGTCCATTCCTGCAAAACCATGGAAATCGCAGCGGCCGCCAGCAAGACGAGGATCATGAAGTCAGTAAATTGCCGCAACAACAGGCGAATAACCCCCGGCCCCTTGCGCTCCGGCAGTGCGTTTGGCCCGTGCGCTTCCAAGCGGCGCTGCGCTTCATTGCCCGTCAGCCCCGCAGGGCTGCTCTCCAGCGCGCTGAATACCGATTCAATTGCTTGCCGATGCCATTCCATATGCAGCAAAGATGTGGCTATTAAATCTTTTTATACGCACCTGTTTCCCGGAAAAGTATGTTCTTTGTGGTTCATTTTTTTGTAAAACCATCGTTTCATGCCTGCCCACGAACGCCGGAAGGCGCCGCCCATCCACCGCATTATGCCCGTGCCCTTCCCCGAGGTTCGGCAAATGACCCTGCGCAACGGCATCGAAGTGTATGCCGTTCCCCACCCTTCGCAACAGGCGTTGAAGGTGGATTGGATATTCCGCGCCGGCAGGCCGCATGAAGAAAAACGGCTCGCATCCCGCGCCACAGCAAGGCTGCTGCGCGAAGGCACCACCCAACACCAGGGCGCAGAACTGGCCGATCAGTTCGATTTTTTCGGCAGCTCCGTGCAATCGCCTGCATCGCTGGACACCGCCAGCATCGTGCTCTACGGCGTAGGCAAATACGCGCGCGACATTCTTCCGTTGTTCGCCGAGCTCATCCGTAACCCGGTCTTCCCGGAGGCAGAACTCACTATTTTTCAGGAAAATAACATCCAGGAATTGTTGGTAGACCTGGAAAAGGTGGAGATCGTGGCCTACCGGGAGCTCACGGAAGCCCTTTTCGGCGCCCAACACCCCTACGGCTACAACTCCACACCCGATATGTACCGGGCCCTCACGCGTGATGACCTGGTGCGCCACCATGCCAGGCTGCATACGCCTTCACGCAGCGCGGTGATTCTCAGCGGAGGCGTAAGCGATCAGGTACTCCAGCAAATGGAATCGCTGTTCAGCGAAATGCCGGACAGCGGCGACCATGCACACCTCGCGCCGTTGCCGCCCTCGCCCCGCCAACCCGAACACCGGTCGCTGCGCCATCCCGGGTCATTGCAGACGGCCATCAAGATCGGCAGGCGACTCTTCAACCGCCATCATTCGGACTACAACGGCATGTTGATTCTCAACACCGTGCTGGGCGGTTATTTCGGCTCCCGACTGAGCATGAACGTTCGGGAAACACTGGGGTACACCTACAACATCTCCTCCAGCATGGACGCCATGGTGTACGACGGCTTCCTGTACATCGATACCGAGGTAGATCATCGAAATGCGGCAGCCGCTCAGCGCGAAATTTTTGCCGAAATGCGTCGCCTTCAGGAAGACCTGGTTCCGGACACCGAACTTGAAATGGTGCGCAACTACCTCCTGGGAATGCTGCTCAGCGGACTCGACGGCCCCCTGAACGCTTCCGTCCTCCTGCGCAGTTACGTGGTAGACCGGCTTCCACTTGAGGCATACGAGGAATTAACGGACACTGTGCGGCACATCACGCCGGCAGCGCTGAGGGACCTGGCCCAACGGTATCTGAACGCAGAAGCGTTTTCAGTCGTTACCGTAGGTCCGTGAGCAGCCATGGCATCGCGGGTTTATCGCACCAAGGTGACATTTCCGGACAAAGCCTCCTGGTAACCGTCGACGAATAGCACTTTTGCCTGCCAGACATAAACGCCCGGCGCCGGATCATACCCCCGGATTCGGCCGTCCCAACCATCCGGTTCGGAGCCCGACGGCAATTGGGCGCCCTCCCAGACCAGGCTGCCCCAGCGGTCAAAAACCTGAAGCATATCGATGGACAAAATGCTCGGCCCAAAGAGGATAAAACGATCGTTCAGCCCGTCTTCATTGGGGGAAAAGACATTGGGGGCGTACACCTGTCTGTTGGGTTCAAGCACGACGAGGGTAACCGCCGTGTCCGTACACCCGCTGTTTTTCTCCGTCACCGTGAGCAGATAGGCGCCGGTAGCACCGACCGCCGGCCGGGGGGAGTCGTCGCCGGCAACCAACACGCCGTCGGATGTGCTCCATTGAAAGGCGACGTCGCCGTTGTTGCTCATCCCGCTGCCGTTCAGCGACACCGTGTCGCCCACAGCAGGCAGGTAAACCAACGCTTCGGCTTGTGCGGCCACATCTACCGGGGTTACCCGAACGGTATCCGACACCGAACAGTAGGGCCAAAGGGCGATATCGTCGAGCCCAAAGTCGTTGTAATCGGCCGAAACGATCAGGTCGTCAATGGTTAACTCCGCCAGTGTTTGGTCTGCGTTGTACCAATCGACCGAGAAGCGCCTCCAGGCACAGTTTTGATCGGCTTGCACAACCGTGCCCAACAGCAGGCCGTTGACTGATGCCTGCAAAACGGCAAAAGGAGGCAATTCGTGGAAGGAAACCACCCAAAAGGACCACCGGTAGAACGTCTGGGGTGTAACCGGCACGGTTTGCCGCCACACTTGCCGACCGGGCACGTCGGCCCCGTCGATGATCATATACTGCCCCGCGCCCGAGGTGTGGTCGGGGCAAAGCGGAAAGGTCTGGGACGGCAAAGTGGCAATTTCGTAGGTGCCGAAGCGCGGACTGATGGCAAACCCCGGGTTGTACGCATAATCCGTCTCAATACCGACATTTCCCAGTTCGAAATCGCCGTTGAATATGAGATTCGTAGTAGAATCCGCTGTTGTCGCCTGCAGCACGTACACCATCGGCTGCGTAACCGTGGCAGTGGGTTCCAGGACATCCGGGCTGGAGAGGCCGCCGGGCGGTGTCCAGAAAAATTGTTCAAACGAACCCGTTACGGAACCGGATAGCATGGCTGTTAAAGGAACAGAGCAACCCCATCTGTCCGGACCCGCATCTACCGCAAGGGGGCATTGCGCGTTCAGGTTACAGACGTACAGATAAAACACCGCAGTCAACCCGGCGAACAACGGAACGGGCCGGATTGAGCGATTTTTGGATGGGAAAAGGAGCATGAACGGTGGTTTAGGGCGTTCTGCAAACTTAGGGATAATCCCTGACAATGTGTTCCGGAAAGGAAACGGATTTTATCCTTTCAAATTGGGCAACCCGCAAAGGTCACGCACCTCGCGCATGGTTTGTTTGGCGCGCTGGCGAATTACGGCGCTGCTCTCCTGTATTTGGGCTTTGAACCCTTTTTTGTCGGCCTGTATTTCGGCATAGCGCTCCCGGAAGGGCGTGGTGAGTTCCACCAGGGCTTCGGCTACCGTTTCTTTCAGGTCGCTGTAGCGCAGCGCGCCGGACTGGTAGTCGTCCATGAGCGCATTGTACGCCTCTGTTTGATTGCAGGCGCGCAAGAGCCCGAACAGGTTCTGGACGCCCGCGCTCATTTCGCCGGCCGGCGTGTCGCCGGTGTCGGTTACGGCGGACTTGACCTGTTTGCGAATGCGGTCGGCCTCGCCAAACAGGTTGATGTAGTGCTTCTCGCCGAGGCTTTTGCTCATTTTTCGACTGGGGTCGGCGGTCGAGAGGATCTTGGGCGTTTCGGTGAACAGCGGCTCGGGTGCCCGGAAGTATACCTTGCCGAACTGATTGTTGAAGCGCTGGGCGATGTTGCGCGACAGCTCCAGGTGTTGCTCCTGGTCTTTGCCTACCGGCACGTAGTCGGCGTGGTAGATGAGGATATCGGCCGCCTGCAGGACCGGGTATGCGAAAAGTCCGTGGCTGACAAAAGCATCCTTGTCTTTTTCTTGCAGTTGAACGGTCTTGTCTTTGAACTGGGTCATGCGGGTCAACTCGCCGTAGGCGGTAACGCTGCTGAGCACCCACGACAACTCGACGTGCTCGGGCACCAGGCTCTGGATGAACAGGGATTCGGCTTTTACCCCGCAGGCCAGCAGGTAAAAAACCATTTTCC
This sequence comes from Saprospiraceae bacterium, assembly GCA_041736625.1. Lineage (GTDB taxonomy): Bacteria > Bacteroidota > Bacteroidia > Chitinophagales > Saprospiraceae > M3007. Next base: position 23,013 of record JBGSTG010000058.1, on the reverse strand, counting down.
AGGTGTTTTCCCGCAACTGGTCGGGTTGGTACGGCATCGTGATGGAGTGGTAGTCGACCACCCCGTAGGTGCAGTGGTACTGCGCCTGAAGGTCTACCCAGTTTTTGACTGCGCCGAAGTAATTGCCAAGGTGCAGGTCGCCGGTAGGCTGGATGGCGGAAAGGATGTTCTTCATGGGAGAGGGCCGGGATTACGACGTGGTGGCGATCACAGAAATTTCGATGTTGACAAATTTGGGAAGCTCCGACACCTGCACCAACTCCCGCGCAGGCGCGGTGTCCTCGGGGAAATATTCGGCGTAGACGGCGTTGATGCGGCTGAACTGGTTCATATCCTTGACGAATACGGTCGATTTGAGCACCTTGTCGAGACCCGAGCCGGCAGCTTCCAGTATGGTGCGCACATTTTGCAGCACCCGATGCGTTTCGGCCTCGATGTTGCCCAACAATAAGTGTCCGGTGGCCGGGTCGATGGCGATTTGCCCGGATACGAACACCATGCCGTGACAGGATACCGCCTGGTTGTAAGGGCCTATGGGCAAAGGCGCCTGATCTGTTTTGACGATTGTTTTCATGACTGGACAAGGAAAAATCCGAAAGCCTTTTAATCATCGGCAGACAGGGCGTCTTTCCGACCATTAAAAGGCTGTACGGAAATAATCAAAATAGCGCTTGTTCCGGTTGGTACCGGCGACGGCGGCGGGTTAACCTACTTCGTCGGCATCAACCGGGGTGCCGGGTACCAGCACCTGGCCGCGGTAGTACAGATCGCCTTCAACCATGTAAGCGCGGTGGAAAAGATGGCGCTCTCCGGTGGTCGGGCAGGTAGCCACCTGGGGCACTTCGGTCTTGTAGTGCGTGCGGCGTGCGCGTTTGCGGCGCTTGGAGTGCCGCCATTTAGGATTGGGCATGGCTCAGATGTGTTGCAGTTGCAGGCGGACCTACAGTTTTTCTTTAAAATCTTTCAATGCGTCCCAGGCCGGATAATCCGCATCCCGGGCTATGTTTTGCAAATGTTCCAGCACCTCCATATTGCAGGGGCGCGGATCATCATTTTCACAGTTGTATGCCCGGATGTAGGGCAAGGCCAGTACCGTAAATTCATACAAGTACTTGGCTACGTTAAACTCGTGCGTTTCACGCTCGATGAACACCACCTCGTCTTCGGCCTCTCCGTCGGCGTCGCCGTACTTGACCACCAACTGGCGCTGGTCATTGACCGGAAGCCGTATCGGCGCCGTACAACGGTCGCACTCCGTCCGGACGGTTCCCTGCATCGCAAACTCAAGCAATAACAGATCAGACCGCTTATCGAGCTCCAAATCGACGTGCACTTCCGCCTCTTCTAAAGGCGAACCTTCGAAATGGGCGAAAAACGCCTTGTCGACGTCATATGCAAAACGATGCACTCCATACTTTAACCCTTGAATGGGAATGGAGTACGCGACAAAGGCGTCCATAACCGCACCGATTTAAAAAATGGGCTGCAAAGGTACAAGGATGATTCGGAAAAGGCAAATCTTGTTTGTGAAAAAAATTCACAATTCACTTGACCTTCCAATCTGCAGGCCGGGAAGCCGCTGAAAAAAGGTTCGTCGATCCAAATACTATGTTTGTCCAGTAAATTCGATTATTCGAATACTATGTATTGCACAGTAACTGGTTTTGCCTGTATATTTGCAGCAACAAACATTCAACCGCAAAAACGCAGCGCCATGGATTTGGAAAATGCTAAGCAACAAATGCGCAAGGGGGTGCTGGAGCTCTGTATACTGGCCATCATCGCCGAGGAGGAGGTCTACACGGGCGATATCCTGGATCGCCTCAAGACGAACAACCTCATCGTCGTAGAGGGCACCCTGTACCCCTTATTGGCGCGCCTCAAAAAGGAAGAACTGGTGGAATACGCCTGGCGGGACAACAACAGCGGCCACCCGCGCAAGTACTTCACCATCACCGATAAGGGCCAAATGGTGCTTGGCGCCCTGTCGCACAGTTGGCAGGAACTGGTGCAGTCGGTCGGTCAGACACTGGCTCGTTCCTGAAGCGCCATTCACCTCACACCAACATCAAACCCAACCTGAAACAATTATCGACCATGAATAAGGTTCTCAATATCAACCTCGGCGGTTATCCGCTCACCATTGACGACGACGCTTACGAGTATCTGAAAGGGTACCTGGACAACATCCGCGTTCGCTTTCACGAGAGTGAAGGTCGCGAGGAGATCATGCGCGACATTGAAATGCGCCTGGGCGAGTTGCTGAGCGCCGAGCTCGGTACCCGCCGCATCATCATGCTGCCCGAAGTAGAAGAGGTGGTGCGTGTCATGGGCAAACCCGAAGACTACGGGGGTGAACCCGAGACCCGCCGCACAGGCGCAGGTGCGGCCCCAAAGACAGGCCCAAAGAGCACGGGTAAAAAGGAAGGTATGTTCGGCATCAAACCCGGCCGCCGGTTGTTCCGCGATCCGGAGGACAAGGTAGCGGCCGGCGTTTGCTCGGGCTTCGCAGCCTACCTGGGTGTAGGGGATCCTGTATGGGTACGGCTGGCCTTTGTGGTGCTTACGTTTGTGTCTGCCGGGTTCTGGGTGCCCTTCTACCTGATTGCGTGGGCGCTGATCCCGGAGGCCAAAACGGCAGCCGACCGGTTGTCCATGCGCGGAGAACCCATAAACGTGGACAACATCGCCCGCGAGATTGAAACCGGATTTGGAAAACTGGAGTCCCAAATGGACGCAGTAGGTAAAGAGGCCAAACAACAAGGGCGCGAAACCGCCGGCCAGCTCAACGAAGCCCTGGCTGTTTTTGTGGGCGCGATTGGAAAGGCTTTTGCCTGGGTAGTGCGGTTCTTCGGCAAGTTCGGCATCGTGTTGCTGGTACTGATACTCATCGCCCTGGGCTTTAGCCTGATTACGACCTGGATCGCCGGCATTTTTGCCTTTTTCGCCGCTTTGCCGTTTATCGCGTATGTCAGCCCGCACAGCGCAAGCCTGAATATTCTGGGGGCTGTGAACCTGTTTCTGCTGGTTACCCTGCCCATCATCGGTATGTTCATGGGGATTTTCGGTATCCTGTTCAAACGCAAGACGCCCGGTTGGATCGGCATATCGATGAGCGTTCTCTGGTTTGTCAACCTTTTCTCCCTGCTGTCCATCGGCGGCGCCGCCGTCAGCAGCTACAGCCAGGAAGGGTCGTTTACAAGGACCTTTGAGTTGGACGCCCTGCCGTCGGACACCCTGAACGTGGTGAGCGAAAAGGCCGATTTTAACCTCGAGTTCAATAAGCACCGTATCCATTGGAGCGGTAACACAGACAAAACCAAAGACGTCATCCGTTTCCCCAACCAACTGGAGATCAGGGTCAGAAAAAGCAAAGACGGGGTGTTCCGGGTATTGCAAACCGTGACCGCCCGCGGCGCCACCTATGCCAACGCCCTGGAAAACGCGGAAAGCGCCGTATTTCCCCTCGACCTGCAAGACAACGTCCTGTTTGTGCCGCATAGCCTGGACCTGAAAAAGGGCCAGGTTTGGCGAAACCAGCGCTTCAAAATGATCATCGAAATGCCGGTAGGGAAAAGTATTGTCTTCGATGAGTACATTTACGACGAGGCCGGAGCGGAAATGAGCGATTACGCGCCGAGCAACAAGGAGTATATTTCAAACAACCCGGGTAAACGCTTCACCATGACCGCCGACGGTCTTGTCTGCGCCGACTGCCCGCAATGGGGCGACCGCGAATATTCAGACTACGAGGACTACGAGCACTTTATTCTCCAGGGAAACCTCGAAGCCGATATCCGGAAAGGAGAGCGCTTCTCCTATGAACTCGATCCCCAGGTCAAGCAGGAGGTCAAAATCATCCACACCGGCGAACGGATCACTTTCGATGCCGGCGATCGGCCCAAACCCGTTTCGCTCACCATCCATACGCCGGTGTTCACCTCCCTGCTCGTGGAGGGCAACGGCCGCATCACCCTGCGCGGATTCGACGAAGGCCGCGCCTCCATCACCGCCAAGGGCGAGCCGGTCATCAAAGCCTACATGGACTGCCGCAACCTCGACGTCAACCTGCAGGGGCCATGCCGGCTGGAGCTCAACGGGAAAGGCGAAAACCTCCACGCAAACCTCGCCGCCGGCGCCCTGCTGGACGCCTTCGGGTGGAAACTCGACGGTGCAGCGGTGAGCCTTAGCGGAAATAGTACCGCCAACCTGTTTGTCGATCAGGACGACGCCGACATCAAAAAAGACGAATCCAGTTCGGTGCATCTGCAGGGTAATTGAAGGCACAACCGGCCGTCGGAAGAAAACTTTAACGTATTTTTAAATTTTGTCCTGCAACGCATAGTTGCGGGACAAAATTTTGTTTAAGCAATTTGACATCTTTCATTTAAAATTTTATTTTGTTTTTTTATTTATTTTTATTTATATGTTAATTTCGTTTGACACTTTTGAAAGTTGGTTATTTTTGCGCCGTGACCTTTTTCTCTGAAAAGCGTTTTATTATTATCCAATAACAAATCAAGTATGTTGCGCAAATCCATTTTGATGTTCATATGCGTTGTGGCGGCACGCACAGCCGCGCTGTCGCACGATCCCCCGGCGGATATTTCCGGGGCTTCCACTGACGGCCCGCACGTGTTTTACGAAGCGGGCGGAATTATCGTCCGATCGATTGCGCTTCAAGGTGAGCAATACTGCGTTCAGGCGGAACGCCATGTGGACAAGTCGTCGGTGCGCCTGACCTGTACCGTCGAAGAGACCGGAGATGTTTTTTCTTTTCCGCTGAAAAAGAACCTTACCCCTGAAACGACGAATACATGGAGTTTGCCGGATAAAATGCTGGTCATTTCCGACGTAGAAGGCAACTTTGAGGCCATGAAGCGTATGTTGCTGACCGGTGGCGCTATTGACGCGGAATTCAACTGGATTTACGGAAAAGGACACGTGGTTATGGTAGGCGACTTTTTTGACCGGGGTCTCAGCGTGACCGAATGTCTTTGGCTGGCTTATAAACTGGAAGGAGAGGCGGCAGAGGCAGGTGGCAAGGTACACTTCATCCTGGGCAACCACGAGATCATGAACCTCGCGGGTCATACGGACTATGTTCGCAAGAAGTATTTCGAGAATGCGCAGTTGATGGACAAGCAGTACACGGAGCTTTTTGGTGCAGATACCGAATTGGGTCGTTGGCTGCGCACCAAAAATGCCGTGGAGCGCGTCGGTTCCTATCTTTTTTGCCACGGAGGGATCAGCATTGATCTGTTGGAGGCCAATCTGGGTCTTGGGGAGATCAACCGGATCGTGCGCGAAAACCTGGGTCTCAAGGCAAGCGAAATGAAAACCTACGAGGCACAGTTGATCTTTAACGCGCGTCTGGGTATATTCTGGTACCGGGGTCTGGTGCGCAAGGAGGTGCCGAAAGCCGATGTAGACCGCATCCTCCAATACTTTGGCGCCCGGCACATGGTGGTGGGCCATACGCTGGTGTCGGATATCGCCATGCTGTACGACGGCAGCATTATCGCCATTGATCTGCTGCATGAGGAGCGGATACGAACCGGTAAAATGAGTACCCTGACGATCGAAAAAGGGGATATGTACGTTTTAGATCACCACGGTCGCAAAGAGCCGCTGGATCAGGTGATTCTGGTCGACACCAAAAAGTAGGCACGGCTCTAACGGTTGTTTGCGTACCAGTTTTTCAGCACGTTCTCCGCCTGTTTACCCTGTGGGGTATAGTCTCTTTCGGGATACCCCTCATGGCCTCTCCCGTTGGGGAACCATTTCCAGGCAAAACCGCCAGCCCACCAGGGTTCCTGCATACAAGCGCGGAACAGCGCCTCATAACAATTTGCCTGCGCCTGTTCGTTGATTGCCCTGTTTTGGATGTCTTTTTCCAATTCCCAGTTTCTCCACCCGCTGCCGTGTACGCTCAGGTATCCGAATTCGGTGAACAGGACGGGCTTGTGCCACTTTCGGCTGAAGTCGTTGAGGCGTTTGCACAATGGCGCCCATGCGCCCAGCAGACTGTCGACCGCAGGCACGTCGCCCTGAGCCAGCGGGAAATACGCGCCCACGCCGATGTAGTCCAGTTCGTCCCAAAACGGCACCTGCTCCCAATCGTCCCAGTTCGAAGAATACACGATCTTACCCTGAGGGTACGCATCGCGCACCGCTTTAATCAGTGATTTCCAGTATTCGGGCCGTTGTTCGATGGCTGTGCGGAATTCTGTGCCGATGCAAAACAGCTCAACACCCGATGCGTCGGCCATCCGGGCCATGTCGAGTATGTAGCGGCTGTACCCCTCCTCCCAGGCCGCCCACTGCTCGTTGGTATCAAAATTCAGCGTGCCGGTCCACCCGCCGGGCACATACACCTGGGGCTTAAGCATCACTTTCAAACCGGCCTGGTGGGCGAGTTCGATGGTGGACAGGGCGCCTTCGGGTTTTTCGCCCCACCACTGCCACCCATGCTCATTGTACCGGACGGTGGGCTTGCCGGGCAAGGTGTAGGCGTAGGGCACCACGGCGATCCAGTTGGCGCCGACGGCCTGCACGGCCGGCATGGGATTTTGCGGGAAGGGTTCCGGCGGCGCGACGAGGGTTAGCCCGCAAATGCGCGTGGCAGGTTCCGACGGCAGTGCCTGTGCGGCAATTGGCGGGCGGGCGCGGTTGCAGCCGGCCATTAGCCAAAAACAAAACGCGATAAGGAAGGTATTCTGGTACACCTGCATGGAAACGATGGGTTACAACAGGTTCAAAGCGTGAACCAGGTTTGCTATTTCTTTCTGTCTGGATTATCTTTTACAAACGCCGCCCAGCCGGTATAGTTTTTTTTGCTACCCATGGAGGTTTTCCCCTGAAAATGATGGCAGACCGCAGTGGCCAATGCGTCGGTGGCGTCGAAATATTTTTCCGAGAAACGGGTGTGCAGTATGTTTTCCAGCATGCCGGCCACTTGCTCCTTCGAGGCATTGCCGTTGCCGGTTACGGCGCGTTTGATCTTTTTGGGCATGTACTCGGCTATGGTTAGCTGGTTTACCATGCCCGCAGCGATGGCGACCCCCTGTGCCCGGCCGAGCTTGAGCATGCTTTGCACATTTTTGCCAAAGAAAGGCGCCTCAATGGCCATTTCTGCGGGTTTATGCAGGCGGATCAAGTCCTGTACCTGCTCGAAAATGTATTGGAGTTTCACGGTGTGCTCATCGCCTACATGCCTGAACGTGAGTACGCCAATTTCCACGACACTCATCTTTGATCCTTCAACGTCCAGCACGGCGAAGCCAAGCACATTGGTACCGGGATCGATGCCGAGAATTCGGCGGGTGGACGGGCTGGGGGGCGTGCTCACTATTTTGTTTCTTACAAAGGTACGAAATCTCTGATACCCTTCGCGCGCCTCTGTGCTGCCACGGCGCCCTCTGCGATTCCTTTCAAAATAAACCGAAGAGGTCACGGTGGGTTCGCGGAGGCGAGCGAAGGAATATAAGTAGGTGAATGGAATTGGAAAAACACGAACATCCGTTTTGCTTGTTAATACTTGAAAATAAACAATTTATGACTAAATGACATTAAAATAAATGTATCAATAAACATTGTTTACTACACTGCTATTAATTTATTTTGTTGAAAAAAATGGATACACGTTTCGCGACCTATGATCTATCAGGCAAGGTTCTTCAATGTGCTTTTACGGTTCACAGTTATTTGGGACCGGGCCTTCTGGAATCTTGTTATGAGTCCTGCTTGGAATATGAACTTCGAAAGCAAGGGTTCCAAGTAGAGAGACAGGTGGTTGTGCCACTCGTTTATGATGGCCTCCGGATGGAGAATCACTTTAGATTAGATATATTAGTGGAGCAAGAGCTAATACTGGAAATCAAAACAGTTGACGCCATCTTGCCCATTCATGTTGCCCAGATATTGACCTACCTTAGGCTTAGTAATCTTGAGTTAGGACTTATACTCAATTTCAAAAATCGTCATTTGCGGGATGGAATAAGAAGGGTTGTGAACAGCCAATTCGGTTAGTTTTCACCATATCTGTTACCAGCCTCCGTGCGCCTCTACGCTGCCTTTGCGCCCTCTGCGGTTTATTTGAAATGAACCGCAGAGGTCACGGAGGGTTCGCGGAGGGGCACAGAGCAGGTTTGCCTTCGCGCGCCTCTGCGCTGCCACGGCGCCTTCTGCGGATTATTTTGAAAGGAACCGACGAGGACCCGGAGGGTTCGCGGAGGGGCACAGAGAGGCGCCAAAATTTTGCATGTTCATGTTGCTCCATTAGGCACTACCTTTGCGCCGAATAACATTTGACTCTTCCTTATGGAAACCATTGGAGTACTTGGCGCCGGCGCTATGGGAAGCGGTATCGCCCAGGTGGCGGCAGCAGCCGGACACGAAGTGGTCGTTTGCGACAACCACACCATTGCGCTCGCTAAATCGGGCAAACGCATCCAGGAAAGCCTGAAAATGGCAGTGGACAAGGGTAAACTGGAAGACGCTGAGGCTTACTCCCTGTTCAGTCGCATCCGTTACACCGATCACATGAGCGAATACCGGAACTGCGCGCTGGTCATAGAGGCTATCGTGGAGGAGATTGAAGATAAGCAGATCGCGTTCAAAAGCATGGAGGCCGTGGTGTCGCCCGATACCATCCTTGCCAGCAATACCTCCTCGCTATCTATCTCGGCGATGGGCGCCCACCTGAAACACCCGGAACGCATCCTCGGTGTGCATTTTTTCAACCCTGCACCGCTGATGCGACTTGTGGAGATCATTCCCGGCGTGCAAACCAATCCCGAAGTCACTGCCCGCGGAAAAGCGCTCATCGACGCCTGGGGCAAAACCACTGTGCTCGCCAAAGATACACCGGGCTTTATCGTCAATCGCGTGGCAAGACCCTATTATGGTGAAGCGCTGCGTATTTACGACGAGGGTATTGCCGACGTGGCCACCATTGACTGGGCCATGCGAGAGATCGGCGGCTTCCGGATGGGCCCCTTCGAACTGATGGACTTCATCGGGAACGACATCAACTACACCGTCACCGAAACCGTTTTTGCTGCCTTTTACTTCGATCCGCGATATAAACCCTCGTTCACGCAGAAACGACTCGTAGACGCACATTACTTCGGTCGAAAGAGCGGTAAAGGCTTCTATGACTATCGCCCAGGCGCCCATATGCCCGAGCCGGTGATCGACCACGCGCTGGGACGCACCATTGTCAGCCGAATCCTGGCCATGCTTATTAACGAAGCCGCCGATGCCCTTTACCTGCAAATCGCCACGCGCGACGACATCGACATGGCCATGTCTCATGGCGTTAATTACCCCAAAGGACTGCTGGCATGGGCCGACGAGCTTGGCATTCCGCATGTGGTCGAGCAGATCGACGCACTCTATCAGGAATACTTCGAAGACCGGTACCGCTGTAGTCCCCTGCTGCGCCGCATGGCCCGTGAACACCGCGCTTTCTACGAACAATGACCCCCCTGGAAATTTTTCACCGTATGTTCGACAACGACCCGTTCAGCCAATGGATGGGCATGGAACTTGTAGCGGTAAGTGAAGGCGCTTGCACCTTGCGCATGTGTGTACGCCCCGAAATGCTCAACGGCTTCCGGGTGGCGCACGGCGGCATCGCTTTTGCCCTGGCCGACAGCGCTTTCGCCTTTGCCTGCAACTCCCGAGGCCGGCAGGCGTTGTCTGTGCATTGCAACATAGAGCACGTAGCGCCGATCATGGAAAACGACGAACTCACGGCTGTTGCCGTCGAGGAACACCTGGGCAACAGCCTGTCCAACTACGCCATTCGCGTATCCAAACAGGACGGCAGCCCCGTAGCGTTTTTCAGGGGCCTGGCGTACCGGAAAAAGACCGAGTGGGCGTAACCACCACAACGCTCCGGTGTGCGGATGAATTGAATTTAAACATGCCGATCAATACCATATATAGCTTTGTTCTGTTTGCCTTGGGCCTGACGGCCTTCACGTCTGTGGATTTGCGCGGACAGTCAAAGGGGAACTTGCAGGTGCTGTTTGTCAAACGAGACCTGACGTGCGCGACCAAGCCCGACGGGGGCATCGAAGCCACTTTGCTGGGCGGCAACCCGCCGGTGCAGTATGTCTGGATCAACGCCCAGGCCAGCCTGAGCGGATTGGGAGAATGGCAGGCCGGTCAGCCGGCATCGCTCGCCCTGAACGATTTGCTGGCAGGAAACTACCAATTCGCTTTTACAGACGCCGACGGAGATACCCTCACCCAGACCCTCAACCTGAAATCGCCTCCCCCGATTGAGGTGGCGCTGGCCGTCAACGGCGAAGCCTGTTTCGGCCAGAATGGCGGCTCCATCGTCATTACCGGCATCACCGGTGGGCAGGCGCCCTACCGGGCCGGACTCGAAAATGAACAGCCCACCGGTAAAACCAGCTGGTCCGGCCTGCCCGGCGGCACTTACACCCTCACCGTGGTGGATGCGCTCGGATGCACCCAAACGGAAGGCGCTATTCTCCCTCAGGCGCCCGGCCTGACGTTCAACGCCGGCCCGGATACCTCGATTGCCCTGGGCGACAGCCTGCGGCTCGACTTTGCCGCCGACAGGCCCATCGATTCCGTGGCGTTGACACCGCCCGACGATGTAATCGCCACCGGCCCCGACTGGGTGCTTTTGCTGCCCCGGCGCAATCGACTGTATACCGTGCAGGTTTTTGCCGCCGACGGCTGCGGGGCTGCCGACGACCTGTTTGTGGGCATATTCCGCAAAAGGGAGGTGTTTTTTCCCAATGTGTTCGCTCCGGGAAGCTCCGACCCGGCGAATAGATACTTTTCCGTGTACACTGGAACCGGCGTGGACGCGGTTTCCGCCTTGCAGGTGTACAACCGCCAGGGAAAGCGCGTTTTCAGTGCTGAACAGATGCCGGCCAACGTGGCCAACCTGGGTTGGGACGGCACCGCCGACGGCGAAGAGCAGCCCCCGGGCGTTTACCTGTGGGAGGCGGTGCTCCGGTTCACCGACGGCCGGGAAAAGGTGTACACCGGCGACGTAACCCTGATTCGTTAACCGCCAGGTTTTAACATTTGGCAAATGACGCCTCCGAACATCCGCCAGCTGAACCAAATTTCCTAAATTTACCGGTTTATGAATTTTACCCTCCGTTTTTGCATGTATACATCCATTTGGCGTGTGTGGGCCTTGCTCGTTTCTTTTGGCCTGACAAACAGCCTGTACGCACAAACCGTGCGGCCGATCTCCCTGCCCGAAGCGCTGCACCTGGCCCTGGAAAACAGCATCACCCTCCAAAAAGCGCGCATAGACCGGCAGGCGGTGGATGAGAAAATCCGCGAGCGCCGCAGCGCCAACTATCCCCAGGTCAGCGGCAGGGTGAATCTGGACTATGTTCCGCAGCGACCGACCGAATTCTGGCCCTCCGAGCTGTTCGGCGGCCCCACCGACGCCTACACACCGGTTCAGGTCAACCAGCTATGGCAAACGGGCGCGGTGGTCAACGCCTCCCAGATTTTGCTCGACGTGGCGGCCCTCCGCATGGCGCCGGCAGCCGACGTAAGCCGCAACCTGTCCGACCTGGCCCTGGCTTACAGCGAGGAAGAGGTCATCTACCACACCGCAACCTTGTTTTATCAGATCCTGCAAACCGAACAGCTGCTCCAGGGCCTCAGCGGCAACCTGGAAAAAATCGACGATCTGCGCCGTATGGCCGAGCTGCAACTGGAAAACGGGTACGCCATACCCACCGACGTCAAGCGCATCCGCGTGGCGCAGACCAACCTCGAGACCCAGCAAAAAAACCTGCTCACCACCATTGACCTGCTCAAGCAGAACCTCCAGTTCCTGTGCAATCTGCCGCTCAGCGAACCCATGGAGCTGGCCTGGGAGGGCGACACCCCGGCAGCCGACTCCCTGCTCTGGCAAAACATCGAACTCGACCTGGAGTCGAGCACCGCCTACAAAATGCTGGAAAACAGAAAGGAATTGCACGAGATACAAAGCCGGAGCCAGTACGGACAGAACTTCCCCAAGCTCAGCGCATACGCCGCCGCCGGCATCCAGACCCAACAACCGGCGTTCAACTTCATAGACCCCGACAGCGAATGGTACGGGCTGGCCATGGTGGGTTTCAAACTCGACGTGCCCATCTTTAACGGATTCCTCAACCGCCGAAAATCAAACCTGCTCAAGCTCGAAGGCCAAAAGCTCGAACTCGAACGCGACCAGGTGGGGCGCGCCAAAAAACTCGAGTTCAACCAGGCCTACAGCCAATACCGCAACACCCTCATCATGCTGCACACCCAGGAGGACAACGTAGCCCTCGCGCGCGACATCTCCGACAAGCTCTTCCTCCAGTACAAGGAAGGCGTAGCCCCCCTCACCGACCTGCTCAACGCCCAAACGGCCCTCTCCGAAGCCGAAACCCACTACTGGCGTCAGGTGTTCGACTACCGACTGGCGGTGCTCAAGCTGCTGAAAGCGGCGGGGCGGCTGGAAACGTTGAAGTGAAAGAGTGAGGTGGAAATTCGTCCTGCGAGTTTACTGTCAAACCCTTGCCCGGCCAAGCCACCCTCGAGCTGTTGAAAATTAACTGATTCCTCAACTCAACTCCCGAAAGTCCAACGCCCGCAGCTTAGGCGCCCGCCACCACGCAAGGCCCGCCACCACCAGCGTCACGCAGCCGCCGAACACCACCGCGGGCACGGTGCCGAGCAGGCTGGCGGCCACGCCGCTCTCGAAGGCGCCCAGTTCGTTGGAGGAGGTGATGAAAATCGTGCTGACCGACGACACCCGGCCCTTCATGTTTTCCGGGGTGGCGTGGTGAATCAGCGAAGAGCGCACAAATACGCTCACTTCGTCAAAGACGCCGGCGAGGAACAAAAACACAAAAGACAGCCAGAACAGCTTCGACAGCCCGAACCCGATGATGCACAACCCGAATCCGGCCACGCACAGCATCATCAGCTTGCCGGCGTTGCGCCCCAGCGGCCGGTGGGCGATAAAAAAGGCCATGCTGATGGCGCCGAGCGACATGGCGGCGCGCAGCACACCAAGCCCCTCCGGCCCCACCTTCAGGATGTCCTTGGCGAACACGGGCAACAGTGCCACCGCCCCGCCGAACAACACGGCGAACAGATCGAGCACAATGGCGCCGACGATGCGCTGGTCGTTGAACACAAAACGCAATCCCTCCCGGATGCGGGCCAGCGCGGGCTCGGAAACGTCGCTCGCCGGAACCGGATAAGCCGGGATCAGGTTGATGGCCACGATCGCCCCCAGCAACAGCACCGACATCACCCCAAAGGCCGCCTCCACCCCGTAAAACCCGTAGATGAGCCCGCCCAACCCCAGGCCCGACACGCTGGCTACCTCCCAGGTACTGCTGTTCCACGCGATGGCGTTGGGCAATATGTTGCGGTTGACCAGCTGGGGTAAAAAGGAGAAATTGGCCGGCGCGAAAAAGCCCCGGGCAATGCCCGTGAAAAAGATCACGGTATAGATGCCGGTGAGCAACGCCCCGACGGGCAGACGCTCGCGCATCAGGGCCAGGGCAAACAGGCCGGCAGCGCACAAAAACAGCAGGATGATGCAGCCCATGGAAATGTTGCGCCGGTTGTACTTGTCGGCCAGGTGACCCGCCCACAAACTGACCCCAATGGCCGGAATGGCTTCCGCCAGCCCGATGAGCCCCAGGTTCAGCGTGCTGCCGGTGAGGTCGTACACAAAATAACCCACCGAGACCGACATGATCTGTACGGCGAGCGTGGTGGTGAGGCGCATGCCCAGGAAACGTTGAAAATCGGGTACGCGCAGCGCCGAATAGGCGTCTTTTGGGGCAGGGGTGGATTCGGACACAGGACAGTAGCTTCAATGCGGTGCAAAAAACGAGGTAAACGCCCGCATGTTGCGCATTTACCCCCGATTTTTTTGGTGAAATGCGCAACTGTTTGCCACCTTTGCCCGGAAGCTGAACCCTGTTCGACAAACTTACCTGATATGCGACTCCTAGAAGGAAAAACAGCGCTGATCACTGGCGGCTCGCGCGGCATCGGCGAAGCGTTGGTGCGCTCATTTGTCCAGGCGGGCGCCAACGTGGCGTTCACCTACGTCTCCGAAAGCTCCAAAGCCCGCGCCGAAGCCCTCGCCACCGAGTTGGGCGACACCGCCCGGGCCTACCAAAGCGATGCGGGCGACTATGCCCAGGCTGAAGCGCTGGTAAACGCCGTAGTGGCGGATCTCGGAGGCCTCTACGTGCTCATCAACAATGCCGGCATCACCCGCGACACCCTGCTCCTGCGCATGACGGAGCAACAGTGGGATGAGGTGATCCAGACCAACCTCAAGTCCGTGTTCAACCTCACCAAACACGGCCTGCGCCCCATGCTGCGCAGCGGCGGCAGCATCATCAACATGAGTTCGGTGGTCGGTGTGTTCGGCCAGGCCGGCCAGGCCAATTACGCCGCCTCCAAAGCTGGCATCATCGGGTTCACCAAGTCCATCGCCAAGGAATACGGCTCGCGCAACATCCGCTGCAACGCCGTGGCGCCCGGGTTCATCGAAACGGAAATGACCGCCGCGCTGGACGAAAAAACGCGGGAAGGCTACCTCGGCGCCATACCCATGAAACGCCTCGGCTCCGGGGAAGACGTGGCCAACGCCTGCCTGTTCCTGGCCTCCGACATGGGTGCCTACGTATCCGGGCAAGTGCTGTCGGTATGTGGCGCGCTGAATTGTTGAAAAAGGGTAACTCGCTTCCGGTTCAGAAGGGATAGTCCGGTTCAGGGTCGTCTTCCGGGGAGGTCCACTCAAAGTCCTCGTAGTCCTCCGGGGAGGGAACGTCCGACTCGGTTTCCTGTTCGGGGTGTGCGTCCGGTCTGTAAAAATAAAGCCAGGAGAGCATGTCTTCTTCGGCCATGAACTTTTGGTAGCGTTCTTTATCCGTATCCGCTTCCCAGGGAAATATCTCTTCCGTTTCCGGCGACAGCCACCGGTTGAGGTCTTCGACCGGGTCCTGGATATCCGGCTCCTGGTTGCGTTGATACGATTCCCAGAGGGCAACGTCCTGCGCAGCCGTGTCTTCGGCTTCCTTGCACCAGCACTTTCCGCCCTCTCCGAAGGGGCACACGCCTTCGGCGCGGTGGGCGCAGAAATCAATCTGCGCACCGTAGTCATTGTGCCAGGGGATAGCCTGCTCCATGTAGTCCACCATGATGGTGTACCGTTTGCGCGCGGTGAGGGTAGGGGGGCATTCCCAGGCGACATTCCAGGCACGCCACAGATTTTCAATGGTTTGCAGGAGTGCGGTGAGTTGTTTCTTGGTCAGCCGGTCCTGCGGAGGGAAAGCGTGCGGGTCCAGGCTGAACAGGTCAACAAGGCGCACCTGTCGGTTGTGAAACAATACGTTATCGCGCTCTTCGTCTTCAAACGGACGAAAGCGGTAGGCATAGGCGCCGGAAACGGGCGCGGTGCGGATGATGGCCTCCAGATCGGCCAGCAACTGATTTAAATAGCGTTGCATACAAGAACTCCTGGGTTTCAAGTGATGCCCTGCACGTTCTGCAGAGGATGTCCAAAAGTGCATCCTTTTTGTTTATTGTGCAAATTTTCTTTAAAAAAAACGCGTTAATTTACGGTTCCACGTTTACTAAACCTTCCAGGTATATTAAACGTCTCGTCCAATTTAGAAGTATGACCACCCTTTCCTTGTCCCAACTGCTGGTTAACCTGAGGCGGGCGCTCACCCTGAACTTTCCCGAACCGGTGTGGGTGCGCGCCGAAATTGCCCAGGCAGGCGTTTCGCGCGGGCACCGGTATTTCGACCTGGTGCAAAAAGGCGAATTCAACGAGCCAGTGGCCCAGGCGCAGGCCGTCTTGTGGGAAAATGATTTCGGGCGGCTGCTCCGGCAATACGGCTCCGGACTGCAATCGCTCCTGCAGGCCGGAACAGAGGTGCGGTTGCAGGTGCGCATCGACTTCCACGAGCGTTATGGCCTCAAGCTGGTGGTGTGCGACGCCGATCCGGCCTACACCATCGGTCTATTGGCTCAGCAGCGGCAACAGACCCTGGATCACCTGCAAAAAGAGGGGCTGCTGGACCGAAACCGGCGCTTGCCCCTGCCACCCGCCCTGCAACGCATCGCCGTCATCAGCTCGGAAACTGCCGCCGGTTACCGGGATTTCCGGCAGCAACTGGCCGAAAATGCCTGCGGTTACGCCTTTCGGTGCACCTTGTTTTCGGCTGCTATGCAAGGGGAGCGGGTGGGGCCGGAGGTCATCGGCGCACTGACGGCCATTGCGCAACGCGCTGCCGACTTCGACGCCGCCGTGCTCATCCGGGGCGGGGGCGCACGGCTCGACCTGGCCGGATTCGACGGGCTCGACCTGTGCAGGGTCGCGGCAAACCTGCCCCTCCCCCTGTTCACTGGCATCGGGCACGACAGCGATGAAGCGCTCATCGATCTGGTCGCTCACCAGTCCCTCAAAACGCCCACCGCCGCCGCCGCATTCATCGTGCAACACAACGAACAATTTGAGTCCGGGCTACAATCGCTGCTCCACCAGTTCCGCCAACCCGGACGCATGCACGTTCGGGCCCGGCAGCAGGAAATCACCCTCCTCCAACACCGCTTGTCGTCGGCACAACAGCGGATCATCCACCAGGCCCGGATGGAACTCGATGTGGCCCGCCGCCTGATGGAAACGGCCCCCAAATATCGACTGGAAACAGAGCGAAACCGCCTTTCGGCCTTCGAAAACCTCGTACGCGCCGCAGATCCTTCAAATGTTTTGAAACGCGGATACAGCCTGGTATACCAAAACGGCCGGCTGCTGCGTTCAGCGCATTCGGCCGGTCCGGGTGATGCGCTGGAGATTCGTTTGGCCGACGGCGTCATTTTTTCTGAAGTTAAAAAAACATCCTGATATGCGTAGCCTGCTTTTTTTTGCCTTTTTCATCACCCTTTTTGCCTGCCGGCAAAACGACACCGGATTGGTGGAAAACGTACTGGCCGACGGCAGCAAAGAGCGGTATGAACGCCGTTTGGACAACTTTGCCAAACACGGACGCTACCAGAAATTCCACCCGAACGGAAATATTGCCGAAGAAGCTTATTATCAAAACGATGTCTTTCACGGAGAACGAAAGTTGTTTTATTCAAACGGGACGTTGGAAACGTTAGAAACTTACCAAAATGGGCGTTTTCAGGGGCCTTTCAGACATTATTATGAAAACGGCGTCCAGGAGCTGGAGCTACCCTATGTCGACAACCAAATCGAGGGCATCTCCCGGGCCTGGTATCCCAACGGGGTGCTAAAGGAAACCGTAGCGTTCAAGGCCAGTGAAGAAAACGGCTCCTTCGTGGAGTACTACGAAAACGGAAACCTGAAAGCGGAAGGCACGTATGCGCCGGGTGGCGACGGCCCACTCGAGCAAGGGGAGCTGAAGGAATACGACGAGCAGGGGCAGCTGGTGCGCAAGGCCATTTGCACGGATGGGCTGTGCAAGACCGTCTGGAAAAATTAAGCGCGCGTGCAGGTGACATACCATACGGTCCGGGTGCTTTATCTTTGACCCTGAATAACGTCGAAAACACTTATGCCTTTTACCGAAACACCCATTCCCGGACTGTCGGTTTTTGAACCCGCCGTATTGCAGGATGCCCGCGGATACTTCTTCGAAAGTTACAACCAGCGCATCTGGGCGGATGCCGGCGTAGACACTGTTTTTGTTCAGGACAACCAGGCGCGCTCCTCCTCCGGGGTGTTGCGCGGCCTGCACTACCAGGTGGGCGACGCCGCCCAGGCCAAGCTGGTGCGGGTCGTAGAGGGCGAAGTGCTCGATGTGGCGGTAGACATCCGCCCCGGCTCACCCACCTACGGCCAGTGGTACACGGTCCGCCTGAGCGCGGAAAACAAAAAACAACTGTTCGTCCCCAGAGGCTTCGCGCACGGCTATCTGGTGCTCAGCGAGACGGCTGAGTTTTTTTACAAATGCGACAATTTTTACAACAAGGCAGCCGAAGGCGGCATCCGGTACGACGACCCCACGCTCAGCATCGACTGGGAGTTCGATCTGCAGCAGGTGCTGGTGTCGGAAAAAGACCTGGCCCTGCCCGGATTTGGCGCGCACCGCCCAATGTGGTAATGTTGGGTTGAACGGCGAATTATTGCTACATTCGCGTACTCAACCTGTTCTGCTATGAAATACATTGTCCTTTTTTCGTTGTTGATTTTGTGGTCCGGCCAAGTAGCCGGCCAGACCAACATGGTGGTAACCAATGCCGAGGCCGATGCGGTGCTGAAGGGGAATTTTTCCCCGGCGGACTATGCGCCCTCGGTGCTTATTGACGATCCGCTGCTCATCGCCAGCGAAATGTCCGGCCGCATCCGGCCCGACAGCCTTCGGGCTTTCATCACCCGCCTGAGCGCATTCGGCACCCGCAATACAGGGAGCGACACCCTGTCCGATGTTCGGGGCATCGGCGCCGCCCGCCGTTGGGTGTTCGATCAATTTCAGGCCTTCAGCGCTGCGGAGGAAGACCGCCTGTTGGTCTCCTACCTGCAGTTCGACCAGGACATCTGCGGCGTTGGGCGCCACCGCAATATTTTCGCTGTGTTGCCGGGCGCCGACACGACCGACCACGGGGTGATCATTGTGGAGGGCCACATCGACAGCCGCTGCAGCGGGGTGTGCGACACCGCCTGCGTGGCCGAGGGCGTGGAAGACAACGCCAGCGGCACCGTGCTGGTCATGGAGCTGGCCCGGGTGATGGCCAGGTATTCCTTTCCCAATACCCTTGTCTTTCTGGTCACCATCGGCGAAGAACAAGGGCTGATGGGCGCCAATGCCTTTGCCGAGTACTGCGTGGCACAAAACATCCCGGTGCGGGCGGTGTACAACAACGACATCGTGGGCGGGATCATCTGCGGGGAAACCTCCTCGGCGCCCTCCTGCCCGGGCCTCAACCACGTTGACTCCACCGGGGTGCGCCTGTTCTCCGGCGGGTCGGCCGGCTCGCCCTACAAGCAGCTCGCCCGTTTCGTCAAACTCGAATACGAAGAAATGCTCAAACCGACGGCGGCCGTGCCCATGGACGTGCGCATCATGAGTCCGGAAGACCGCAGCGGTCGAGGGGGCGACCACATCCCTTTCCGCATGCGCGGCTACCCGGCCATACGCTTCTGTTCGGCCAATGAACACGGCGACGCGTCGAATGGGCCGGATTACGACGACCGCCAGCACACCGAGGCGGATATCCTGGGCGTGGACACCGACGGCGACCAGGTCATCGATTCATTTTTTGTCGATTTCAACTACCTGGCCCGCAACGCCGCGATCAACGCAAACGCCATCGCCATGTCGGCACAGGGGGTGCCGATTCCGGAAAACATCACGTTCAAACGCAACGGCGCGGAGTTTATCGTCAGTATAAGCGACCTGGATCCGCCTTTCCGCGTTTTTCTGCGCACCGCGTCCAATGATTTCGACACGATTTTCGAGCTCGCGGACACCACTTACGGCGTGTTCCCGTGCAACCCCGGCGGGCTGGTGTTTGTCAGTGCTGCCAAGGTCAATGACGCGGGCATAGAGAGCCTGTTCAGCCGGGAGATACAGCTTTTTCCGGCGGTAGGCGTGGAGGAGACCGAGCCTTCCAAAACATTTGAATTGCAGCAAAACCGCCCGAACCCGTTCGATGAATCCACGTGGATCAGTTTTATGGCCGGTCAGGTGCCCGCTTTCCGGGAAGCGTCCATACAGGTTTTCGATCCCGGGGGCCGTATGGTGTCCGAACTGCCGATTGTGCACATCCGGGAAGGGCTGAATGAGCATCTTTATGTACACGGTTATGGGCAAACGGGCGTTTATGTGTATCGGCTGGTGGTTGACGGACAGGTGATGGACGCCCGGGAAATGGTGTTTGCAAACTGATCGCGATGCATAAACTATCTGTTTTACTGATGTTTGGGGGCGTATTTTTAAATTTTTCTGCGCTTTCCGCCCAGAATGGCCTGCATGCTGAATACTACGACGGTGCGCGTTTCAACAAACTCATGCTGTTCCGTACCGATGCGAAGATCGACTTTTATTGGAACCAGGCGCCGGCCAGGGGCATCAACCCGGAATCTTTCTCCGTGCGTTGGCGCGGACAGATACGCCCGCCCCGTTCGGGTAAATACGCGTTTGTCGCCAAGGTAGACGACGGCATCCGCGTGCGCATCGGCGGCCGCCCGGTCATTGACTCCTGGCAGATGAACAACCACATGCACTACGACGGGTCGATCGATCTGGAAGCCGGCCGACTGTACTCCATTGAAGTGGAGTACTTCAACGGGCTGCTCGAAGGCGAGGCGCGGCTGATGTGGCGTTTGCCGGGCGACGATCTGCGCAACTACCAGGTGATCGAACCCCGTTATTTTTACCAGCCCGGCGCGACCCTTGACCCGCCGGCGCCCAAGCCGGAAGCGCCGAAAAAGGTGGATAAACCGGCGCCGCCATCGCCCAGTCTGACCGCGCCGGAGGAAAAAGACACCCTGGGAAGGTACGTTCCGAAAAACGTGCTTTTCGTGCGCGGCCAGAGCGTGATCTTGCCCGAGTCGTACCCCGCGCTAGATCAGTTTGCTGCCTTTTTGCTGCGCAACCCTTTGGTTAAAGTGGCCATTGAGGGGCACACCGATACCAACGGCGATGCGGCCAAAAACCAGATATTGTCGGAAGATCGCGCCAGGGTGGTCAAGGAATATCTGGTGCAGAAAGGCGTAGCCGCCGACCGCCTCAGTTACAAAGGGTACGGCGAAACCCGCCCGTTAAGTACGGAACAGACTGAGGAGGGTTTTGCGCAGAACCGGCGGGTGGTATTTTTGGTGAATTGAGAAGTTAAGTTTCAAATATTAATCCCCCCCGACACCTCAATACGCTGCCCGTTTACCCACTTGGCGTCGTCGGAGCATAAGAAAGCAACCACGCTGCCGACGTCGTCCGCCTGCCCGACCCTGCCCAATGGCGAGAGGGTGGAGAGGAAGGCTTTCATTTGCGGGTTGGAACGGATGGCGGCGTTGTTGAAGTCCGTCTCGATGGGGCCCGGGGCGACCACATTGGCCCGGATGCCCCGGCTGCCGTACTCTTTGGCGATGTAGCGGGTGAGCACCTCCACGGCTCCTTTCATGGAAGCGTACAGCGAGTAGCCGGGGATGCAGAAGCGGGTTGTTCCGGTAGAAATGTTGACGATGCCACCACCGTCGTTCATGGCGGCGAGCATTTTTTGGGTGAGAAAGTACACGCCCTTGAAATGCACGTTGAGGAAGTCGTCGAACTGCTGCTCGGTGGCCTGCGGCATCGGGATGGTGTCGCCCATGCCGGCGTTGTTGACCAGAAAATCCGGCTTCCTGCCCTCGAATTTTTCTGCCAAAACAGCGTTCAGGTTTGCCATAAAAGCATCCAGTTCGTTGATTTTTAGCAAATTCAGCGAAAGGGCGGCGGCTTTTCGCCTCGTCGCTTCGATGGCGGTTACCACCTCGGCAGCTGCGGCGGGTTGGGAGGTGTAGGTAATGATTACGTCCAGGCCTTTGGCGGCGAGCGCGAGCGCCATGTCTTTACCGAGTCCCCGGCTACCGCCGGTGACGATTGCGATTTTTGTCATATTGAAATTTATTTTTAAATCAATCCTGCGGCAAAGGTGCCGGAAGACCGGAAAGCAAAATTTCGGGAACGAGCGAAAATGGTGTTTTTCGGTCAAAAGTCGTCACACGGCAACTTCCTTTCTGCGCTCAATCAGCAACTGCTTGGGCGTGATGCCGTATTTTTTGTGGAATGTCTTGATAAAATGCGGGACGTTTTCGTAGCCCGACTCCCATGCGGCTTCCGAGATATGCTGAACGAGGTTGCCCAGCAACAGGGTGTGCGCCCGTTCGAGTCGGCGCTCGATGAGCCATTGTTTGGGCGAAATGCCCCCGAATTTTGCCTTGAAATCGCGGGTGAACGTCGAAACCGACCGGCCGGTCAGGTAGGCATAATCCTCGATGCCGAGAGGCCTGTGGAAATTGGCCTGCATGAACTCCCGGAGGCTGCGCCGCTCCCGGTTGTCGAGCGTGGAGAGCAGGTTGGGGAAGTGGCTTGTGTCGGGAAAAGCCTGGTGGAGCAGGTGCAACAGTTCGAGCAGTTTCAACTTGGTGATCTGGCGGTTGGCGGGCACCTCGCCACCGTAGAGCCGCAGCAGCGAATGGGCGAAAAAACCGAGGTCGTCGTTGCCCGGGATAAAGACAGGGTTTACAGACTTTCGCCTGGTTTCTGATTTAAAAATATGATTTTCAATAAATTGTCTAATAATATCGGCTTCAAAAAAATACATCATGGCCTCAAAACTACCGCTTTGGGGCAGGATGTCCGACACGGTATATATCCCTTTGGGGATAAAAACCGAACTTCCGGCTTGGACCTCCATGAATAAGCCGTCTTCGTTTTCCAGCCGCAATACGCCTTGCAACACCATCGTGAGCGCATGCGTGGAGAGGTAGCCCTCTTTGCCCCAAACGGGTTCGTCCAGTTTTTTGTGGATGACACACGAATGCCCGTCCACCAGGATTTTTCGCATGGCGGGATCGTCGTATAATTTCTGCGGCAAGATTCTGAGCATCGGCAGGCTACAAATGTACGACATTTGCGGCGACATCATATTTTAACCGACTGAGTATTATGCATGATCAATCCTGCAGCCCCTTACCCGCAAATATGAGCGGCAGGCATTTTTCAATCCTTGCCTCCCTTGTTTTCGCCTGTTTGGGCTGAGAAAAATGGATCAGGTAACCCCGCTGACGGCCGGGGGTCAAGGCCCGAAAGGCGGCTTCCAAGGCGGGGTTTTCAACCATTTTTTGGTAACTAGTCAGGGTTAGCCAGCCGCATAAATTCGGAATTGCCGTCGACAAATACCTGTACCAGTGTTTGAAGGGGACAAGCGGCTTGTTTGACAGCGGTGCTGATGAGCGAACGGATTTGCATAAATTCTTCGGCAGAG